>SCEJ01000099.1 GCA_004102785.1 Muribaculaceae bacterium Isolate-013 (NCI)
CTCTAACCTCTCACCTCTAACCTCTAACCTCTAACCTCTAACCTCTAACCTCTAACCTCTAACCTCTAACCTCTAACCTCTAACCTCTAACCTCTAACCTCTAACCTCTAACCTCTAACCTCTAACCTCTAACCTCTAACCTCTAACCTCTAACCTCTAACCCCTAACCCCTAACCTCTAACCTTTTCGGCTCCGATGGTGGTGGCGGGGCCATGGCCGGGGTAGACCACGGTGTCGGCCGGGAGGGTGAACAGCGTTGTGCGGATGCTTTCGAGCAATTGCGCCTGCGAGCCGCCGGGGAGGTCCGTGCGTCCGATTCCCATTCTGAAAAGCACGTCGCCGGTGAGCACGAATCCCGATTCGGGCACGTAGTATACCAGCGAGCCGGGGGAGTGCCCCGGAGCGGCCAGGGCTATTATTTTCTGACTGCCGAGCCGGAGTTCGTCTCCGTCGGCAATTTTACGGTCAAGCCGCAGGGGAGCCAGGCGGTAGGGGAGACGGAAGCGGCGTGCCTGGTCGTCGCGGTGCATCAGAAGGGGCTCGTCGGCTTCTGCGCCCATTATTTCCAGGCCGAACTCCTCTTTTACCTTTTCCACTCCGAAGGTGTGGTCGAGGTGGCCGTGGGTGAGAAGGATGTATTTTAGCCTGAGGTTGCTGTGGCGAATGAAATTCACGAAGTCGGCCATCTCCTGGGGCCGCTGCATCCCGGGGTCGACAACGGCGGCCTCCAGCGAGCCGGCGTCCCATATAATGTAGGTGTTCTCCTCGAATATGTTGGTGACGAGTCGGCGTATTTCCATGCTGCGGGGTGTTTACAGGGGTTTGTATATCAGTTTCTTGGTGGCGAAGAACTCTTCGGCGAACCAGTCGGAGAGGGGCACTTCGAGGGCATCGGAGGCGCCGGCGCCGGTGATTTCCTGCCGCAGGTCCCCTCCCTTTAAACAGATGAGACCGTTGGGAAGTTTGTTGCGACCGCGGGGCGCGATGCTCCGGCGGGCCATCGGCAGGAGTTTGTCGAGGTCGGTGACGGCGCGGCTCACCACGTAGTCGAACCTGCGGCGGCATTCGGCGGCGTCGCCGTGCTGGAATGTGACGTTGTCAAGGCCTATGGCCTGGGCCACCTGGCGGGCCACATTGACTTTTTTGCCGATGCGGTCAATGAGGTGGAAGCTGCATTGGGGCCACATTATGGCCAGGGGGATGCCGGGGAACCCTCCTCCGGTGCCCAGGTCCATGAATTCTGTGCCGGGCTGCGGGGTGAGGAACCGGGCTATGGCCAGCGAGTGGAGGATGTGGTGGCCGTAGAGGTTGCCTATATCCTTGCGCGATATCACGTTGACCATTCCGTTCCAGTGGTCGTAGAGCGCGCCGAGGGCCTCGAACTGCCGGCGCTGGCTGTCGGTGAGCTTCGGGAAGTATCGGCCGATGAGTTTCATCCCGGCTGCTGAATCGATTGCCGGGGTGTGGGGTGGTGTCGTTGTCGGGGTCATTCTTCGTCGGTTATTTCGGTGGCTTCTTTCATGTGGCGGTATTCCTCCCACTGGGGGTCCTCTTCGGCGTGGAACTGAAGGGGGAGCGTGGGGAAGGGGGCGAGCATTTCGTTGAGTTTGCGCTGGAAGATGTGGAGGCTGGTGGTGTAGAACACCCAGTCGCGGCGTCCGTCGCCGGTGTATATCCCGGTGAGCACGGCCACGGGGTCGCGTGCGAATTCCGTCTCGAACACACCCTGCACGCGCTCCATCGTTTCCGATGTGGTGCGGTCGGGCATTCCGTTGGCGTCGCCGTCATAGATCCATATTATCTCTATGCGGAATCTGAACCGGGGGTTGTCGATGAATTTCTCCACGTTGCGGCGCCCGGTGACCATTATCAGTCGGCCGGGGTTTGTGGCGCTCTCGGCGGGTGCTGTCCAGTAGTCGGCGGTGTTGCTCATGTGGTGTTTTTTTGCGAGTGGGGTGTGGGTGGGTGGTCAATGAAGTATCCCCCGGTCGGGCGCATGGCCTGAACGGGGGTATAACTTGGGCATAGTCCACGCGGGAGGGGGCGTGGCGTTACTTGCTGCCCAGAGAGCAGGAAACGGTGAGGCGCAGGCGGCCTTTTGCGCGGCGGCGGGCAAGCACTTTGCGGCCGTCGGCGGTCGACATGCGTTCGCGGAAACCATGTTTGTTGACTCTCTTGCGGTTGGAGGGCTGGTAGGTTCTTTTCATCTCTGTATGGTGTTTATTTTCTTGTTCTCGACAAGTTTATAAAAATTGTCTTTGTGATTCAGGGTGCAAAGGTAATCATTTCTTCCGGGATACGCAAGTTCTCGGCCTATTTTTCTCACGGCATACGCATCTTAATTTTTATAGCGGCAATGTGCCGTTTGAGACATTAGTCGGACAGGGTGATGATAAAAACATCCGTACCCGGATGGTTCGTTACGGAACCATCCGGGGGCGGATGTTGTATTACTTAAATGCCTGCGTCTATATTTCAGGAATTTGCGTTGGCATCAGTGGTAGTAGTACTTTTGGCGCTTTTTGCTGCTTTAGCGCTCTTTGCTGAAGCGTGGTGGCGGTTTACGGCTTTGTCGTGGCGTCCGGAGCGGAAGGCTTTGTCTTCACGAGCTTTTGCCGCTTTGCCTCTCGACATGGCTGCTTTGTTGCTATTGCCACCGTTCACGTAGAAGTTCTCAAGGAACATCACATACTGGTCGGGGCCTATGATAGCCTTTACCTCTTCAAGGTATGCCTTCTTTGAGGCGCGGCGGTCGGCAATGCGCGTGGAGTCGAGTCGCTGCTTCGACTCTTTTCTTGCTTTTGCTGCTTCCAGCTTTTCGGTTTTACGGTGGTCGTTGAGCTCCTTCAGCTTTGCCTGCTGTGCCTCGGTGAGATTAAGACCTGCAAAGGGGTTGCGGCATTCGCGTTTCTGCTGACAGTCGGCCTTCTCTCGGCACACGCGCTCTTTTTTGTTGCCGTCGGCAGTCGAGGTTGCGGTCTGAGCCATGCTGCTGAAAGTCACGAACGACATGGCTACAAGGGCTAAACTAAGAATTTTCTTTTTACGCGAGTTCGGGATAAGAACTTTATGATTTTCAACCAAGCAAAAGACATAGAGTATTGGGCGGCCTTTCAAGGTCGCCTGATTTATTTGTACAGTTTGGTGTTGTTAATCCCAGAGGACAAGCTGCCCGCTTGACTCGGGTACCTCAAAGTCGAAGTTCACTTCCGGCTTTGTGGCGAAGAAACAATACGCCCCCATTGCCGCAAGCAGGTTCATGAGGAAGTTGTGTACACTACGATGGCGGGAGTGGACGAGCTGCGCCACATTCTTC
>SCEJ01000100.1 GCA_004102785.1 Muribaculaceae bacterium Isolate-013 (NCI)
GGTCAAGTGGCTTCATTTTAACGTAACTGTTTGATATTCACCTATAAAGTTACTAAAAATCTACCACTTGGCCAAATTTTTATCACACTTATTTCATTGAAAATCAGAGACTAAAGCTCATCTCCGTCCGCACTGCTCTCGCTATAAAATAACACATTTCTCGACAATGAGACCAAATCTTAAATGAAAGAGCCGTGTCATACAGCATAATCTTTCCGCCACGGACTTCACCGTCAACCGAGATTTGCCAGAATACCGTGGCACCTTGCCAATGCTTCGATGTGCCTACGCGATACATCTCCATCAACTGCCGTGCTTCATCACTGCCGACAATCGCTGCCACGAAGGCGAAGAGATTGTTCCGGTCGTAGCCACGCATGGTGGCCTCCACCATTGCATCATCAATCCTGCTCATCGGTAGTAACTTTGTTAGCGGAGTAACATGACAGCTTCTTATACCATCCTTGGCGTACACGACGGAACAGAGTGTTGAGATTGCGGGTGAGAAACATCTTGAAGGTGTGGCCTTTCATCCCGAACCGCTCGGCTATACGGATGCCGTCAGCGGTTGAAAATTCCTCGGTGAGATGCTCATACACGGTGCGGTGCAGTTCATTCAGTTTCTCCTCGCTGATGCAGGTGAGCACACTGAGTGCGTTGCCCCGGAAGTATTCAGCTAATTCTATCGCTCCTGCCACGTCTTCATCTTCGATGTCCGAGGGACGAAGCTCCCCGTCGCTGACAGCCCAGCGAACAATCCGGAATATCAGGCAGAACCGTAGTACATAGATTTCGAGTTTGCAGAAGAAGCTGACCACATTGCCGCTCATCTCATTATCGCATAGCGCGGCGTTCTCATGTTGCCACTCATAGAGCCTGCGTTTTGCATCCGCAGTGAACCGCATGACAGTGGGTATTGGCTCCTTCTCCTCGTTGACCACACACTCCACTGAAAGAAGACGGTTGAGTATGCGCTCCCAATCACGGTCGAGATCGTCACGCACTTCATCCTCGTTCCATCTCGGTTTGCCGTTGCTCTTGGTCATAGCAAAGAGTATGCGGTCAATGACCACGAAGTAGGGCGAAGCTTGACTGAGCCAACCCGTTGGCTGCTCTCTCACCGTTGGCAAGTTCGGTGAGCAGACGTTTCTGAATTGTTCCAACCACTGAGATAAACGGACGTTTGATGAAGATGGAGTTCTGACAATTTTTGCGGTCAGACATTGTAGTGCTGCCGTTGAAAGCCGAAAGCCAGAATTGCTCTTCCGAGCCGGTGTTGTAGCGGGTGAAGTTCTTGAACCATGCCGACAACTCATCAACCCAAAGGCATAAGCCACGGGGATTGTGGGAGTGAATGGCACTGAGACCCTCCTGCGTCACGTCCGACACAAGGTAGCGCAGACGCTTAGGCTCTTTCGGGAATTCATCCAGTCCGGCACTGATGCGTTCCTTGCGGCTCATCGCCACCGCTTGCTGATACTCGCAATGCTTCTTCTGAAACTCCTGATTGTTTTTCCAGTCGGCATTGATAAGCGGACGCATTACGAATGTAAGCGGATGCGAGTTCTTGCTTCGCAAGCGGCAAGCCGATAAGCAATCTCCGGGGCGTCCGACAATCGCGATATACACGATTGCCGATTCCTGCCAGTTGCGTTTAACCTCGATTCGGTGGGTATTGCCGATTGCCACGGATATGGCGGCAATCATAGCCGATGCTGTGTAGTCAATTGGGAAACCACAGGTGGTGTTGAGTTCGAGTATAATCCGTTGCATCTTGGCGGGGAACACCTGCACCGGGAAATCACTGTCGGATGTCTTGGCGTGATTCATCAACGCGCTGATTACAGAGTCTGGGGTAATATTCTTTTCCATAGGCTCAGAAATTATAGCCCCCGCGGGGACGGCGTTTCATACCGGCAGTGATGGCCGCTGCGGTTTCGGCGAGGGATGGAGTGGCGGAGTGTTTACGGCCGCCCTCGATCCATGCGTAGATTTCATCCTCATAAAAGTAGAGGAGCTTGCCGCGCTTATAGCTCGGAATAGGGTCATTCGGAGCTTTGACCGCGCGGTAAAGGGTGGAAAGTGACTTGCCTATTATCTGGCAAGCCTCTTTCGCATACACGAGTCTGCGTGAAGGCTTGGACTGCTTGGAGTGGCCGGCGATGCCTGCCTTTTCAAGCAGGTCAAGCACTCGGTCGAGTTTCTCGGAGAGACCGCTTACCACATGTGGCAGCTGGTCGAAAGTTGGTGTTGATGTTTCCATTTCAGTACGGTTTTAAATTGTTTTACGGAAATAAAACCGCACTGATTGAAAGTGAGTTGTCAGTGTCATACGGACACCTTGAAATAACCGAAAATAACCTCATTTGAGTCTGTAAACTGTTGAGTATCAATCCAGGCTGAGCATAAACTTTTTGATTGGTGATTAAATGAATTTTTGAGTGATTTTATGGTTAGGATTACAGATAACCTAAATTTAAGCGATCTTGACTTAATGCAATATTAAGTTGTTCGATGTCGGGTTTGATGTAATGATGTAAGTTTAGACAAAATAAACTTCACAAATTTGTGAAGTTTGAGAACTTTTTATATCTTTGCATCGTAATACAGTTATATGATAGCTAACAATCTTATGCCGTTTGAACCTACTCATCCGGGAGAACTTATCCGAGATGAACTTGAGGCAAATAGTCTTACTCAGGCAAAACTCGCCGAGAGTATAGGTGTAAAGCCTTCTCTGCTTAATGAGATAATAAAAGGGAAGAGAGGGGTTAATACCGAAATAGCTTTACTTATAGAAGCGGCATTGAATATACCGGCTGATTTATTGCTTAATCTGCAAAGTGATTATAATATGCAGATGGCGAAGTCAGACGCATCTTTTATGAAGCGTCTTTCTTCAATTCGTAATATTGCGGCAGTGTTGTAAAGTATTGATTTTTGAATGATAAGTATGTCGTAAAAATAAATTAATGTATTGATATGTTAAGCCGCAGGTCTACAGAAATTAATCATGTATCGTTTACCAACGTTGGAGAGGATGTCTTCTACGGTGGCGAACAAGACGTGTTTATCTCCGTAGA
>SCEJ01000101.1 GCA_004102785.1 Muribaculaceae bacterium Isolate-013 (NCI)
CGATGCAATGTAATTATCTTTGTGGTGCATGGCAGCCCGGTTCGCAAATTTGCAAACGCATCGGGAAGGAGTTGGACACCGGCATAAGCTAACCAAGCTTGTAGAGGAAAGTAATAATCTTATATCTAAACCCGTGGCAACACTGACATGGGATGCATAATCACGCCTATATGTTCTGAAACATGGCCATTATGCTCTCGTTTTAATCTATTTTGACGGAAAGATGCCAAATACGTTTTAGAGGAAAGATACAGCCAATATATCTCCCGACAAAGTTAAAAAGTACAAACAGCAACCGGTTCACGCTCTGACGCCGCTCATGGTTTAAATAATCTTAAGCTATCAACAAATTATCTAACGATAGGTATTTTTAACTATGTAATGTTAAAATCTTGGATTAACTTTGCGGTGTCACACTTCCGACAGTTTATCACGTAATCAATAATCTTATCGACAAACCTAAAATTCATAAATGATATGAAAGCGATACATCACATTACTATCTCCGCGGCACTTGCGGCAATGACGGTTTTCACCGCCTGCGGCGCACGCAACTCGGGCGACTGGGTAATGACCTCGTCGCACGGCAGCAATGCCCCCACCGATTTCACCGAAGCGGCTGAAAGCGCCGTCAACGGTGTGGTATCTATCAAAAGCTACGCCACAGCACGCCAGCGCCAGAGCTATGGCGGCTACTCCGGCGACCCTTTCTTCGACTTCTTCTTCGGCACCCCGCGTCAGCAGCAGCCCCGCCAGCAGCAGGGGCAGCAACAGGAACAGCCGCGCGGCCTTGGCTCGGGCGTAATCCTGAGTCAGGACGGATATATCGTGACCAACAACCACGTGATTGAGGGCGCCGACCGCCTTGAAGTCACTCTCAACGACAACTCAACCTACAACGCCCGCGTGATAGGAACCGACCCGGTGACCGATGTGGCGCTCATAAAAATATCAGCCGAAGGCCTCCATGTCATACCGATGGGCAACAGCGACGACCTCCGCATCGGCCAGTGGGTGCTCGCCGTAGGCAACCCATTCGGCTTCACTTCCACCGTAACCGCCGGCATCGTATCGGCCAAAGCGCGCGGAATGGGGGGCAACGCCCAGCGCCGCGGCACAATGGGCATAGAGAGCTACATCCAGACCGATGCCGCAGTCAATCCGGGCAACTCCGGAGGCGCCCTGGTCAACACTGCCGGCGAGCTCGTCGGCATCAACACCGCAATCTACTCCGAAACAGGATCTTACGTCGGCTATTCATTCGCCATTCCTACCTCCATAGTGTCGAAAGTGGTATCCGACCTCAAGGAATACGGCTCGGTGCAGCGCGCAGTGCTCGGCATCACATTCATGGAGCTCACCCCGCAGCTTGCCAAGGAGAAAGGGATAACGGCTGTGAACGACGGCATATTCGTGGCCGAAGTCTCCGACCGCTCCGCCGCGATGGAAGCCGGAATCAAGGAAGGCGACGTTATCACCGCCATCAACGGGGTTGCCACACACAACACCGCCCAGCTCCAGGGCGAGATAAGCAAATATTCTCCCGGCGACAAAATCTCGGTGGAATATCTGCGCGACAACAAGAAGCACACCGCATCGGTGACTTTCCGCAACGCCCAGGGCACCACAGCAGTGACAAAGACCTCCGACTTCTCGGCACTCGGATGCGCGCTGAAAGAGCTTTCAGCCGAGAAGATGCGTGAAATGCAGCTATCATCGGGTGTGGAGGTGACCGGACTCACCGCCGGCAAATTCCGCGATGCCGGCATCAAGAACGGCTTTGTGATTCTCGACATAAACAATGCCCGCGTACGCACCCCCGACGATGTCGAGGAGATATACAACGCCATCATGAAGAGCGGCGACTCCGACAAAGTGATGTTCATCACCGGCATCTACCCCACCGGCCGAAAAGTGTACTACGCCGTTGACCTCTCCTCCTCCGACGAAAAATAACCTCCTCCCTACCCCTAATCGAGTAGGAGGTAAACACTAATCGCAGGTGTTTATCTCCTGCTTTCGTGTTTACCGACCTCTCACACCACCGTACGTACCGTTCGGCATACGGCGGTTCTTAACGCGGATGCAGTTTCTCGTAGTATTCCGTAAGTGTGGGATAGTGTGCGCGCTTCAAGTTCTCGTTTGATATGGCTCGTGTCAATATCGGGCTGTGAACAGTGCGCCAGTACCCCTTTCGGGTGTTAGCCCATTGCCATGCCTGCCATTTCGCGATGCCACATCGTTGCAGGTTCTTGAAGCGTGTCCGAACTCGTTTCCAGCATTTCCATATACACATGCGTATGCGACTGCGCAACCATTCATCGGTTTCTTTCAGAAAGTTGCGCATCTCGGCGAACCGAAAGTAGTTTACCCACCCTCGGATTGCATAGGTCAGTTTCTCCTTGCGCTTCTCGTAGCCCCAGCCGTTACTGCGCGATGTCAGCTCTTTGAGCTTCGCCCGCAGTTTGGCTTTGGTCTTCGGATGAACGCACAAGCGAGACTTTCCTCTTCACATGTTGAATGAGTAGCCGAGGAACTTCTGTCCGTGGACACTGCCGACGTGGGTCTTCTCTCGGTTCACTTTTAGGAAGAGCTTCCCCTCTA
>SCEJ01000102.1 GCA_004102785.1 Muribaculaceae bacterium Isolate-013 (NCI)
GACTTTTGTCCTTAGCTTCCTTTCGATTCTCCTCACGGTAGACACCGTTGCCTCGGACTATGTGCTTCCCGCTATCGGGGCGCGCTCGGGACTTTCACCCGTTAGATTATGCCCATGTCGGGCGAACCACAAGAGGCGCATCAGGCTACCATGCCCTGACGCGCCTCTTGTTTTACACCCGAAAAAAGCGTAACTTTGCATCCGATTTCGCGATAAAAGTCATTTGTATAATCCAACAGCAGAATGTCTGATTGCAAACTGTCCACAACACAGGCGTCCCCCACCCACGGCAACCGCAGAACCTCGCGGCCAGGGTCATGCCGCATGCTGTTGCCATTGCTGTTCGGGCTTGTATTTCTGACCATACCGGCCAAGGCGTCAGGTTTCTCTCTGGCACTCGACTCGATTGCCGAATGGGGGAAGTTCCCGCGGTTCTGCATCAACACATACCGCTGGGGTTCGGACTTCTTCAACTCATACGACTCCACCTATGTGGAAGGATCCGGCAAACTATTCAACATAAAAACCCGCGTGGAATCATGGACCGACAACTACAACTTCCGCTTCGACAACGGCTACCGGATGGAAATGCTGTCAAAACCAAGCACATCGCTCGGTGTGTACCTCACATACATGGCCGTATCGTTAGGCTACGACCTTGACTTCGGCAAAATCTTCAACGGAGCAAGCCGCTCTCGAAAGAAATTCAATTTCCAGTTCAACTGCTCACTCTTCGCTGCCGACTGCTACTGGATAACAAACGACGTGGGTACAACCATAAAACGCATAGGCTCGCCGGAGGCCAGCCGCAAGGTCGACATCCCGTTCAAGGGCATAGACACCCGCCTGTGGGGCGTTGACCTATATTACTTCTTCAACCACCGCCACTATTCGCAGGCGGCAGCCTTCTCCTATTCAAAGATACAGCGCAAGAGTTCCGGCTCGCTATATGCCGGACTCTCATTCTGGGGACAGAACTATAAATTCGATTTCACAGACTTCGCCGAGCAGTTCGCCCCGGGCAAACCGGAGTCCTGGAGCTACCACTACCAGGTAAAAAACAAAAACTACGCTCTGAAAATCGGCTACGCCTATAATTGGGTGTTTCGTCGCGGATGGGTGCTCGGCATCTCCGAAGCCCCCACATTCGGTATACGCAAAGGCTACATAAACACCCCCGACCACACACGCACCACTTTCGCCATGAGCAACCGCGCGCGTGCATCAATAATCTACAATCACGAGAAAAAATGGTTCTTCGGCATTGTAGCAAACGCCGACACCGGTCTGATATACGACAAGGAGCATACCCTTATCACCAACAATCTAAACGGCGAAATCTCAATCGGATACCGTTTCAACATATGGTAAGCAGCCGACAATAAGCCCCCCCAATAACACGCAATGAGAATTTCAGACGGCGAAATACGAGGCACAATAGGGCTCGCAGCCATTCTACTGGCAATATCAGCTATCGCATGGCTGAAATCACCGGCCGGATGCAGCAGCGGCAACACTTCCGGCGCAGTTCTGTTTCCTGAAGATTCCGTAGCAGCCGCAGTAGCCCCAACTCAATATAACACCGAACGTTCATCCATCGTAAAAGACGCGCAAGACACTATACGCCAAATTTCAAAAAAGTCACGCGCCAAAGGTTCACGCCCTGTAAAACGCCACAAACCATCGCAGCCACAGCCCGACAGGCCGTCGCCACTGGACTCCCCCGTAACCCCATAAAACAACAGCATACAAACTCACCGCATCACAACAGGCATCCCCTACCCCGAGGGAATGCCTGCTTCAATATGATACATTACTAAAAATAGTATCAAAAAAAAGAAGATGCGCCAATCAGACTGGCACATCTTCTTTGCTTTTGTCGGGGTGACTAGACTCGAACTAGCGACCTCACGCCCCCCAGACGCGTACTCTAACCAACTGAGCTACACCCCGAGTTCCTTCTTTTAAAGGCTCCTCGCCTACCTCATTGCTCCTTTGAGCAGGTGGCTTGGTTTTCAAAAGCGATGCAAAGTTACGCCCTTTTTGTGAAACATGCAAATTTTTGAGCAACTTTTTTTGACATATTTAACCACAAAATCCTTATACCCCTATTATTCACTACGTTATTTCAGCAAAAAAAATATCCCCGAAACACCGACGGACAATCAGCAACCAGGTGCAATCCACGGCTCTTTCATTTAAACTAAAATAAATATCATATCTTCCCTTACCCGGTTCATTGCGAATCGGGTAATTTTTCCATGTCTGTATGTCAAAGAGTTATTATGTTATCAAAATCTTATTTTTTTCA
>SCEJ01000103.1 GCA_004102785.1 Muribaculaceae bacterium Isolate-013 (NCI)
TACGAGAAACTGCATCCGCGTTAAGAACCGCCGTATGCCGAACGGCACGTACGGTGGTGTGAGAGGTCGGTAAACACGAAAGTAGGAGATAAACACCCTATGATTAGTGTTTACCTCCTACTCGATTCTTATAGACAAATCAAATAACATAATCCAAATGGCTTCGATAAAAGTAAAGTTCCGGCCCTCGACTGTCGCTGACCACGAGGGCACAATCTACTATCAGATTATCCATGAAAGGAAGGTGCGACAGCTTCTGACCGACTATAAGGTCTTTTCATCTGAATGGGATGAAAATCGTTCAATGGTTACGACCACTCAGAAAAGTGAGCGCAAATCGTTCATACTCTCAATTCGTGAGCGTATTCGGTGGGACATCGAGAGGTTGACAAAGATTGACCGTAAGCTGGACGCCAACGGTCTGATATACACCGCAGACGATGTTATTGACGAGTTCAACCGCTACGCGCATGAATACTCTTTGTTCAACTTCATGGAGAGTCTTATCGCCAGACTGAAACAGAATGGAAAGATAAGGACATCCGAAACGTACAGATCTACTCTCAACAGTTTCAAGAAGTTCTTGGCAAGCCAAGCGTCTAAGGACGATAACAGACAAGATGAGGACATAATGCTCGACTGCATCACATCCGAGATAATGGAAGCATATGAAGCGTGGCACAAGAAACGGGGAGTTGCTCCAAATACCATATCGTTCTATACCCGCGTACTCCGCGCTGTGTATCATCGTGCGGTCGAAGATGACATTATCGAGGACCGCAACCCGTTCCGAAAGGTATATACCGGGGTTGACAAGACTGTCAAACGCGCCTTACCTCTGGCTGTCATCAAAAAAATCAAGGCATTGGACTTGTCGCTTACTCCGACACTCGACTTCGCCCGTGATATGTTCCTGATGAGTTTTTATCTCCGTGGGATGAGCTTCATCGACATGGCATTTCTGAAAAAGTCAGACCTCAAAAACGGCTACGTAACCTATCGTCGCCGCAAGACCGGTCAGCAACTGATAATAGAGTGGACAAAGGAGATGCAGATGATTCTCGACAAATACCCTGAGAATAAGAGCGACTATCTGCTTCCAGTCATACGTAATCACGGAATCAATGAGCGATGCACCTATCGCAATACCGCCTATAACATCAACCATAATCTGAAGCGAATCGCAGAAATAGTTGGTGTAAGCATACCTCTGACCCTCTATGTTGCCCGTCATAGCTGGGCATCCGCCGCAAAAGCCAAGGGCATCCCTCTCTCGGTCATATCCGAAGGTATGGGTCACGACAGCGAAGCAACAACCCAAATCTACCTCGCCAGCCTCGACACGTCCGTCGTTGACAAAGCCAATTCCCTTATACTCAAAAGCCTTTAGCATAAGCCTCAGTTTCCACCTCGGAAATTGAGGCTTTATTGTTTAGCAATCATCCAACTCTCTAAATTAGAGAATTGGATGCCATGTAATCATAATCTGTTCAGCTGTCTGCGACGACTATTAAACTTAATTTCCTAAACAACTGAGTGAATTCCACGAAGAATCCAGCATCATCATATATTTTTACTGGACTTAAGAGTGCTTATTCGCAGAAAAATGACTAACTTTGCATATTGAATAAGCCTCTCTAATTTAGAGAGGCTCTACCAATCAATCATATTATGACAATGGAAACCATGCAATATCAACCAGTCGCCCTCCCTCTATTTGCGAGGGATAGATTTGTATGTTCGTTGTTTAGCATCTATCCAAATCTCTTGAAGAGAGAGTCTTATCCAAGTGCAAAGTTACTAAAAAAATCCGATATATGTGTCATAATCGATTCGCAAAATGTTGGAACGCGCCAGGTTTGTCCGTTCCTGAAAATGGTTGACTCGATTTGGTATGTTTACTGATATTGGTTTACCCTATCTCTGGAGAGGGTTGACTGACCGGGTCCTATCCCTGGGCGGAGTTGACTGAGGGCGTAGCCCGAAG
>SCEJ01000104.1 GCA_004102785.1 Muribaculaceae bacterium Isolate-013 (NCI)
TTCCTGAGTTTGACAGTTTGATTTGTAACGCATAGATACACAGGCGGTTGCCGCGATAGCAATGTAGCTATACGGCAACCGTCTGATTTTTTAACTTTACTTTAACACTTGCGTGCGAGGCGGTAGTCGGCTCTAATCTGCGGGGGTGTGTTTATCTGCCTGTCAATGTGTATTTTGGCATATTCCTGTATGTCTGTCGTGAGTTCGGTGTTGTTGAATGCCGGTATGTATCCTAAGCCTTCAAGCCGGACAAGGTTCATCTCTGACAAGGTCCTGCGTATCTGCGATACAGGATAATGAGTGCCGAGCTGTTTTTGCAATATTTTAAGTACGAGCAATGCGATGAAGCAGATAAAGAAGTGGGCGGTTATGCGCTTGGGATTGCGGACATATACCGGGCGCATGTCAATGTCTGATTTTTCTACCCGGAAGCACTCCTCTATCTCCCATCGCCATGAGTTGACCCTGATAATGGTGCAGGGATCATCGTCGAGGCCGGTGGCAAGGGCGTTGAAGCCGTCGAAGCGGGCTTCTTTCTCGATCTGCTCAAGGTCAAGGACTGCGGAAGTGATTACATCAAGGGGATTGCCTTTCGCATCGAAATAGGTGTCTTTGAGGAAGCGGCGACAGTCGTTGGGAGATTTGGGGCGGCGTATCTCGCCGCGGTTTATCTTAGTAATTGCACGCTGTGTCTGCTGTGCGCGCAACTGTTTCTGATACAGGTCGTATCTGCGGCTGTATGTTACGATGAGGTGTTCGTCGAAAGCAGTCTCGTCGGTAAGACATTCTTTATAGAATACATCATCGGTATAGTTGTCAAGGTCTATTTCCCCGAGATTGTAGGTGTGCAGGCAACGGGTGGTTCCGTCGTCTTTCAGACGGGGTCTGAGATGCCATCCTTCGGGAGCCGTGGCCCAGTCCTGATAATGGGCGCTTAACTTTTTGAGCGATTGCACGGTTATGAAGTTTCGGCCCTCGGTGACGTTGTAGCGGCGGTTGCTCTTCGACCCCAGGCCTCCGTCGGTGCAGACCACGAAGCGGCTAAGGCCGAACTTCTCGGCCAGAACCTCTTCGAGAGGCTGCAGGGTCTTTTGCTCGGAAGTGTTGCCCGGATTTACGCACATCCCCAGCGGCAGTCCGTCCATATCCATGAACAGGCCTATCTGCACCAACGGATTGGGACGGTTTTCCTTTGAGTGGCCGTACTTGCGGAAGTCATCGTCACTTTCGGTCTCGAAGAATACGTTTGTGCAGTCATAGTAGATTACTCCGGTGTTGCGCCCGATAGTGGAGAGCGATTTCCTGTATATGGCACCCTGCATGTCGTCCATTTCCTCGCCGAGCACGTCGAGGCTGCGGTAGAAGTTCTCGAGTTTCAGATCACTGCGTTCGATGAAGCGGCGCCCGTTGATGAAGTCGGCCAGTTTCGAACCGGGATGGAGTATGCGGCTGCACACCATGCGCGTCAGATAGCGATTCAGGTCGAACCTGAACCTGTGCCGGTCGGCTGTCTCCCCGCATATATCCCTTAGTCCCAGTAGTGTGAGAACCTTCTCGATAAAAATGTCTCCGCCGTTGAAAATCCGCTCGGTGTCCGTGACGAGCCTGTCGGGGTGGAGTTCCGTCACAAGGCCCTGCTTTTCCTCCCGCGCGGCCTGACGCATACGTTCGAGTTCCCCACGTGCCCATGCCTCGGCGTCATCGACTCCATGATTCTCCTTTATGAAAGTCTCGTTACCGAGCTTCTTGACGGTCTTTGATGACAGCCTGCCGTCCCTCTTGCGGTAGGTAGTCTGAATATAGAAGCACTTTGCGTTCTTCGAGCGAGTGACAGTAAGTTTGTAGTTCATCCTATATAGTAAAATATAGCAACAAATATATAAATAAAAATTGACTCTACCAAATTGTGAGCCAACTATTTTAATAAAAATTTCACCTCAAACTGTCAAACACCCG
>SCEJ01000105.1 GCA_004102785.1 Muribaculaceae bacterium Isolate-013 (NCI)
CGCAGCGAGAAACCGCGGATGGTCCACTCCATAACCCCGAAGGCCGGACTGCTGTGCATGATGGCGGCATGGATGTGCCGCGTGCCGGTGCGGGTGCACACCTTCACCGGACTGGTATTCCCGACGGCTTCAGGGTTTACGAAAAAGATTCTGATGTTCACCGACCGCCTCACATGCGCCTGCGCCACACACGTAGTGCCCGAGGGGAAAGGGGTGAAAGCCGACCTGGAGAATCATCATATCACCCGCAGACCGCTCCGGGTGCTCGGCCACGGAAATATCCGGGGCATCGACCTCACACATTACGACCGCACTCCCGGCGTTATGGCTCTGGCGGCGGAAATCCGCAGAGAAGATGTTTTCACATTCATATTCATCGGCCGACTCGTGGGCGACAAAGGTATCAATGAACTTGTCGGGGCTTTCAGCAGGCTCAACAAAGAGCTCCCGGCGACCCGGCTGATTCTCGTCGGCGGTCAAGAACCTGAGCTTGACCCGCTGCGCCCGGAAACCGCGGCTGAGATTGACCGCAACCCGGCAATCGAGGACGTGGGCCGGCAGACAGATGTGCGTCCCTGGCTCGCCGCAGCCGACGCCCTGGTCTTCCCCTCCTACCGCGAGGGATTCCCAAACGTCGTAATCGAGGCCGGAGCAATGGGACTCCCCTCCATCGTGACCGACATCAACGGCTCACGCGAAATCATCGTCAAAGGCGAAAACGGCACGATAATCCCCCCGCGCGATGCCGAGGCTCTCCACAGCGCCATGCACAGCTTCGTAACCGACAACACACTGACCCGGCGCCTGGCCTCGAAGGCACGCGCCCTCATAGCCTCGCGCTACGAGCAGTCGTACGTGCGCCGTTGCCTCAAAGAGTATTACCGACAGATTCTCGACAATGTATAAACGCTACTTCAAACGCCCGCTCGACATTCTCATCTCAGGCACTGCACTGCTGTGTCTGTCGCCGCTGCTGGCCGCAGTGACCCTGTGGCTCCACTTCGCCAACAAAGGAGCCGGAGCATTCTTCCTCCAGGACCGTCCCGGCAAGAACGGCAGGATATTCAAAGTGGTGAAATTCAAAACAATGACCGACGAACGCGACTCCGACGGCAACCTACTCCCCGACAGCCGGCGCCTCACGCCGGTTGGCCGGTTCGTGCGCTCCACCTCAATCGACGAGCTGCCGCAGCTATGGAATGTGCTGCGGGGCGACATGTCGCTCATCGGACCCCGCCCGCTGCTGGTGCAGTACCTGCCGCTATACTCCCCCACCCAGGCTCGGCGGCATGAAGTGAGGCCCGGCATCACCGGATGGGCGCAATGCCACGGACGCAATGCCATATCGTGGCAGAAGAAATTCGACCTCGACGTATGGTACGTCGACAACCTCTCATTCATCACCGACTGCCGCGTGATAATCACAACCCTCAAAAAAGTAATCCGACGGGCCGACATCTCCTCCCCCACCTCGGAAACAATGGAATTTTTCAATGGCAATAACTGACCGGCCGGCACCATCGTCTCAAACGAAGTCAGACAACAATCGAAATCAATCCTATTTCTCCGGCAGATGAATTATGCGACATGAAATCAATCTATACGGCGCCAGCGGCCACGCCAAAGTTATCAAAGAGATTGTAGAAGCATGCGGCGATATCGTAGGATGTCTGTACGACGACGCGCCACAATCAGACACCCTTCATGGAAAAACCGTGGTAAAAGCCTCGGATACAGAGGTCAAAGGTCCTCTGATTATCAGCATCGGATCAAACCGGGCACGTAAACTAATTTCCGGAAAGCACCGCGTCCGGTATGCCAGAGCCATTCATCCCGCAGCAGTAGTTTCGCCGACAGCAGCCATCGGCGAAGGAACAGTGATAATGCCGGGAGCTGTCATACAGGCCGATGCCCGAATCGGTAGCCATTGCATCATCAACACAGGTGCTAC
>SCEJ01000106.1 GCA_004102785.1 Muribaculaceae bacterium Isolate-013 (NCI)
TGCCGATGCCTTCATGAATCTGCACTCAATCGTCGAGACAACCAAGAAGCACGGCAACTCGCCCTACAACGCAATCCTCGCCATTTTCTAAACGGCGACTACATCGGCGCGTCCGCTGAATAGTTACAAGTATATTTACACACAACTCCCCTGTCACATGTGTTTTTCGCAATTATTTTCGGCTAAGCAACTGGTCGAAATCAGAGGCTTCAAGGCAGTTTCCGGCAATTTCAACATACCCGATTCCGGCGCGCCCTCGCGCATAAAGGCAGGAACCCGACGCTCAGCCGAGGTCGTCGGTGAGTGTGCGGTATAGGCGCAGGAAACGCACAAGGATGCACACCCCGATGGCAATACCTGCAGCGCCTCCGGCGGCCATGCCCCACATTATCCCCTCGCGCTCCCGCGGCGGCACATCGAGCGCCCAGACCATAAAGAACAGTAACCCGAAAGCCATCGGCAGCAGCACCAGAATAAATATCTTATGCACGCGCAGCAGGCGGCGACCCTCGAGGGCGACAGCGCTCACCGGCCACGCCGCAAGATCGATGCGGCGCACTGCCCTGCACAGCCACAGGTCCATCACCCCCGACGTTACGAAGAACACCACTGTGGCCACAGCCAGCCAGGGACGCGCCCAGGCCACAAAATCAAGCATCGTCAGCACGGCAAAAAGCCACACAGCCAGCCCTGCGGCGGCAGCACAGGCCATGCGGCGATACTGCGCGGCAAGTTTATCCTGCGCCGAGCCGCGGCGCAGGAGAGCCTTACGGCTCTCGCGGAGCGTTTCGCCGGCCATTGAGGAGAGCGGAGCGTTGGCCTGCTGCCAACTGCTTTTTATGTCGTCAAGGTTTTCGATATTCATGGGTCAGGAGTCTGAGAGTCGAACGATTTTTTCTTTAATACGTTTGAGCCAGGATGCCACAGTGTTGCGGGGCACACCCATCATCTCGGCGATGGTATCGTAAGGGTAATTGTCGAGCCACAACAGTATCACGGCCTTCTCGCGGGGCGCCAAACGCCCTATCAGGCGGTGCATCTGCCGGAGCTGGTCGGCACGGTCGGCATCGGGGGGCGCCTCGATGTCGGGCACAGCGTCGAGCGACACGGCCTGGTGGCGGCGCGAATGAGCGCGGAAACTGGAGACACACGAGTTGAGACACACACGGTAGATCCATGTCGAGAGCTGCGCCCGGCCGCCGAACTGCTCCCACCCCTGCCAAAGATGAATCAGAGCCTCCTGGCGCAGGTCACCGAACTCCTCCGGGTCGCGGGCGTAATAGTAGCACACCTTATTGATGATGCCGCTATGCGTTTCCACGGCCCGCAGAAAATCCTGTGTCTTCGCGTCGTTGCCGTTCATTGATCGATTCGTTTATCAGGTTAGACGCTGCCGGCAGGCAATAGTTGCATGGCGATGACAAATTTTTTCACTTTTCACCAATCCGCCAATACGCCCCTAATAAACAGACAGATACCATCCTAAAAACCATCTGCGGCGCAACTGGCGGTGAAAATTTATTAAAAAAAGTGGCCGAAAAATTTGCACAGTCCAAAAACATGCGCTAACTTTGCACTCGCAATCGGGAAACAACGGTTGGCGATTCGGAGAGCGCTCCGATGAAACCCGGAACCTGAAAGCAGACATCAAACAATGGTGCGGTAGTTCAGCCGGTTAGAATACCTGCCTGTCACGCAGGGGGTCGCGAGTTCGAGTCTCGTCCGCACCGCTGGAGAGAGAGGAGAATGAGTAAGCGTTAATCTTCGGATTGCCTTACTCATTCTTTTTTATACGTGTCTTTTCCGTAGGGACGCTCCACAATGCTGTTTACTTAAGGTCAAATAGCGCGAGCGTAGTTTGTTAGAGTCATGTATTTTCCGGAATGCTTAATCTTTCGGAATACTCTAGGATTATGCCTGTTCTCTATGACAGGAATTGAAAAACA
>SCEJ01000107.1 GCA_004102785.1 Muribaculaceae bacterium Isolate-013 (NCI)
GCAGCTTGTCCTCTGGGATTAACAACACCAAACTGTACAAATAAATCAGGCGACCTTGAAAGGCCGCCCAATACTCTATGTCTTTTGCTTGGTTGAAAATCATAAAGTTCTTATCCCGAACTCGCGTTAATAAGTTTTAATATTCAGTACAAATTTTTTATTTAAAAAGTTTATTCAACAGTTAAATTATATTCATAAATCATATTATAATATTCATAAACAAATAATCAACCGCCTAAAAATCAAGACGGTTGATTATTCATGTTAATTTATGTTAAACAATTGTTTTATAATATAACCCGACAACACCAAATATCACATAATTCAATTTTACCGGTGAAGCCGGCGCGGGAACAGAAACAGAATCGACAGCCCCACCATAACCGTCAGCGCGAACGGATAATAGAGGTATTGTAGCGGAGCCACGGGCGATATACCGGCAAGCGAGGTGGCCAGCAGAGTCTGGGCGCCATATGGTATCAGACTCTGCGTTATGCACGAGCATGTATCAAGCAGACTGGCGCTCTTGCGTGGATCTATGCCGAAGCGCGACGAAATATCCTTTGCCAGCGACCCGACGGTGATGATGGCCACGGTGTTGTTGGCCGTGCACAGATTGACCAGCCCTACCAGCAGCGCTATACACAACTGGGCGCCACGCTTGCCGCTGACTCTTGCAGTGAGCACCCGCAGCAGCCAGTCGATTCCGCCCATCGCCTTTATAAGCCCCAGCATACCGGTGGCGAGAAGAGTGATGATTATAAGTCCTCCCATATCGTCGATACCGCCACCCATATACCCCACAAGGTCAAACAGCGGCAGATGACACACTGCCACAGCAATCACGATAGCCGACACAATGCCGAGCGACAGCACGATGGTGACATTAACTCCGGCTATGGCCGACACTATAATCACCAGGTACGGCACAACAAGCCACACCGGACGCACATCGCCCACCGCCGACACCTCGACGGTGTGCCCCGCCACAAAATAGAAGCAGAGTGTCACCAGTGCCGCCGGAAGCGCTATCCACAGGTTGGCCCTGAACTTATCGCGCATGTCACACCCCTGCGTGCGGGTGGCCGCTATCGTGGTGTCGGATATAAAAGAAAGATTGTCGCCGAAAAAAGCCCCTCCAAGCACCACGGCGATGAAAAATGCCGTGTCGCCGCCCGACTCGGCCGCCAGGCGGGTGGCAAGCGGAGCAAGGGCCACCACTGTGCCGACCGAAGTGCCGATGGAAAGCGATATAAAGCAGGCAGCCACAAAAAGCCCGGGAATCACCATCGAAGGGGGCAGGAACCTCAGTGTGAGATTCACCGTGGCATCAACCGCCCCGATGCCGCGTGCAAGCGACGAGAACGCCCCTGCCAGCACAAAGACCCACAGCATATACATTATATTGGGAGCGCCGGCGCTGCGAGAGAATACCTCGATACGCTCCGTAAGGCTCCGGCCCCGGAATATCACTATACCCCACATCGAGGCCAAAAGCATGGCCACTGAAATAGGGAACTTATAGAAGTCGCCGACCGCCAGCGACACACCTAAATAAAGCAGCATGAAAACCGCCACCGGCGAAAGCGCCAGAATGCCGGCCCGGGCCGACAGCCTCCGCCCTTCAAAATTACGGTCACACATAATTATTATATCATTATTATATCGGATGTTATTACAATCTCAGAGAATTTTCAAAAGAACTGCAAATCTACATAAAAATCGCGAGATTTTTACACCGGCAGAATAAAAAACAAGGCCGACGGGTTGATTCCTGTCCCCTCCAGCGTGCTCTTAGTCACAATTTTATTAATTTGGAGGAAAATTTCTA
>SCEJ01000108.1 GCA_004102785.1 Muribaculaceae bacterium Isolate-013 (NCI)
GTAACTATTCAGCGGACGCGCCGATGTAGTCGCCGTTTAGAAAATGGCGAGGATTGCGTTGTAGGGCGAGTTGCCGTGCTTCTTGGTTGTCTCGACGATTGAGTGCAGATTCATGAAGGCATCGGCACCGAAGTCTGAACGGAAGCAACCGGAATTTTTGAGTTTGATTTTCAACTTTCTTATTCCACGTTCTGAGGCATTGTTGTCCGGCGGTATTGCCGGGTCTCGTAGAAAGTTGAAGATGTAGTCACGGCATTTCAGCAAGCCGTTCTTGAAAGTGGTAAACTTTTCGTTGAGCCTTGATAAATTTTCATCAATGAGATTGTCAAGGCGGTCAAGCCATGACTGAGGGTCAATCGACTCCGTCGGCTTCTGATTTCGTTCATGTATCGCTTCCTGAAAGAGGCTTTCCACCGATCTGGACCACTGCTGCTCCTTGTCAAGTTCGTTGAGATACTGGCATTCTCGAAGCAGATGAGCCAGGCACACCTGATGATTTAGAAAATGAAGTGCGAAGTATGCGCTGTGACGGTCGGTCACGGCTGTCATGCGTTCGAGCGAATCGCCAAAACGGTCTTCAAGTTCCAGCCCTTTGCGGCTCTTGCCATGGAACACAAGTGTAAAATACACTGTCTGCGCTATCCACGCCCAGTCAAGACGTTTGTTGCAGTAGCAACCAGATTCGTCAAAACCAACTACAGGTGACTGCATTATATACTCCTTGATTTTCTCAATGGCAGGTTCGGCCGAGCATCTGGCCTCGTTGATCCAGTTGACCATTGACCCCTGGCTGATTTCAAGACCGAACACTTCTTTGAAAAAAGCCGCTATACGATTATATGGGAGGAACTGAACCGTTGACAGGTATACGACAAAACCTTTTACAGAAGCGTCATACACAACGGCGTTGGAACGGCGACGTCGGGAGTGGGCTTTTACACGCTTGCCACAAGTACGGCATATCGTGACATAATGTCTGACCTCCGTTATCAATGGCTTTAGTTCCGGCAACGAGATTATCTGTGTGATGTAATCCAGCTCGGTATCACATCCGTCCAGTGAATCTCCGCATTCATCACACATGCCGGGTTTCTCATCCACGATATTGTCGACAGAGTCGTTCAATTCGAGGGTGTTTCCTTCATGGCCGGGCTGACCTCCGGGTTTCCTGCCTGACGGTTTACGCAGGGACTTTGTACGACGGACAATCTCGTCTCTCATCTGCTCTTTTGACGGAGGTGTGCTGCTGTTGCCGGAGTTCTTAGGTGGCTCTTCATATTTTGAAAGGCGCTTGCGGAGTTCCTCATTCTCCTTATCCTTCTTTTTGAGCATCCGCTCAAGGAATTGAATTTTCTTGAGTTGAGCCTGTCCGTTCCGGTTAATCTGACATATTGTCGCATGCTGAGAGTCGATGGTTTTCTGCATCGACTCAATCTGCGCGGATAATCCGCGAAGCACTTCTGCCATGTCATTAACCTGCTGTTTCACAGATACAAAGATACAAAACTTATTTGACTTTACCAAATAAAATTGCCGCTAATCTCTATAAAACCAGCAGGTTAAATTTACCTATAATGGTGATGTCTATTCCACATTATCGCCGTAACATGTCCGCTGAATAGTTAC
>SCEJ01000010.1 GCA_004102785.1 Muribaculaceae bacterium Isolate-013 (NCI)
CCCTTGATTTACTCTCGTCAGTCCGGATAGCTATCGGGCTTTGGTTTGTGTAGCAACCTTACCCCTGACTTTGAGCCTTATATCAAGTTTCTGTGCGTGGAGCCAGACTTTTGTCCTTAGCTTCCTTTCGATTCTCCTCACGGTAGACACCGTTGCCTCGGACTATGTGCTTCCCGCTATCGGGGCGCGCTCGGGACTTTCACCCGTTAGATTATGCCCATGTCGGGCGAACGACAACGCCTCCCCGGGTTATAACCCGGGGAGGCGCTTTTTTTATGCTATGGGCCTAAAGCACAAGAAGCGTCACCGCCGATGAAAGTTCGCCGGGCAACGGATACAACCCTGCCGATGCAAGATAGCGGTTTATTTCCGGCAATGCATCAGTTCTGTGCGCCAGCATCTCCATATCGTCCAGCAGAAAATCAGTCACCGCCGTAGCGGCTACAACCGCCACCGGGCGCGGCTCGAACACAGTCGCGGCCGTTTCTACGGAGAAAGGCTCTATCCGCAACACCTCACCGGAGCGGTCGACCACCTGCATACGCATGATTCGCCCTCCAGCCAGAAGGGTGCGGCAAAGTATCCGTGTATGTGACGATATTGTAATCATTGGATTAGCCGGCACTGCTGTCAGCGGCGCACTGCCTGAGGCCCGATTGTGGCCGGAGGTATGTCACGCCCCGGCGGCACCTCGGCGGGAGGACGTGAGGCGGAGTCGTTCCGCCGCGGGCCGTTATCTGTTGCAGCGGAATCGGCCTCGGCCGCATCACGCTCTTTTTTCCAGCACAGCTCCATACCGGCAGGAGCATAGAAATGGTCAAAGTCCGACTTACGCGTGCGTATCAGAGCGATAGAATCAATATGGAAATGCTCGCCGGCGCGTGCGTCAACGTCGATGTAGCCATACATACGTTCGGGTGTCTTATCCGGGTCTATGCGGAATTTCAGCGATGTCACGCCCTGCGAACGGCCGCGGCCGTCGTAAATCCGGGTAATTCCTCCTTCATAATCCACGCACACGCGTGAATTTACGGGTCTCTGCCCGTTCACAAGCTTGTAACGAAGGGTGTATGAGTCGCCGGGATGCCATGTGGTGTCGGGGGTCACAGCAAAGGTTATGAACCTGCGTGGATACCCCTTTCCGACTGTCACGCGCTCCGCACCGGCCCATATATTCACCGAGTCGCCCGACAGCGACAACTGACGCGAAGAAGTAACTGCCAGCGAGTGCTGCCGCTCCTTGAGAATCTCCTCCGTGCGGTCAAGCACCTTGATATACTCCTCTATATGGTGTCCGTACCACACGAACGACGTGTCAACCTGCTCCCGGCTCACACCATGCGAGGCGTAGATGCTCTGTTTGAGCACCATTCTTGACGAGTCATTCGGAAAAACAGAGTTATTCATATCCACAACCCCCTCTCCCATATATGTATCGGCCATAAGCACAGCCATATCCTCGGGGGGGATAACTCCGTCGGGCACACGGCGGCATCCGCCGAAAACAATGGAAGCGGCGGCCACACACATCGAATATGTCAGAAATCTGAGTCCCATCATTTTTCATCGCCGGCTGTTTCATTGCCGGGATTGTCAGCAAGCGACTGCGCCCCGCGGCTGAACGGCACCTCGGAAATCTGACGTGAATAAAAGAAAATCAACATCAGTATTCCCACCGTTATGGCAGCATCGGCAAGATTGAAGATCGGGGAGAAGAAAATAAAATGCTCTCCGCCGACAACCGGCATCCATACCGGCCAGTCCCAACTGCAAAGCGGGAAATAGAGCATGTCAACCACCCTGCCGTGAAGGAACTCGCCGTAACCGCCTCCGTCAGGAAACAGCACAGCCGTCTGCGGCGGCAGCGGATTGTTGAATACCAGGCCGTAGAACATGCAGTCGATGATATTGCCGGCGGCACCGGCTATTATCAGCGCCAGACACGCCAGATAGCCGTTGCGTGCTTCACGGCGTGACGCTACGCGGCACAAATAAAAGATCAGGAACGCCACGGTGGCTATGCGGAAAAGCGTAAGCAGCAGCTTGCTGCCGATCTGCCAGCCGAAAGCCATGCCGTTGTTCTCGATAAAAACCAACTGGAACCACGATGTGATACGCAACGACTCACCGTAGTAGAACGACGTCTTGACCCAGATTTTAAGCACCTGGTCAAGAACTATCACAGCAACAATTATAGCCGCGGCCCAAAAGCCGCGGCTACGGAATAAGGATTTTGTCATTTCTTGGAGTCAACACCCAGAGTGGCATGAGGCACAGCGCGCAGGCGCTCCTTGGGAATCAGCTTCCCGGTAATGCGGTCGATGCCATAGGTTTTGTTTTCGATACGCAGAAGTGCGTTCTGAAGATGCTTGATAAACTGAGCCTGACGCTGGGCAAGACGCGAAGCCTCCTCCTTGGAGAGAGTCGACGCCCCCTCTTCGAGCACCTTGAACGTCGGCGAAGTATCGTCGGTGTCGTTGCCGTTGTTCATCACAGCGGCACGGTAATGCTCAAACTCCCTGCGTGCCTTTTCGAGCTTCTCGATGATGAGAGCCTTGAATTCCTCAAGCTCCTCATCGGTATATCGAGTTTTTTCCTGTTCCAATGGTATAATGTTTAATAGATTATAGGATAAGCAATTTTAGGCGATAATCAGGCCGGTGTCACTCTTACGCGCACCTCGTTGCCGTCGATTTCAAGCACTTCGTCGTCAAGGGGAGTGTCAACCGGCGCAGTCTCTATCGAGGCTGCGAGCACCTGACGGCCGATATAATCGGCGAAATCGGCAACAGCGCCGTCAACGAACACTCCGGGAGCTATCACAACGTTGATACGGTCGGTGATGGCATAATCGCGGCTTTTACGTATATTCTGAATACGGTTTACAAGCTCGCGTGCCACACCTTCGCGGCGAAGCTCCTCCGGAATGGTGACATCGAGTGCCACAGTCACGGCGCCTTCGTTGGCAACAAGCCATCCGGGAATATCCTCGTTATGGATTTCAACGTCGGCAACGTCTATGCGGCAGTTTTCGCCGTTGACCTCCAGCTCGATAAAGCCATCACGGTCAAGAGCATTGATTTCAGCCTGCGACATCGCGGCCACCGCCTGGGCCACCGCCTTCATCTGCTTGCCGAATTTCGGGCCGAGCTTCTTGAAATCGGGTTTGATGCGCTTCACAAGGATACCCTCGTCGGATGCCACAAACTTCAGCTCCTTGACATTCACCTCCGAAAGTATAAGGGGAGCCACTGCCTCGATAGCCTGGCGCTGACGCTCGGATACGACAGGAATCATGAGCGTGCTGAGCGGCTGGCGCACCTTTATATTGACCTTGCGGCGCAACGAGAGGACCAGCGAGGTTATCACCTGGGCCAGACGCATGCGCTCCTCGAGGTCGGCATCAATCAGAGTCTCGTCGACCGAGGGGAAATCCGACAGATGCACCGACCGGGGTTCAGTGCCGGTGGCGGCGGCAGCGGGGGCCATAAGGTCGATAAAGAGCTTGTCGGCGTAGAATGGCGAATAAGGCGCCATAAGGCGGGCTATCGTCACCAGGCAGGTGTGGAGCGTCTGATATGCAGCCAGTTTGTCGGTCGACATCCCTCCACCCCAGAAACGCTTGCGGTTGAGGCGCACATACCAGTTGGAGAGATTATCGCTGACAAATTCGCTGATTTCACGGGCACCTTTTGTAAGATCATAGTCGTCAAGAGCGGCCTCCACATTCTTCACCAGGGTGTTGAGCAGCGAGAGAATCCAGCGGTCGATTTCCGGACGCTCTGCCACCGGAACCTGAGGCTCG
The DNA here is from genome assembly GCA_004102785.1 of Muribaculaceae bacterium Isolate-013 (NCI). Taxonomy (GTDB): domain Bacteria; phylum Bacteroidota; class Bacteroidia; order Bacteroidales; family Muribaculaceae; genus UBA7173. The sequence goes on from SCEJ01000010.1 coordinate 3,806, forward strand.
GCGCCAGTAAATCCGTCGACATTGGCATAGAGCGCCATGAAGGAATATGTGTTGTAGATTGTTGCGAAGAGCTTGCGCGCCGACTCCTCCACACCTTTGTTGTCGAATTTCAGGTTATCCCACGGCGAAGAATTGGCAATCATATACCAGCGCACAGGGTCGGATCCGTAGGTCTCGATTGTGTCAAACGGATTCACGGCGTTGCCGAGACGCTTTGACATCTTGTTGCCGAACTTATCCAGCACCAGACCGTTTGAGATTACCGCCTTGTAGGCCACCGAGTCAAAAATCATGGCAGCGATGGCATGGAGGGTAAAGAACCAGCCGCGTGTCTGATCAACACCTTCGGCAATGAAATCGGCAGGGTAAAGCTCTCCCGAATCAAGTCCCTCCCTGTTCTCGAAGGGGTAATGAATCTGGGCATACGGCATCGAGCCCGAATCGAACCACACATCGATAAGGTCAGTCTCACGGTACATGGGGGTGCCGTTTTCGGCAACCAGCACTATATCGTCGACATACGGACGATGGAAATCGACCTTGGCATAGTTCTCCGCAGAATAGTCGCCAGGGGTGAATCCTTTGGCCTTGAGCGGGTTTTCCTTCATAACGCCGGCTGCCACCGACTTTTCAATCTCGTCGTAGAGCTGTGCGGCCGATTCGATGCAGATTTCAGCCGAACCGTCCTCCGAGCGCCATATAGGCAGCGGAGTGCCCCAGTAACGCGAGCGCGACAGGTTCCAGTCCTGAAGATTTTCCAGCCATTTGCCGAAGCGGCCCGAGCCGGTGGCGGCAGGCTTCCACTTGATAGTGTCGTTGAGCTCCATCATCCGCTCGCGTGCGGCGGTGGTGCGGATAAACCAACTGTCGAGAGGATAGTAAAGCACCGGCTTGTCCGTACGCCAGCAGTGGGGATATGAGTGAACGTGTTTCTCTATCTTGAACACCCGGTCGGTGGCCTTGAGCCACATGCAGATCTCAACATCAAGAGTCTCGTCAGCCTCCCCCTTGGCGGGATCGTAGGCATTCTTCACATATTTTCCCTCCCACTGTGAATAGGCCTCCACATCAACACTGTTCTTCACAAAATCTGCATCGAGGTCAGAAATAAGGAAGAAGCGGCCGGTAAGGTCAACCATGGGGCGGATATTTCCGTCCTTATCAACGAGAGTGAGCGGAGGAATGCCGTTCTGACGCGACACCCGAAGGTCGTCGGCGCCGAAAGTACCGGCGATATGCACGATACCCGTACCATCCTCCGTGGTAACATAGTCGCCGGGGATAACTCGGAAAGCACCTTCACCCGGATTCATCCAGGGTATAAGCTGCTCGTAATCCATGCCGGAGAGCTCGGCTCCCTTGAGAGTGGCAACCACCTCGAACGGTATGAGCTTGTCGCCCTTGTTGTATGCGTCAAGAGCGAGTTCTTCGGCTTTAGGGTTAAAGTATGCTCCCATACGTGCCTCGGCAAGCACCACGGTTTCGGGCTTGCCTGTATAGGGGTTGTATGTGCGCACCACATTATAGTCGATTTCCGGGCCGACACACAGAGCTGTATTCGACGGAAGAGTCCATGGCGTGGTAGTCCATGCCAGGAAGTAGGCCTCGCCCCACCCTTTCATGCAGTCGGCGGGAGCCGGGATGCGGAACTGCGCTGTACAGGTGGTATCCTTCACATCGCGGTAACATCCGGGCTGGTTGAGCTCATGTGTGCTCAGTCCGGTTCCGGCAGCCGGGGAATAGGGCTGGATGGTATAGCCTTTATAGAGATACCCTTTTTTGTGCAGTTGGCCGAGAAGCCACCACACGGACTCTATATAGCGGTTGTCGTAAGTGATATACGGGTTATCCAGGTCAACCCAGTAGCCCATCATATCAGTGAGATTCGACCATTCTCTGGTATATTTCATCACCTCGCGGCGGCAGGCGTCATTATATTCGTCCACCGAGATTTTCTTACCGATATCCTCTTTGGTTATGCCGAGCGATTTCTCCACACCGAGCTCAACCGGCAGGCCATGGGTATCCCATCCGGCCTTACGCTTTACATGGAAGCCCTTCATGGTCTTGTAGCGGCACACGATATCTTTTATCGTGCGCGCCATCACGTGGTGTATGCCCGGCATACCGTTGGCCGAGGGCGGGCCCTCATAGAAAACAAACGAAGGGGAACCTTCGCGCTCCTTCATGCTTTGGCGGAAGAGATCCTGCTCGCGCCATCGGGCGAGCACCTCCTTGTTGATATCTGAAAGATTGAATTTGTTATATTCCGCGAATCTCATCGGGGTGATGTTTTTATGTTATTTTACCGCAAAGGTAAGTATTTTTAGTCAATTAATACCGTAAACCGGCATGGAACTTACGGAGAGCGAGGATATGGTTTCGGGCGAGAGCCTCCGGGCGGAGAGCAGATAAAGCTCCTTGTCGACCTCCGGGCCGGGGAGCAGTGTGTTGCGTTTCACCCTCCCCGAGCAGTGCAGGATATATCCGTCGCCGGCATAGAAGCCGACATGCGTCACCCTGCGGGTCGAGGGGTTGCCGAAAAACAGCAGGTCGCCCGGCTCAAGCCGGTCAAGGATAACAGCCGACAAGGCTTCACCCGGCTTACGCTCATACACCGGTTCGCCGATCCGGGCCTGCTGGGAGGCATCACGCGGCAGGAGGATACCGTAACGGTACAGTTGAGTCTGCGTAAAGCCAGAGCAGTCTACGCCAAGCACCGAAGTGCCACCCCACAGATAGGGAGTGCCCATCATCGAATGGCCGTCGGCCACCGAGGCAGCCGGAGCTGAAGCCGAGGCATAGGCAGCCCATTGCCCGAGCGTAGCTACAGCTTCGCGCGGTATATAGCCCTCGCGGCCGTCGGGTAGCCTGACCTTGGTGAAATCCGCTCTTCCGAGCGGTTCCACAAGTTCGAGTATCGCACCGGGAAGCACATCGGCAATCCTTGATTCCCATGAATCCTCGGGGCGGCTGTGCAGCCATTGGCGGTCGCGGGCTGTGACCGCTACTCTGTCGGCGCTCTGCCAGGCCGACATCCCGGCCTTGTCAAGCTCACACAGAGTGTTGCCTCTGACATGCCCTTTATAACCTTCGGGGGTTTCCACATAAAGCCATGCTCCCTGGCGTGAAAGCACCTTAAGAGGTGTGCCGGTGACAACCTGTGACACCATTTCCGACGAATGGGCCGGACGCGAACGCAGATTGGTCACCGAAACGGTAGGGAGCGCATACTGGGCCGAGGCCGTAAAAGCTGCTACCGACAACACCAGCGATATGGCTACTTTACGAAACATCATGGCAACACTCATATAAGTCAGGCCAGAGAAGCGATAATTTTCTTGATACGGCCGGCAAGCTCCTCGGCCTCCTCCATGGTATGAGCCTCGGAGTATATGCGGATAATCGGCTCTGTGTTGGATTTGCGCAGGTGCACCCACGACTCGGGGAAATCGATTTTCACACCATCGATGTCGGTGATGCGCTCGCCGGCAAACTTCGCTTTCACAGCTTCAAGAATAGCATCGACATCGATATCCTCCGTAAGCTGTATTTTGTTTTTGGCAATGGCATAGGCCGGGTATCCGGCTTTGAGTTCGCTCACCTTTTTGCCGCTTTTGGCAAGGAGGGTGAGGAAGAGGGCAACTCCTACCAGGGCATCACGACCGTAGTGGGAAGCCGGATAGATTACACCGCCGTTACCCTCGCCGCCTATCACAGCTCCGGTACGCTTCATCTCGCTTACCACATTGACTTCACCCACGGCAGCGGCCGAATATGTGCAGCCATGTTTTTCCGTGACATCGCGCAGAGCCCGCGAGGAGCTGAGGTTTGACACCGTGGCACCGGGGGTGTGCGCCAGTATATAGTCGGCCACAGCCACGAGTGTATATTCCTCCACAAACATCTCGCCGTTCTCCATCACGATAGCCAGGCGGTCAACATCAGGGTCAACTACAAAACCGACATCGGCACGCCCCTCTTTCATGAGGTCGGCAATCTGGGTGAGGTTTTCCGGGATCGGCTCCGGTGTGTGTGCGAACCGTCCGTGGGCCTCACAGTTAAGCTCGATAATATTCTTCACGCCGAGGGCGCGGAGCAGACGGGGTATGGCGATGCCGCCCACAGAGTTAACAGCATCGACCGCCACTGTGAAACCGGCTTTTGCAATAGCCTCGGCATCGACAAGGTCAAGCGCCAGCACCTCACGGATGTGGCGCATGGTCCAGGTCTCGTCGTTGTAGACTTTCCCGAGGTTTTCCACCTCCACGAACTCGAACTCCTCGGCCTCCGCTATACGCAGCACCTCCTTGCCCTGGCTGTCGTTGAGGAATTCGCCGTCGGCATTAAGGAGCTTAAGCGCGTTCCACTGCATCGGGTTGTGCGATGCAGTGATTATTATGCCTCCGGCAGCCCGGTTGCCGGTCACCGCTATTTCGGTGGTAGGAGTGGATGCCAGGCCGATATTGACCACATCGAAGCCCATGGAGCAGAGTGTGGCAGTGACAATATCGCAGACCATCGGCCCTGAAAGGCGTGCGTCACGCCCTACAACTATTATATTCTCTTTTCCGCCGGCATACTCCTTCTTTATAAGAGTGGCATAAGCGGCAGTGAATTTTACGATATCAACAGGGCTGAGACCCTCGCCGACATGGCCGCCGATAGTACCACGGATGCCGGATATAGATTTAATCAAGCTCATTTCTACCTATATATTAATTACTTACTGCATTATAATAGCGCACATTGTAAAGGAACGGCACGACATTGGCCATTTCAGACGTCACCCCGTACTGCGACTTGATAATCAGATTCACCTCGCAATCCATCCCGAGATACTTGAGAGGCATCTGAAGGCCGGAGCCCCACTGCGACGAAGATGTCAGCGTGTAGTTGCCGTAACGGAACGAAGCCGCCCCCAGCGCAACATTAGTGGCATTGCCGCTCCCCTCGGGGAGCTCGCCGGCGGCGGCATACAGACGCAGATTCCAGCGTGTGAACCGGAAATAAACCAGTTCGTCATCCTGCACTTTCGTATCCGAGCCAGGGTCAAGCACCTGCATGAACACATTGCCCTCTTCGTCAAGCTGATAGTAAGGAGCTTCGGGGCCGACTTCAAACCGGTTGTCATCAGGCACCGAGGTCACCACGATATTGTTGGCCAGAAATGTGTTGACAGCCTTGTTCTCTTCAGTGAGCAACTGAGCGTAGCTCTTCTTCTCTTTACAGCCGGCAAGCGACACAATCATGGCGAAAGCCGCCGCACAAACTGCGATGATATGGATTCTATTTTTCATTTTCAGGTAAAAATTCATCATAAAGCGGCATCAGGCGCATGAACTCGTCGATGCACTCCTGCAGCGTGCCGTAGAATTCACCGCCGGCGGCATTCTTGTGGCCGCCGCCGTTGAAATGCTTCTCGCATATCTTATTTACAGGAAACTCACCCTTTGAGCGGGTCGACACCTTGATATAATCCGACTCTTCACGCAGAAACACCGAATAGGTGATGTCGGGGCAGGTAAGGGGGCGGTTCACAAGGTCCTCCGTATCCCCTTTCTGATAACGGTGGGCATTGAGTTCATCGCGCGTAAGTGTGATGAGAGCGGCACGATGCTCTGGATATACGGAAAACTTCTGGCTCATGGCATATCCGTTGAGACGCAGACGGTCAGGCGTATTGGTAAAATACACACTGCGATAGATTTCATCCTTGTCGATACCCCGCTCAAGCAGCGCGGCGATAGTGCGGTATATCTGCGGGGAGTTGGACGCATAAGAGAAATTGCCGGTATCGGTCATCATGCCAGTGTACAGGCATTTGGCCACATCGGCGTCGACAAGATCACCGCGCCCCATCCTGTCAAGCACAAGATATACCAGCAACGAGGTGGAGGATGCTTCCGGATGCGAAATCATTATATCAGGAAAAGACCCCGGAAACAGGTGGTGGTCAATCATCACCTTCAGCGCCGGAGATGCCAGCACGGCCTGCTCCATGTGGTCGACCCGTTTGGTGTCGTTATAGTCCAGGGCAAATACCATATCGGCGTCATGCAGCATTTTCGTAGCCGGACGCTCGAAGCGCGAGAACGGCATTATATCGCCCGCTCCCGGAAGAAAGGTAAGATATTTAGGGGGAGTGTCGGGCGTTATCACCTTCACGCTCTTGCCGGCGTTTGTCAAAGCCGCCGCCAGGCCGAGCGACGACCCCATGGCATCGCCGTCGGGCGAAAGATGGCAGGTAATCACCACCTTACGCACTCGCTGCAACTCATACCGCAACTGCCCTACGACCTCTTTATTAAGTTTTACTTCATTCATAATCAAACATGTGCGATGATATAACAAACCCGCACGATAGTCAAGATGCAAAATTACAAAATTCTCCGGAATTACACAAACATGACCAAAACGGAAAGCCGGGGCGACAGCCGGATGCATATCTCGTGCCAAAGACGACCTCCATTGATTTTTAAAGGTTGTTTTTTGGGGGATGATGCGATTTTTGTTACTTTTGCGGATAGAAATTAAGATATGAGCGAAATCAGAAACGAAATAAGACAAGCCGTGCAGACCCTCCGGCAAGGAGGCATAATATTATATCCCACTGATACCGTGTGGGGTATAGGATGCGATGCCACCGACCCGAAGGCCGTAAGGCGCATATTCGAGCTCAAACGCAGAGCCGACCACAAGGCCATGATAGTGCTGGTTGACTCTCTCGCCAAACTTGAACGCCATGCCGACGGGATACCCGAAGTGGCCTACGACCTGATTGAGGCGTCGGAACGTCCGCTCACAATTGTCTACGACCGTGGAATCGGCCTGGCTCCGGAGCTTCTCGGCCCCGACGGAACTGTCGGCATAAGGCTCACACGCGAGGAATTCTCGGCCGGACTATGCCGGGCGCTCGGACATCCGCTGGTGTCGACGTCGGCGAACATCAGCGGCGAAAAGGCTGCCCGTTGCTTCGCTGAGATTTCCGAAGAGGTGCTCCGTGGAGTCGACTTCATCGCCGACTACCGCCGCGACGAGCCCGCAGGATGCGCGCGCCCGTCATGCGTGATGCGCATCGACGAGTCAGGACTCTTCAAAATCCTACGCCCTTGAATCAATGATGAGAAGCGAGACCGCACAGCGCATACGTTACCTGGCCGGAGACTTTTTGGCCACCAACCTCGCATGGCTGATATTCAACATCATCCGCTATATTGACATCGAGGTGCTGCATCAGGCGCAATACGACTCGCTCGGCCACTTCCTTTCCACTCCCACTGTGATACTCGGACAGATACTGTTTCCGGTCTTGATGCTGGGAATATTCTATCTGTCAGGGTTCTACAACAACCCGTTTTTCAAATCACGCATCGAGGAGCTGCTGACAACAATGGGCTCCACTGCCGCCGGATGCCTCGTCATCTTCTTCATTGCGATTATAAACGACCCCATACCCGACCGCCAGAGCAATTACATACTCATATTATGGCTGTGGGGGCTGCAGTTCGGCATCGTCTGGCTTACGCGCCTGTGTATCACCCAGTACGGAATAGCCAATATACAGCGCGGAAAATGGCGCTTCCCCACCCTTCTTATCGGAGAGGCGGAGGCCACATCGGAGCTGTTCGGACGCCTGCGCCGCCGTTCGCACCGCGACGGCTTCGACCTTGTAGGGATTGTAACGACCGACGCCTCCGAGGCCGGCCACGAAAGTATCCCCCTCCCGGTTTACCCTCTTGAAAAAATCAACGAGGTGTGTGCGCATCTTAAAATAAAGAACCTAATAGTAGCCACCCGCAACACCGACCAGACGGCCACCCTGTCGCTGCTCAACAGGCTTTTCTCGCTCGAACTGCCGATTTTCATATCTCCCACTCTGTTTCATCTTATTACAGGCAAACAGCGCCTGCGCAACATTTCAGGCGAGCCCCTGCTTGACATATCATCGCCGGCAATGAGCCAGAGTACGGCAAATCTCAAGCGATGCGGCGATGCTGTTGTGTCGGCGCTGGCGCTCATCACCCTTTCTCCACTGCTGGCGGCTATCGCGATAGCTGTCAAATTCAGTTCCAAAGGTCCGGTATTCTACCGGCAGGAGCGCATCGGATATCACAAAAAGCCATTCAGAATTCTTAAGTTCCGCACAATGCGGGCCGACGCCGAGGCAAACGGGCCTCAGCTCTCGACCGCAGAAGACCCGAGGATTACCCCCGTCGGGCGGATATTGCGCAAATACCGCCTTGACGAGCTGCCACAGTTCTGGAACGTACTGCTGGGAGAAATGTCGATTGTCGGGCCACGCCCCGAGCGCGAATACTTCATACGTCAGATAATGGCACGCGCCCCCTACTACGCACTGATTCACCAGGTGCGCCCCGGCATAACATCATGGGGGATGGTACGCCACGGATATGCCTCCGATGTCGACCAGATGATTGACCGCCTGCAGTATGATCTCCTCTATATCGCAAACGTGTCGCTTCTTGTCGACCTAAAGATACTCGTCTACACCGTCAACACCGTGTTTACCGGCAAAGGCTTGTAAGCACCAGCTTAACTTCTAATAGTCACTGATTTTGCAGACACCGTTATCCTCATATTCCCCTGCTCGCCGCCGCCTACACAACTGGTGGCTTGCATTCCTCATATGGCGTGAGCGCCATATAAAGGAAAAGAACCTCATAATAATATTATCGCTTGCAGTCGGCATTGTTGCCGGCCTGGCTGCAATGGTGCTCAAATGGCTGATACATTTCATATCGGGCGCTCTGACATCCGGAGTAAGCATCGCCGGCGCCAACTATATATATATAATTTACCCGGTAGTGGGTGTGCTGCTGGCATGCTGGTATGTGAGAGTGGTTGTGCGCGACAACATCTCACACGGCGTGACGCGCGTGCTTTATGCCATATCCCAGAACAAAAGCCGCCTTAAGCCACACAACATGTACACCTCCGTCGTGGCATCATCGGTCACAATCGGATTCGGCGGCTCCGTCGGAGCGGAAGGCCCGATAGTTTACACGGGCGCAGCTATCGGCTCCAACCTCGGGCAGGCATTCCGCCTTTCACCACGAGTTCTCATGATACTTGTGGGCTGCGGGGCGGCCGCCGGTATCGCCGGCATATTCAAGGCGCCGATAGCCGGAATGCTATTCACCCTGGAGGTGCTCATGCTCGACCTTACCACAGTGACAGTAATGCCGCTGCTCATCTCCTCAATCACGGCGGCATCGGTGGCATACATCTTCACGGGTTATGACCTGGAGTTCTTCTTCGTGCAGTCAGAGCCGTTCGTGATTTGGCGCCTGCATTACTTCGCACTCTTAGGGATTTTCTGCGGACTCGTATCGCTCTATTTCACACGGGTGATGAACCTCATGGAGAAGATCTTCTCACGCATGGGCGCACAGTGGCGCAAGACACTCTTTGGCGGAGCAATCCTGGCAGCTTTGGTGTTCCTTTTTCCGCCCCTCTACGGCGAAGGCTACGGCTCCATCAACTCCCTGCTCAACGGTGATCCGTCGTCAATAGTCGACGGATCGGTGTTCTACGGCGACCGGGGTCAGACCTGGTTTATCATCCTCTATATCGGCATGATCATACTGCTCAAAGGATTCGCCACCTCGGCCACAAACGGGGCCGGCGGCGTGGGCGGCACATTCGCGCCTTCGCTCTACGTAGGATGTATGACCGGCTTCTTTTTTGCCTTTCTTATCAACTCGCTGGGCCTCTCACCGGCAGGGGCAGACCCGCTTTCGGTGAAGAATTTCGCGCTGATGGGTATGGCGGGGGTGATGGCCGGGGTGATGCACGCCCCGCTGATGGGGATATTCCTTACTGCCGAAATGACCGGTGGCTACGAACTGTTTCTCCCTCTGCTTATAGTATCGACCCTGTCATACGGCACAATACGCATATTCGAGCCATACTCAATCTACACAATGCGTCTGGCACGCCAGGGGAAACTCCTCACCCACCACAAGGACCGCGCGGTGCTCACACTGATGAAAATGAATTCAGTGATAGAAACCGACTTCCTGCCGGTGCAGCCGGAATGGAACCTCAAGCAGATGGTCGACACCATCGCCCGGTCATCGCGCAACCTGTTCCCGGTGCTCGGCCCCGACAAAGAACTTATGGGCATCGTGGTGCTCGACGATATACGCAACATCATGTTCCGCCCCGACCTTTACCGACGCATGCACGTGAGCCGGTTCATGTCAATGCCTCCGGCAAAAATAACCACCGACGACTCCATGGAGAGCGTGATGAAGACTTTCGACGATACCGGAGCGTGGAACCTTCCGGTAGTGGATTCCGAAGGGCGCTACGTGGGTTTTGTGTCAAAATCTAAGATTTTCAACTCATACCGCCGCGTACTCCGCCACTACTCGGAAGACTGATCCCCCAGGCCGAAGCCTGAGGGATGAACGAGGCATGCACATCGAATATGCTCTGCTATCGTGCTGCATCAGCCACAAGGGCCGTCCAGCCGCGCAGACGTGTCTCGGTCAGTTCCGGGAGATTTACCTCGTCAAGAAGAAGCCCCACGGCATCCACAGCATTCTCCGGCACCGCCTTTGAATGCTCGAATGAATAGCCGATGGTGTCATACGGCGCGATAAACTCAATTCCGGTAGGACGCAGACGGTCATACAACTCACCCACCCCGGAGCAGAATGTATCCTCCATCGTCTGGTCGCCGCAGCCGAACAAGGCCGCCTTTTTCCCTTTAAGGTCAAGCACCTCCAGAGCGTCAGTAAAATCATACCAGTCGGTCTCCATCTCGCCCGAGCCCCATGTGCTGGAGCCCATCACAAGGATGTCGTAAGGGGCAATTGCTGAAGGAGCCGTAGCCCCGACATCATGTATATCCTCATCAGGCACCGAAAGGAGGGCGGCGATGCGTCGTGCCACCTTCTCTGTCGTACCCGTGGCCGAGCCATAAAATATTCCAATCTTTTTCATATTCTGTTGTCTGTTGTTTTATAGTGTTAAACATTTCTGCCGATAGATGGTTCGTTGCCACAGACAACAAAAGCGTGCACGCTTTGACACGCACACGCTTTTATTTTTATATAACGTTTAGACAATTGTCAGATTTTCTTGAACAGACGTACAATCTCGCCAATCCAAAGCACTGCTGAGGTGCCGCCGATTATTATCAGCCAGTCGATAAAATGAAGCGGCTGCACACTGAAAAACTCACGTCCGAACTCCACTATCACAATCTGCCCTATGAGAATCAGCAGGGCTATTGTCACAAAACCGGAGCAACCCTCGAAGTGAAGCGCCGAGCGGCCGGTGGCATAGGCGCGGGCATTGAACATATTCCAGAACTGGAGGAATACGAAAATGGTGAAGAACAGCGCAAGCTCATAAGGTGAGAGGGAAGCCTCGCCCGCAGCCTGCGGAATAAACGAGAACAGTTCCGTAAGGGTTGTCACGCTGTAATGCTCGAAAATATAGAGTAGCCCCAGAAGGAATACGAACATAAGACCGCCGACAATCACGATATTGCGCGAAATCGGACCGGTGAGGATAAACGCCTTTCGCGACCGCGGCTTATCCTTCATCACCCGCTTCGACGGCGGCAGCGATGCCAGCGCCATGGCGGCAAAGGTATCCATTATGAGGTTGACCCAGAGCATCTGGGTTACCGTCAGGGGTGATTCCATTCCCATGAACGCGCCGGCAAGTACGATGAAGCAGGCCGCCACGTTGACTGTCATCTGGAAGAGTATGAAACGCTGTATGTTGCGGTAGAGCGAGCGCCCCCACATCACGGCGCGGCCGATAGAGGCGAAAGAGTTGTCGATTATAGTTATATCCGATGCCTCCTTTGCCACAGAAGTGCCGTCGCCCATCGACAGCCCCACATGCGCCGCTTTGAGAGCCGGGGCGTCATTGGTGCCGTCGCCGGTCACCGCCACCACCTCGTTATTGGCCTGGAGAGCCTCGACAAGGCGTTTCTTATCCATCGGACGCGCACGCGCTATAATCTTGAAGTCCTCGACGCATCCACGCAACTGCTCGTCGGTAAGTTCGGCAAACTCGGCGCCGGTGATGATGTTGCGTTCCGAGTCCTCGGCGTCATTCCACAATCCGATCTGACGGCCGATTTCCTTGGCGGTGCCGGGGGTGTCGCCGGTCACGATTTTCACTTTTATGCCGGCATCGAGCACCTCGCGCACGGCATCGGGCACATCCGGACGCACCGGATCGGCGATTGCCACGAACCCGAGAAATTCAAGAGCCACATTAGCGTCGGCGGCAAGATTTTTCAGATCGGGGTCCACACCTGCCGCAAGCTCCGCGCAGGCGAAGCCGAGAGTGCGCATGGCCTGGTTCTGATACATGAGCAGGCGAGCATCCACTGCCTCGCGGGTAGCCTCGGCCGGATATTTGCGGCAGAGTCCGTAAACTATTTCAGGAGCACCTTTCACATACAGCATATGGCTGCCGTCGGGACGCTCAATTACCGTGGCCATGAATTTACGCTCGGTAGAGAACGGCAATTCCTCCACAATCTTAACACCCTGGCGGAGCGACAGGTAGTCTACGCCCTGCGCATTCAGCCAAAGCAGGAGCGCACCCTCGGTGGGGTTACCCAGCGCCTTGGGATGCGACGGTTCGGTAAGGTCAAGCTGGGCGGTGGAATTGACTGCGATACCCTCGGCGATTGTGCCACTGAGAGACGAACCGTCGAGCCGCTGACCTTCAAGGCCGTAGAAATCAGTGCTCGATACCTGCATCTGATTGCGGGTGAGTGTGCCAGTCTTGTCAGTGCAAATCACCGTTGTGGCACCCATTGTCTCGCATGCATGCATCTTGCGCACAAGGTTGTTGGTCTTGAGCATACGACGCATGGAGTAGGCCAGCGAAAGTGTCACAGCCATCGGCAGCCCTTCGGGCACCGCAACAACCACAAGGGTCACTGCAATCATCAGAGTCTGGAGAAAGTAAGCCATGAATCCCACCCACTCGAATTCAATTCCGGGATTGGTGAAATACATGAACAGACGCCCGGCCACGATAAGTCCGGCAAACACGTAGCTTGTATAGGATATCAGAGTACCGAGCCGATCAAGCTGTTCGTTGAGAGGGGTCTTTACAGAGTTGTCAATCTGAGCGGCCTCGAACACCTTGCCGTTCTCGGTCTTGTCGCCCACAGCCGTAACCTCCATGATGCCATGCCCCTCCATCACAGTGGTGCCGCGCATCGCTGCATCCGACGGGAATGTGGCTTCCGGATCGAAATCATCGGGATTGACCGTTTTGTGCGCGACAGGCTCCCCGGTAAGGGTCGACTCATCGATATTGAGAGCCACAGCCTCAAGAAGATGGCCATCGGCAGGCACTTCATTGCCGGTATTCAGTATAACCACATCACCGACAACCACTTCCTTTTTAGGTACTTCGGTAATTTTACCGTTGCGCATCACCTGCACAGGCTCATCGTCATTCACCTGGTTGAGAAGAGCGAATTCCTTGTCGGCCTTGTATTCAAAAAAGAAACCAAGACCGGTGGCAAGCAGTATGGCGGCGAAAATACCTATCGGCTCGAAAAACACCTCCACACCCTTGTCAAGCGAAACATATTCATAAATGGAGATGGCCACGGAAAGCACTCCGGCCACCAGCAGAATGATAATCAGCGGGTCGGAAAATTTTTCGAGGAACAGTTTCCACAGCGGTTCCTTTTCAGCCGGGGTAAGTATATTTTCCCCATGCTCCTGCCGGCTTTTCAACACTTCGCTGTCAGTGAGGCCGGTAATGTTCTTGTTCTTGCTCATAAATAACTGAGGTTGCATATAAATCGTACAAATTTACTTAATTTAAATTTTGCAGAGGGGGAAATAGTTGTGAAACTTTTGTTAATTTTCGCAAAATAGAATGTGTGCCATACCGTTTAATCGGAAAAATTGTATTATTTTTGTAACCCTATTGCGAAGACTTAAATCTCCGCGCATCTCCTCACACTGAATCCCAGCATATTACGTTCTACTCTGACATGAAACTCAAGTTAACATCCTTTATAATCCCCGCCTTTGCAGCAGCCTCAATAGGCTTTTCCGGATGCTCTCTTCTGGAAAAAACCGGCGTGGTGAAGCAAAGCGGAGCCGAAGGCACTGTCACTGAGACGGATGCATCGCCGGCAGCATCGGTTAAACCGCTGGTACCACCGGCCAAGAACAAGAAAACGGCAAACGTGTCATCCGACAAAAACCGTAAGAATGCCAAAGGTGTGAAAAACAACAAGAAAGCCCAGAAACAGAAGGCAGCCGCACTGAAAGAGCAACTGGAGATTTCAAAAAATACGGGAGAAGACGCCTCACACCGCGAAAGCATCGGCCAGACAGCCGTGATACCTTCACCCGACGGCTCGGCTCCACATCAGCATGAGCCTCTGCTCCAGACCCCTGAGACTCCGACCGACTTCTCAATAAACGGAGAGTGGACCATCTTTAAAGTGCGCGGCAACATAGTCGGAGGTGAAGAGCGCCCTTATGTGAATTTTGACCTTGCCGCCAAACGCTTTTACGGCTCCAACGGATGCAACTACATCAACGGTGACCTGCGTCTGGACGGACACCTGCAGATTGCGCTGGAGAACATCATAACCTCCATGAAAATGTGTCAGGATGCCGAATACGAGTATCTTATCAATCTCGCGCTTTCTGACGTACGCTTGTTCGCCGTACGCCCCGACGGTTCGGAAACATACCTTGACATGAAAGGCGACGACGGCAACACCATACTGATACTTCGCCGCCACAATATGGACTTCCTCAACGGCGCATGGCTCATAACCGGAGTGAACGGAGCCGAAATAAGCGGCGGCGACGACGCCACACTGACCATCAACATCCCTGACCTGAAAATACACGGCTCCACAGGATGCAACATATACAACGGTGAACTCTTCATCGACCCCGACAAACGGCGCTCCATGCAGTTCGCCCGCATCACTACCACTAGAATGGCTTGCCCTGACCAGGACCGCGAGACGGAAATCCTGCTGGCACTCGAGGAGGTGGAAAATGCCCGTCTCACTGAGAAAGACCGGGTGGAGATGTACGGCAAGGACGGCCGGCTCCTGCTTACCCTCAGCCGCCTGAACCTCACCCAGGATGAAAGTTAAAAAATATGTGAAGCCACATATAACGACAGATTCAATTCAACTTTTTATTATGAAACCTACACTCTTTGTACTTGCTGCCGGAATGGGCAGCCGTTACGGAGGCCTCAAGCAGCTTGACCCGCTGGGCCCCAACGGAGAAACCATCATGGACTATTCCGTCTACGATGCGCTAAAGGCAGGATTCGGAAAGATTGTTTTCGTAATCCGCAAGGATTTCGAGGATGATTTCCGCAATAAAGTACTCTCACGGTATGAAGGGCACATCCCCGTAGAGGTGGTGTTCCAGGCTACCGACAAACTTCCAGAAGGATACACTTGCCCCGCCGACCGCACAAAGCCCTGGGGCACAAACCATGCCATACTCATGGGCAAGGAGGTTATCAGCGAACCTTTCGCCGTAATCAACGCCGACGACTTTTACGGACGTGAAGCATTCAGAGTTATTGCCGAGGAACTGTCGCGTCCGCGCGACCGCAAAGGCGACTACTGCATGGTCGGATTCCGCGTGGGCAACACGATGACCGAGAACGGCTCCGTATCGCGTGGAGTATGCACCGTCAAGGACGACAACCTCGACACTATCGTGGAGCGCACGGCAATAACCTACGACAAAGACCACAACATCGTATTCACCGACGAAAACGGCATTGTACAGCGTCTTGAGGCCAACACCCCGGTATCAATGAACTTATGGGGCTTCACTCCCGATTATTTCGACTACTCCGAAAGGGAATTCCGCACATTCCTTGACAACAGCATCGACACTCCCAAATCCGAGTTCTATATCCCCTCATGCGTGGATACTCTCGTAAAGAATGGCGAAGCCACCGTAAAAGTGCTTGATACGGATTCCCGCTGGTTCGGCGTGACATACGCAGAAGACCGTCCTGGTGTAGTGGCGAAATTCGCCGAACTGCACGCCGACGGCACATATCCCGAGAAGCTTTTCTGATACATACACTCATACCATTATATTATTATATTATCTGAAACAGGATGAAACCCCGCATACTTGTAACAGGCGGCACCGGCTACATCGGTTCTCACACCGTGGTTGAACTGCAGCAGGCCGGATACCCCGTGGTAATAATCGACAATCTCTCCAACTCCAACCGCGCCGTGCTCGACGGCATTGAAAAGATAACCGGCATACGTCCCGACTTTGTCGAGGCTGACTGCACCGACATCGAGGCGCTGAAAAAACTTTTTGCCGACTATCCCGGCATAAAGGGGATAATCAATTTCGCCGCATCAAAGGCAGTAGGCGAATCAATCGAAAAACCCATCCTATACTACCGCAACAACCTCAATACCCTCATGAACCTGCTTGAAATGATGGGTAAAGAGGAAGTGAAAGGGCTTGTGTTCTCTTCGTCGTGCACAGTGTACGGCGAGCCTGACCATAACCCCGTAACCGAGGATACCCCGATCAAGGCCGCCACTTCCCCCTACGGAAACACCAAGCAGATTTCAGAAGAGATAATAACCGACGTAATACGCTCCGGCGCCCCCTTCAAGAGCATTCTGCTGCGCTACTTCAACCCTGTGGGCGCACACCCCTCGGCCGAAATCGGCGAACTGCCCAACGGCGTGCCGCAGAACCTTGTGCCCTATATCACCCAGACCGCTATGGGGATACGCAAGGAACTCAGCGTATTCGGCAACGACTACAACACCCCCGACGGCTCCTGCATACGTGACTTCATCAATGTCGTTGACCTTGCGAAAGCGCATGTCATCGCCATCGCGCGAATGCTCGGCGACACCGAAACTCCGGCCATAGAGATATTCAACCTCGGCACCGGCAACGGCGTTTCCGTGCTCGAACTTATCGACTCATTCCAGCGCTCTACCGGCGTAAAGGTTCCCTACAAGATCGTAGGACGCCGCTCCGGCGACATCGAGAAAGTGTGGGCCAACCCCGACAGAGCCAACAACGTGCTCGGATGGAAAGCCGACACTCCGCTTGACGACACCATGCGTTCGGCATGGGCCTGGCAGTGCCGCCTGCGCGAACGCGGCGTGATGTGATACGCACCACCGGACTGATTACATTAACCGGCTATGCACCCTGATGCCGGTGTATCATAATTGCGTGGAACAGCATTGATGCAGGGATGCTTCACGGAGCATCCCTGCATTTTAAAAGCGGTTCAGGCAACTCCGACACACCGGCATCAAGGCTCACAGCCAACCCAGATTCATGAAAATGAATAACTTCCAGGCTCCAATCGGAGTGTTCGACTCAGGCTACGGAGGCCTAACAATCCTTCAGAAAATAAAGGAACGGCTCCCGCAATACGATTATCTCTACCTGGGCGACAATGCTCGCGCGCCCTATGGCACACGCTCGTTCGACGTGATATACCGCTTTACACTCGAGGCGGTGAAATACCTGTTCGCCCGCGGTTGCCCGCTGATAATCATAGCCTGCAACACAGCTTCGGCGAAGGCACTGCGCTCCATACAGCAGAATGACCTCCCGGATATCGCGCCCGACAGGCGCGTTCTCGGAATCATCCGCCCCACCGCGGAGGCTGTGACACAACTCAGCAAATCTCTCCACATCGGTGTGCTCGGCACTCCCGGCACAATACAGAGCGGTTCATACGACATCGAGATTTCCAAACAGAATCCGCAGTGCGTCACCGTGGGGCACGGCTGCCCGATGTGGGTGCCTCTTATCGAGAACGGCGAGGGATTGCGCCCCGGAGCCGACTATTTCATCAAGCAGGAAATAGATGCCCTGACTGAAGCTGACAGCGCCATCGACACTGTGATTCTCGCATGTACGCATTATCCGCTCCTGCTGCCAAAGATACGCCAGTATCTACCGTACGGCAAACAGATTATATGCCAGGGCGATATAGTAGCCGACTCACTTGCCGACTATCTCCGCCGTCATCAGGAAATAGACTGCCGCCTGTCGCGCGGAGCCGAAACACAATACTGCACGACTGAGAATGCCGGGAAATTCGCGGCTATGGCCTCGATGTTTCTCAACCGTCCTATAACGGCCACCACCGTAACCCTCTGAGACCGACTACCCTGACACTGTAGCTGCCAGCGCAAGAACTGACACACGGCAGTTCCCCACCGACTTATGGATAGCCTCGCAGCAGGCCGTGATTGTGGCGCCGGTGGTTATCACATCGTCAACGAGCATGATATGTTTCCCCTCCAGCAATGCCGGATTGCACACAGAGTAAATCCGGCGGGCATTGGCCATGCGTCCGGCAGCGTCTTTTCTTGTCTGTGTGGCATGTCTGGCCGCACGCATCGCATCATGGATTACCGGGATTCCCGTGGCTTCACTCACACCCTCGGCAACCACTTCGGCCTGATTGTAACCGCGCCGGGCTTTCTTCCACCAGTGCATCGGCACCGGCACCAATGCGTCGACTCCGCTGAAAAAACCGCAGGGAGCCATCTCCGCGGCATATCTCCGGCCCACAATCCGGGCGATTTCCGGCCGGCCATGATATTTTGCCGTTATTATAACCGAGGAATAGGGGCTGTGACGCGAATAATGCATCATCGCGGCAGCGCGTTCAAGCGGATGTCGGCATATCAGCCGGTAATAAAGCTGATTATCCGCATCGAGATGAAAACCGGTACGAGGCATCCCACAGTCGCAGACCAGACACACCGCCTCCTCTCCCGCCACCAGCCGGCGGCCGCACACAACGCAAACCTCCGGGAAGAACAGACTCACAAAATCATGCCACCATCGGCGCGCCACAGAAAGCATACCCGCACTCATTTCTCACCGGGCCAAAGTATTCCGGAACGCAATGCTGCGGCCACAAGCTCCGGCTCATAGCCTCGCTGCACTCCGAAACGGTAGAGTTTCGTGCGACCATCGAATGTATTGCCCTCTTTAAGAGAGGATGCCTTGTAACGCAGAAGGTCAATCATCACACCGCGGTACTCATCCTCATCGATAGCGCCGACGGCCTCTGAAATAATATCCGACGATATGCGTTTGGCCTTCAGTCCGAATATTATCTTGCGTCTCCCCCATCGCGCATGTAGCGCTTTGTCGCGGCAATACACCCCGGCAAAACGCCGGTCGTCAAAAAAGCGGTTTTTCTCAAGCGTTGCCAGAATCCTCTCGGCATGAGCCGGGGCTACCATCCAGCCGTAAAGCTTCTGCTGAAGTTCTGCGCGGCAATGTTCTGCGCGGGCACACATAGCCTCCAGGCGCTCCAGCGCCACCTCGGGCTTCATCGGTTCTTTCGCTTTCCAGGCCATATTCGTCAACGGGTTACGACGGCGAAGCGTATCTTTCCGAAACTATCCCGGATCAGGTCGATACTGCCGAACCCCTCGCTCACGGCAAGAGATTTCAATTCGGAGGCATACACCGGATTGATTTCAAGATAGATTCTGCCGCCTGGAGCAAGGGCGTCACCGGCCAGCCGGAATATGGCGCGATAAAATTCAAGAGGGTCGGCGTCGGGCACAAACAGAGCCAGGGCCGGCTCATGTTCCAGCACATTGGGTTCCATCGCATCGCGCTCCTTCTCCGCTATATATGGCGGATTGCTCACGATAATATCGTAGGAGCATCCACGAGGCTCACCGGCGAGCAGATCGGCATGACGGAAGTCAACCGCCACATGAAGCGCGCGTGCGTTCTCACGCGCCACGGCAAGCGCTGCATCGCTTATATCGGTAGCTGTGACCTCGGCAAACGGCAGTGTCCTGGCCAGAGCCACAGCAATGCATCCCGACCCGGTACACAGGTCAAGCACTCTGAGGTCCTTCTGGTTGTTATCCCTTACTATGATGTCGACAAGCTCTGCCGTCTCCGGACGCGGTATGAGCGTATCCTGCGTGACTTTCAGTTTCAGTCCATAAAAATCGGCATTGCCGAAAATATACTGAATCGGCTCGTCGGCAAGGAGCCGCTCCAACACGGCATCGACTTTGCCGGACATGAATCCGGTTATCTCCTCGTTTGACTTAACGGCAATGTCTACCGGGCTCCACCCTTTCAGATTCTCAAAAATAATTCGCATCATAGCCTTTGCCTCCCCCTGGCCGAAACGAGGCGTCAGGCGGTCAACAACATGCCGCGCGATTTCATTCACTGTCATATTCAGATTTCAATAAGTGAATCATAATCGAAATCACGGATGGCGGCCGTGCCCACCACGTCATCCCACATCATCGGGCTGATTCCGTTGCCCGGACGCTTGACTGTGATATTATCCTCCGTGAGGATTTCACCCTTGCGGATGACGCGGGATGCCACGATACTTTTGCGCGCCACCGTTATATTGGGGCGTTCGGATTCGGCCACGGTCTTCATCCCGCTTCCGATGGCGGCCTCGATGTTGCGTATGGCGCTCACCATGCGCGCCAGCTCCACAGGGTCAAGCGAAGCGCGGTGATCGGGCCCGGGGAGCGATTTGTCGAGTGTAAAGTGTTTTTCTATAATTGAGGCTCCCATGGCCACCGCAGCCACAGGCACCTCGATGCCTACGGTATGATCGCTGTATCCGACCGCTCCGGCCCCCAGCGACCTCAGCGCCTCCATGGCACGCAGGTTGACATCACACATCTGAGTGGGATACTGCGTGGTGCAATGCAGCAGCGCCACATCGCGGCGCGGGGTGCCGGCCGCCTCTATAACCCTGAGCGCCTGTTCGACTTCCTCCAGCTCGCACATGCCGGTGGAGAGAATGATTCTCCCACCAAGACGCGCAATCTTGCGCAGATAAGGAAGGTTGGTGATCTCACCCGATGGAATTTTCCAGAAGTCCATGCCGAGAGGCTCCAGGCAGTCAATTGAAACGAGGTCGAACGGTGTCGACATGAATCCTATTCCCACCTCACGGCACACCCCGGCAAGCCGGGCGTAAGCGTCAAGTTTAAGGTGTATCTTGCGGCACATATCCAACTGGCTCTCACCTTCTCCGGTGGTCTCCTTCTGATATTCCGCTTTTGGAGCGATTGTTGATATCACCAGCTCAGGGACTGCCGTCTGGAATTTCACATAATCGGCTCCGGCCTCTTTCGCCGCATAAACCATCTCCACAGCCTTGCCGTAGTCGCCGTTGTGGTTCACGCCTGCCTCGGCTATAATTATCGTCTTGTCAGAATTCATTTTCAATGTTTTATAAATCAGAATACCACCTCCTGCATATAGCGGGTCATATAGGTGCCGTCGCGCCAGTCGCAGCTCGCCGCCGGCACTTTCCCGGCGGCCTCATCAAGGATGAAACCGGGAAGGTCGGCTCCGGCGTGGACCGCACACACAGCCCCGCCGCCCAGACGCGGATTAATCTCCATAAGCAGATAGCGGTCGGCAGCGCTGTCAAAAAGATATTGCAATGTCACCGGACCGCGTAGCCCGAGACTCAGGAGCGCCTCTGTGGCAAGCGACATCAGCCGCGAGTTTTTTTCAGTCTGTGTCACCGAGACCTCTCCGCCGGTAACCTCGATGCGGCGACGCGGCACAACGGCAAGCGGAAGGCCGTCGGCCGACACATAGCAGTCAACCGTATATTCCACGGCATCAGCTACATATTCCTGCAACAGATAATCTTCCGGTTTGAAATCCGCTGGTGTGCCCTGCCTGCTGTCACGTACCACAACAATCCCTTTGGAGGCCGAGCCGGTGCGCGGCTTGGCTATAAACGGATAGCGTGGCGACTCCGCACTGACCCTGGCCGGCACGGCAATCCCTTTTTCATGAAAAAGACGGTCGGCCTCGACCTTGTCGAACATCGTGCGTGCGAGCGCCGCATCGCCGGCCGCGGCAAAAACGCCAGGCAGCCGCCGGCTGCATACGGCAGCAATCTCCACGGCGGGGTCCACAAACGGGATAATTGCCGATATCCCCCTTTTCTCATGCACTTCGGCGATATGCTCATAAATGGAGGGGGAATTCCATCGCTCCCCGATTATAATCTCCCCCTCACAGGCCAGGGGTACACGCCTGTCAAGCTCATATCCGAAGATATTGACCTTAAGGCCGCGGCGCGCTCCGGCCTCCTTGAACAGACGGGCCATTGCCACCCGCTTGGCTCCGCCGAGAAAAAGGATATTCTTTACTTCCATACGGCAGCCGGGACTCAACGGTTATAGATGTCGGTCTTGTAACGCGCAAGATTGGCCGGGTCGGTAAACCACTTCACCGTGCGGGATATACCCTCGCGGAGGGATACTTCGGGGCGCCAGGCGGTAAGAGCCGTTATCTTTGAGTTGTCGCCGCACAGGCGGAACACCTCGCTTGCCGACGGACGGAGGCGGGCCGGATCAACAACAAATTCCACCTTCCGCTCCATAACCTCGGCGATAGTGGCCAGAGTGTCGGCCATGGAGATTTCAGTGCCGGTGGCAATGTTGATTTCCTCCCCCTCTATGCCGTCGGCCTCGGCAAGCGCCAGGAAGCCACGGCATGTGTCGGCCACATAGTTGAAATCGCGCGTGGGTGTGAGGTCGCCGACTTTTATCTCGCTGTTTCCGGCGGCAATCTGCGATATGATTGTGGGAATGATGGCCCTGGCGCTCTGGCGCGGGCCATAGGTGTTGAACGGCCGGGCAATCACCACCGGCAGCCCGAAGGCATTGAAGAAACTTTTGGCAATGGCGTCGGCGCCGATTTTGGTTGCGGAATATGGCGACTGCGGCTGGCGTGGATGCTTCTCGTCGATGGGCACATACTGCGCGGTGCCGTAGACTTCGGATGTCGATGTGACGATAAGGCGCTCCACGCCCAAATCGCGTGCGGCCTGACACATGTTGAGTGTGCCGGTGACATTGGTATCGACATAGCTTTCAGGCGCCACGTAGCTGTATGGTATGGCGATAAGCGCCGCCAGATGGAATACGGTGTCGACATCGCGCGAAATATGACGGCAGAAAGCCGCGTCGCGTACATCGCCGCACACAATCTCAAGTCCGGGATGCCTCACATTGTCAAGCCAACCCCATGAATTGAAGGAGTTGTACTGACACAGCGCGCGGACCTTAATGCCGCGGCTCAGCAGCAGGTCCACGAGGTGCGACCCTATAAAGCCGTCGGCCCCTGTCACAAGTGCGAATCTTATATCTCTTGCCATGCGTTTCTACTGTTTGATTAGTGTATATGTGATAACCTCTCCCTCGGCACCGGTATAGGTCAGCACCATTTTTGAGCCGGTGTCGGTAACGATTTTCAGCGGCACAGCCTCCTCCTGTGGAAGACGCAGGAAAGCCGGCACACTGTAAAGATAATCGTTGATGCCGTTGCCGTGGTGACTGAGGTCAAGAGTCAGATAACCCTCTTCCTTGTCGAAAGTGCACCAGCGCCTTAGGGCTGTATGGTCCTCCGGAGCGTCAAGCATCACAAATGATATTATATTGTTCTGAAAGGACCAGAAACAGTTGTATTCATAATCGTCGGCCTCTACGCCGTCGACTTCCAGCCCGGCGAGCCGCCATATGCCGAAAATCGAGCCTATGTCACCATTGTTGCGCGTACATCCGCAGGCGCCCGACAAAAGCGCAACTGCCATAAAGAATCCGAGGATTCTTCTTATGATTATATTGGAACACATCATATTTGTATTTTCTGAGTATAATCCATTATGGCAGCAGTCACTTTCTGCCGCCGAGCGTAAAATCGCCGCAATATCGCAGTCCTACGCTGCCCCCCACGCGGTCGCCGAGCATCGTGCCGGTGTCGAATCCCACCTGGGCGGTAATCGAGAGGCCTTCGACCCTCTCTGACGAATACTGCACCTCTGCCATCATAGATGTGGTGTGTGTGCTTTCAAACGCAGGCACATAGCCGCTGCCCCACCCTTTGCGGTAGCCACCCAGCACACGGTATTTCAGGCCACGCACCGGCTCACCCTCCACGCCGACATGAAAACCACGCACACGGTTGTTGACAAAACCCAGGTAGCCATCCTTGTTATATATCGGAGCGGGAAGGAAGGGGGTGCCTATCGACATGCCGTAATACGCCCAGGAGTTGTATTCGTGATTGTTGTAATAGTCGTCCGAGCCCTCTGCTCTTGTTGTGATTGAAGACCCCGTGGCATCGTCAGGATCCCAGTGCATAGGGCCTGACTGGTTTGTAAAATCAAGATATTCCACCACGACACCGCTCACCACTCCAGGAAAAGCCGACTTGTATTCCAGCCCCCAAAGGCCGTCGAAGCCATTGAGGAATCCGATTCCGGAACCGTCCTCCCATGGTTTCTGGAGATATGCCCTGACAGTGGCGCCGTTGCGCAGCCAGTAGCGCAGATGCACGTCCCATGAACCGAGCGAGCTTCCGGAATAATATGACTGGCCGCCATCCTTGGGTATCAGCATCCTGAAGAACTCCTTTATGCCACGCGAGAATGTCTGTGAGGAGGTCTGGCGTCCCTGACTGTACCATGAGGTTGTGCCTCCGAACATCGCCCCTACCTGCATACCGACTGTCGCCGAGAACGGCTTCATCGGATTGGTGCGCAGAAAACATCGTTTATAACTGTAAATGGCTCCGAGATTTATATGGCCGGTATAGTAGTTGAAATGATTTTTCAGCCAGCCGTTGTCGGTGAGTTTGCCATATGAGATTTCCCCCTGGATCTGCACCCATCCGTCAGTGAACGGTATGTTCTGGAAATCCGTAAAACCGGCGCGCACCTCCGGGATTGGCCGCGAGTTGCCGCTCTCCACAAGGTCGCCGCTTGAAAGCCGGTAGTCAAGCAATGCCGGCTGGCGCTCCTTAAGTCCTGCGGTAAGGAACACTCCGCGATAACGCACTTCGCCGAAAAGCTGCTGAATCCAGAATCCCTGGGGACGCTGATGGTTGACATCCCAGCTTCCGCTTCCGGTCGTCGCATTGTAGCGGTAACGGCCATATGCCGTGGCATTGGCATAGTCGCCGATAAGGTCTACACCCCATCCGTAACTGAACCTGGAATCAGTCTGCCACGGGTGGAAAAGACCACCGCGGAAGAGTATGGTATTCGTCTGCGTGAGCACCCCGTGGCGGTTGGCGGCGATATACGACGGCGCGAATGTGCCGTCGCCTACATTTCCGAGCGCCTCCACTTTGTAGTCTATCTTATATTCGGCGCAGGTGTCCGGTGCGGACCATAGCGATACGGCCACAGCAACTGAAACTGCGCGCGCCGCGCGTGCCATCGGTTTCATATTCATGTCAATCATAATGTCTCCTGGTGGAAAGTGTCGATATGGCGCTGCTTTTTCTCCTCGAATATATCAGCGATGGTAAGGAAAATACCGGTTTCCTCCACATTGCCGAATTCATCGTTAATGGCTGTGCCGAAAATTTTCATCGTTGGCGAAAGACTCATGTAGGCATTGACCAGCGGCGGGATATTGATGCCCCGGGCCCGGATCTCCCCGTTGAGCACCTTGTAGTCCTCCTTGAACGATGTGCCAGGCATCATCGAGGAGAAGCGGCTCAGGTCTGTGGTCAGAGCCAGAGGCTTGAACGGGCGCACCAGATTGTCGGGGTCGGGGAAGTGCGTGTTGAGGAAATACAGGAGCATATCGCGGCAGTCACGAAGATACTCGGGATACATGGTGAACTTCCCGAACAGATATTTGATTTCGGGATATACCACGGTGAGCGCTCCCAGGCCGTCCCAAAGGTTGTCAAGAGTGAAGAGTGCCTTTGAGCCGGCTTTCGACGACTGATATTCCAGACGCACGAACGAGCGCCCGAGCTCGATGGTGTAAGGGAGATAGTCGGTGATGAACCGCTCTGAGAACCGGAACATATGCGATGTGGCGATTCGCGGAGAGCCGTCGGGCAGCAGCCGCACATCACGGCCATGAATGAAACGGTAGCCGCCGGTAATCACCTTCTCCTCAGGGTCCCATACTATCAACTGACGGCATGGCGGGTCCATGAGATCGTAATCGTCGATATCGCAACTTTTGCCCGTACCGCCGCCGGCTGTACGGAACGCAATCTCGCGCAGTCGTCCGATTTCCCTCATCACATTGGGCGCCTCGTCGGCCCGGACTATATAGATTTCGTTGTGACCTTTATTGGTATGGCGCAGAAACCGCGCAGGTGTTAGTTCGGCCTCAAGGAGGCTTACGGCAACAGGATCAATTATTTTCTGAGACATGACTTGATTTCATGTGACAACAAATTACTATTCAGGATGCAGGCTGGCTACCCTCGTCAATCGCACGGAGGTTATAAACCATTCCACGCATAAGCCGGGCAAATCCCGAGGCGTCGCCGGCATCTATTTCTGTCCACGGCACCGGCCGCCCTATATATAGGTTGAACACCTTGCCGCGGCTATTGAAAATCTCACGCGGAAGGTATATCTGCTCGATATTGAATTTTATTCCAAGCCTCTTGCGCCACAAGGCGGTGCGATAGAAGCGCATGGAATTGGCGCCTTCAAAACACACCGGCACCATATCGCGCCGGTAGCGGATGCAGCGGTTTACAAACATCTTCTTCCAGTCGAGATCGGACACAATGCGGTGACGCTTGCCACCTATTGTTTCCTTACGCAAACGCGAAACGAGTCCGGCCGGAAAAATTATTATCGGGTCATCGCCGGCAAAAGCCTCGTCAAGACGGCACAGCGATTCGCGGCTCTGGGAGCCATGCTTGTTTACCGGGAGGAACACAGTGTGGAGCGGCGTGACGTGCATAAGCAGGTCATTGACCACGAACCATACCTGGCCGCCGAAATGACGGTGCACGAAATCGATGAGTATCATGCCGTCAAGAGCACCGAGCGGATGGTTCGAGACAAACGTCACACGCCGATTCGCCGCTGACGGCATACGCTCCGGATGGCTCACCGTATAATCCACCCCGAGTGTATCGAACACACCGCGGCAGAACTCAGCGCCTTCCTTTCCGGCATTGGCCGCCAGCAGACCATTCAACTGCTCCTGGCAGATTGTGCGCTCAAGCCAGCGGAACACTCCCGAAGGAATGAACCGGCACAGACGAGGCAGACGCTCGCGCAGAACGCCCTCCACATCTATACTGAGCACTTTCTCATCTTTCATAAGGCAAATTTACGGCTTTTTATGCTAACAGACACCAAAATCCCATGCTTTTTTATTAGATTTGCATCATAATTGGATTAATTGATTACTACACCACCTATGCCCGACGGATTTCTACAATCATTATCCGGCTTTGTCTCAGAATGCTCTGCCACACTGAAGTCGTCAGTAAAGCTTCTGCTGGCCTCTCGCAGAGCCACGATAGGCCGCTCTGCTGAATACCGGCGCCCCCTTATTGTGCTCGGCAACGGCCCCTCGCTGAAGGATAATCTGCTCAACGACATGGATACCCTGAGGGAGCACCCGGCATTGGCTGTGAACTTCTTTGCCAATTCTCCGGAATTCTCAATAGTCCGCCCGCGCTATTATGTGCTTGCCGACCCGCATTTCTTCACCGGAGGCGACTCGGACGAAAACGTCTCAAGGCTGGCCGCAAACATCCGGAGCGCATCATGGACGATGATTCTGTTTATCCCTGCCTCATTCCGCCGTCACGCCGCGGCATTCAATGGCTCTAAAATTGAAATCCGGTTTTTCAATGCCGTGGCTATGGAAGGTTTCCGCTGGTTCGAGCACCTTGCCTGGAGCCGCAACCTGGGTATGCCGCGGCCGAGAAATGTGCTGATACCGTCGCTGATGATCGGACTATCGCTGGGCTTCAAGACTATATATCTTCTTGGCGCCGACCATAGCTGGACCAGGACACTCTCTGTGACCGACGACAACACCGTGGTGTCTGTGCAGCCGCATTTTTATGCCGATTCGGCCGGCGAAAAGGAACGTGTAAGCAGTGTCTATGCCGGTGTGAGGCTGCACCAGGTTATGGAGAGCATGGTCATAGCCTTCCGCTCCTACCACGACATCCGGCGTTACGCCGCGCACATCGGAGCACAGATTTTCAATGCCACGCCCGGGTCGATGATTGACGCTTTTACGCGTCAGCAACTTCCTCCGGCGCAATCATAAACAGCCGCGCCATCTCATTTTTCACCCAACCCGTTCAGCCTATTTCAGCATTCATACCCATCTCTGACAGAATCATGCCCGACTTCTATTCCACCATAAAAACTCCTGCCGAAGCCTCGCTCACTGAAAAACGAAGCCACTTCTACGCATTCGCCTATCCGGTGACTACGGCATCGGAGGTGAAAGAGATTGTAAAAGGTCTGTCGAAAAAATATTATGACGCGCGCCACGTGTGCTGGGCATACATGCTCGGCGCCGAGCGCACCGAGTTCCTGTCAACCG
This sequence comes from Muribaculaceae bacterium Isolate-013 (NCI), assembly GCA_004102785.1. GTDB lineage: Bacteria > Bacteroidota > Bacteroidia > Bacteroidales > Muribaculaceae > UBA7173. The sequence continues at coordinate 32,214 of SCEJ01000010.1, forward strand.
ACAACGGCGAGCCTTCAGGCACCGCAGGCAAACCTATTCTTGGACAAATTAACTCGCTTGGACTTACCAACATACTTGTGGCCGTAGTGCGCTATTTCGGGGGGATAAAACTCGGCACGCCCGGACTGATTGCAGCATATAAGGAAGCTGCCCGGCTGGTGCTTGAGGAAGCGGAAATCATACAGCGGCACGAGATGGCATCGGTGGCATTCACTTTCCCCTACCTCTCGATGAACGATGTGATGAAAGCCGTCAAGGATTCCGAAGCTGAAGTAAAGGACCGCGCATTCGACAATGCGTGCGCCATGACCCTTGAAATACGCCAGGGTCTTGCGGACGCACTCCGCAAGACCCTGGCAGATATTCCCGGCGTATCGCTGCTATAAGGTTACATCAGAATGTTGCCCGGGCAACAAGGCTAATGCCGTGTACTCACCGCTCTTTCTTTGACAACAGATAGCGCGCCAGACCATAGGCATATCGGCGGAAGCCCGGACGGTAACACAGCAGCCTATCGAACCACGGCGTGTGACGGCTGATGTATTTTACAGCCATACCCACATACACCATGGCAAAAAGGGTGCCTCCCCCTACTACATTCCACTGCCATCTGCCGAGAAACAGATAACAGCTCGCCACCGCAAGCACCACAAGGGCGATATCGACAAATATCTTCACCTGGGCGAACGGACGCCCTGTCAGCCTGCTGATCGCCACCGGAAGCCCCTCGCCGGGCATGGTGACAGAGCCGCAACGCACCTCGAACGACACCCCCAGGGCAAGAACCGTGCATCCGGCCAACTGAATGGCGCCCTGCGACAGAAGCGTTGTGCAGCTCAGCGAAGACGTAAGCCACATATTGAAGTCGATAAGAGCGCCGAAAACAAAACCGATTACCAACTGCAGCAACTGCACTGCCTCATAACGGCGCCTGAGCACTACAATCTGCCCTGCGACAAGGAGCACATTGAGCAGATTGGTATATTCTCCGAGCGTCAGCGCCGGCACAAAGCCGGCCTCGCCGCCAAGGGTAAAAGCAAGCGGAGCCGATGAAATCACGCTGCTGCCAAGGTTCGAGCGCACACACAGCGCCACTCCGAGCGTCATCACGAAAAGCGATGCCAGCAACAACAGGTGCTGCCATACGAGCGACGCTATTTTCTCTTTTGACGAAATGTTCTCTTTAATTCCTGCTAAAGATATATTGCTCATTAATTGAAGCATATAAATATCTCATCTCAGCGGTCGAAGAAAGGCGATTTTGATGAAGCCGATACCGGTATGGCGAAGTACTGGTAAGGCCCTTCACCGAGAAGCTTCATACGTGCTGCCGCCATTCCGGCGGAGTACATCACACGTGTATCCACCCGGCAGTCGGCAGCCGTGGCTACCGCCGAGCCGAGCGCAATGCCCACATCGACACTGTTGAAGGCACAAGGCACCCCGGGGAGCTTCTGCACGCATGAATCAAAGCCACAATGGCCGCAGTCAAGCCCCATAACTTCACGGCGAGTGGCTATCACAACCACACACCCGGCCTTGAGGATATTCTCGCCGTCGCGCTTGAATACGGGACGCCCCGTCTCTTCGTACAGAGCCTGCATCTCAGCCGACATGCGCTGTATGTCATCGCCGGTCACCAGACAGCATTCCAGCAGGTCAAGCCCTTTGGCTTTCGGCGCCGTGCGTGCGGCGGTGAGCATCCTCCGACCTGCCTCGATAACAGATGAAAGGCGTATGTCACGTTCGTTCTCTATCATGGTCAGTCTATGATAAGCATGGCGTCGCCATAGGCGCCGAATCTGTATTCCTCAGCCACAGCTTTTTCGTAAGCCTTCATCACCAGGTCGTAACCTCCGAAAGCGCATACCATCATCAGCATGGTTGAGTAAGGCAGGTGGAAGCCGGTGACAAGAGCGGTCGACACCGTGAAATCATACGGCGGAAAGATAAACTTGTTGGTCCATCCGGTGTAGGTTTTCATATGCCCCCCCATGCTGACGGCTGAGGCGATGCCGCGCAGGGTGGAAGTGCCAACGGCGCACACCCGGCGCCCGTTGTCTTTGGCATTGTTCACAAGATCAACGAGTTCATCCGACACGCTCATATCCTCAGAGTCCATGCGGTGTTTGGTAAGATCCTCCACATCAATATCGCGGAATGCACCAAGACCGCTGTGCACAGTGATGAAACCCTGCTCCACTCCTTTGATTTCGAGACGCTTCAGCAACTCGCGGCTGAAATGCAGCCCGGCGGCGGGAGCAACCACGGCACCTTCGTTGCGGGCAAAGATTGTCTGGTAGTTCTCGGCATCGTCAGGCTCGGCATCACGCTTGATATATTCCGGCAGTGGCGTCTGTCCCAGCTTGAACAGATTGGCCTTGAACTCCTCGTGCGAGCCGTCGTAGAGGAAGCGGAGTGTCCGTCCGCGCGATGTGGTGTTGTCGATAACCTCGGCAACCATCGATTCGTCATCGCCGAAATAGAGTTTGTTGCCGATGCGGATTTTACGCGCCGGCTCCACAAGCACATCCCAGAGCTTGTTGTCGGCATTCAGCTCACGCAACAGAAAAACCTCGATACGGGCACCGGTCTTCTCCTTGTTTCCGTACAGGCGCGCGGGGAAAACCTCCGTGTCATTGAACACCATCACATCTCCTTCGTCGAAATAGTTGATGATTTCCTTGAAAACACGTTCTTCTATCTCGCCCGTCTTTCGGTGCACCACCATCAGGCGGCATTCATCGCGGCGGGGAGCGGGATACTGGGCGATCAGATCCTCGGGAAGTTTGAATTTAAACTGTGAGAGCTTCATATATCAAAGTTTTCGTTGCAAGCGGTTGCTGATAATGTTGTAGTATATAGATAGTATGTTGAGTATCGTTATTCTGATTATTCCGCACGGGGTGCGGCTTCGGGGCCGTTGCCGGGGCGCAGATTCCACGGAAGGATATCGGCACGGCTGAGGGTAGATTCGGTGACTGGCCGCGGAGGCAACTGCGGAATCTGCACCGGCACACCCTCCTCTGAAAGGATTTCCATTGGTGCGGTGCGGATATAGTGCTCGGCCTCGTCAACGGTCATACAGTCGGCTATATCGCTGTCGCCCACCCTCTCGCGGCGGAGCGCCGTGAGGTAGCCGCCCGAACCGAGAGCAGCGCCTATGTCGCGGGCAAGAGCGCGTATGTAAGTCCCCTTTGAGCACACCACTCTCACCGTAATGCTTTCGGGTGAGTATTTCTCAAGCGTTATCTCGTCAATAACCAGCACTTTGGGTTTCAGGCCCGGGTCATCTCCCTTGCGGGCTATGGCGTATGCGCGTCGCCCGTCGACCTTGCATGCCGAATAAGCCGGCGGTGTCTGCTCGATGCGGCCGGTGAATTTTGCAAGCGCCTCCTCCACTGCCTCGCGGGTGATATGTTCCGTGGGATAAGTGGCATCGACCGGTGTCTCCAGGTCAAACGACGGAGTGGTAGCTCCCAAAGCGATTTCAGCGGTGTAGATTTTACGGCCGGCCTGCAGCTCATCGATACGCCTGGTGGACTTTCCGCTGCATATCAGCATCACACCCGAGGCAAGAGGGTCAAGAGTGCCTGCATGGCCGACTTTGAGCTTGCGCACGCCCAGCGGCCTGAGGCGCGCCAGCAGCGCTCCGCGCAGTTTCTTAACCACGTGAAACGACGACCAGCCAAGCGGCTTATCGACCATGAATATGTGTCCGTCAACCGGATTTATCATAATTGCTGCCTAATTTTCAGAGACATTCCCAAAGGATGCAGGTGACACCGGCCAGGACGCAGTAAACTGCGAACCACACAAGCTTGCCACGCTTTACGAGTTCTATCATCCATTTGCAGGCTATGCAGCCCACGATGAACGATGCCAGAAAACCGATTATCATGGCACCGACACCTACTGCCGGCTGTGTCGAGGCATCAGCCGAGAGGAACTTCACGAGGTCGAGAACCGCCTCGCCAAGAATCGGAATAATTACCATGAAGAAAGAGAACTGAGCCACCTTGCGGCGGTCGTCGCCAAGAAGGATGCCGGTGGCAATGGTGGTGCCGGAACGGCTCAGACCGGGGAGCACGGCCACTGCCTGCCCCACGCCGATGATGAATGCATCAAGCCATGTGATATCGCGGCCACCACGACCCTGCTTGCCACGGGAGTCGAACGCATGAGCCGGACGTATGTTGCCGCGCTGCGCCAGCTCGCCGCGTGTGCGCGTAAAATATGCAAGCGAGAGCAATGCCGCGGTAACACACAGACAGACGCCCACAATCATCAGATTGCTGCCCCCGTCGGCACTGACGCCGAAGAATCCCTCGACAGTCTCTTTGAAACACACTCCGACAATTCCGACCGGTATACAGGAAAGGAGGATTTTCCAAACATACGCAGTATTCTCATCGCGTCTGAATGTGAAGAACGAAGTGCACAGTGGCACAAACTCACGCCATAGAACCACAATAGTTGAAAGCACCGTAGCCACATGAAGCACCACGTTGAACTGAAGAGCATCGGCTCCGTTGAGGTCGAGGTGAAGTATTGTGCGGAAAATCTCAAGATGTCCGCTGGAGCTTATCGGAAGATATTCGGCAAGCCCCTGGACTATGCCAAGGATAAGGGCGTCAAGCCAGTTCATTTATTGTCAGTTTTTTAATGTCAGTGTACAGAAGATTATGCTTATCATTCATGCGGCAGGGTACCGGTGTTCCTCGGGCGCAGGATAAGCGATACTCCGAGCGCGATGAAACCTATAAAAGCAACGGTAGGCCCTATCACAATACGGCGCACGGAAAAAATGTCAGGGTTGAACGCCTCGGGAGTTGAGCTTCCGCCAAGCATCAGCAGAAATCCCGTGACTATTAGCACAGCCGAGACTCCCATACAGATAAAATTGTTGCGACCGAGCGGCAACTGTTCCGTGGTCTCAAGTTCAATCCTTTCGGCTTTTTTTCCGGATTTTTCCGATAATCCGGTGTGTGATATTTTATACGACATACAATATTTTTTACCTACTTATCAGTCTTTAAATGCGGCTCAATCGAACATCCCGTCGTAATCCGAGCGCAGATAGCGGTTCGTAGCCAACAAGGCAGCTACAACACATATGATTACACCGAGTACCGGTATCGAGCACAACACAACCGCCACATCGCTCCATGGCAACAGATCGCCGAGCGGCGCATACCACTGCCGCGACCATACAACCAAAGCGCAAAGCAGCCCCCCGCCGGCAATCCCGGCCACGACACCCTGGAGTGCATTCCACCACAGGAACGGACGACGGATGAAACCTCCGGTGGCACCCACAAGTTTCATGGTGTGTATCAGGAACCGGCGCGAATATATCGTGAGCCGCACGGTATTGTTTATCAGCACAAATGAAATGAGCAGCAACGTGGCGGCAATAATGAGCAACACAGTGTTGAGCACACGGGCATTGGACGCGAGGCTGGCAGCCATCTCGGTATTACCGGAAGTTTCCTCCACCAGAGGCATAGCCTCCCATGCTGCGATAATGCACGCCAGCGAATCGGGATGGGCATATTCTGCGGTCACCTTTATATCAATCATCGGAGCATAAGGGTTGAATCCGAGCTGCTCCACCAGGGCAGCGCCCTCGCCCTGCGTCTCCTCCCGGAGCACATCGTCGGCCGAGAGATACTCATAACTCTTCACATACCGCTCACTGCCACAGAACCGGCGTATTTCAGAAATCTGAGCCGGGGTGACCGTATCGGCAAGCACTACGGAAAAACCGATTTTTTCTTTCACCGAGCGCTCCAGGCCGGTGAATGTGATGTTTATCGTAGCCACAAGCCCGAGGATAAACAGCACCAAGGCCACACTTATTGTGGATGTTATGCGGTCGCTGACACCTGAGATGCGGGTAAGTTTGTTTTTGTTCATATCTGACGCGACTCCCCCTCGTTCGGAAGTCCTGAATAATGCTTAACGGAAGAAGATGGCATCCTCCGCGGAATTGTATGCAAAATTACAATTTCAATAAGCCCTTGTCAACTGTTTTTCTCTTAAAATTCCTAAAAAAGGTGACTTTTTCCATACTCTGACACCCCATGCCGGAATATTCAGTGCCGGAATATTCAGTGCCGGAGCATTCAGTAATAGTGGCGGACAGGTCAGGCCAGCTCGCATACAAGTGTGGCCGACGACGATCCGGTCACACGCACTTTCACAAAGTCGCCCACTCGGAAATCGCCGCGCGGGAAAACGCAGGTCTTGTTCTGCTGCGTGCGCCCTACCCACTGCTGGGTGCTGCGTTTGGATACCCCCTCGACAAGCACCTCGAAAACCTTGCCGACATCACGCCGGTTGGACTCGGCCGAAAGCTCGTTCTGAAGGGCAATCATGCGGTTGAGGCGCTCTATCTTCACCTCCTCGGGCACATTATCCGGCATCTCGCGCGAGGCCAGTGTGCCGGGACGCTCGGAGTATTTGAACATAAATGCCGAGTCGAAAGCCGCCATGCGCATCAGTTCGAGCGTCTGCCGGAAATCCTCCTCGCTTTCATTGTGGAATCCGGTAAAGAGGTCGGTGGAAATGCCGCAGTCGGGTATAGCCTTGCGTATAGCCTCAATACGCCCCATGTACCACTGGCGGGTGTACTTGCGGTTCATGGCCTTCAGCACGCTGTCGGAGCCCGACTGCACAGGCAGATGGATGTGGTTACAGATATTGGGATGCGAGGCAATGACGGCGATGGTGTCGTCCGACATATCTTTGGGATGCGAGGTGGTGAAGCGCACGCGCATGTCGGGAGCATTCTCGGCCACAAGGGCAAGCAGCCGGGGAAAATCCACGGTTTCTCCGGTCGATTCGTCAGTGCAGCGGTAGGAGTTGACATTCTGACCCAGCAGCGTGACCTCGCGGAACCCTTTCTCCCTGAGGTCGGCGACCTCTCGGAGTATGCTTTCAACCTGGCGGCTGCGCTCACGGCCGCGGGTATAAGGCACAATGCAGTATGAGCAGAAATTATTGCAGCCGCGCATTATGCTCACAAAGCCGCTGACTCGGTTGCCGGTGATTCGACTGGGCACCACGTCGCGGTAAGTCTCTGTGGTTGACAGCTCCACATTCACAGCAGGCACTCCTGCCTCGGCCGAGGCGAACAGCGCCGGCAAATCGAGATAGGCATCAGGACCGGCCACAATATCGACCTCCTGCTCACTGACAAGCCCGGCCTGCACACGCTCGGCCATGCAGCCTATAACACCGATAAGCATCCTGTGGTCGCGGCGTTTGCGGCGAAGCGAACGCAGATACTGCAGACGCGAAAGGATTTTCTGCTCGGCATTGTCGCGTATCGAGCAGGTGTTGAGCAGAACGGCATCAGCCTCCTCCACACTTCCGGCAGCCTCATAGCCACCCATCTCCATAATCGATGCCACAACCTCAGAATCCGCCACATTCATCTGGCAGCCATAGGTTTCAATATATAATTTCTTTGTTTTTTCCACTTTGTATGCTGTAAAACACCTTTATCCCCTTTGCTAATCTCAGCGAAAAGGAGTATTTTTGTGCAAAATTAATAAAAAAGCCGCGCAACGGCGCTATCGTTCCTCTCTTTTTTACAGACGGGATACACCACGCCGAGGGCGCTACGCCTTAGTCTCAAACCAACAAAGCACAGTTATATAGCGTTTTATGGCTTACAATTTTATTACCGCCGCCGAGGCCGCCGAATTTATCAACAACGGCGACACCCTCGGTCTGTCGGGCTTCACCGCTCCCGGTGTGCCCAAAAAGATTGTCGAGGCCGTGGCCGAAAGAGCCGCCCGCGAGCACGCCGAAGGGCGTGAGTTCAAGGTGAACATCTTCACCGGAGCCTCAACCAACGACCATGTCGACGGTATATGCGCACGCAACAACGTGATAAACATGCGTGCCCCCTACCAGAACACCCCCGACCTGCGTAAACGCATCAACTCGCACGACGCACACTATTTCGACCGTCACCTCTCCGAGATGGCCCAGGAAACACGTTACGGTTTCTACGGCGACATCGATTATGCTATAATAGAGGCGGCAGCAATCGACGAGAACGGCGAGATACTCCTGGGCTGCGGTGTGGGCAACATACCCACCTACGCCCCTATGGCAAAAAAGATATTCGTTGAGCTCAACGAGGCTCTACCCCAGCAGCTCCTCGGAATGCACGACATATACAAGCCGCTTGACCCGCCTCGCCGCCGCGAGATTCCTATCTACTCGCCAAGCGACCGCATCGGCCGACCCACCCTCAAAGTCGACCCGGCAAAGGTTGTAGGAATCGTTCGTACAAACGAGCTTGACGGAGTGAAGGCTTTCACCGCCCCCGATGAGACATCGGAGCGCATAGGCGCCAATGTGGTGCGCTTCCTCGTGAGCGAATACCAGAAAGGACGCATCCCCAAGGAGTTCCTTCCGCTGCAGAGCGGCGTTGGCAATGTGGCCAATGCTGTGCTCAACTACCTGCTTCACGACAAGGAGTTGCCGTCGTTCATGATGTACACCGAAGTTGTGCAGGACTCCGTGCTCGAACTTCTCCGCCAGGGCAAATGCAAATTCGCCTCGACATGCTCCATGACTTTCTCCAACGAAGTGGAGGAACAGCTCTTCGCCGACCTCTCTTTCTTCCACGACAAAATCATACTGCGCCCGGCCGAAATCTCGAACAACCCCGAAATCATACGCCGACTCGGCGTTATCGCCATGAACACGGCACTCGAGGCCGACATCTTCGGCAACGTGAACTCAACCCACGTGCTCGGCACAAAGATGATGAACGGCATCGGCGGCTCAGCCGACTTCTGCCGCAACGCCTACATCTCAATCTTCTCCTGCCCGAGCATCTCTAAGGGGGGCCTTATCAGCAACATCGTGCCTCACGTGGCCCACTGCGACTCCTCGGAGCACTCGGTCGACATCCTCATCACCGACCAGGGCATCGCCGACCTCCGAGCCAAGGACCCCGTGCAGCGCGCACACGAGATTATCGAGAACTGCGCACACCCAATGTACCGTCCGCTGCTGCGCGACTACATGAAGCTCAACTCCAACGGCCAGACACCGGCCACCCTCCCGGCAGCATTCGCGTTCCACATCGCGTTTGCCGACACCGGCGACATGCGCCAGACCGACTTCTCGAAATTCGTCTGACACCGTAACCGAAAACAATCCTGCACCCGGCATAACCCAAAATGCCGGGTGCATCTTATTATCCGCCCATTCACAAATAATCGCTACATTTGCAGCCTCAGAATCTTATAACGACCCGACGATGAAATTCTCTGAATTCAAAAACCGGATAAAACCGTGGATGCTCCCGGTGGCGATGCTGCTCGGAATCGTACTCCATAATTATATAGGATATGTGGCGTTTCTGTCGAAATACCTAATATTCGTGATGCTCCTCATCACTTATTGCCGCCTGAAATGGTCCGACTTCCACATCGGCCCATATATCGGATGGCTACTCGGAGTGCAGATTATCGGAGCGGCCGCTCTCTACTTCATACTCCGACCGCTTGACCCGGTTGTGGCGCAAGGCATATTCATATGTGTGTTCTGCCCCACCGCCACAGCCGCACCGGTAATCACAGGGATGCTTGGTGGTTCAGTCGCCAAAGTGGCAACCTATTCTCTGTTTTCACACCTTTCGGTGGCGATACTTACCCCGCCGCTACTGTCACTGATGACTGAAAGCGCCGACATCTCCTTCGCCGGCTCGCTGCTGGCAATCTCACGAAGCGTGCTGCCGCTGATTCTTGGCCCGCTGGCTTTGACCGCGCTGCTTGCCAGATTCGCCACGAGAGCACACGACGCCATCTCCGGCCACCAGGGCCTGTCGTTCTATATCTGGGCTTTGGCATTGATTATCGTGGTCGGCAACTCAGTCAGCTTTCTGATGAAGGAGCCGGCAAACATGATACCGCAGATGCTGCTCCTTGGCGCCGGCGCACTCGCAGTATGTGTGACCCAGTTCGCCATCGGGCGACGCATCGGTCACCGTTTCGGCGACGCTGTATCAGGAGCGCAAAGCCTCGGCCAGAAAAACACTGTGCTGGCCATCTGGCTCACACTCACCTACCTCAACCCGCTTGCTTCAACAGCGCCGGCGGCCTATGTGGCCTGGCACAACATCGTCAACTCTTATCAGATATTCCGAAAAGAACGCGCATCGCACAAAGCACACAACACATCCAACTCTGTCAGCGCCTAACTTTTACCCGCGACATCTGTTATATTATAAAAACATAAATGCGGCATGACAGGCTCACCGGAAATCGGCGTAAGGCCTGCCGCACTCCCGCGTCAATTTAATATAAACGAGATGGAGAAACCGGGCACAATGTATGAGACTCTGCTCAGCATGCCCCTGTTCAAAGGGGTGTCGGCCGACAAAATTTCCGAGATAATCGGAAAATACCGCTTCCACTTTCTGAAATATCACAACGGCGATGTAATAGTGGAAGCAGGCGAACCATGCGAGAAAATCCGTTCGGTGGTTTCAGGATGCGTAAGAGTGACAATAACAAACTTCGACCAACGGTTCAGAGTATCACAGACTATCGCGGCTCCTGAGGTAATCGCCCCCGATTTCTTTTTCGGAAAGACAACCTCCTACCCCGGCACTGTTACGGCTAAAGGCGATGTGGGCATTCTTGAACTCGACAAAAAAGATTATCTTGAAATCATTATCTCCGACAGGATATTCCTTTTCAATTTCCTGAACCTGCTTTCGATGAATGCCCAGCTTTCAGTGGAGGGTGTGCTTGCACTGACATCCGGCTCGCTGGAGATGCGCATCGCCTACTGGATTATTGCGCTTACAGACCGCACAGGGAGCGACATTGTGATGGAATGCCGCCAGCGCGATATGTACACGGTATTCGGCGTACAGCGCCAGTCACTGATCGCCGCACTCACCAGAATGCGCGACGACGGTCTGATAGATTTCACTCCGAACTCCATAAAAGTCAAAGACCGGCGGAGATTATTGGAGCTACTGTAAAAACAAATAGTCTCCATAAACGCCAAAATTGAAATTATTGCCAATTTTATCTATACAAGCATCTATATTAAAGCCATATGACATCACTCTACAATTGCTTATTTTCAGCGGTTTAACATTTATACTCATATTGTACTATCTATATTGAAGCCATAGCATGTTAAAAAACTATTGACAACGGCTGGTTTGTGTTGTAACTTTGCATCGCAACAACGGGGAAACCCACCGCGGTTCTCCTCAATGATGCAGGATTTAAGACAAAAGGATTTGTTTGATTTATTATTAAGGAATTAGTTTTTAGGGTTAGTATTATGGCATGAGCGGACACACTTCCGCCTCATACTTCTAAGACAAAAAGAAAAGAAAGATAATAATCGTGTTTTATGTTAGGTTTGTAATCCCCTCCGGAAGTCAGGAACCGGTCGGGATTAGGAATAAAGGACTTGCCCGTGAGGACAGGTCCTTTATTCTTTTCTGCCACTGCCCGCGCTTAGACATCGAACAAAACCACAGCAGCCATCGTTCTTAGAATAACACAATCTTTAACTTCTTTCACATGAACAGCAGAACCATCGGCCTCCTTATAGCGCCTGCCTGCGCAATTCTGGCAGTAACCGCCGGCGCCCAACAACGCCCTGTCATAACGGAAAGCGGCAACACAGCCGAGCTTACCGACTGTACCGTAAAATACTCGGTTGACAGGGGTGACAACTGGTTTATCCAACTTGGCGCCGGTATCGCAGTGCCTCTTTTTGAAAACGAGCTTCCTCAGGGGCAGGATGCCCGACGCCACGTCACAGCGACATACAATATCGGCGCGGGACGCTGGTTCACTCCCTACATGGGGTTCCGCCTGAGCGCCTACTACGGCGCCTGGCACTGGGATAACGTATCCTACTCCAAAGCCCGGTATGCCAGCCTCAACCTCGATTTCATGTGGGATATGTGCAACTCCCTCGGGGGAGTGGATGCCGACCGCCCCGTCAGCGTGATCCCCTTCGTAGGACTCGGAGGCACATACACATGGAAAATCCGCTCGGAAGGCACCAACATCGACCGTGGCAACGGCAAACTGCGCTCTACATCCTGGACCCTTCCTGTTTCAGCCGGCATACGTCTGAGAGCCAGGCTATGCAGGTATGTTGACTTTTTCGTGGAAGGCCGTGCCTCCTTCTACGGCGACAACGTGAACAACGCCGCTGAAGGGCGCCCCGTCGACATCAATATCCAGGCAACCGGAGGCTTCTCTTTCACCATCGGCGGGGTAAGCTGCCGCGCATACTCACCATGCCGCGATGCCGCCTACATAGCCAGCCTCAACGGGCGCATAAACACCATGCGCGGCGACCTTGACGACTGCGCGGCCAGCCTCGCGGCGGCACAGGCGCAGCTCCCCTGCCCCGAAGAAGGCCCGGCCGACTCCCCGGCGCCGATGATGGCCACAGTGAGGTTCCGCATAAATTCTGCCGAAATCACCGATGAGGAGATGGTCAACGTGTTCAACGTTGCACAGTACCTCAAAGAGAATCCGTCGGTCAATGTCATCATACGCGGATATGCCGACCGCGATACCGGCACATCGGAGTACAACCTGCGTCTGTCGCAACACAGAGCCGAAGCTGTGCGCCGGACCCTTACCGACACCTACGGCATAAGCCCCTCCCGGATGGAAATCGAGGCCGAAGGCTCGGCCACACAGCCCTACCGGACCAACGACTGGAACCGCATCGTGATATTCGCTCCGGGCGAATAAACGGGAGCTCCCAAAACAAACACATCGCTGGCGCCTGCCGATGCAGGCGCCAGCGATGTTATATCAATTTCGTATTTTATCAGAACATGTATGCAGCGGTAACCGTCCAGAAACGGTTTTTGCTGCTGAGGCCGCTGCCGTAGAGGGAATCCTCGCCCGAGGCGCTCTTGGTCAGACCGATGCCGTATGATGCGGCAAGCTGCACCTTCTTCACGAGCTGCACGCCGAAACCGAAGTTCCATGCCACGTCGAATTTCTTCTGGTTCCATGCATCCTTTACATTCTGCTTGGAGAGGAGGAACGAAAAGTCGGGACCGGTGGTAAGGAACGGGCATATGATATTGCTGATGCCAATCACATTCATCTCCCAGCGGAGGTTGAGCGGCAGCTCGATATAGTCGCGGTTCACGTTCATACTCCCAACGGGGTTGCCGTTTACGTCTTCGCCTCCGGAGATACGGTTGGAGCGATGGGTGTACATAGCCGAAAGGTCGCAGCCGATACCGATAATCGGAGCCACGAACTGAGCGGTGAAACCGCCGGTAAAGCCGGTGCGGTTGTTGGAGCTTACAAGCTCTTCATTGAATTTCAAATCATTGACAGAGATACCGGCTTTCACACCGAACTTGATGGGACCGGCGGCCGACACCGAAGGCGCGGCGCTCATGCAGGCTACGGCCACAATGGCGGCAGCAACCAGTTTCTTGAATACTTTCATATTGCGTAATAGTTGAGATTCGGCATAATGTGCAACAGGAAGACACGCCTTTCGCCGCGGCTTCGGATGTTTTTCGCTCACAAAGTTAACTCATTAATTTTAAATTTCGCAATTTTTGCGGATTTTTCGTAACTTTGGGCTTCAAACATGAAACTGAAACCAGATATGGACGCCCAGAAACATCTCGAACTTGAAGAGAAAATCGTGGCTATGCTGAAAACGGTATTCGATCCCGAAATACCGGTTGACATCTATAACCTCGGACTCATATATAAAATAGACCTCTCCGACTCAGGAGACCTCACAGTGGACATGACAATGACCGCACCCACCTGCCCCATGGCCGACTTCATAATGGAGGATGCCCGCCAGAAGCTCGAATCAATCGACGGAATAGGCTCGGTGACACTCAATCTCGTCTTTGAACCGGAATGGACCAAAGACATGATGAGCGAAGAGGCCAAACTCGAACTCGGATTTCTCTGACACCCCGGCCCGCCCGGTCCACAAAAGTATCATCTTGAACACGACTCAGCCCGTATACTTCATATCCGACCTGCACCTCGGGGCAGGCTACATCCCTCGTCCGCGCGAACACGAGGAGAGGGTGGTGCGTTTTCTTGAAAGCCTTCACGGCCGGGCCTCGGAGTTTATAATGGTCGGCGACGTGCTCGACTACTGGTTCGAGTACCGCACGGTAGTGCCGCGCGGGCACGTACGTTTCTTCGGAGCGCTTGCCCGCCTGGCCGACAGCGGAGTGAAAATCACCTGGCTCACCGGCAACCACGATATATGGCTGTTCGATTATCTCAGGGAGGAAATCGGACTTACAGTAGCCGACGGCCCTGTGGAGCGCGACATCCTCGGGCGACGGTTCTACATCTCGCACGGCGACCGCGAAGGAGAGCCTACCCGCGGTTTCAGGTTTATCCAATGGCTCTTCCGCAACAGATTCACTCAGAAGCTATACTCCGGAATCCATCCGCGCTGGACAGTAGGATTCGCCCACCGGTGGAGTTCCTCTTCGCGCGACTTCGCCAACTACCGCCCCCCGGAATTCAACGCCGCCGGGGAGCCGCTGGTCAACTTCTGCCGCGACTACCAGCGCGCCCACGCACCCCTTGGCAAAGCAGCCGACTACTTCGTGTTCGGCCATCGGCACACCCTTGCCGAATACAGCGGATTCACACCTCCGGCCACAATGATAATACTTGGCGACTGGATTACCCGCAACAGCTACGGAGTGTTTGACGGCAATGAATTTTCTTTGCATATTTTCGAGGGAAATGACAAAAAGTAAGTGCGGCTTAACAGTTTAACTAATTTTAACTTTAAGCCAAATCTGTTTTGCCCCATAGAATCCCCGCTGATTAACAACCTATTACATAAAATCACACATATTAAAACGAGCATATGATTAAAAACTATGCCGTAAAACATATGAATTCTTTTTGCTACAATTCATAATTTGCCGACCTTTGTAGCACAAACCTAAAACAATCTTTTTTACCTTAGAAATTGTACCTATTGGAAACCAATAAGAAGGCGCTTAGTGATAAGCGCCTTTTTATGCTTTATCAGGTTATGCCCCTTGCCGACGAACATTCAGGGCCGGCGATAGTACATCACAAAATTAGGATATGCCACCGGCGACTTTTCAAAACCGGCCGATATAACATACCGCTCAAACTCATCATTGTCATTCTGGTTGACGTCGGAGGTTATCGCGTCCATACTATAATACACCGGATAGAACACCATCAGAGCGTCAGCTTCGGGCAACCGCTCACGGTACACAGGTATATCATGTTCAAAATCATCTCTGTGAAAAATGTGCAGATCCGCCACCATCTCCAGATCATGGATGAAGGAACCCGGGTAACGGTTGTCACCCACAATCATTACTCTCTTGCCCTGACCGCGAAGCTCTTTCAACACACTGGCCTGCTCGCGAAGCGCTTCTGACGCAAGAGAATCCACAACCACCCCCTTCAGACGAGGCACCTCATTGCCCACCAGCTCCATACCGAGACTGATATAGTACACCTCCTTGACAAACAGCATCGAGGAGGCACCCAGCAGAGCATAAACAAAGAACCAACGGATATATCGCTTTAGCTGCGGATAGCATACAGCCGCAAGCACCGGGATGGTCGGAAGCACCATAAACCGCTCCTGAAAGCCATCGCTCCCGATTATAGGCACTACAATGAAAAGAAGGGTTAGCCAGCCGGTATATCCCGGAGAGCAGAAGCACCCGGTCGCCGGCAGCCTGTGCATCACGGGCCACAGCCAGAGGAACACACCGGGAAGAAACAGCAGGCAGAAGAATGTGTGAACAGGCACCAGGAAGAACAAAAACAGCAGCATCGCCTCCACACCGACAGCAAGAACCAGTGCAATGGCCCGACGGTGGCGGCGCAGATTGGCCATAACGAATGCCGCGGACATAAACATCAGCGGCAGAATCGATAACACGGCAAGCTGTGGAGTGATTACTTTGATACGCACGAGATAACGCTCAATATCATTCACTCCATGCCCTGTGATGATATTGTCGGGCGAGAAAGCCTGCGCCACTCCCGAAGGTCCGCCATATATGATCAGGAGACAAAGCACCGAAACCACAAGCGACAAGGCCAAAAATGCAAGAGTACGCATACACATGCTAACCGAAGAGCCGCGATACCGCACCGCCACTGCGACAGCAAGCAAAGGGATGCAGACAATGCACGGAAGACGGCTAAGCCCGAAAAGCGCCGCACACACGGCCAGCAGGCTCAGCCGGCTCCACGACGGATTGCGCCAGAAAGCCAGGGAGGCCACCAGGCAGAGCATGGCGAACGGGTAGCAGCCGGTATCCCAGTTGTAGATATGCATGGCCCACACCTGCGAGGCCGTGCCGAGAGTCATAAACATAACGGCAGCCCAAAGCTTATCGGCAGTGCGGCGAAAGAACAGCCAGCAGCCGAGTCCTATTGCCACAAGATGGCACAGCAGATTCAGGATACGGAGATTGAGCACCGTAACGCCAAAAAACTTAAGCCACATATAGCCGTTGAAAAAGGAGAGCGGAGCCAGAGGCGAACGCTTATAATTGAGCACACAGAGAGCCTGATAGCATTCATCCCGCTCGGGAGTATCAAAAAACAATATCGACAGCGGCAGAATCACGCCGGCCAATATGAAGAGCCAAGTCAGAGTGTCGGTCGGGAGTGGCTTCTTATTTAGCATGGACAAAGATGGTTAATGTGACGACTGTGAGCCGAAAATAGAGTCGGCTTTCTCAGAGATAGCCATATCAAGCAGCGAAAGGTCGGGAGCATCAGCCGGGCGCGCCTGGTTGTGAGCAACCGTCTGCTCCGGAGCCTTTTCATGCGCCACCGGGGCGGGGTCCGACGCTTTGTTGCGCGAAAGCCAGGCCGTTTCGGCCGATGCCACGCGCCCTATCGAGTAGAAGCGGCTGAGCCAGTAAGGGTTGTTGAGCGGGCTCACCATCACCCCGCGCGAAGAGGAGGCATGAATCATCTGCCCGTCGCCGATAAACATCCCCACATGCGACACCTGCATACTGTCGGCCGAGAAAAACACCAGGTCGCCCGGCTGCATCTTCTCCGGAGCCACAGGCTGGCACCACATGCTCTGCGCGGCCGATGACCGGGGCAGCTTCACACCGCACACCTGGCGGTAGACCTCCATCACCAGTCCGGAGCAGTCAGCCCCCTCCTTGGTGTTGCCCCCATATAAATAAGGTGTGCCGATCCATCCGGCGGCCTCCTCCACCAGCGCGCGCTCCATCGGGCTGGCAATGCCGCGGGCCCTGGCAAGGAGCCCCGGGTCGACACGCGGCCGCGCCGCCCCGGCGCCGGGGCGTGCCCCCTTTTCTTCCTTGCCATCCTTGCGGCCCTTGTGCTTTTTCTTCTTGTTCTTCTGGGCTTTGCCGTCATCGCCATACACCGAATCGCCGCGGTAACGCGCAGCCGTAGGCTGGGTTGTGGAGCACCCTGCCAGCGCTGACGCAAGCATCACGGCCATAAGAAAGGCCGCCAACGAATATATTATTCTGCGTGATGGCATAAAAGCATGTTTTGAATCTACAAATTTAGATGATTTTCATAAAAAATCAAATACCGCCGCAACTATTTAACTAATTTTGCGTCAGATATTGGTAAAGAATCGGATTACCGTCATAAACAAGCCAACAATCATCACGCTTATGAGCAACATACTTGAAATAGAACATGTCACAAAGCGATTCACCGGGCACACCGCGCTCGATGACGTATCGCTTTCAATCCCCAAAGGGAAAATCTACGGTCTCCTCGGGCCCAACGGCGCCGGCAAGACAACCCTGATCCGCATCATCAACCACATCACGGCGCCCGACTCCGGCCGGGTGCTCTTCAACGGTCACCAGCTCCGCGAAGAGGATGTGGCACACATCGGCTATCTGCCTGAAGAACGCGGCCTTTACAAAAAGATGCGCGTCGGGGAACAGGCTCTGTTTTTCGCCCGTCTCAAGGGGATGAAATCGGCCGAAGCCAACCGCGAGCTGCGCCGTTGGTTCGACAAATTCCAGATTTCTGGCTGGTGGAATAAAAAAGTCGAGGAACTGTCAAAAGGTATGGCGCAGAAAATACAGTTTATCGTCACCGTGCTCCACCGCCCGGAACTGCTGATTTTCGACGAGCCTTTCTCCGGCTTCGACCCCATCAACGCCGAACTCCTCAAACGCGAGATTCTCGAACTGCGCGACCAGGGGTCGACCGTGATATTCTCCACCCACAACATGGATTCGGTGGAGCGCCTCTGCGACGACATCACGCTGATAAACCGCTCGCACAATATCCTTTCGGGCAATGTGGCCGAAATACGCGCCCGCATGGGCCGGGGGCGCTACCGCCTGACATTCAACGGCTCGCCCGACGCACTTCTCGCCGCTCTCGGCAGCCGGGTGGCCTCCTCCACCTTCGACAACGCCGAAGGTGGAGCCGTAAAAGCCGAGCTGAAAGTGCAGCCCGATGTTGACCGCCGCGAGATAATCGCACTGGCCAACAACAGCGTAGACCTCGTTTCATTCGACCGCGCTCTCCCCTCGATGAACGACATATTCCTCTCCACCGTGGCCGAATACAACCGCGCAAACAACATTGTCAACGAACTATCCCCCGTATTAGAATCGTGAAAAGCAACATCTCCATCATCATAGGCCGTGAGTTCAAGGAGCGCGTGGCCAAGAAATCATTCATCGTAACCACGATACTCATGCCGGTGCTGATGCTGGCTTTCATGGCGGCTCCGGCCCTTATAATGAGCCTGTCGTCGCCTGAAAACCGCACCCTGGCAGTAATCGACAACAGCGGCATTGTGCTCCCGGCCCTGGTCGAGCACCAGCCCGAGAACCTCGTGCTCGTGCCCACCGCCGAGCCCTTAGACTCGGCCATACGCTCCGACCGCTACAACGGAGTGCTCGTGATCGGCGCCGATGTCGCAGCCTCACCCAAGGCTTCGCTGTATATGCACGATGCTTCGTCGGTGGAACTGGAAAGCATGCTTGCATCCCGCATCGAGGATGCCGTGCGCGACCAAAAGCTGAAATCCTACAACATCGACAACCTCCAGCAGATTCTCGACGAAACAGAGACCAACGTGAATCTGAGCACAATCCGCGTCGACGACAAGGGCGAAGGCGAGTCGACCTCCTCCTTCCTCTCATTCGGCATCGGCCTCTTCTCCACTTTCATACTATATATGTTCCTGCTCATGTACGGCCAGATGGTGATGACCTCAATCATCGAGGAGAAATCCAACCGTGTGCTTGAGCTCGTGGTGTCGTCAGTGAAGCCTACCCAGCTCATGCTCGGCAAGATTCTCGGCGTGGGGCTCGTTGCCGTGGTGCAGGTAATAATCTGGGCTATACTGCTCGGGGCGATGTCGATGATAGTGATGCCCATGCTGGTGCCCGACGCCGTGATGAGCCAGGTCAACGCCCTGAACGCCGGCACTCTCGACACCGCCTCGGCCTCCGTCGATGTAGATATGCTCCAGGCCATATCCTACTTCGGCTCGCCGGTAGCCATACTGTCGATTTTCGGCTATCTGCTCCTTTTCCTCATCGGCGGCTTCCTCTTCTACGCCTCGATATTCGCGGCAATCGGCTCGGCTGTCGACAACATCCAGGACGCGTCGCAGCTTCAGTCGTTCGCCGTGCTTCCCATCATCCTGGCGCTTGTGTTCTCGTTCACAGTGGCACAGGAACCCAACTCCACGCTGGCCGTATGGCTTTCTATGATACCTTTCACATCGCCTATGGTGATGCTCTGCCGCATACCTTTCAGCATCCCCGGATGGGAGATTGCCGTCAGTGTGGCGATTCTCTACCTCTCGTTTGTGGTGATGGCCTGGATTTCAGGCAAAATCTATCGCGTGGGCATCTTCATGTACGGCAAGAAACCCAACATCAAGGACCTCATACGCTGGGCCCGCTACAAATAACCCGCCCCCTGATTACAAAACCATAGCGGCGTGCCGGAAATCCGGCACGCCGCTATGGTTTTGTGATAATATAGATTATGCGGGGAGTGTCGGGGAGGTGGCAGGAGTGGGAGCCACGGGCACAGCCGAGGGGGTGGGAGCCTGGAATTTGGCTTCCCAGCCAAGAGCAGAGGCACCGAGCACAGCGGCATCAGCCTCTTTCAGTTCCGACAGAGCCACTTTCACCTTACCCTTCCAGATCGGGAACTGGTTCTTCTCCATCGACTCGCGCAGAGGCTTCATAAGCAGCTCGCCGCTCTTGGCCAGACCGCCGAAGAGTATGAACGCCTCGGGAGCCGAGAACTTGGTGAAGTCGGCCAGAGCAGCGCCGAGAATTGCGCCTGTGTAGTCAAACACATCCTTGGCCAGCTTGTCGCCGGCGATGGCGGCATCATAAACATCCTTCGAGGTGATATCCTCCATGGGGATATCGCGGAGCGACGATTTCTCACCGGGACGCGCTTCGAGGAACTCGCATGCGGTGCGGGCCACACCGGTGGCCGAGCAATAGGTCTCCAGGCAGCCGTGGTTGCCGCAGCCGCAGAGACGGCCGTTGTTGCGCTTCATGATCACATGGCCCAGCTCGCCGGCAAAACCGTCATGGCCGTACACAAGCTGGCCGTTGATTACCACGCCCGAGCCTACGCCTGTGCCGAGTGTGATCATTATGAAATCCTTCAGACCGCGGGCAGCACCGTAGGTCATCTCGCCGATAGCGGCGGCATTGGCGTCGTTGGTAATCGACACCGGCACGCCGAACTTGTCGCTGATAAGTTTAGCCAGGGGTATGGGGGTGGGCCAGGGAAGATTGACACCCGACTCGATCATGCCTGAATAATAATTGGCATTGGGGGCGCCGATGCCTATGCCGTGCACCTTGTCGGTGGCATCGTTGGCATCAAGAAGCTTGGTGAGCTCCTGGTGCAGCTCGTCGATATAATCGTCGAGGTTGGTGTGCTTCTTGGTTTTGATGGAAGAACTTGCGATTACTACGCCGCGGGCGTCAACGATACCGAAAACGGTGTTGGTACCACCTATGTCGATACCTACTACATACGGTTTGCTCATTTTCAGATGTGGTATTTTTAAGGCAGGTCAATTGGAAAACCTGGGTGAAAAATAGGGTATTGTTAAATTAGGGGCAAAGGTATAAAAATTTCTCATTCATTCCTATTAAATAGTTTTAAATTTGCCATGTATATGCCGACAAACATACGGATGGGTATTACAAAAGTTATACAATTGAATAAAATTCAGGAGTTTTACCATTATTTTCACATTTTTTTCGTAAGTTTGTGCCGAATATACCAAAGATACTACCGCTATTTCTATTTAGCGCTTATATATTCTCGCAGAAAGCAAATTATAGTAACAATATTCTTTATGAAGAAAGAAATGCTATCGGGGCTGACTGCCGTTGCCGCCGGAATTCTCATCGCCGGCTGCTCCGACACCTTCAACCCCAACAGCTCGCAGAACGGACGCATATATGCCTGCGTGGACCTTGACACCGAGGTCATCAATTCGGCTGGAAGCTCCAATTCTCCGAGCCGACAGGCGACGGCTGTGACTGCTTCGCAACTGGCCATTGACCTCAACTCCGACGACGGACGCGTAAGCCGCCACTGGGACTCGCTTGACCTTTTCCCGGCTGACGAGGACTTCCCCACGGGGGCCTACACAATGGAAGCCTCCTATGGCGCGGCAACTGACCAAGGATACGACAAGCCTTATTATCACGGCTCTGCCAGGCTCAACGTAAAGGAATCCGAAACAACTCCGGTATCGATTACCGCCACTCTGGCCAATGCCATGGTGTCGGTGACTTTCACCGACAACTTCAGGAAATTCTTCCAGGAATACACACCCCAGCTCATCACCGCCGGCGACACCCGCATCGCCTACGACCGTGAGGAACCCTGCTACGTGACGCCCGGAGCTGTGACTCTGCAGCTCGACGTCACCAAATTCACCGGAGCCACCGCCACCCTCACTCCCAAGACCTTCACGGCGGAGCCATGCCATCACTACCGCCTGACCGTCGACGTTGACGCACAGGCCGGCGAAGGGCAGCTCATCCTCAAGTACGACGAGATGCTCGCCACCGAGGATGTGATTATCGACCTCTCCGACGAGCTCATCAACGCCCCCGCCCCCACCCTCACCCCCAATGGATTCGCCTCGGGCGATGAAATCAGCTTCATCTCCGGAAACGCACCCGCCGAGACGCTGAAATTCACCCTTATAGCCCACGGCGGCATCTCGTCGCTGGCCATGAGCGCCACTTCGGCCTCGCTCCTGGAGCAGGGGTGGCCCGCCGAGGCCGACCTCGCGGCAGGCGACGCCGCACTGGCAGCACGCCTGAAAGCCCTCGGGCTCAGTTCGGTCGGGCTTTCGCGCAATCCGGAGAAGATGGCGGTGGTTGACCTCACGGAGGTGACCTCGCACATTGAATATATCGACGGCGCCGACAACACCACCACCCTCACCTTCACCGCCCGCGACAACTACGGCAAGGTATCGGAGCCGCTGACACTCACCTTCGCCGTGCAGAAACTGGAGATGAGCCTGTCCGACGCCGAAACCGTTTACGAAGGGGAGACTCAGGCCGCATGCCGCCTCAACTTCAACGGCAACGACCCCTCGAAGGTAGTGATCCAGACCCGCAACGCACGCGGCACATGGGAAAACGTAGAAGCCGTCATCACCCCGCTGAGCCGCGCCGGCGCCCGGTACCACGTTCTTGCCAAGGGGGTACCCTCGTCGGGTGAAGTGCATCTGCGCGCCACCTACGGCAACCAGGTTTCCGCGCCCATCATCATCGAGCGCGCCATAACCCCCTATGCCCTCACCCACCGCGACATCGACGTGTTCGCCACCTCGGCAAAAGTGACACTTATCGACAACCCGGCCTACACACCGGCCTCACGCCGCTCGCGTGCCGCAGCCGACGTGGCAGCCACAGCCGAGCTTTATGCATCGACCGACGGCGGTGTCACATATAACAAGGTGTCGGATGCCACACTCTCAGGCACAACATGGACCGTCACCGGCCTCACCCCCGGCAGCACATACCACTTCCGCGCCACCGCCGACAGCAAGCCCACCGCTGCCACCACCCTGGCCACAGAGGAAGCAACCCAGCTACCCAACTCCGACATGGAGACATGGTACCGCGTGGCCGGCAAGACCAGTTACTGGTGGATTGACTACCCCGGCGCCGACGAAAATGCCGTATGGGGCACCCTCAACCAGCTAACAACCTCAGTAGGTGACGGCAACACCAGTATGTTCAGTCATAAAGGAACCTCTTACTGTGCATTCTCAGGCACACGCCCCACCGGTTCCGGTTTTTCTGACAGAGATGTAAATCATGGCTCAGCCAATACCGAGAAGCCCCATACAGGAAATTATGCTGCAGTAATTTCAACTGTGGGCTGGGGCGACAACGATGGGAACGGAGGTACATCTACTGGCAAAGGGTGCAAGAACCTCACTCCAGGCGAACTATATTTAGGGAAATACGATGCCTCAACAAAATCGGCCAACTATACCGGTCTGGCCTTCGGTTCACGCCCTTCGTCACTGCAGTTTCACTACTATTACTGCACTCAGAACACGAAAGACTACGGCTATGTTGAGATAACCGTGGCCGATGCCGCCGGAAACACACTTGCGACAGGCAACATGCAGCTTACCGCAACTCCCGACTATCAGCCCGTAACCATCCCCTTGAACTATGGTACCGATGTAGCCAAAGCTGCCAGGATTTTCGTACGCTTCAAATCGTCCGACAACTCCGAGTGCCATAAAATCAACACCACCAATCTGTCATGTCCTAGATTCGGAAATCTCTCCAACGGCCGTTTCACCGGCTCCGAGCTGTTTGTCGACGACCTCAAACTCAACTATTAACCTCCGCACCAAAGAAAAGAATATGAAAGCCAAGATATTTTCCATTCTCGCTTCGGCAGCGATGCTGACCGGTGTGGCTTCCTGCGACTCTTACGAGCCTACATTGAACGGCACTAAGGAAGGGAAGCTCAACACCGCCTCTATCGCCGTGGAGGTGAGCAACGCCGAAAAGATTATCAACGATGCCGCAGCCACCCTCAAAGGCGCCCGCTCGCGCGCCGTAGTCGACCTCTCAGGCTATATCGTCACTGTGGTCGACGCCAACGGCCAGCCCGTGAAAAAATGGACCTACTCGCAGATGCCCGAGCTCCCCACCTTCACCGAAGGGAGCTACACCGTAAAGGTGACCTCGGGCGAGGAGCCGGTGACTGCCGCATGGGATGCCCCCTGGTTCCGCGGCGAGAAGTCGTTCACCATCAAGGCCGACGAGGTCACCGATGTCGATGTGGTGAAATGCACACTGGCCAACATCCGCGTTACAGTGAAATTCACCGACGACCTTGTGAAAGCCTCCGCCGGCGACCTCAAAGCGGTGGTCCGCTCCGAAGACGCGCAGTCGCTCACCTACACCCCTTCCGAGACCCGCTCGGGTTACTTCGCCGCCGTTGACGGCCTCGTCACCCTCTCGGTGGCATTCTCAGGCACCGTATACGGCACCGAAGAGAAGTTCACCAAGGCCGTGACCGATGTGGATGCCGGCCAGCACCGCATCATCACCTTCGGCCTCAAGAACAACCCCAACCAGCCCCCCGTGCCCTCGGGTCAGATTGACCCCACCGAGGGGATTAACGTCCGCACTGATGTGACAGATGAGGACCTCACCGTCGACGTACCTTTTGAGGAAGATGTGCTCGACCCCTCCGGCCGCCCCGGCCAGGAAGGTTCCAACCCCAATGATCCCGAGCAGCCTACTCCCCCTGTTGCCGGTGATGCCGTAAAATTCGACTCGTCGCTCGGCGACCTCTCGAAAGTGTACGACATCGACGAATTCATCGCCGACGGCTCCGTTGCCGACCTTAAGGTCACAGTGCCGGCCGGTATCGCCAGGATGATGGTGAAAATCGACTCGCAGGTTCTCCCCGCCGAAGAACTGGGCAGCCTGGGCCTCATGCCGGAGTTCGATCTCGTCAACCCGGTGAATCCCGATAATCCCGACATGGGCACCAAACTCACCGAAATGGGTTTCCCTATCGGCGACGATGTAAAAGGCAAAACATATGTTGAGTTCGACATCACCGGATTCATACCGCTGCTCAAGGAACTCGGAGCCGGTTACAGCAACTTTGTGATTACCGTGACCGACAACGACGGCAACACTGCCGCCACAACACTCAGGTTCAACAAAAAATAAGGAGGCCTCCGACGATGAACAAGATTATAATTAAAGGCGTTGCCCTCCTTGTAGCCGGAGCCGCTCTCACCGGCTGCTCCGACGAGGTGAGCCTCGACCGCTCAGGCGAAGGGCGCATCTACCTGCGCACGAAAGTAAGCACCGACGTCAAAGTGGTGTCGCGCGCCGCTACCGAGAATGCCGAGCTGGCATCAGCCGCAACCATATGGATTTCCGGGCAGAAAGGCCTGGTGCGCAAATACAACGGCATCGACGAGGTGCCTGCCGACGGCATTCAGCTCGTGGCCGGCAACTATGTGGCCGAAGCCTGGACCGGTGACTCGGTGGCCGCGTCGTTCGATACCCGCTGGTTCAAAGGGCGCGAGGAATTCGAGATTACCGACGGCTCGGTGACCCAGGTCGAGCTGGTGTGCAAGATAGCCAACTCCGTGGTGTCGCTCACCTACGACGACGCTGTGGCCGAAGTGCTCACCGACTGCTCCTTCGAGGTTGGACACAACGGAGGCACACTTACCTTCGATGAAACGACACCCGCAGATGCCAAAGGCTACTTCATGATGTCGTCGTACGACAAGGACCTGCACTACACCCTGACCGCCACCCGCACCGACGGCAAGGGCACCTACACCTGCTCGGGCGAAATCAAGGACGCACGTCCCGCCACTGAGTACCGCATCCGTGTAAAGCACGACGGCACAGTTGTGAACCCCATCGGCGGCGCACTCATCACCATCGAGGTCGACGAGACCCCGCTTGAGGAAATCAACGACGTTTACGAGCTCACCGCAGCCCCCGTCACAACCGGTATCGGCTTCGATATCGCCAAACCCGTTGTAGGTTCGGAAGGCGCGGTAGAGGCCAGATCGCTCTGGATTGCCGCCACCTCGGCGCTCACCGAAGTGGAGGTGGCCTGCCCGGCATTCTCCGCTATGTTCGGCCTTTCAGGCAATGACTTCGAGATATTCCACATCGAGGATGCCGAAAAGGCAATCCTCCGGAATGCCGGCGTAACCTGGCAGGTGTTCGACCATCCCGAAACGGGCTTCCAGGAGGTGAAACTGATGTTCTCCGACGCTGCCATGGGTCTATTCCCCAAGGGTGACAACACCGTGACCATCACCGCCGCCGACGAATCGGGCCGCAGCTCCGTCACCGGGATGACCGTAAAGGTTACCGATGCCACAGTCGAGGCCGTAGAAATCGCCCCCGGCGACCTCAGCATCCACGCCACCTCGGCAACCTTCGCCGGTCGCATCCTCAAGGACGGCGCCTCACACGCCGGCATCCGCTATGCCAAAGCCGGGTCCTCCGACTGGACAGATGTGGAGGCACAGCCCCGCTCGCGCGCCGCATGGGCCGCCGGCGATGAATACTCCGTCACCGTGGAGAATCTCGAACCCGGCACGACATACCAGTACAAGGCGTTTACCGACGATGTGGAGTCGCCCAACACCTGCACCATCACCACCGAAGACGCCCCGCAGCTTCCCAACTCCTCGTTCGAGGACTGGCATGGAGATATGCCGGTCATGGTCTATGGCGAAGGTCAGCAGATGTTCTGGGATTCGGGCAACACCGGCTCTAAAATGGCCAAAACAAATCTTACCACCCCCTCGGAAGATTATAAACATTCGGGCCGTTACAGCGCACGTCTTGAATCAAAATATGCATCCGTATTCGGGATAGGAGCTTTTGCTGCCGGTAATCTCTTCGTAGGTGAGTTCCTCGGCACAGAGAACATCTCGAAAGGTATCCTCGGCTGGGGCCGCGCATTCACAGGGCGTCCGAAAGCCCTGCGAGGCTATGTCAAATATACCCCTGCCGTAGTGGAATATGCCGGCGGCGGAGTGAACAAAGGGGATATGGACCGGGGTATCATCTACATGGCCCTCGTTGACAATACGACCCAAAGCTACGGCAACTACTCCGGATGGCCTCAGATTGTAGCCACCAAGGATATCGACAACCACAGCTTCAAGAAGGACGGCGCCAATGTGATAGCCTACGGCGAGAAGATTTTCACCGAGGCCACCCCCGGCTCCGACATGATTGCCTTTGAGATTCCCCTCGACTACAAACGCACCGATGTGCGTCCGTCGAATATCATACTCACCATCTCCTCCTCGCAGTACGGCGACTACTATGCCGGCGGCTTCTCGGTGATGTATATCGACGACCTCGAGCTGGTTTACTGATCTGACCGGTCATACACAGACAACGGCGGCGAGCTTAGCGCTCGCCGCCGTTGTCTGTAATCACCCGGATTCCATCAGGCAGTAGGGACGCTCCGCGTAGCGTCCGGAGAGCTGAGGGGCTCTCAATTATTTGCGCAGACATCCAACGGAGCGTTCGCTAAAGCCTGATGGATTTTACCGGCATCCCATAGCGGATGCCGGCGACTTTTTAAACCGTCAGAATGAGCATCCGATGCGGATTGACGCGAGGTGCAGGTCGGGAACCGGACGCGGCTCGGGCAACTTCTCCGCATCGGCCAGACCGGCGGCTTCCTTGGCCTCAAGGTTGCGCACGGGCATGAATGTGTAGCCTATCACAAGATGCGATGAGAAACGGCGGCCGGCAGCCAGGGTGATGCCGAGGCCTATCGAGCTGTATAAGTCGGTCTGGTTCTTGAACTCGTAGAAGTTGTTGAACACCGCACCCAGGCGCAGGTCCATGAAGCAGAGACGCGGCCGCGAGGAGAAACTCGTGCGCAGCATGGCATAGACCGGATAGGAACGCGACGAATTGTTCATCATCGTGTTGATGCCGGCCCCGATGCCAAGAAAACGGATAGACCGGGATTTATAGCCGAGGCAGGCATGGAGGTTCACCGAAGTCATGTCGGAGGTGGTGAGGTCGATGCTTGTGCCGAGGTCGGCGCCCCATGAAAAATGGCTTGTCACCAGCTCGTCGCCGTCGCCGCCGAAAAGCGAAGGCGGCAGCGATGCATCGGGGTCTTCATCGCCGGCAGCGGCGGTAGTGGTTGTGGTGGTTGTGGTTGTGGTGGTGGTAACGGTGACCGGTTCGGTCTGAGCCGCGGCGGCGCCAACGCACGCCGCCGCCGCGAGTATAGCTTGTAAACGCTTCATATTCTTCATTGCCTGCTTCTTCATTGCCTGCCGGTGAGAACTAAACGCAGGCAGGCCCAGTTGTCGCCCTTCACGGTATGCCCTTCATATTCGAGCCCGAGTGGGCGGGCCGCCTCCATTATCACGGTGATGTCTGCCTCATAGAATCCGCTGAGTAGCATCGTGGCTCCGGGCTTCATTGCCGCCGCATAGGCATGGATGTCGCCGGTAATTATATTGCGGTTTATGTTGGCTATGAACAGATCGGCTTTCGGCGCCGAGGAGAGGAGCGAGGCATCACCCAGGCGCACATCGATTTCGGCATGACCGTTGGCAACAACATTCTCGCGTGCGTTGATTTCGGCTGCCGGGTCAATCTCTATCGCCGTCACGGGCGAGGCTCCGCGCATGGCAGCGAGGATGGCAAGGATTCCGGTGCCGGTGCCCATGTCGGTGACGGCAAGGCCGCAAAGGTCGCGCTCCAGAAGCTGTGCGATGATAAGCGAAGTAGTGGCATGGTGGCCGGTGCCGAAAGCCATTTTCGGGTCAATCGCAATATCGTACTCACAGGCCGGATAGCCGGTGTGGAACGAGGAGTGAATCACGCAGCGGTCAGCCACCACAATAGGCTGGAAGTAATTTTTCTCCCATTCATGATTCCAGTCGCGACCTTCGATAAACTCCGAAGCGCACTTTATCTCCACGCCGGGGAGTGGAAAGGCGGCGATGGCCTCTTTCACCGCATCCTCCGAGAAGAGTTCGTGGCGTATATAGGCGGTGAGCCCGCTCTGGTCGGGCACAAAACTCTCATAGCCGGCATCGGCGAGGATGGCGGCCATGACGTCGGTTGCTGTATCTGTGCAGGGGGTGATGTCGAGACGCAGGGATGTATAGTCGTTCATTAAATATGCGTTAATATGAAATATCACGCAAATTTAACGTTTCTTTTTGAACCCGTGAAATATGGAGAGTATCTTTTTTGCCGTGCGGTATGAAAAGAGCGCCACCTGGCCGTAGGTCAGCCATGTGTCGAGGCTCATCCACAGCCCGAGCATGTTCGACTCCTCGCGGCGTTTCTCCGAGGCCATTTCGGCCGCCAGGCTGCTTTTTGCGAACTGTATTTTAAGGTCGTTGACCATCATGCGGTAACGTAGCTCGTTAAGGCTGTAGCCTTTGAATTTCTTCTTCCCGGCGGGAGCGGCGACCGGGGTGTGTTCGGCGATATTGTTCATTGCGCAAGAGTTTACAATGTTACTCGGTTTCATCACCCTCCGGAATCTCCACAGGGCCGTCGGCGGGGTCCGGTCCGGCATCCTCTTTAAATATCAGCATACTTACAAAACGAGACACCGGATTAAATATCAACGGCTTGCGAAGAAGCACAATCAGCGCTGCAAGCAGAAGATACACACCTCCCACTATCGCCCACGATGCGATGGGTGAAATCCACAGCGACAGCAGCTCTATAAGTGCCCCCGACGCGAATACCATGCCGATAATCGCCAGCAGCGAGCAGATGAAAATCATCACCCCCGCGGCCAGAAGCAGCGAAAGGCGCTCTGCCACCGTTAACTTGGTTTTCTCCAGATACAAGTGGAACAAGCGCGTAAGGCCGCCTTTTAGCGAATTAAGCTTATCGGCCGAAAACATCCCTGAGTTGAACATAGCAAACAGTTGAATTTAAACAGTTCAAGGCGCATGACCCATGCGTGATTGCCGGAGAGGCAACCGCCATGAGCCATGCGTCATGAATCATGTGCCGGAGAAATTATGACTCCTTGATTTCTGCGGCAATCTGGTCTACGATTTCTTCGATTTCCTCTTCCTTGGAGCATTTGCACACTCCGTATTTACGGAGAAGCGAACGGATCTGGCCGCGGAGGTCCTCACCCTTTTCGGGCGCGAAAAGCAGTGCAGCACCTGCGCCTACGATGGCGCCGCCAAGGAAAGCGTAAAGCAAGTTCATCGGTTTCATAACAGTATCTTTTTTCGTGTTGTCAGTTTCAGCGTTTTACCACACCCTCGAGCTCCTCTACGAGCTTGTCGAGTTTCTGCTTTTTCAGGGAAATCCCTTTTGACTTGAGGTAGTCGGCGATTTCATCGCGGAGATCCTCACCTTTTTTGGGAGCGAACAGCAGACCGAGAGAAGCGCCTACCAGTGCTCCGCCCACAACCGCCAGTACGATATCCAGATTCTTCATAATAAATCAGTGTTTGTTAGTGTTTAGTTGTTACGTTATATCTCTCTAACGCCGCGACATGCCGGAATGTTCGGAAACATCCCATTTTTATTAAGCGGGCATCTTTATTAAGCGGGCATCCGTCCGCTAAGTAAGCTAAAAAAGGTGAAACGACAAAGCCGTTAAGGCAAAAATTGCTATCTTTGTAATGTTTTTGGATAATGAAACGACAATGAAGTCAGACAAAAATAATATAACGGCACACACAAAGAAGCCTGCCGCAGCGCCCGGCGACGTAATTTCAATAAAAGGAGCCAGGGTCAACAACCTCAAGAATATATCCCTGACCATACCGCGCGGCAAACTTGTGGTAGTCACCGGTCTCAGCGGCTCGGGCAAATCGTCGCTGGCTTTCGACACCCTCTATGCCGAAGGGCAGCGGCGCTATGTGGAGAGTCTTTCGGCATACGCCCGCCAGTTTCTTGGCAAGATGCAGAAACCGGAAGTAGACTTCATTCACGGCCTCCCGCCGGCTATCGCCATAGAGCAGAAAGTCAATACCCGCAACCCGCGAAGCACCGTAGGCACATCGACGGAGATTTATGACTACATGCGGCTACTTTTCGGGCGCGTGGGCCACACGTTCTCGCCGGTGAGCGGCATGGAGGTGCGTCGCCACACCGTGACCGACGTGGTCGACGCCTCGCTGACCTACCCCGAGGGCACCCGCATGGCGGTGGTATGCGCGCTGTCAATCCCGGAGGGGCGCACGCTGACGCAGCACCTGGAAATTCTGCGCAAGGGGGGATACTCCCGCCTGTACCGCGACGGCAGTTTCTTCGACTTCGACGATGTGATGGCCGACAGCGGTGCCGCCACCGCCACCCCTCCCTACGAACTGCTGATCGACCGCACTATGGTGAGCCGGGAGCCCGACGAGCTGACCCGTCTGGCCGACTCGGTGGAGACGGCCTTCTTCGAGGGGCGCGACCAGATGACCCTTGTGGCATGGGGCGCCGACGGGCTGCACCGCCACGATTTCTCGAAACGTTTCGAGGCCGACGGCATAACGTTCATGGAGCCGTCGGACCTCCTGTTCAACTTCAACAACCCCTTCGGAGCATGCCCCACCTGCGAAGGATTCGGCCGCTGCCTGGGTATCGACGAGCGGCTGGTGATTCCAAACCCGGCGCTGTCGGTATTCGACGATGCCGTGGCTCCGTGGCGCGGTGAGAAAATGAGCGAGTACAAACGCGCGTTCATACGCATCGCCGCCCAGACGGGATTCCCCATACACCGCCCCTACTGCGAGCTGACACGGCAGCAGAAGGAGGAACTCTGGCACGGCACAGCAGGATTCGACGGCATCGACGGCTTTTTCCGGATGCTTGACGAAAACCAGCACAAAATACAATTCCGGGTGATGAAAGCACGCTACCGCGGCAAGACTCTGTGCCCCACATGCCACGGCACCCGGCTGCGCAGCGAGGCCATGTATGTGAAGGTTGGCGGCCGCACAATCGCTGAGCTTACCGCCATGCCTGCCGGCGAACTGCTCAGGTGGTTCGACTCGCTACGGCTTAACGACACCGACGCGCACATAGCCCGCCGCCTCCTGGCCGAGATTCGCAGCCGCCTGGGATTCCTGGTTGACGTGGGACTCGAATATCTCACCCTCGACCGCCTCTCCTCCACCCTCTCCGGCGGCGAAAGCCAGCGCATCAACCTGGCCACCTCGCTGGGCTCGGCGCTGATAGGCTCGCTGTACATCCTCGACGAGCCTTCAATCGGTCTGCATTCACGCGACACGCAGAAGCTTATCGGTGTGCTCCGCAAGCTCCAGGGCATCGGCAACACGGTTGTCGTGGTGGAACACGACGAGGAAATCATGGAGGCCGCCGACTGGATTATCGACATCGGCCCGAAAGCCGGGCGACTCGGCGGAGAGGTAGTGTTTGAAGGCACGGCCGCCGACCTCCCCGCAGCCAAAGACTCCTACACGGCAAAATACCTCACCGGCCGGCTCATCATACCCACACCCGCCCAACGGCGGCGGTGGCAGAGCTACATCGAAGTCAAAGGCGCCCGCGAACACAACCTCAAGAACATCGATGTGAAATTCCCGCTGCAGGTGCTTACCGTAGTCACCGGCGTAAGCGGCTCCGGCAAATCGACACTGGTGCGCGACATACTCTACCGGGCGCTGCTGCGCGAACTGGGTGAGGCCACCGATGCACCGGGAGCGTTTCTCGGCCTCGGGGGCGATGTGCACCGCGTGGAGGCAGTGGAGTTCGTCGACCAGAATCCCATCGGGAAATCATCGCGCTCCAACCCCGCCACCTATCTCAAGGCCTACGACGAGATACGCCAGCTTTTCGCCGATCAGCAGGGAGCGAAGCAGATGGGATTCACCCCGGCCTACTTCTCGTTCAACGCCGAAGGTGGACGCTGCGAGGAATGCAAGGGTGAAGGGAAAATCACCATCGAGATGCAGTTCATGGCCGATATCACGATACCCTGCGAGGCATGCGGCGGCAAGCGCTTCAAGCGCGATGTGCTTGAAGTGGAATACCGCGGCCGCAACATCAGCGACGTGCTCGACATGACTGTGAACCAGGCTATCGAATTCTTTTCGGAAGAGGATACCACGGCGACACGCCGCATAGTGCGCCGCCTGCGCCCGCTTCAGGATGTAGGTCTGGGATACATCAAGCTCGGCCAGGCGTCATCCACACTCTCGGGCGGCGAGAACCAGCGAGTGAAACTCGCCTACTTCCTGTCGCAGGAGAAACCCGCTCCCACCCTCTTCATATTCGACGAGCCTACCACCGGCCTGCATTTCCACGACATCAACGTGCTGATGGATTCCTTCAGCCGGCTCATAGCCCACGGCCACACAGTGGTGATAATCGAGCATAACCTCGATGTGGTAAAAGCCGCCGACCACGTAATAGACCTCGGCCCGGAGGGTGGCGACCGCGGCGGCTATCTGGTCGTTGCCGGCACTCCCGAAGAAGTGGCCGCCTGCCAGGCCTCCCACACCGGGCACTACCTGCTGTCCAAGCTCAAACAGTAGCCCCGCAGGCTCCTCGATAGCGCAAAACATCAGGGTGTATCAAAATTGCCATAAGCCTGCAAATTTTGACACACCCTGATGTTTATGCCATACGCCCTACTTTATTGCTGCTGCCCCGGAATTCAACCGGGTTGTGCTGCAGCCCCCTATACACAGGTTTATTACCATGCGCCACTTTATTTAAGGGGAGAGTCCGCGTTGGAGTATTGACAAAAACAACGCGGACTCAACTTCGTAATGCGTCCTACGGTATCGGCAAACACCATGCAGTCATTAACGAGTAAAAGCCCACGCCATAAGCGTGAGCATCAACTTTTACTCTTGACTGCTTCTTGAAATTTTGCAGATTTTTAGGAAGCAAGAATAAAGCTCACGCTTTTTATCTATGTGTCTGTGAAATGTTGTTATCTCATAGGCATCACTCAGTTATAAAGTTTTTAAGGTCGAAGAACATCAAGCGTGTTTCATCGTCCTTGTCAGATTCTGTTATACACTGAAAGCCGTTACGTTCATAAAACGGCACGGCAGTTTTCAGAGCATCTACTGTGATAAAGCGACAACCAAGGCGCTTTACATTAGAGAATGCGTACTTGATGTTGTCAAGTATGAATGTCCCGAGGCCTTGACCGGAATAATCTTCGTTCACAGCGAGGCGACCAACTTTCACAGCAGGATAACTCCTGCGACGTTTGGAGTTAGGAATACTGCGGTTAAGCTTATTCCAAACTCCCTTCTCATCAGGATTGAATATAATTTTGTCAGCAAGCAAACTAAAATAGGCTGCGGTCTTATTCTGCTCCATATATTCGAGCAAATAAGTCACAGCCATAAGTTCTCTTTGAAAATGCCTTGCGTCTTCAAAAAGAAAATCGTTCAAATCAGCATCAGCACATTTGAACGGCTTTATGTCTGAGCCCTCCGTGAGTTGGAACTGGCGCAGCTTGCTGAAATCAATTTTCACCACTGGAAATTGCTTATAGATTTCATTACTTCATAAGCCTTGCGAGCACGTTCCTTCTCCTCTTTGGACACAGGTTTTGGGGTGGAGATAAGTGTTTCAAATCTCACCGCATCATTCCCTCGAAGTTCGGGGGTTTCTTTAATCGGTCGTGCCATAAGCAGAAGTTTTATGCAATACCTCACAAAGGTATAACATTATAACGAATTACGCAAGGGGGTGACTGTTGACGTCTCATAAATTTATTACCCGAAATTATATGGGGTCAGCGGATTTTTCCGGTGGGCGGGAGAGAGTATCAAGAGTATAGTGTTATCTTTGCACAATGAAACCAGATCAACTGCTCAGAGCCATCCTACCCGAAGTCCTGATAGACAACTTCGATATTG
>SCEJ01000109.1 GCA_004102785.1 Muribaculaceae bacterium Isolate-013 (NCI)
TGTCCGTTCCTGAAAATGGTTGACTCGATTTGGTATGTTTACTGATATTGGTTTACCCTATCTCTGGAGAGGGTTGACTGACCGGGTCCTATCCCTGGGCGGAGTTGACTGAGGGCGTAGCCCGAAGGCAACGTAGCCCAGGGATAGGGGCAAAGTTACAAAAAAATTTTATGGCGGCAAAGTCTCCCTGTCAAGGTTGTCAATTGCCTTTTCTCTATAGCTCGTCCAACCGCGTTTGAACCGGCCTGTACGGCCGGCGGCCTCTATTGGCGTAAGCATCTCAATGCTCCTGTGTGGACGTTCATTGTTGTAGAACGGCACGGCCGCCTGCATTGCCTCCCGGACTTCCCCTATGTCATGGAATTCCTTGTCCTTGAAAAGCTCATTTTTAAGCGTGTTGTTGATGCGCTCGGCCTCGGGATTATCTTTGGGATTACCTGATTCTGTCATGCTGATATGAATCTTATATTGGTGTAATACCTCAATATAGTCCGCTGACGTGTATTGTGTTCCACGGTCGCTATGATGAATCGTAGATGACAGTTCCACTCCATAAGCCGATAGTACGTCTATGGCCATATACAGAGCTTCCAAGGGGTAAACAGTCTCCAGCGTGGGTCCTATGCTGTGACCTAACAATATCTTGGTGTATGAGTCAAGGACAAGACTTGCATAACAGAAAGTCCGTTCTTGACTAATGGGGTCTATCAGGGGAATATAAGTTATATCACTTACTATCACCTCTCCGATACGTGTGGGAATCAACGACTTGATTAGGTTGGGATATGTGGGATTGCCATGAGTCGAATCGGTGGTGCGGGGTGTTCGCTTGCGTCTGCGTAGCTTATAGCCGTATCGGTCGAATATCTCGCAGAAACGATCCCGTCCTATCGCGGATCCACTGCCGAACTCCCGTATATACATATTCCAGATTTTTAACCCTCCGATGCCAGGGTCTTTTCTCCGGACTTCCTCTATATAGCGAACAGCCAGTTCCTCCATGGCCATGCGACGCATATACGCGTCTGCATCGTGCTTGTAATAAGCCTGCTTGCTTTTGCCAAACAGCCCGCAAAGCTCCGACACCGTGTAGATGTCGGAGTGCTGTGCGTACAGGCGTCTCACTGTTTGGTACCAGCTTTTTTTCTTACGGGAATGTTGAACATCTCTTCTGCGACATCTATCATCGTATCCAACGCTTCAGAGCGCATCTTCTCCTGACGGAGTTCCTTGCGCAGGCGCGTAACCTCTGCCCGCAGCTTGTCATAATCTTCCTCGCTGGCATCCTTCTTCTTTTTTCTCATAGTCGGAATATCTGGAAGTTCAGATGCAAAGTTACGCACAATATACTCCACAGTACGCACTTGTACTCCATTTTCTTCCGCAATCTCGCCATAGCTGAAATCTGTTTCCGCATAAAGCCGTAGGACTTCATCGCGGATTGCTTGTCGTTTTTGTCTCGGCAGACTCTGAAATTTAATCATCTTTTTGACTCGTTAGGAGTCAACTTTTTTCAGGACGAGACA
>SCEJ01000110.1 GCA_004102785.1 Muribaculaceae bacterium Isolate-013 (NCI)
GGGTCAGCGGATTTTTCCGGTGGGCGGGAGAGAGTATCAAGAGTATAGTGTGGCCAGTCTGAACATAAAGAACTTGATGTCTCCGACTCCCCGGAACTGTGTTCTGAACGCCTTGATTTTGGCATTGAAGGATTCTGCCGAGGCATTTGTGAGCCGTCGTTCGAAATAGTTGATTATAGTGGTGTTGTGGTTCTCGAAGGTCTCCAGGACCTTGTTGAATTCATCATTCCCAAAGGCCTCCACTTCGTTGTACCATCTGGCGAGATTCAGTCTGGCGACTCCTGCGGAAGTTTTCTCGTTGAATATATCCACAAGCTTTAGAAACAGTCCGTAAGCCTTTTCCAGATCAGGAAACATTCTGAACAATATCCGGGCGCGTATTGTCTGTTGTTCGTTCCATTTTGATTTGTGCTTGAGTATGACATGCCGGCTGCGTGCCATGATCTGGGGCATGGTCTCGCCGTTCTCCATCCTCTCCGGTTCCCATTTCCCGATCAATTCACGTTCTTCTTTTGACCTTGCATCCTTTCGCTTCTGACGATGCTCCCTGATTGCCTTGTTCTCGGCATCAAGCACCTCCCAGCGGTGTCGTATCCTCAGCTGATCAACAGCTTCGGATATGAGCTGCTGGACATGGAACCGGTCATTGACAAGCGATGCTCCGGGAAACACGTTTCTGACAGTCAGCATCATGGCTGAAGAAAGGTCTGTAGTAACCGTTTTTACCTTAAGGCGCTGCTTCAATGGAACTTTTCGCAGTATTACCGACACTGTGTCACTTGCCACGCCACGAACCATTGCCGCAAGAGCCCCTTTGCCCCCATGCGCGGCTTTGTTGGTCAGTATGGTGTAGACATCGCCATTGCTCAGGCAGGTCTCGTCAAGACTCATGTCCGCGCCGAAATTTTCAGGATACAATATGTATTCATCGGCATGGTCAAGCTGGCCCCACAACCGATAGCCACTGATCACTTCCTTGTATTGCTTGCGCAGTGTCTGTCCGTTCAGTCCGTTGCGTGCGGCAAGAGTGGATATGCTGACGGGAGTGATTTCAATCTCCCTCTTTTAAAAAAGCGACGAACTCGGCGTTAAGCCTTGTGCCGTCGAACTCAGAGATGTCCCACTGATAACTGAATATCTCGCCGGTTGACCTGTCCAGCCACTTGCGCTTCCGAACATGCAGGTATGTGGAACGCCCCCTTATGGGATAATCCTGTATGGTGCGGTAATCCCCAAAACCGTAAGATATGATGTCTTTATTGTACTTGTCTTCGCGAAGTTGCTCTTTCTTCTCATCAAGCCATATGTCGAAGCGGGTCTCACTTTTTTCAAATCGTTCAATATCGAAGTTGTCTATCAGGACTTCGGGTAGGATGGCTCTGAGCAGTTGATCTGGTTTCATTGTGCAAAGATAACACTATACTCTTGATACTCTCTCCCGCCCACCGGAAAAATCCGCTGACCC
>SCEJ01000111.1 GCA_004102785.1 Muribaculaceae bacterium Isolate-013 (NCI)
TATTATTTTATCAGCAGTAATAAACAACAGAGCCATGTCCGAACTAAGTACAATATTAAACAGCGTAAGCGATGTAATTGTTAAATACGGTAAAGCGGAAACCATTAAAAAATTTATCAATTCGGATCCACAAAGTCCGAACCCAGGCAGTGGCGCCTTCACTCGCAGTAGAAAAATGCCGTTACCGGAATTGCTGCGTTTCATATTGATGCCTCGCACCAGATCGACATCGGTGGAACTACTGGAATACTCCCACATCACAGGCAACAAACGTGTTAACAAGAGTGATTTCAGCAAACGCAGAAGTCTGCTTCCATCGTGGTATATCAAGTGTCTGCATCGCGATATAACGCGCAGGATTTACGGGATGTCCAGCCCGGCCAGATGGAACGGTCATCTTTTGCTTGCAGGCGACGGTACTACCTATTCCCTTCCGAATACGGATACTATCAAGAAAATATATCTTGACGGGAGAAAGACAGGGAAGGGGGAGCAGGCCCTTGCCCGAGGGGTTGTACTGAAGGATGTTCTGAACGATATTGTGGTATCCTCAGGCATGGAATGTTATGGCAGGGATGAGATTGCTTTGCTTATGGATGAGCTGGAGTCTCTGCCTGAGGAGATATCCTCATGGGATCCGGTAATTGTCCTTGACCGTAAATTCTGTGCCTATACCCTGATCTGCAAGATGATGCGGCTGAGACTGAATTTCATAATCCGGGTCAAGGAACGATTTAATGCCGAAGTGGACAGGTTTATCAAATCCGGAAAGAAACAGGCCGACATTGTACTGAGGCCGGCGTCAACAACGGTAAAGAAACTCAACAGGCTTTATGGCCCGGATGATTACAGGTCTTTCAAAGTACGGCTTGTCAGGATGTCCGGTTCTGTTGTGGTAATGACCTCTGTCACCGATGTATCGCTCCTCTCCGACGGCAAGGATGTCTATCATGCCCGCTGGGATGATGAGACCACTATCGGCTTCATGAAGAACAATCTGCAGGTTGAGGTCTTTTCTGGTATATCGCCCCGGTCCCTTCTTCAGGATTTCTATTCCAAGACTATAATCTATAACATCTTGTCGCTGCTGGTCAGTCAAGCCGCCGAACTGCGCCATGACAAAAAGCCTCGACGGATTAACCGAAATGTAGCTCTCGGAATCCTCAAACTAAACATCCTGACAATAATACCTGCTTCATCTGTCACGAATAACACAAATTTAGACCAAGTGTTAAAAGAGATCTCGTGTTTTTCAATTCCTGTCATAGAGAACAGGCATAATCCTAGAGTATTCCGAAAGATTAAGCATTCCGGAAAATACATGACTCTAACAAACTACGCTCGCGCTATTTGACCTTAAGTAAACAGCATTG
>SCEJ01000112.1 GCA_004102785.1 Muribaculaceae bacterium Isolate-013 (NCI)
ATTTTCGAGAATAAGTACGGAGTGCTGACGCCTGACCTGCGACAGATGTGTAATGACATGGTCGAACGAGGTGTAACCGAGGCAGCGATGGAGAGCACCGCAGTCTATTGGGTACCGGTGTGGAATGAGCTCTGTGAGTCAATGAAACTGAAGCTTGTGAACCCATATTTCATCAAGCAGCTGCCGGGTCGCAAGAGCGACGTCAAGGATGCACAGTGGATAGCGGAGTGCCTGCTAAAGAATCTTATCAAAGGGAGCTTCGTGCCTGAACCGATTGTTCAGGACATGCGCAAGCTCAACCGTCGCATCATGGATCTCAACGAGGATATGACATACAATTGCAACAAACTTGATGCTGCGATGCAGAGATGCGGATTCCGTCTGAGCAACTACGTCAACACAATAAAGTCCAGGAGCTATCAGAAGGTGCTGGGGGCAATCATCGGAGGTACCGCCCGTCCGGACGAGCTGGTGAAAATGGTACACGGAAGGACGATCAACAAGCATGGCCGTGACACAATCAAAGCGGCCGTCACAGGGACATTCTCCGAGATAGATATCACGATATTCCGCCAGATCAAGGAAGTCATCGACATGATAGAGCGGCAGATTGAAGAATGCCAGAAAGAACTGACGGCCTTGTGCGAACAGCATTTTCCCGAACAGTTCCGACGTCTTCAGACCATACCCGGAGTCAAGGAACGCGCAGCCACGGCAATAATTGCGGAGACAGGGGTTGACATGAAGATGTTCGCTACGGCGGCATGTCTTGTAGGATGGTGCGGGCTCAAACCGCGAAACGATGTCAGCAACGGACGATACAAAAGCAGAAAAGTGACACACGGAAACAGATATCTAAGACAGATACTGATTGAAATCGCATGGGGAGCATCAAGAACCCGAAACTGTTTCTTCTCCTATTTCAGCTACATCCAGACCACAGTCAAGAAAAAAAGCAAGATGAAAATACAGGTAGCCATCGCCCGCAAGATACTTGTTGCCATCTGGCACATGCTCTCCAAAGAGCAGGACTTTATAGACATCTACCTCAAGAGACTTGAGGAGAACAGAAAGATGGAGGAACAACTAAAATCACTGGAATCGAAAATGGCCTGACGGCCATTCGACATACCTTCCGATGCAATGTAATTATCTTTGTGGTGCATGGCAGCCCGGTTCGCAAATTTGCAAACGCATCGGGAAGGAGTTGGACACCGGCATAAGCTAACCAAGCTTGTAGAGGAAAGTAATAATCTTATATCT
>SCEJ01000113.1 GCA_004102785.1 Muribaculaceae bacterium Isolate-013 (NCI)
ATACCACTTATTTTATTGAAAATCAGAGAAATGAATGCGAAAATCACCCTTTCCCATTCAGACTTCCCCCGCTATAAAATAACAGGCTTTTCGGAAGCACAAGACTTTTTTAAATGAAAGAGCCGTGGATCTGTCCCTTGATCATGGATGGGGATGTGTCCCGGCGATTTTCGTCATTTTACCCCGGCGGAGTTCGAGGTTGTAACATCGGAGTTCTCGGCCGACAGGCAGGAGCAGACCCGCGACCGCTGGGAGTGTATGCGCCTTTTGGCCTCGATTACCATTCAGCCGCATGTGCGCCGCAAACTCACTCCCCGCCAGTTGTTGCCGTTGCCGTGGGATAAGGATGCGACACCTGCAGCTATGATCGTATTCATCAAGGTGGTGCTGCCGGGAGTTGTACCGGCATTACGTGTGTTGACTCGACACCATTGAGAGTCTTCAAGCATCAACGCATACTTAGAGGTTGTTTAAAAATAAATGTGAACACCCGGCCGAAATTTTCGGACTGTATGGTGATTGAGTAAAGAGGCTCACGGTCATCTACATTGCCGGGAGTGAACATAAAGTTCAGTAGTACCCCTTGTCATTTATGATCAGATGCAGCCTGAAACCGAAGAAGCATCCCATCGAACTCTTGCCCCTTTCAGCTATGCCTTTGAATGTCTTGTGTATAAGTATGCGCTGTTGGTTGCAGACGCTCAATGGCGTTGAGTCAACATACGCAATGCCGGCATAAGCCCCTAATTTATTGTTGACCGACCTGATTATATCCGTTTCGCTGAATAGCTACATGCAGTTTTTCTGAGATTTACGAATATCCCGGGATGGATTGTCAGCTTTTGTTATGGTGGAGTCAATTGTGGTCGCTGTTTGCGTGGATATCGTTCTGTCGAATAACTTTGGCAGGGGAGCCTACGGCTATGGTTCCGGTGGGGATGTCGCATAACACGGTCGCTCCTGCTCCTATGATTGCCCAGGGGCCGATAGTGATCCCTGGAATTACTGTGGCGCCCGCTCCGATCCAGGCACCTTCACCTACGGTTACGTTGCCGCACAATGATGCATTGGGGGATATGTGGGAAAAGTCGCCAACCACACAATCATGGTCGACAGTAGCACCTGTGTTGATGATGCAATGGCTACCGATTCGGGCATCGGCCTGTATGACAGCTCCCGGCATTATCACTGTTCCTTCGCCGATGGCTGCTGTCGGCGAAACTACTGCTGCGGGATGAATGG
>SCEJ01000114.1 GCA_004102785.1 Muribaculaceae bacterium Isolate-013 (NCI)
TGACATCTGCTTCAGCGACTACGCGCGCCACCATATCGACCGCATGGTGGACCGGTACCAGTTGCGCACGGCGCAGAACTATCGGCAGGCACTCGGACACATGGAGCGGTTCTATGGCACGAACAAAATCATGTTCGCGCAACTTACCTCAACGCAGATAACGAGGTGGATTCAGTCGCTGGAGCATACGCACAGGGCAAAGGAGATGTACCCGGTGTGTATGAGGCAGGTGTTCAAGGCTGCGGTTGAGGAGTACAATGACTATGACAACGGCAATCTGCGCATAAAGGTCAATCCGTGGGGAAAGGTAAAGATTCCACAGAGTGACCGCACGGTCAAGAAAGCTATTAGCCCGGAGGATTGCAGGCTGTTCTTTACCGCACCTCTCCCGGATACACGCATGGTCGATCCGTTGCCCGAACTGGGGCGCGATGTGGCGAAGATGGTGCTGTGTCTCGCAGGCATGAACACGGTCGACATCTACGAGCTGCGCAAGGAGGATTACCGAAACGGCTGTATCTGCTACAAGAGAGCCAAGACGAAGAAGTTTC
The DNA here is from genome assembly GCA_004102785.1 of Muribaculaceae bacterium Isolate-013 (NCI). GTDB lineage: Bacteria > Bacteroidota > Bacteroidia > Bacteroidales > Muribaculaceae > UBA7173. The sequence goes on from SCEJ01000114.1 coordinate 552, forward strand.
GCGCCGATGACGCTTACTTTGAGATTCGTGTCGAGCCTATCATTCAGCCTTTAGTTGAGAAATATCTGGCCGAGGCTGACGACCCCTACTTGCTGAACTTTCACAAGCGGTTCACGTCCTCGGACTCGTTCAACGCGAATGTGAACAATGGCATAAAGCAGCTCTGCAAGAGCATGGGGATACCGAAGGAGCGTTGGTACAGCGCATACACGTTCCGTCACACTTGGGGTACTGTGGCGCAGAACGACTGTGGCGCGAGCATTGCGGAGGTGGCGTTTGGTATGAATCATTCGCATGGACATACGATTACGCGAGGCTACATCAAGATTGATTTCACTCCGGCCTGGGAGTTGAATGCCAAAGTGATTGACTTTATCTTTTTCTCCACGGCAAAGAGCAAGCAGGGAATGGCGCGAGGGGTCGATGAGCCTGCCGACAAGTTGTTCAGGCTTTCTCCCAAGCGGATGGTCTATGCCCGTGCCTACTTTCGCGGAGAGGTTCTTTCCGAGGTCAGCGACATCGGCTTCGGGACCGTTGATGAGGTCATCGCCCGGCTTGCCGGGCAGTTGCCCGACACAATCCCGACCGGGTGTGCCGTGCAGTTTCGCATAAAGGACGTGGACGCTGACCGCGAGGCGGT
>SCEJ01000115.1 GCA_004102785.1 Muribaculaceae bacterium Isolate-013 (NCI)
CAATATTGTCCTAAATAATTTTTGAGTGCTACTCAACGTGCAGAGGCATCAGCCTTTGCAAAAATGACATCAGAGTAATCCCCCTAAGGCAAAAACGGCTCTTCGGGAGGCGGTGTGAAGGGTTCGTCAAGCCATTTGTTGAGGTCGATTTTGGTAAAGGTGTTAAGTCGCAGAGAGACAACAAGATTAGCCATTGCCCACTTGTACTTGGCGATGTGTTTCAGCCATGTCAGGATGAGCATGGTTATCAGTGCAGTCCAGATCTGGATTTCCACGGCGTTGCGTGTGGTGCCGATGAAGCTCTTTATGCGCAGAAGCTGCTTTAGATTGCGGAAGAAAATCTCAATATTCCATCTTGCCTTGTAGATTGCGGCTATCGTGGAGGCGGCAAGAGTGAAGTTGTTTGTCAAAAGTTCCACCACGAAACCATGTTCTTCGTTCCATACGGCAATTCTGCGGAGTTTCTTTGGATATTTCTTTTTCGCGACTGGAAGTTCCAGTTCAATTTCCTCATCAATAAGCACGTCCTGCGCCCGCTTTTCAGGCAATAGACGCTCACGGACGGTCTTATACCTGATGTTGTCCTTGTGCCGGACCACAAAGAACACATTGTTGCTGTCCCAATGGCTGAGCAGGCTGTAATCACAGTAGCCACGGTCGGCAACTACAATTGAATACGGATTTACAGGAATGTCGTAGGCCGCCTTGTTGTCAGAGCCTTTCCCGTCTGTAATGTTCACGAATTCAGGCAACAGACAGTCATAATCAAGAAGCGTGTGCATCTTCACAGCGCCTTTTGTCGTGGTATAATGCGCCCAGTCGTAGACAGACAGCGTAAGCGATATGAGCGTCGAATCCAACAGCCGCAACGGCATCTTGAAACGAAATTTGCCATGAATCCACCCCGCCTGCTGTCCGAAATGCTGATAGAGGCGGTAGAAGATGTCTCGGAATACCGAACAGTCGCGATGGGCGTTCTGATATGCCACTGTCGATTTTGATGGCGCACGGCTTATACCGAGATGGTTGAGGTTGCCTGTGGCGGATTTCAGCCCGTTGGATATGTCCCGCACGGAGTCGCAGTTGGAAAACTGACAGAAGACCATGCTGATTAGCTGACTCCACGTGTCATAACCCTTGTTGTGCTTGTCTGTTTGGGCCTCGCGGATTATTTTTCTGATTGTTTGAC
>SCEJ01000116.1 GCA_004102785.1 Muribaculaceae bacterium Isolate-013 (NCI)
GCATGGCAGTGGGCAAACACCCGAAAAGGTTACTGGCGCACCGCTCATGCATTCTTACACAGAGCTATATCTAACGAGAACTTGAAACGCGCCCACTATCCCACACTTACGGAATATTACGAGAAACAGCATCCGCGTTAAGAACCGCCGTATGCCGAACGGCACGTACGGTGGTGTGAGAGGTCGGTAAACACGAAAATAGGAGATAAACACCCTATGATTAGTGTTTACCTCCTACTCGATTGTATATGGCTTTTTCGCAAAGAGAGTTCCCTGAGGCGAACTCTTAGGCCGTACAGTTGTTATACTTTCATAACATTTGAGTGAAAATTTATGAAAAGATTTATTCCCGCTTTCAGAAATATTTCGCTGGCGCTTGTCTCGGCAGCGGCTTTGATGGTATCTTCGTGCCGGTCGCAGTCGGAAAAACTCGCAGAAGAGATTGCCGGCACATGGAGCTCGGCCCCCGAACAGCTCACCACTACCGGGGCCACACGTGCCACGATGGTGCGTGTGATGGATTTCACACGTACATCGTCTGACGCCACTGACGGCGCCGTGACGATGACGGCGCTGATTACCGTAGATAATGTGATGCCGGCCTCAGGGCATCTTGATACTCCGTTGACAATCACGGCTTCGGGGGCCGCTACCATTACCGGCGTTTTCCAGGTGAAGGATGACGATGATATCCTTGTGAGCCTTGACTATTCCTCGCTCCAGGTGTCGGTCGACCCGGCTGCCGTGCAGCTCAACTATAATATTCTGACGCAGGATTCATCGCCCGAAGTGGAGTCGCTGCGTCCGGGTGCGTTGCATCTTGCCACACAGCAGATACGCCAGGCGGCTACCTCCGTTTTCTCCGACCTTACCGAAATTGAGGATGTGAAAATACACACCGACCTCCTTTCATGCGAAATAGCGCATAAGGACCTCTCTTTCCGTCGCCAGCAGCCCCAGTGACATCGGACCGGTGCGTTGCGGTCGCGCTTTGTCGGGTGGATAGACCTGACAGGGCGCGACTGCTGTATTTGTGTATATTGTATTTGTCTCGTCCTGAAAAAAGTTGACTCCTAACGAGTCAAAAAGATGATTAAATTTCAGAGTCTGCCGAGACAAAAACGACAAGCAATCCGCGATGAAGTCCTACGGCTTTATGCGGAAACAGATTTCA
>SCEJ01000117.1 GCA_004102785.1 Muribaculaceae bacterium Isolate-013 (NCI)
ATCTACTGCTGATGGTGATGCAGAAGGGGCTGAAACGCCAGTGGAGCTTCTCCGGGCTGGCAACAATGGTCAGAATTACCCTGAAGTACTACGTTGACTTCAACAGCCTGTTTAACAACCCAAAAAAAGAGTGGGAAATCATCCTTTCCGAGGCCTCCGGAGCGCCTCCCGAACCGTCTCTGTTTGACTGAGGGGGCTTGTAAAGTAAAAAAGATGACTCGAACACCGTAAAATCAGCGTTCGAGCCATACTTTATTGCGCTATTTGAGTTTTATCGGACAGCAATAATTATCAACACGCCATCAGAACCCCCCCAGACCCTATTGTCAACCCCTGTAAAAACTGTCCAAAAATCACAGGTTATCAACGGGGGTCAATTTAAATAATCCATAGGGGGGCAATTTGTTGAGAATATCCAGTAAAGAGCGTTGCGGTGCGCTTTACTGCTTTTAGGATAGGCGGTGTAAGGGATTTAACGGAGGTGTCCTTTACCACCTTGCAAATCACGTTTCCGCCACGTTGTAGCATACCGAGTACAGGAACTTTATCTTTGAAACTTCTACCCTGACTGTTCTTGACCTTCTTATTGGCATGTCGGTTTTTATTCTTACCACCAACAAAGGTTTCATCCAACTCAACTTCACCGTCTAACTTCTCCATATGAATGCAATGGAACGTCCTGCGGATTTTATGAATGAGGAACCACGATGTTTTCAGCGTCACGGATATATCCTTTGCTAATTGGGTTGCCGAGATAGACTTCTTATGATTGCAGATAAGATAGATAGCCATAAACCACTTGCGCAGAGGTAACTTTGTTCCTTCAAATATCGGACCTATACGCACGTTGAAATTCTTACCCGTGTTCTTACACCGATAATTGCCATCACCACGATGGTAAACCTTTGAAGTGGGGTCATAAGGAGATACTACTCCATTCTCCCAACGTTTACTTTCGAGGAAGGCGATGCAAGCCTCCTCATTTGGGAATGCTTCAAAGAAGTCATACAGCGAGTGTCTCGTCCTGAAAAAAGTTGACTCCTAACGAGTCAAAAAGATGATTAAATTTCAGAGTCTGCCGAGACAAAAACGACAAGCAATCCGCGATGAAGTCCTACGGCTTTATGCGGAAACAGATTTCA
>SCEJ01000011.1 GCA_004102785.1 Muribaculaceae bacterium Isolate-013 (NCI)
GACTTTTGTCCTTAGCTTCCTTTCGATTCTCCTCACGGTAGACACCGTTGCCTCGGACTATGTGCTTCCCGCTATCGGGGCGCGCTCGGGACTTTCACCCGTTAGATTATGCCCATGTCGGGCGAACTGCAAAAAATGGCGCCCCGGAATTTCCGGAGCGCCATTTTTAGCGCAAATTCGAGACGGATTAACGTACCACAAGCTTTGAGCTTTGGATTGAGCCGTCGTCAAGCCGGGTGCGCATTATATATATTCCGGGCGAAAGCTGTGACTTCAACTGTTCCATGCCGATGCCGGCATCAAAGCAGCCGGCAGGCACTCCGGCGGCAGTCCATACCCGGATTTCACCATGGCGTGCAATCTCTGCGCCGCCCACTGAGGTAACGACAGGAACCACATACGATACCCGCGGCGTAACACCCATTCCACCTTGGCCGTCAAGATTGGCGAAAATGGCCTTTACCGCCACCTCGTAACGGTCGCCGGGACTTGCTCCGGTGAATGTATGGGTATAACCATCGGCAAAACTGCCGGTCATGGGATTCTCGAACGGCGAGCCGAGATAATTGAACAGCCTCGGTGTCACCCAGCCGGGATAAAGGCTCTCATCCTGGAACTGCGCGCTGACTGTGACAGTGGAATTCCCGCTGTCGTACATGAATCCGATAGAGTATCCGGCATAGAACACCCCTTCCTGGCTGTCGTCGGCTGTAAAAGTATGCTCAACCTCGCTGCTTCCACCGGGGCCGGGCGTAACCGGATTATCCGGTATTTCCGGCTCAGCGCTCTCCACCGTGTAGCTGACAGGGCGCGACGCAAACACCTTTCCGCCGGCGATAATCTCGGCGTGTACAGTGTGCACGCCGGCCGACGCCGCTGTCCATTTCGCGCTGTATGAGCCTGCGGCGGCACGTGACAGCACCGCGGTGGATATCTCCTCGCCGTTGACTTTTATCACAGCCGACGACACCTCGTAATCGCCCCCGTCAATCACCGCTGTGAATGTAACCTCCTCTCCGGCCTTGCATGTGGCCGGGTCGGCGGTGATTGTTGCCGTCGGTGCCTGCGGAAGAGGCTCGCCGCTGACGGCGGTCTGCATCTCGCCAGGAGCCACACTGAAACTGAACCCGTCGGAAAACGCCACCTCAAGAGGAGTATCGCCGTAATTCTGGGCGCAATAGGTGCGCACACCGTTCTTCTCGAATACAACTGCCAGCGGATGGTCGGCGGTCACATCCTGCAATGGAGCGCCATAGCTTGCAAGCGAATAGACCCAGTGGTAGGTCTGCGCCTGCGATTCTCCGAATTTCTTTCCAAGTTGTGTGCAGCCCTTATAGAACTCCACGCCGCTCTCCGGCTCGAGCATAGCATAGTAGCGGGCCCATGAATCATACCAGATGTTGCCGTTTTCCTCATTCTGAAGAATTCCGGTGAGCGAGGTCATGGAGTTCCAGAGACGGCCGGCGAAATCACGGTCGTGCACAAGGTAGAACGAGCCGCCATGCACCGGATATAGCTGTATTCCATAAGACCCCTCGATGCCGGCGCCCCAGAAATTCTCGCTGTCGTAACTGTTGGTGAACACACGCGACACGGCGGCATACCGGTAATCCGACGGGAGTACTCGGTGGTGCACGTCGAACCAGTACTCCTCTACGGCCGAAAGCTCGGTTACATACAGATATATGCCCAGGTCACGCAAAGCCACGTTGCCCGAAATCTCGCCCCAGTGTATCAGCGAGCAGTTGAACTGCATCGACTCCGAAGTCGATTCCTGGTCGTTGCCGGTGCCGATTGAAGCCGTGCCGTTGGCCCAGCAGTGCCCGGCATAAGGGGAGAAGTTGCGCAGATAGGGGAACATCGTGTCATTGCGGTCGGCCGAGGCGGCATCACGCACCAGAAGGTCTATGATTCCGCCGAAACGGCTTTTCCACCCCGGCTCATACTGCTCCAGGAAAGCGGCCGCATGTATCAGATAGCCCCAGTGAAAATGATGGTCATTGATATTCGTATCCTGGCCATGCCCGGCAGGATAACCCAGCATTGTGGTCCAGGGTTTATGATAGTAGAACATAAAGGCGATTTCTCCCGGCGAGTAAGTGAGCCAGTTCTCCACGCGGGCTTTTACCTTGTTGAACAGAGCCTGAAACAGCGCATCGTTGCCGGTCTGGCGGGCAATGCGGGCGGTCTGCACAAGGCGGTTGAGCAATTGGCCGTCGTTGTATGAGTCGGTCCAGTCACTGAGGCCGTCATTGTTGTTTACGGCGTTCATAAGCGAATTCAGCTCCTCCTTCGAGAAACCGGTCGCGGCGTCAGGCTCCGGGAGCGTAGGAAGCACGCCGTGGAACTGCAGCGACGTCTTGAATTCACGGCCGCCGAGCATTCTGAGCTCACCGCGCACGGTCTGATATGTGCCGCTCTCGAACGAGTAGCTACCCTTGAGATTGCCCCAGTGGTGCGGCAGCAGACCGAAAAGGAAATCCGACGATGTGCCCTCCTTTACATCGGGTGTAACAGAATATGTGGTCTCCACCTCACCCCGCTGAGAATCGTAGCTGAAATCGGCACGGGTGTCGGCCGGAAACACAAAAGCATACTTTGACCATTGGCGTGCTGTGGCCTTTGAGTCACCGCCGCCCGGCAGCATCACCGCCGAGAAATAGTCCTTGCCGGCGAGATCGGTTGTTGCCGTGACGCCGTTTATGCGCCATGTGCTCCCAGCGGGGGCATAGACCGCATAGTCGGCACCGTTGTAACTCCCCGACACAAACAGGATATTGCCTTCAGCACTGAGGGTTCCCATGGCCGATACAGTCACATCGGCGTCCCCCCTGCGTGTGAAATAGGTGAACGGCATCCCCTGCCCCATGGTGGCCTCCATATCGCCCCAGCTCAGCGTCACGGTCCAGTCGGAGTGGCCGCTCACTGTGGTGGCGGTGCAGTTCAGACCTTCAAGACCGATTTTCAGAGGGGTATCGCCCATATTCAACCCCTGCATTGTCATATTCTTGATAATCACCAGGCCGTCGTCCTGCGGGCGGAACGCCAGCGGATAGTTGAACATAGTGTCGCCATGTGGCTTCACAAGCTCGCTGCTCCACCAGTCGTTGGTTGGAACCGGACGCCCTGCGGCTTCACCCGATACTGCCGGCGATACGGAGATGTATCCGTTGCGGCCGGCACTGTCTCTGCCCGGAAACTGGTCGGAATACGATCCCGACCCCACTTGAACCACTCCGGCCTGCATACCGAATGCGGCCGCGGCCATTGCCGATAAGGAAAAGATTTTAGGTAACATGCAAATTTGTTTATAAATGCCAATACCGGAAACTGATTCCGGACGGATAATTAACTTGTTCACAACAAAAAGCAACGATTTCTCATTACCGAGGGAGAGGATACCGACCGGGGTCAGTAGCGGAGAAGGGCGGCAAGCACCCAAAGCGACGGCACCCCCTCAAAATAGTAGATTGCGTCGCCATAGCGGTTACGCGACCTTACAACCGGGCCGTCAATATATACCAACGGGGTGCCATACCGGTTTTTGACTTTCACCTCATTTCCGTCAAGATAAAAAAGAGCGTCGCCGTAGCGGTTGCGGTCGCGCACGGTATTGCCGTCGATATACATCAGCGCCTCGCCGTAGCGGGATTTCAGGCGCACGGTGTTGCCGTCGCGCACAAACAGCACGTCGCCGTAGCGGTTTTTGTCGCGTATGCTGTTGCCGTCGACATACACCACGGCATCACCATAGCGGTTCACCGTCCTCACTGTCTGCGACAGCGACACAACGGCAAAAAACGCCATACTCACGAATGCTGCAAGGATACGTCTCATCTCTTTTTCACCATATTTACATCAGCTTCTGACGTAATGCTCCATTTCATCAGGAATCTCCATTGAAATCTCCACCAGGCCGGCCACCTTGCCGTCGCGACGCCAGGCCGACTGGTAAATCATTTTCCTGACATCGCCCTTCTGAATCGTATAGCAGTTCACTCCGCCGGTTTCAAGCAGCCGGGCAATTATGCCGCGCGCACGCTCGCCGTGATACTCCATAAGATTATGCCCCGTCGGGTCGCCGAACCGGGCATTCACCAGGCGCGATTTCTCGTTCATGTAGATAATGCGGCAATCGGCATCACACACGGTGATGGCGCAATTTGTATCGTCGGCCCAAAACGGGAGTGAAGTTGTCTCCATGGATTAGAGGTTGTTTGCCACAAAGTTAAAAAATATACGTCAGTCCGGCAAACTTTATCGGCATCTTTTGTGTTTACACTACCGAAACAATATCGAAATCACGATGACAGACATCCAGATAAAGCGGGTTTACGACGACCCTCACGGCGACGACGGATACCGCGTGTTCGTTGACCGCCTATGGCCTCGCGGCGAATCACATACGAATTTCAAATATGATTCCTGGCCCAACAACCTGGCGCCATCGGCGCAGTTGCGCGAATGGTTTCACCTTGACCCTGACAGCCGCTGGGCCGAATTCCGCAAAAAATATCTTGATGAACTATGCCACACTCCGGCCGCCATATCTTTTGCACGGAAAATCGCGTCGAAACCCAAAGTGACGCTGCTATACGCATCACGTGACACAGAACATAACAACGCGGCAGTGTTCCGCGACTTTCTGATGACGCAGGAGGCAAACACCGCATCGGCGGCAGTCTACTCGCTTAATTAGACGCCGGGCATATTGAAAACCATTCAGGCGCGCATGAAAATTTGTTCTTTCATGCGCGCCTGAAGGTTACATGTTGCTTTCCTCGAAAGGATATGCCGGTGTCAGATACCGGCCAGACGTGAGAACGAGTAGCCGAACCGCTCGAATGCCGCGCGCTCGAGTTCTTCGCGGTCGGCGGGATTGGCGATGGAAATCATCAGACGGGCACGCTCCGGGAGCGATTTGCCGCGGAGATTTACCGCGCCATGCTCGGTGACAACCCAGTTGGTCTGGAATCGCGTGGTCACTACCCCCGCTCCGGGAGTGAGCACAGGCTTTATCTTGCCCATACCCTTGTTGGTGGTCGAAGTCATGGCCATAAACGACAGCCCCCCCTCCGAACGCGAAGAGCCATACACGAAATCATGCTGGCCGCCGATGCCGGAGAAGATGCGTGTGCCTATCGAATCGGCGCAAACCTGGCCGGTAAGGTCGATTTCAAGGCATGAGTTTATAGCCATCACCCGGGGATTCTGACCGATTATAAACGGGTCGTTGGTCCATGCCACATCGCGGAATATCATCTCCTTGTTATGGTCCATCAGGTCGTAGAGGTGACGCGAACCGAGAGCCAGACAGGCCACAGACTTGCCGGGTTCTATCTTTTTCAGGGAGTTGTCGATTACCCCTTTCTGAATCAGAGGGAGCACACCGTCGGTCATCGCCTCGGTATGCAGCCCGAGGTGCTTGTGGTCCGACAGAGCGGCAATCACTGCATTAGGAATGCCACCCACTCCGATCTGAAGCGTTGCACCATCGGGGATACGCTCGGCGATAGCCCGGCCGATAGCGATTTCATTAGCATTCGGCTCCGGAGTAGGCACCTCCACAAGGGGGTCCTCAACCAGCACCGCCGCATCGATTTTCGACACATGTATCACCGGGTCTCCGTATGAGAACGGCATACAGGGATTGATCTGGGCAATAATCTTGCGCGCGCATTCAGTGGCTGAAAAAGCCAGGTCGGCCGACACCCCGTAGCTCACATACCCGTTTTCATCCGGAAGCGAGCAGTTGAGCAGCACTGCGTCGACAGGCCACGTGCCGTCGCGGAAAAGCGAAGGCACCTCGCCGAGAAACTTCGGCGTTGTGGCGCCATAGCCGTCGGCAATCCACCGGCGCACGTTGTTCGACACAAAGCATGTATCCACCAGGAAAGAATCCTTGAACTCCGGACGGCAGTAAGGCGCTTCACGGCGGGCTACGGAAAAGCCCGAATAAAGCGTAACACCACGCAGTTCATGGCCCCGGCGTGTAAGGGCGTCGACAAGTGTTTCGGGCACGGATGTACTGCCCTGGATATATACATGGTCGCCGCTATTTATCAATTTTACGGCTTCATCGGCGCTTACATATTTCATAAGAGGTTGCTTAAAATAAATTACATGCCTGTCGGCGGTCAGGCCACCGGGAAATCCTTATGGAACGCTTCAAGACGGCGCTCCAGCATATCGAACTGCTTCTCGTCGGATAGCATCGACACACACACTCGCAGCCCCTGCTGGCGGCTGCCGGTGGAGGGGAGCGATATTGCCGCCACTCCATAACGCAGAAGCTCTTCCTGAAGCCTGTCGCCCGTCATGCCGGGGTAACCTACTGTGAAGAAGAAGCCGTCGGATATCGGCTGCGAGTTGTCGGCGCCGTCATGCGCGTACACCAGGTGGAAACCATTGGCCAGGAACAGCTCCTTGGCACGGCGGGCGCGGCGCCCGTATTCGCGGCACTCGTCAACAAAATCGATTTTTCCCTCGATTGCCGCATTCAGCATCGCGGCATAGGCATACTGCGCGGAATGCGTGGTGCCCGACGATGCACAGTAAAGCACGCCGTAGATATATGCGTCGCCGAAAGTAGGCATTTCATAGAATTTCTCAAAAAACTCATACCGACGGTCGGCCACCGCGGGCGACATGCATACCATGGCGATACGCTGGCCGGCATAACTGAAGATTTTAGAGGCCGACACAAGCAGCACGTAGCGGTCAGTGTACTTGGCCACCGTGGGCACGAACGGCTCGGTATAAGGCACTCCGAAACGCTGACGGAAGTCCATGCCCAGATAGGCGAGGTCCTCCATTATTATCACATCGTGCTTTTCGGCCATACGTGCGAGGATACGGTATTCCTCATCGGTAAGATTGGTCCACGCCGGGTTGTTGGGGTTGCTGTAAATTATAGCCGACACCCTCCCCTTCGCGAGGATTGCGTCAAGACGCTCTTCCATGGCCTTGCCGCGGCAGTCGTAGATGTCGAGCGATTCCTGTTCGAGACCCAGAAGCTTCACCTGATTGTGCTGTGCGGGGAAGCCGGGGTCAAGAAACAGTATGGTGTCGCGCCCGCTGAGACGCTGCCCCATAAGCAGGAACATTGTGAAAGTGCCCTGCATCGAGCCGACGGTAGGCACTATGCAGCGCCCCGGCACATCGATGTCGAGGAATGCTTTCAGGAACTTGCTGCCGGCCTCCTTGAGCTGAGGGATGCCGGCGATATTCGGATACACACCCGCGGCTCCGGCGGCAAGCGCCTCGGCCTCCGCGGCCGCCCCCACTTCAGAGGGAGGGAGGCCGGGATTGCCCATTTCAAGATGCACGAAGCCTTCGCCGAGGGGCTCCTCAAGCTTTGTGGCGAGTGATACAATCTGACGTATGGTGGCCGACGCTATATTGGCGATATTCAGCTCGGCCATCGTTTTATCGAATACGGATTTATGTACGGGGAACATTTCTAAGGCAACTGTTCAATTGGCAATCAGCTTATTAATCCCTCGGCGCGCTCGTAACCGGCGCGGAATGCGGCGATATTCTGCTCCACGAGTTTCTCACCCTTGCGTGAGAACACCGTGCGGATGCCGCCTTCTATCTTTTCAGCAGGAAGGTCTATGAACCTTGCGGCGGCGCCGAGAAGCACCATATTGGCCGACCTCACGGTAGCCACCTCCTTGGCCACGGCGTCCATATCGAACGCTATCACGCGGTCGCGCCCCTGAAGTGATGCCAGAAGCGCCTCCTGGTCAGGATAGCCGGGAATGTTCACAAACGGCACTGTACTTGACACAATCCAGCCCTCAGGCGACAGGAACGAGATATAACGCAGAGCCTCCATGGGCTCAAGCGATATTATGATGTCGGCCTTCCCCTGGGGGATAAGGTCGGAACTGATGGGGCGCGAGCTCAGACGCAGACACGACATCACATCGCCTCCGCGCTGGCTCATTCCGTGCACTTCGGCCTGTTTGAGATAGAGGTTGTCGCTGAGTGCCGCGGCACCGAGAATGGTGGCGATTGAGAGGATGCCCTGTCCGCCCACGCCTGCCAGTATGATATCTGATTTCATAAATTACTTAATCGACTGTTCAAAACCATGTTGTTTGCAATTTGCTCAGGCCTTCTTTTTGGCATGACGGCGCGCGGTCTGGATGCACTCGCGGCGCGAAACCACAACCGACAGCCCCTTATAGTTGAATTCGCTGACAAACAAAGCCTTCATCTCATCATGATTCTTCGGCAGGGAGTCTATCGTGTGCAGATGGGCAGGATCCACTCCCAGCCCCAGGCAGATATCCTCAAGCTTGCCCGTGCCCTGCGAATCCTGGCCGCCGGTCATGCCCGTAGTGAGGTTGTCGGAGATTATGACCGTCATCGGTGTGTTCTCGTTGATGGCGTCAAGCAGGCCGGTCATGCCTGAGTGGGTAAAGGTGGAATCGCCGATTATCGCTACGGCGGGATGCTGGCCGGCGTCGGCGGCACCCTTGGCCATGGTTATCGAGGCCCCCATATCCACACAGGTGTCAATTGCATTGAACGGAGCCAGCCACCCAAGGGTGTAGCAGCCGATATCGCCGAACACCTTTGGATTCTCATACTCCTTCATGGCATCGTTGAGGGCGGCATATACATCGCGGTGGCCGCAACCCTGGCACAGGGCGGGCGGGCGGGGCATCACCATCTCATGAGCTGGAGCGGCGGCATCAGCGGCCACGGCAAGCCCGGGCCAGAAGCGTGAGAGCGCTCCGGCCACACTGTCGGGCGTAAGCTCGCCGTCACGCGGCAGGAAGCCGTCAAGTTTGCCATATACAGTCAGGCCGCGGTCAAGAAGGCCGCGGAGCATATCCTCGATTACAGGCTGCCCCTCCTCGATTACCATCACGGCGTCGCAGTTGTCGGCAAGTTCCGCCACAAGCGCGCGAGGCACCGGATACTGCGAAATCTTCAGCACAGCGAACGGGCATCCCTCGGGGAAACACTCACCGAGATAATTGGCAGCGATACCCGACACGATTATGCCCAGACGCCTGTCGGTGCCGGGGGTAAGGACGTTGAACGGCGACACCTCCGACTCATGCTCGAAGTCGGCCTGCTCCTTTATAAGCTGACGGTTGCGCACACGCGAATTGCCGGGCATGAGCACCCACTGGCGGGGATTACCTGGATAATGAAGCTCATTCTCTGCACGCGGAGTGTCATCAGTCTCCACAACGGCACGCGAGTGGGCCAGACGGGTTACCATGCGCACCAGCACGGGGATACGTAATTTTTCGGAAAGTTCAAATCCGTATGCGGCCATATCGTAGGCCTCCTGCTGGGTGGAGGGCTCCAGACACGGCACCATAGCGAAACGGGCGTAGAAGCGCGAGTCCTGCTCGTTCTGCGACGAATGCATCGATGGGTCGTCGGCCGCCACTACAAGGAGGCCGCCGTTGGCGCCGGTCATGGCGGAGTTTACAAATCCGTCGGCGGCCACGTTCATACCTACGTGTTTCATGGCCACGATGGCACGCTTTCCGCAGAAGCTCATGCCAAGAGCCTCCTCGACGGCAGTTTTTTCATTTGACGACCAATGGGAGTGAATATTGCGCTCGCGTGTAAGAGGCGAAGCCTGAATATACTCCAGTATCTCGGTGGAGGGGGTGCCGGGGTAAGCGTATCCCCCCGACAGTCCGGCGTTCAGCGCCCCTAAGGCGAGCGCTTCGTCGCCTAAAAGTAATCGTTTGGGTTTCATGAAATTTGTAGTATCAAAAATAAGGTCAGGCGCAAATATACAAATATTTATTCATACTGTATATTGCGCCTGGGATGTTATTAAGCAGATTTTCTTTTTTGATGCTCTTTGCGGGAATAGAGCCAGCTATAAAGGCTACCCACAAACACCGCGCCTCCGGCTATATTCCCCGCGGTAGACCACAGCAGGTTAAGCCCCAGCCCGGCTGCCGTGACACCTGCGCCGGAAAAAATCCCGGCCGGGATAAAGAACATGTTTGCTATGCAGTGTTCGTAGCCCAGTGCGACGAACGCCGCCACCGGCAGCCAGCAGCATATCGTCTTGCCGGGCAGTGTGCGGGCTCCGATGGCGAGCCACACCGCCAGGCATACGCACCAGTTGGCCCCTATGCCGCGGAGGAAGCACACCCCTGCCGGAAGCGATGCCTTGGTCTCGGCAACCTTTATTATCGCCGAATTATATGGCTCCGGCGCAAGCAGCCCGGAAAGATGCACCAGAAAATAAGTGAACAGCAGCGCCCCGAGAAAATTGCCGAGCCACACCAGCGTCCAGTTGGCCACTGTGGCGCCGAAACCGTGGCGCCCGTTCATCATCGAAGGCATCAGCACCGCGTTGTTGCCCGTGAAAAGCTCGGCGCCGAACGTCACCACAAGGAAAAGCCCTATCGGAAACACCAGCGCACTCATCAGTTTCTGCATGGCGGGATTCGACGCCGACACTTCCGGAAATCCAAAACCGACAATCACAGAAAGCACGCCACCCAGGGCGATGAAGGCCCCCGCAAGCATGGAGAGCACCGCAAGTTTCAGCAGGTTGGCACGCACTGACGCCAGATTGGCCTTACGCTCGCCGGCATCCGTAACAGCCTGCAAAATCTCCAGTTGAGTCTTCATTTTTTAAATTTAAGTTAAATTTGCAGCACAAAAGTAAGCAAATTATTTGACTTTCTTGCCGCGAATGTTTAATTTTGTGGGAAAGTAATAACGAATGGAAACGTGACGCGAACGCGCCACTTTACACCTCAGTCAATTATGATTCTTCACAGCACCGGAGGAGACTCGCAGAAAGTATCGCTTCCACAGGCGATAGCCAACGGCATAGCGCCCGACGGAGGTCTGTATATGCCCGACACCTTTCCGAAACTTCCGAATGCACTCTTCAACAACCTGCCCGACATGCAGTTGCAGGAGATTGCTTTCGTAATAGCCAACACACTCTTCGGCGAGGTAGTGCCCGCATCCGAGCTCAAGCAGATTGTTTTCGACGCGCTCGACTTCGAGGTGCCGCTGCGGAGAGTGAAGGACCGCATATATTCATGCGAACTCTTCCATGGCCCCACTCTTACCTTCAAGGATGTGGGGGCGCGGCTGATGGCACGGCTCCTGCCGAAGCTCGACCCGGCATTCGGCATCCCGCGCGACATAATCGTGGCCACCTCCGGCGACTCGGGAGCCGCCGTAGCCGACGGATTCAGCCGTGCGGCGAACACCCGCGTGCTCGTGCTCTACCCCAAAGGGGAACTGTCGCGCCAGCAGATTGCAGGTTTCGCACAGGTAAGAAATGTGGTGGCCATCGAAGTCGACGGCTCCTTTGACCAATGCCAGGCAATGGCCAAAGAGGTGGTGCGCGCCAACGCCGCCTCGCCACACCCGCGGCGCAGACTCACTTCGGCCAACTCCATCAACCTCCTGCGCCAGTTGCCCGGAATCATATGCTATTTCCACGCCTACGCACGGGTGGCCGAGCTTCATCCGGGCAAAGAGGTGGTGTTTGCCGTGCCTTGCGGCAACCTCGGCAATCTCTCGGCCGGGCTTATGGCAAAAACAATGGGGCTGCCGGCCAAAAGATTTATCGCCGCCAACAATGCCAACGACGTGTTTGTTGAATATCTGAAGAGCGGCGACTTCGCCCCGCGCGATGCACTCCTCACCGTGGCACGCGCAATGGACGTAGGGAACCCCTCCAATCTCGCGCGCATCATTGACCTCTACGGCGGCGACATGGATAAGCTCCGCGCCGAAGTCGAAGGGGTGTCGCTCTCCGACGAGGCCATCACCGACACCATGCGCCGCCTGTGGCTCGAAGACCAGATGCTTGCCGAGCCGCAGACCGCCGCTGCCGTGGGCGCCCTTGAGCACAAACTCCAGAGCGACGAGACCGGCATAGCCCTGGCAAGCGCGCATCCGGCCATCTTCTCGTCGACAGTAAAGGCCGTGACCGGAGCCACCCCGCAATATCCGCCCGGATATTCCGCACCGCCATCGCCGCCACAGTCACGGATTGTAAAAATCCCACCTACCCTCTCTGCCCTCAACCGCATACTCAGCACCAACAGTTAACCCCAAAATCATAAAAAATGGCAAATCTTCGCGACCTCAAGAAAGAGGTGAAATATGTTTGCGGCGACCTCGCCGCCGAATGCATGATTGCTGAATCATTCATAAAAGGCGTGGACCGTGAGAAAATGAACGGACTCGTAGTGAGAATCGCCGACCTGCAGTCGACCGCACTCAGCGGCGTGAACTTCTCGTTCGACAAACAGCCGGCCGACTTCGGTTCGTCACGGGATTATTCCGCCGCACGCTCGGCCTATTTCCGCAAGGCCTACAAATCGTTCCGTGAGAAATTCTACAAACACGTCAACGAAATCGTGCACGAAATGAACGCCGCTCTCCCCTCCACCGCACGCGAGGCAAAGAAAGAACTCGCTCAGTAACGCACCCCGCAACCCTTCACCGACGACACCTATAAGTAATACTTATGAACCTTTCTGCCCGAATACTGAGACGAATGGGATGGAGCGTGGATATCTCCGTGCCTGATTTCCCCAAAGCTATAATATGTGTGGCCCCTCACACATCCAACTGGGACTTCATCATGGGAGAGCTCGCCATCCGCTCCGTAGGGCGAAAGGCCGGCTTCATGATGAAGTCATCGTGGTTCTTCTTCCCTCTGGGGTACCTGCTGCGCGCCATCGGCGGCGTGCCGGTGCACCGGGGGAAGAAGAAAGGGTCGCTCGTAGAGGAGATGGTGAGGCGTTTCAACCGGGCAGACCGGCTGGTGGTGGCAATAGCGCCCGAAGGCACACGCCGCCGCACCGACAGATGGCACACCGGCTTCCTGCGCATAGCCCACGAAGCACATGTGCCCCTCTGCCTGGCTGCGATAGATTATAAGGAGAAACACATACAGGTGCGCGACGTGCTTGAGACCAGCGGCGACATCACAGCCGACCTGGCGTATGTGAAGCAGTTTTACAGCCGCTTCAACGGCAAATACCCTGAAAAATTCTCTACCGATGAGCCTCAGTAAACCCACGGCCTCGCACAACGGCGAAACCGCCGACATCACGCTGAAAGTCGCAGCAGTGCCATTTGACACTCAATGGGCCGACGTCAGCAAAAACATCGACAGCGCCTCTGCCATACTTGACCGAATCGAGCCGGACACGGATATAGTGGTATTTCCGGAGCTTTTCACCACAGGCTTCATCGTCGACCCTCAGTTGCTCGACGAGATTGCCGAACATTGCGACGGGCGCACTATGCTATGGGCCGCCGCCATGGCCCGAAAACACGATTTCGCCATTGCCGGCAGCTTCCTTGCCAGGCATAACGGAGAATACCTCAACACGGCATTCTTCATAGAGCCTTCAGGCAAAGCGACATTCTACGACAAGCGCCACCTCTTCTGCCTCAGCCCCGAGGCCAGGCTTTACGGGCAGGGGCACAATGAGATGCCCGTGGTCAGTTTCCGCGGCTGGAATGTGGCGATGATAATATGCTACGACCTGCGATTCCCGGTGTGGTGCCGCAACGACTCTCAGCGTTACGACATAATGCTCGTGCCGGCCAACTGGCCGACCGCACGCGGATTCGCATGGCACCACCTCCTTGTGGCGCGGGCGATAGAGAACCAGACGCCATGGGTAGGAGCCGACCGCTCCGGTTCGGATGACTACGGTGACTACAACGGGCTGGCAGAAATTGTCGATGCCATGGGCAAAACCGTAGCGAAGCCCTCTGACGACAATCCCGCCGCCACACTCTATGCCGTATTCTCCAAAAACCAGCTTGAACGCTACCGCGGAAAACTGCCTGTCGGCGCCGATGCCGATTCTTTCAGCATCATTCCCAAATCGCCGCTTAGCGCACCACGCACCGATATGCTTGAATGAGAATGGAGGAGATTCGCGCCCGCAGTCAGAGCAGGGTGTGAATCTGAGGCAGAACGGCCTCGCGGCCATCATTTACAATCACGTGCACGCAGGGATGCGAGCCTTTGGCCGATGTCTGTGCGTCGACTCGCGCTTTGATACTTTCATATCCGGCGCCGTCGCGAAGCATCGCCCTGCTTATTCGGACCTCCTCCGGAGCCGTAACCTCCCACACCTCGCCTACCATACGGTCAAGACCGCTCTCATATAATATGGCGGTCTCGATAAAATAAAGCGCGATGCCCGCGTCAGCGGCCTGGCGCAGCCTATGGGCTATATCGTCCCTGACGGCGCCATGCACTATGGCATTTAGCGCCGCAAGCCTTGAGGCATCGGCAAACACCACTCCGGCAATGGCCTTGCGGTCAAGATTCCCATCCCGGTCAAGAGCCTCAGGCGTGATTTCATCAGCGATACGCCGCTTCATCCCCTCGTCGGAGTCCATTATCCTCCTGGCCTCCGAATCACAGTCGTAAACATCATATCCCATAGCCGAAAGCACACGGCAAACCACCGATTTGCCGCTTCCGATACCGCCTGTCACTGCAATAACCCGCATGGCTCAGTCACGTTCAAGCACATAATCCACCCTCTCTGGCGACACTGAGACCACCCGGTAATACTGCGGCATCTGCGACACCTCCACTGCGAGCGATTTCGACGACGCCACATCCCACGAATATTTCACAAATGCCTTCATCGGAGCAGAGTCCTGGTTATACATGCTTTTGGGCAGGAGGTAGGTCACATCGACCATCGAGGGGAAAGTGACCATCTGTGTTCCCTCGGGCAGATTCTGGGCCTCTACGGCAATGCGGCGTGTCTTCGACACGAGCGGCTCCACCGGGATTGTCACTCTCACTGTCGACGGCACGGCACGCATCCCGGCAGGAACCTGAAGCACGGCCTCCACCGAGGCCGTATCGGTTAGCCCGGAAAGCACCACCGGAGCAGTCACCAGCTCTTTCACCTTGCTTGCCTTCCCTCCGATGGAGTAAAGCATCACAGTGTCGGCCGAAAGAGTCACGCGCCCGAAAGGCACCGCCTGCGGCGAAGTATGCACATCAGCGTCAACGCGGACCCTCACCGGCACCCCCGGCTCAGTGGTGTAGTATATCGCCAGAGAGTCGGGACGCACCGACTGAAGCAACGCCCCGGCGCCGAACAGATTGCGCAGCGAAGCGTTGAGCTGGGCCTGCGAAAGGACCAAATGATTGCTTTCCGGACTAACGAAGTCATCATATCTGACCGTCAGCACCGGAGTCCGCCCCCAACTGTATTTCATCAGAGCGCTGCCCTTGTCCTTTACCGTTACAGAAACGGTGGGATGCGCCCCGGCGATTATCGTCATGTCGTCAGGGAATCCGGTCAGCTTCAGAGGCACCTTATAATCTTTCTGCACCTCGTCGTTTAGTGCCATCAGCACCCAGAACACTGCCGAAATCGCCAGAAAGACAAAAAAAGTGAGGGCATTGCGCCCCTTCAAGGTTCGCAACCCCTCCTTTATTCCGGCATATAAATCCCTGAAGTTCATAACAAACGTTTGGGATAAGTGAGTCAATAAATCAGGCTTTCTCCTTGGCAGCCTGCTCCTGCTGAGCATCGGCGGCAGAAGGATAGATGGAGCCCTTGTCGACTTCAAGCACCACGTCGGGCGACACGGAAATCATCATCGTGTTATCCTTTACCTCCTTGATTTTGCCGAGGATACCGCCGGCGGTAATAACGCGGTCACCCTTGCGGAGACTTTCGCGGAACTTGCGGATTTCTTTCTGTTTCTTCTGCTGCGGACGAATCATCAGGAAGTAGAAGATAGCGATAAGGAGCACGATCATTATCATGCTCGACCAGCCTTGACCGGCACCGGCGGCTGCCTGGAGGGGGATGAAATTCTCTACCATTTCAGTAGTATTTTAAAATTTATATATCTATGTTATTTCAGCAGTCGCCCCTCTTCGCGGAGGTAGTTGGCAACGTTGTAGAGCACACCGTTGATAAACTGGCCGCTGCGTGGGGAGCTGTAATAGTTAGCAATTTCGACATACTCGTTCATAGTCACGGGCACGGGTATCGAGGGGAAATTCAGCAGCTCTGCGATGGCTGTGACCATAATCACTATATCCATAAGAGCCAGACGCTCGGGATCCCACTGGGTGCCGTTGATGAAGCGCTCGATGAACGAGCGGTACTCTTCACGGTTGTTTACTGCGAAAT
Source organism: Muribaculaceae bacterium Isolate-013 (NCI) (assembly GCA_004102785.1). Classification (GTDB taxonomy): domain Bacteria; phylum Bacteroidota; class Bacteroidia; order Bacteroidales; family Muribaculaceae; genus UBA7173. The sequence continues at coordinate 16,167 of SCEJ01000011.1, forward strand.
CAAAGAGCCGGGCGCCGAAAGCAGCATCCTCGTCATCCTTGAACATCGGCAGCAGCGGAGCCTCGCGGTTGCCTTTGGTGGCCATCTGGCGTATGGATTTGAGCACGAATGTGCCCATCACCGCCAGGTCGTCATTCCAGTATATCGACTTCTCCTCAAGAGCCTCTGCAAGGGCATCGGAGGGGAACACCACATTCTTCAGCAACGCGCGCCAGAACTCGCAGTCGGCCGCCAGGCTCTCGGAATCGCTTTCCATATACTCCTTGTATATCTGCGATTCCCTGATGGTGTCGAGAAGCTGCTTGAGCACGAAATAGTCGGAATCCCATGCTATGTCGTGTTTCTTGCCGTATTCCTCAATCTGGGGATGATGCTCTATTGCGTCGACAAACCGGTTGTTGACAAACCTCATGTTGGGATTCAGGTCCTCATGCGTGGGGCAGTATTTCTCTTTAGCGGCCTCGATTCTCTCGGCCTCAAGGCGTGTGATATGCACCGGGAGGGTCAGCAACGCATGATAGAGATCATATGCCTTTTCGAGAGAAAGCTCAAGCGAGGTGCGGGCTTTGCGCAGGGTGGCGTTTGTGTCGTAATAGTTGGTAAGCGTATCCACAACCATGCTGAAAGCCTGGTTGTATCCGGCCAGCGTGAAGCCCTCGTCGCGGCGGGCGGCCTCCTGCATCAGCGGCTCTTTCTGTATAACGGTGGTAAGGAGCACCGTCCAGAGTTTCACCTCGTCGGCAAGCTCGACTTTGCGCTTCTTTCGGAAATCGGTATATGCCACCGACGATGTGATTTTGCCGTAGAGACGCAGCACAACATCGTCGAGAGCCTCTATGCCGGTGTTGCCTCGCGCCATAATTTCACGAATATCAAGGTCTGCGCCGAGTGCTTTGGCCACTTGCGAGGCCGCGAGCATGTTGGCTGAGCCGATTGAATCGAGAGGAGTGCGTTTAGCCCCCGGAATCACTTTATATCCGGCCAGTTCAAGAATCATAAGGAGGATTCTCAGGTACAGCGTATGCGCGTACTTGCCGTCGGCCGTTGACTTTTCAGGAGCTGTAACAATGCGGAACTCACTGCGTGTCAGCAGGTAGGAGTAGAGCAATTGCACTACTTTGATGCGTATTAATATTCGATTAATCATCTGTGAATGTACTTTCTCGCTGCAAAGTTACAAAAAATCCCGGTTTACACTATCGGCAATCCGGGATTTTTCGTTGCTTGTAATGATATTTTAATATTGTGTGGTCGCGCCGGAGCCGGCATCAGGCCTGGGCCTCCGCAAGCGGATTCCAACCCTGCGCGCGGATTTCCATCTCGTTGCCGTCGCGGGTCACCATGGCACAGCCGAGTTCAGGCCGTGTGATATGACCTATCACACGCACACCCTGAATCTTCTTTATCTCCTCATGGGCGTGCAGAGGCACGGTAAAGAGCAGCTCATAGTCCTCGCCGCCATTCATCGCCGCGGTGACGAGATTCATGTTAAGCTCCTCGGCCATTACCGCAGTCTGATAATCGATAGGGATACGGTCCTCATACACACGGCAACCCGTATGGCTGGCCTTGCAGATATGCAGCAGCTCCGACGACAGACCGTCGGAAATATCCATCATCGCCGTAGGCACTATGCCGGCCTTGGCAAGAGCCTCGATTACATCGCGGCGCGCCTCCGGCTTTAGCTGACGCTCGATCAGATACTCCTTGCCTCCGAAATCGGGCTGGAAATCGGCTCTGCCTGCCGATGCAACCTTCTCCCTTTCGAGAAGCTGCAGCCCCATATATGCCGAGCCTAAATCGCCGGTAACGCATATCAGGTCGGTATCCCTGGCGCCGTCGCGGTAAACAATCCGGTCCTTCTCGCCGCTGCCGATAACCGTTATCGAGATAACGAGTCCGGAGCGCGAAGTGGTGGTGTCGCCGCCCACAAGGTCAACGCCATAGAGGTCGCAGGCGAGCCGCAGACCGGCATAAAGTTCCTCGATATGCTCCACGGTGAAGCGTTTCGATATAGCCAGCGACACAACAATCTGCTGCGGCCGGCCGTTCATGGCGTATATGTCGGAGAAATTCACCACGGCCGACTTGTAGCCGAGATGCTTCAGGGGCACATAAGTAAGGTCGAAGTGTATCCCCTCCACAAGAAGGTCGGTTGATACCAGCACCTCCGAGTCCTTATACTCAAGCACGGCGCAGTCGTCGCCGACGCCGCGCAGCGTGGTGCGGTTCTTTATCTCCAGCCCCTCGGTGAGACGGTCAATCAGCCCGAACTCACCGAGTTCGGAAATCTCAGTCGCTTTCTCGCGCAATTCGGTTGAATCTGACATCAGATAGATAGGTAACTGTTCAAAATTATTTTATACAGCCCGTCAAAGAGCGGCGATAAGGTCGTGCACGAGGGCCTTTGTCACCGGCTCGGCAGTGATGGCAGCCTGCTGCACCTCCTCATGGGTGGGCACCTGGGTAACGTCCTTGCCTCCGAGGTCGGTGATTACGGAGAGACCGAATACCTCCATGCCGCCGTGTACGGCCACGATAACCTCGGGCACGGTCGACATACCTACGGCGTCGCCGCCTATGATACGGAAATATTCATATTCGGCCGGAGTCTCGAATGTGGGGCCGGTGGTTCCTACATACACACCGTGCATCAGGCGTATCCCCTTCTCCAGGGCGATACGGTCGGCTATGCCCACAAGGCGCTTGCTGTAAGCCTCGGTCATGGCCGGGAAACGCACGCCAAGCTCGTTATGGTTCTTTCCGCGGAGGGGATTCTCGGGGAAAAGGTTGATATGGTCAGTGATTACCATCACATCGCCAACCTGGAACTCCTTGTTCATGCCGCCGGCAGCGTTCGACACAATCAGAGTCTCCACACCCAGGGCGCGCATCACACGCACCGGGAAGGTCACCGTCTTCATGTCGTACCCCTCATAATAATGGAAACGACCCTGCATGGCCATCACACGCTTTCCGGCGAGTGTGCCGAAAATGAAGTTGCCGCTGTGGCCTTCCACTGTCGACACCGGGAAATTGGGTATCTCGCTGTAAGGTATCACGGTCTTGTTCTCGATAAGGTCGGCCAGGGGGCCGAGACCGGTGCCGAGTATGATTGCGATGCGTGGCATGTCGGCGACTTTGCCGCGGAGATAATCGGCTGTCTGTTTGATTTTTTCTAACATCGTGCTAAAAGGTATTGACGGTGATGCTCCTGGAGTATATCACACCGAGGGAATGTCATGTGATATGCACCCATGCATCACACTGGTTAACATTGAAACGTTTTTAAAACGGCCTTGGTTCATCCCTGCGGCCGCAATGGATTTTAATGTAATCGACGAGGGCGGACTACTGTTTCTTTACGGCATCGAGCAACGCCTTGTGAAGCTCCTCCTGGAAGTTCTCGGAGAAACGGGTGTCGAACCTTACCTCTATCGGCAGATAATATATATCCCGCTTGAGTTCCTGAGGGAAGTAGGGATTGCCGGCGAGTCTCACCGCGTCCTTCTCCGTTGTGACGATGATCCTGCGCTCCCCCTCCATCTGGTCGAACTCCTTTCGCAGGCTCTCCATATCGCGCCTTGTGAACGCATGATGATCCGGGAAACTCTTGACTTTAAGCGGTGCGTGGAAACTGCGCAGATACCTCACCAGCGGCCTTGGATTGGCTATGCCGGAAAGGAGCAGCACTCCGTCGCCGTCGTTGAGCCAGGAGAGATACGGCGCCGGATCGGCCTCGTCGGGAAACAACGGCTGCAGCGGCATATACTCATAGCGCGAGAAGAACAGCTTCTGATATGGAAATACCTTGAGATTATTTTTGAAAATGCGGTATTCCACCGGTTTCAGCTTGTCGGGGCACTTGGTCACGATTACCATATCCGCCCTTGAAAGAGCCTTGATGCTTTCGCGGAGCCTCCCCAGCGGAAGCAGCCGGTCATAGAACACCGGGCGGTTGAATTCCGTAAGCACCACAGCCACGGTAGGCTTCACATACCGGTGCTGGAAAGCGTCGTCCAGCACCACAAGGTTTATCTTCGGGTCTATACGGAGCATCTCCTCGATTCCGGCGCAGCGGTCCTCGCATACGGCAACGGTGATATCGCTTCCGAATTTCTGATAAATCTGATAAGGCTCGTCGCCGATATCGGCCGGAGTCGACCGCCTGGTGGCGAGCACAAAGCCATTGGTAGTGCGCTTATACCCGCGCGAGAGCATACCGATTCGGTATTTATACTTAAGATGCTCTATGATGAATTCTGTATGCGGTGTCTTCCCGGTGCCGCCTGCCACAAGATTCCCCACCACCACCACCGGCACGGGGAAGGTGGTCTCTTTAAGAATCCGCCAGTCGAACATAAGATTGCGCAGCCCCACCCCGATGCCATATAGCTTCGACAGCGGGAGCAACACAAGATTAGCGAGTATCTTATTCTTTGCCAACTGGTTCTGTTTTTGATAGCCGGAAATTCCGGCTCCGTTTTTTTATTATTCTACAATCATATACGGGATACGCGCCTGTATGCGCTCCATGCCGGCCACAGCCTTGTATTCCTGATAGAGTGGATATGCCGCCCCGAGCTCCTCGCGGATGGCACGCACCTTCATCTGACGGTCGAAATCACTTATGATATCCCAGAACGACTTATCGGGGTTCGGGTATGAAACCACCTGGTAGGCGGTGTATTTCATATCTTTTGCGAGGTCGCCTACGGCCTGGTCAAGAGAGCCGAGGGCATCCACAAGGCCAAGTTTCCGTGCCATCAGGCCATCCCACACCCGTCCTTCGCCGATAACCTTGATGGAATCCTGCGATATGCCACGGCCTTCGGCGCAGCGGCGGGTGAACAGTTCATATCCGTTGTCCACCTCACGCTGCATGGCGCTGCGCTGGGTCGGTGTCATGGGCTCGAACACATTCGGGAAAACAGCATTGCCGTTGTTGGTGGTCACCGTGCTTATGCTCACTCCGATATTCTGCGCAAGCTGCTGCGCGCAGGGCATCATGCCGAAGATTCCGATAGAGCCTGTGAGGGTCACCGGCTCGGCATATATGCGGTCGGCGCCGCATGAGATGTAGTAGCCGCCCGATGCGGCATAGTCGCCCATCGACACATAAAGTTTCTTCCCTTTTGACTTGAAATACTGCAAAGCCTCCCATATCTGCTCGGAAGCGAATGCGGAACCGCCTCCGGAGTTCACGCGAAGCACCATGGCCTTGATGTCATCATCCTCGGCAAGGTCCGTGATATCTGGCACCATCTGCTCGGCCGAGATGCCCTGCGAGCCGTGGTCAACGATATTGCCGAAAGCATAATATACGGCAATCTTATTCTTGTTGGATTTTTCATGGGGCACATCGGCCACCTGGAGATAATCGCCGAAATATACCGAGCGCAGAGCGTCATCGGCCTTCAGCCCTACTTTCTCCTTGAGTTTGTCGGTAACCTGGCGCTGATATGCCAGACCGTCGACGAGCTTGTTCTCCACAAAGTAATCACTGCCGTTGCCAAGAGCCACCAGCGAGTCGGCCATCTGGTTGAGCGCCTCGACCGACACTCCGCGCGAGGCCTTTATGTCGACGGTAATCTGGTTCCATATGTTTGTGAGGAACACGAGCGTCTGCTCGCGGGCAGGCTCGCTCATCGCTGTCATGATATAAGGCTCTACCGCACTTTTGTAAGTGCCCACTTTCACAACCTGCATCTCAACCCCGAGCTTGTCAAGCAGCCCCTTGAAAAAGGGTATCAGAGATCCCAGGCCATGAATATCCACAGCCCCGATAGGATTGAGATAGATTTCGGAGGCAACCGACGCTACATAATAGTCGCCCTGGGTGTACGAATCGGCATATGCCACTACCCACTTTCCTCCCTTTTTGAAATCCTCCAGGGCCTTGCGTATGGCAAGGCGGGTGGCCACTCCGGCCGAAGCCCCCTGGCAGTCGAGGTAGATACCCTCGATGCGGTCATCATCCGCAGCAGCGGAGATCGAGCGAATTATATCGTCAAGAGCCACCGGACGAGCTTCCTGGTTAATCAGCGAGGTGAACTCCACTGTCGTCTGACGCTCCTCAATCACGCCCGAAAGGGGCAGATAGAGCACCGAATTCTTCTCTACGGCAACCGATGCCGCGCCTCCGATAGCCGATACTATCGTGCCTGCGGCAAACACCACTCCCAATATGAACAGGAGCATTATTGAAATCCAAAAGGCTGTCAAAGCCCCGAGCATGGATATGAAGAAGTTCTTTAACATCATATTACGGCAATGATTCAAGCCACAAAAATAGTAATTAGTCAGCTAATTCCCAAAATATTCTACATATTTTGCCTAAACGCCCATTCCAGGGGCGACCCGGAGGCTGCAACGGCCAACGGCGGTCTGTCAGAATTCAGAGGAGAAATGGAAGCGTATGGCCGGGAAGTCGTTCTGCGCCATCTGGAGCACATAGTTGGAATCGGCAAGAAACACATCGCGCCCCTCGCGGTCTACGGCCATGAACTGATGCTTGCGCTTCTTGAACGCCTCCAGGGCGGAGTCGTCGTCCGACTCTATCCAGCAAGCCTTGTAGAGCGACAGAGGCTCCCAGCGGCACTGCGCGCCGTACTCATGCAGAAGTCGGTACTGTATCACCTCGAACTGAAGCTGCCCTACCGTGCCGATAAGTTTCCGGCCGTTGAACTGGTTGACAAACATCTGCGCCACACCCTCGTCCATAAGCTGGCGTATACCTTTTTCGAGCTGCTTCGACTTCATGGGGTCGGTATTCTCGATATACTTGAACATCTCCGGCGAGAAGGAAGGGAGCCCGCGGAAATGAAGATTCTCACCCTGGGTGAGCGTGTCGCCGATTTTAAAGTTGCCGGTGTCGGGCACACCGACAATATCGCCCGGATAAGCCTCGTCGACCACATTCTTGCGCTGGGCCATGAATGCCGTAGGTGCGGCGATACGCATCACCTTGTCGGTGCGCACCTGCTTGTAGGGGGCGTTGCGCTCGAACTTGCCCGAACAAACCTTCACAAAGGCTATACATGAGCGGTGGTTCGGGTCCATATTCGCGTGAATCTTGAACACGAAGCCGGAAAAAGCCTCCTCTTCCGGACGGATTTCACGCTCCTCGGCCTGCGTGGGGCGCGGATATGGCGCAATCTTCACAAAGCAGTCGAGCAGCTCCTTAACACCGAAAGTGTTCAGTGCCGACCCGAAGAACACCGGCGCGAGCTTGCCGCGCAGATACTCCTCCTTGTCAAATTCCGGATATACCCCCCCGATAAGCTCCAGGTCATCGCGCAGCTTGGAGGCGTCGGCCTCGCCCACGGCCTCATCCACCCGCGGGTCGGTGAGGTCGGTGATTTCCACGCGTTCCTGCACCTTCTGCTTGTCGGGCTTGAAGAGGTCGAGCGAGTTCTCATATATATTATATACCCCCTTGAACTTGGCGCCGATATTTATAGGCCACGAAAGGGGACGCACGCCGATTTTAAGTTCCGACTCCAGTTCGTCGAGAATGTCGAACGGATCACGCCCCTCGCGGTCAAGCTTGTTTACAAAGATAATCACGGGAGTGTTGCGCATGCGGCACACCTCCATCAGTTTGCGCGTCTGCTGCTCCACACCCTTTGCCACGTCGACCACTATTATAACCGAATCCACCGCGGTGAGAGTACGGTAGGTATCCTCGGCGAAATCCTGGTGCCCCGGGGTGTCGAGGATATTGATTTTATAATCGCCGTAGTCGAACCCCATCACGGAGGTAGCCACAGATATACCGCGCTGCTTCTCGATCTCCATCCAGTCGGATGTGGCGGTTTTCTTGATTTTGTTTGATTTTACCGCGCCGGCCACGTGGATAGCGCCACCGAAAAGGAGCAGTTTCTCCGTCAGAGTGGTTTTACCGGCATCGGGGTGTGATATGATGGCGAATGTGCGTCTGCGTTTTATTTCGTCGGTTAATGAAGCCATTTGTGAGGTGTGATTGTGATATATGAAGGGGTCGGATAGGAGAGATGCGGGGTCACATGCGTGACAGACAGTGTGCCAGGGAGGTTTCCCAGTGGGGTATCTCCACGCCGTAGGTAGCCTTTATGCATGAGCGGTCGAGCACCGAATAGAATGGCCGCGAGGCCGCCGTGGGATAATCTTCGGTGAGAATCGGCTGTATCGGAGCTTTTATGCCGCGGATACGAAGAATGGCACATGCGAAATCATACCATGAAGCGGCCCCCTCGTCGGTGAAATGAAAGATGCCGGGCACCCACTGGCGCGAGCACAGTATGGTGACGATGGCATGAGCGAGGTCGAGCGCGTAGGTCGGAGTGCCGATCTGGTCGCACACAATCCGCAGAGGCTCGTGAACCGACGCTTTTTCGGCCAGCCGCAGCACAGTCTTCACAAAATTCCGCCCATAGGGCGAATAGAGCCATGCCGAGCGTATTATCACACTGTCGGGTGAGATTGCCAGCAGTTGCGTCTCCCCTTTCCGTTTTGTGGTGCCGTACTGCGATATAGGGTTTACTTTATCCGATTCGCGATAGGGGCGGCACGCCCGTCCGTCAAACACATAATCGGTGGAGATATGCAGCACCTTGGCCCCCATGCGGTCGGCCGCCGTGGCAAGATTGCGCACGGCGTCGACATTCAGGGCCGAACACTCGGCTTTCTCCTCCTCAGCACGGTCAACAGCGGTATATGCCACGCAGTTGACCACATGAGTGTATTCGCCACGCTCCATCTCGCGCGCCACCGCATCGGCGTCGCGCAGGTCGAGTGTATCGACATCGGTATATGTAGTGATTCCGGGGATCTGCTCCTCAAGAACCTTTTTAAGCTCCGTGCCAAGCTGTCCGTTGGCTCCTGTAACGAGTATTTTCATTATGAACTCTCTTTTTCAATCGGCAAAGTTACGAAATTAAGAGGTTGTTTAAAAATAAATGTGAATACCCGGCCGAAAATTTCGAGGCGGCTTTCGCTCTTAGGCGGAGGAGCCGGCCGGAGAATCTGATGTTATTCCTCCTGTTTTTTGAACAGCCGGTCCTCCTCGTCAAGATGGAAATCGCGCGAGAGGGCGGCTATGAACCGCGAAATCTGATGTATTGCCGCCGCGGTGTCGGGGGTCATCTCCTTCTTCTGCAGGCGCATCATAAGCATAACGTAGAGGGCAGTGAAGCAGGTCTCGATTTCACCCAGGGGCGTATCGCCGGACTTTGCCCGCAGCTCCACGATATATGGCAGAGTGCGGTAGAACTCTGCCGTGTACTCCGGGAAAGAAGGGTCGGCAAGGAGTTTCTGATGCAGTTGCACAAGCTGGTTGAGGATATTCCTGTTGATTTGCAGATGCCCCGATTTCTGCACCCCCTCAAGGCGCATCATGTCGATGAGCGACTCGTACCATTCCTCCATCTGTCGGCGCTGCTCCGGTGTGAGACCGTCGAACCGGTCGATTACATTCTTTTTGATTTTGGATATATCAAGGTCGTTGGCGCGGATTATATCCTCGACCTGCCACATATAAAGGATATATTCGGCTATATTGCTTTTGCGTTTTTGCGATGCGATAATCATATTGTCGAAACGTAGAGATAAGTAACTATTCGATGTTTTTATTCGGTAATATAACGAACACCTCCCCCGGTTTGTTGTGTGGCATCCCGGGGAAGGTGAGGAATCACAAACACTACTGAAGCATCAGAGTCTGTGTTGTAAAGGCAAGATTTTGCGGTCAGTCGGGTCGCCGCAGCGGCGATTCGTCAAGCAGGCGTGCCTCGCGGCCGAGACGCGCGGCCATAGCGCTCCTTATGGCGTCGGTCTCGCCAGGAGCCACCATGCGCAGGTCGGCATAACGGTCCTCCCCGTCAAGGAATCCGACAAGGCCGGAGGGTTCGCCCACGGCATCGACCGTGAGCGGGGAGGCTTCATCGGCAACCTTGTTCCATGGCCCGAGCGAGGCAGCGGACGCATCGGCATCCTCGGCGGCCGACGGCGCACCCTTTTCGGGTAGTCCGTTGACCTTTATCGAGGAGTCAACGGCATCCTCTATATATGGTTCAAGCCCGGATTCAAGCATAAGAGGATTATAGCGGAACAGAGGCCAGTAGCCACATTCCACGGCACGACGTTCCTCCACGATTGAAGTCCCCATGCCGGCACGTATCCCGTGGTTTATACATGGGCAATAGCACACCACAAGCGACGGCCCCGGATACGCCTCGGCTTCACGCAAGGCATCGACAGTCTGCTCGAAACTGGCGCCGAGCGCCACCGACGCTACATATACATTGCCGTACTGCATCATCATCTGCGGCAGATTTTTCTTGAAAGTGCGCTTCCCCGCGGGGGTATATTTGGTCACAGCCCCGAGCGGAGTGGCCTTTGACGACTGCCCTCCGGTATTGGAATAGCATTCAGTGTCGAGCACCAGGAGATTTATGTTCTCGCCCGATGCAAGCACATGGTCGAGACCGGCGAAACCGATATCGTAAGCCCACCCGTCGCCGCCGACAGCCCACACCGATTTCTTCCCCAGCATGTCGGCGCCGCCGGTGACGGCTGCGGCGGCATCTTTCAGCCCGTCAGGCAGCGATGCGTCAGAATGCAGAGCCTCGACAAGCTTCAGGCCTGCCTGGCGCGAGGCGTCAGGCTCATCATACGAAGCAAGCCACTGACGAGCTGCGGAAGCCACATCCTCCACCGGCGAATCCGCCAGAGTTCCGGCAGCCTTTTTCAGTTGCTCCCGACGATGGCGCACAGCCACAGCCATGCCATAGCCATATTCGGCGTTATCCTCAAACAGAGAGTTGCCCCATGCCGGCCCGCGACCGTCGTCGAGAGTGCAGTATGCGTTGCTCGGGAAGTTGGCGCCCCACACCGAGGAGCACCCAGTGGCGTTTGCCACAAGCATCCGTTCGCCGAAAAGCTGTGTCAGCAACTTCACATAAGGGGTCTGGCCACATCCGGCACAAGCCCCGGAGAACTGCATCAGGGGCCGGTGCATCTGCGAGCCATTGATGGTGAAACGCGGCAGTCCGGCCGTTTTCAGCGACACCTTCTCTGAGCAATATTCCAGGTATGGAGCCTGCGCGTCCTTAATCCCGGCAACAGGAGTCATGGTTAGCGCATGACCCGGGCATATCGTGGCACAGGATCCGCAGCCGGTGCAGTCAAGGGTGAAGTTCTGTATGCGGTAATGTAGCCCCCGGGCCGTGCCTTCCCTGAAAGGTATTGTCGCCATCCCCTCCGGAGCCTGCGAAAGCTCGGCGTCGGAAAGAAGATACGGACGGATGGCGGCATGGGGGCACACCAGAGAGCATTCGGTGCACTGCACGCACTTCTCCGGATTCCAGGCCGGCACGGACAGCGCTATTCCGCGCTTCTCGAATGCAGTGGTACCCATTGGTATACGTCCGTCAGCCCTGAAAAGCGACACAGGGAGCGAGCCGCCCTCCAAAGCCAGACACGGCCAGGCGACCTTGCGCACGAAAGAAGCCAAAGGTGATTCCACCCCTGATAGCTGCCAGCCATAAGGCTTAGGCTCCGGAGCGTCGGCGGCCGCCCATCCGGCCGGCACGGCGACAGCCACAATGGCGGAGGCGGCCTCGTCAATGGCCGCGATATTGCGTTTCACCACATCGCCCCCTTCATGCATGTATGCCTTCGTTATCTCCTCCTTCATTCTGGCCAGCGCCACATCGTAAGGGATAATCCCCGACAGCTTGAAGAACACAGCCTCCATTATGGTGTTTATCCTCACACCCAGGCCGTACTTCCGTGCGATAGCCTGCGCGTCGACTGTATAAAACTTCGCCTGCTTTGCCGCCAGGGCCCGCTTCAGCGAAGCCGGCAGTTCGGTTTCAAGCCGTGCGGCGTCCCACGAGGCATTAAGCACAAACACTCCACCCTTGCACAATGAGTCGGCGAGGGCGAATTTTCGCACATAAGTATCTTTATTGCAGCAAACATAACCGGCATCCGTCACACGATATGCGGCCCGTACGGGGCTATGCCCCACACGAAGTTCGGAAACTGTATAGCCACCCGATTTTTTCGCTGAGTACGAGAAAAACGCCTGTGAAAAGAGCCCGTCGCACGAGCCGAGAATTCCCGCAGCCTGCTTCGCCGCACCTACCGTGCCGTCGGAACCGATGCCATAGAACACGGCCTGGAAAACACCCTCGGGCACATACGCAAACGCCTCATCCACCGCAAGCGACAGATGGGTCACATCATCGGTGATGCCGACGGTGAATCCGCGCTTCGGCTCCGCGGAAAGAGCGTTGTCGAATACCGCCTTAGCCATCGCCGGACTGAAATCCTTGCTTGACAGACCGTAACGGCCTCCGATTACACGCAGTGAGCCGGCACGGACTGAGGTAGCCACAGCCGTGGCCACATCCTTGAACAGCGGCTCGCCGCCGGCTCCCGGCTCTTTCGTGCGGTCAAGCACGGCGACAGTATGCGCCGTCGGCGGAATGGCCGACAGAAGATGTGCGGCTGAGAACGGCCGGAAAAGACGCACGTTGACCACCCCCACTTTATACCCCATGCCGTTGAGACGCTCCACTGTCTGCGCCAGCACCTCGAACGCCGACCCCATGGCAACCGCCACGGCATCGGCATCGGGCGCGCCGATGTATTCAAACAGCCGGTAGCGGCGCCCGGTAACATCTCCAACCCTATCCATATGTTTCTGCACGATAGCCGGGAATGAATCATAATAACTGTTGGCGGCCTCGGCGTTCTGGAAATATACATCTGGATTCTGACACGACCCTGCCAGCGACGGATGTTCGGGATTAAGCGCCCGGGCCCTGAACCGCTCCACGGCATCATTGTCAATAAGTCCGAAAATCCGGTCATAAGGTATCGGCTCGATTGTCTGCAACTCATTGGATGTGCGCCAGCCGTCAAAAAAATGGCACACCGGCATACTCCCCTCCAGCGCCGCCAGATGAGCCACCACCGCCATATCCATTACCTCCTGCACCGAGCAGGAGCCGAGAAAGGCAAACCCGGTGGCCCGCGCCGCCATAATATCCTGATGGTCGCCGAAGATACTCAGGGCATGTGTGGCCAGCGAACGCGTGCCGACATGGAACACCGCCGGCAGCCTGTTGCCGGCAATCTTGAACATATTCGGGAGCATCAGCATCAGCCCCTGCGAGTTGGTGAACGTAGTGGCAAGCGCCCCGGCTGCCAGGGCGCCGTGCGTGGCTCCGGCAGCGCCAAGCTCACTCTCCATCTCCTCTACTTTCAGCGACTGCCCTGCATAATTGAGGCGTCCCTGCATACCCCACTGCTGTGCGGTCTGCCCCATCGAGGCGATAGGAGTAATGGGGTATATCGTGGCCACGTCGCTCATGGCATAAGCCACATATGCGGCGGCGGTACAGCCGTCCATTATTGTTTTCATAATTCAGGAAAATAGCGGATACGAAAGTAGGAAATAATTAAGTACGGCGTGGATTTGATTTCCACGCCGTACTTTAATAACAATTCTTACATCAGAAGAGTTTATAGCATATGTCGGTAAGCCATAGCCACAGCGGGCAGAAGCCTATGAAGAGAATCACACTCAACGCCAGCGAGGAGGTCGAGGTCGACACATATGTGTCGTACTGGTTGGCTATGATAATGCCGGAGAATGCCGGAGGAAGAGCGCCGGCGATAACCAGCATCTTAAGGTTCTCAAGCTCCATATGGAATATGATGCCCACGATAAGGAGCGCGGCCGGCATCATCACCATTTTGAGAAGACAGCCAAGGATAGCCTGCCAGTTGATAGTGATTTTGAACGCCGAAAGGGTGATACCGGCGGCAAAAACAGCCATCGAGGCATTCGCGCCCTTGATAAGGTCAAACGACGGCGAAAGCCATTTCGGCCAGGGTATGCCTGCGATAACCCATATCACGGCGAGGATAGGCGCCCATGCCACAGGCTGAGCCAATGCATGAAGCACCGACGACCAGGCGCTCGGACGCTTCTGGCCGGCAGGGAGCGGGCGGGTTTTGTTAAGCGAATTGTTCAGCAGCGACAGACCAACCGGAATTCCCACCGCATTGACCACTATACCGACGATGGCCACTACAAGAGCCACATAGGGAGTGGTGCCGAATATAGGCTCCAGCACGGCAAAACCGAGGAAGCCGATTGTAGGCGAACCGTTGACCAGCGCCATGATGGCGCCGTCGGCTCCGTTATTGCCCTTGAAGCACTTGGCATAGATAAAGTACACGATCATGAAACATGCCATGATCACAACCAGCGATATGAGCGACAGCTTGATATCCTTCACAAGCATCTCACGGCTGGCATCGACGATTGATACAAACAGTGCGGCCGGCAATGCATAGTCGAGCACTACCTTGTTGAACGCCTTGCCGTCCTTCGCCGAAAAAATCCCTTTCTTGCCTGATATATAACCGGCAATCATCACAACGATAATAGGGACAATCGCGTATAGAATTATGTGTTCCATAACTTGTTGACGGAGAGTTAATAATTGAAAATAGTTGAATATCTCCGGGGAGGATGCGGCAGTATTGCCGGAAATCGCTTTCCCACAGACCGCATCCCCATGCCGGAGCCGGAGGGAGTCCCTCGGAGGGTATATCAGAACTGCCTGATGTAATCCGGCAAATTTGATATGCCCTCTTACGTCAGACGGTAATATCTATCAGCGGGGCAGGATTGAGATAACCGATGTGGCCGCTCTCCTTGCCTGAGTCGGCGGCGAGCTGCACATCAATCAGCGCGGGAACCTTGGATGCGATTGCCTCGGCGAGCGCGGCCTCGTATTCAGCGGGTGTTGTGACGTAGTATGTCTTGGCGCCGAAAGCATCACCCAGTCGGTCGTAACGGGCATGCACATCAAGTGTGGTAGGCGCCGGATCGGAAGTTTTGTCAAGGGGCTCGCCGATACCGTTGTAGATACCGCCGTTGTTGAACACACACACCGTCACGGGTAGCTTATAGCGGCATATCGTGGAGAAGTCCATTCCCGAGAAACCGAAAGCGGAGTCACCCTCGATAGCCACAACCGACTTGCCGGTGGCAACGGCGGCACCGATTGCCGACCCCATGCCCATACCCATAATGGCCCAGGTGGCGCAGTCTATGCGGTGGCGCGGCATGGCCATGTCAATGGTGTCGCGGGTATCGTCGAGTGTGTTCGCGCCCTCATTCACGAGAATCACGTCAGGATTGGCCTCCATCACCTTCTTTGCCGCCGAGAGGGCGCTCCAGTGGTTCATGGGGCTGGCGGTGACGGCATCGGCAAGGCGCTGGGCGAACTTGGCGTTTTTCACCCTGCTCTGAGCCTGGAGCGAAGGCACCCAACCGGCATCCATCGCCATTTTCTTCCCTTCGAGTGCCGTAAGCAGCGCCTCGAGCGAGGAGCGCAGATCACCTATTACAGGGGCTGCGATATGGCGGTTGGAGTCGATTTCAACCGGGTCGATATCAAGCTGTATGAACTGCCCCTGCTGATTCCACTTGCCATGTCCCCGCGACAGTAGCCAGTTGAGGCGCGCGCCCACAAGCATCACCACATCGGCCTCCTCCATTATAGTGGAGCGCACCGACAGGGCGCTGAGCGGGTGCTTGTCGGGGAGCATCCCCTTGGCCATCGACATGGGATAGAACGGCACACCGGTGGTCTCCACCAGCTTTTTGACGAGGTCCTCCACATGGGCCTGCGCCGCACCCTTGCCGATGAGAATAGCCGGTTTCTTTGCCGATGCAAGGAGAGCGGCGGCACGCTCCACAGCCTCGGCGGCCGGCACCATGGACGGCTGGAGGTCGACAGGCTGCTGAAGCAGAGCCTCGGCGGCGGCATGGTCCATCACCTGGCCGAGCGCCGGGGTGGTGATGTCGAGATACACACCGCCGGGACGTCCCGATACAGCGGCACGGTATGCGCGCACCACCCCGGTAGGGATATCTTCGGCACGGTTCACACGGTAGGCCGCCTTTACCAGCGGCTTGGCGATGTTGAGCTGGTCAAGCCCTTCGTAAGTGCCCTGCTCAAGGTCGATAGGCTCACGCACCGACGAGCCCGAAATCTGAATCATCGGATAGCAGTTCACCGTGGCGTTGGCGGTAGCTGTCAGGCCATTGAGGAAGCCCAGCGACGACACTGTCATCAGCACGCCTGGCTTGCCGGTGACAAAACCGTCGGTGGCGGCAGCCATGCCGGCCTGCTGTTCGTGGCGGAAACCTACGAAGCGTATGCCCTGGCCCTGGATTATATATGCGGCCTCGGTGATGGGGATGCCAACCAGGCCGTAGACATTCTCTATACCGATGTTTTTCAAGGCTCTTGCCAGGATATACATACCGGTCACCTGCTCCGGGAAATTGGGAGCGGCAGCATTATTGTTTGTTGTGTCAGTCATAATTATATAAGTTGTCAGTGAGAGATTAAAAAAGTTTTTAGTTGCCGGAGCCTCAGTATGCCATCAGCATATCGCGTCCGACAACTAAAAACCCACTAACAACTAAAAACTATGAACTTTTACATATCCATTGATAAATATGATGAAACGCAATCTGAAATCAAATTCAGCGAAATATCACAAATCTACATCTTACCGTCGGGGAGCGGCTCGGTGGTGCCGTTCTTGGCAAACTGCTGAATCTGCTCCTCGGTGTAGCCCAGCGACTTGAGCACCTCGTCGTTGTTGCCGCCAAGCTCGGGGCACGGCCCATAGGCAGGCGTATAGTTCGACATGGTGAACGGGCATCCTACGGTGACGAACTCGCCGACAGCGCCGGGCTGGTTGATTTTCACCAGGGTGTTGCCGTCGTAAAGGCTCTGGTCCTCCATCAGTTCCTTGGTGTTGATAACCGGAGCGCAGGGCACACCGTAAGGCGCCAGCTTATCGACGATTTCATATTTGTCGTACTGGAGCGCCCACTGCTGCACGCGGTCGATAAGCGCCTGCTTGTTGCGGTCGCGGGCTTCCGCGGTGTTGAAATCGGGATTTGTGAGCCAGTCCTCGAAGCCGAAAGCCTGACATGCCTTCTCGAAATCCTTGGCGCCGCGCTGGAAGATGATATAGGCGTAGGCGTTGGCATCGTTCTCCCAGCCCTTGCACTTGTAGGTCCAGCCCAGCACACCTGAGCCCTCGGTGTTGCCCGAACGGGGCACATAGTCGGGGAATTTTTCGTTCGGGTACTGCATATACTGCGTAAGATATCCGATTTTGTCAAGTGTCAACTGGTCGCGGGTCTTGATACGGCATAGGTTGAGGCAGGCATTGTGCATCGACTGGTAGACGAACACACCCTCACCCGTGTTGTGGCGCTGCTCAAGGGCGGCGAGCAGTCCGATAAGCATATGCATGCCGGTGTTGGAGTCGCCCAGGGCGGCGCCGCTCTGTGTGGGGATATTGTATTCACCCTCATACCAGCCCGTGGTGGTGGCGGCAGCCGCCGTAACCTGTGCGATAGGCTCGTAAGCTTTCAGATTCTTGAATTTCGAAGACTCGGGGAAACCCTTGATAGAGCCGTAGATACAGCGCGGGTTGAGTTTATGCACCTCTTCCCAACTGAATCCGAGCTTATCCATGGCTCCCGGATGAAGGTTCTCCACAAAGATGTCGGCACCCTGAATCAGTTTGGTAAGAATCTCCTTGCCGTCGGGGGTAGCCGCATCGAGAGTCAGAGATTTTTTGTCGGAATTTAGCTGAAGAAAATAGTAGCTCGGAAGTTTGGGATCAAACTGAAGCTCGTTACGGGTCGCGTCGCCCGAACCGGGACGTTCAATCTTTATGACTTCGGCACCAAGCCAAGCCAGCATCTGCGTACATGAGGGGCCTGACTGCACACTGGTGAAGTCGACCACCTTGATTCCTTGTAGCGGGGCGTAATTCATAGGTTTTAAAATCCTCCTTGGAAGTTGTTGTTAGTTATCGTATTTCCGTGGCCTGCATTCACTCCAGCCTCAAATTCGGCATATACATCATTATCCGGTGTCAATCCATCACTTCTGCATTTCCGGAGAGCCGGCTGCCCGGCGGAGTGAGGCCACATCATATCGTCCGGCGGTCTTAATCCGGACTTTACACCTATAACATCACCGGCAAAGGAAAGTTTGTGGCATTAAAGTATTTTAAATACCAAATTATTTTTAACTTTGCACTGAAAGAATACAAAATATGTGAACTATGAGTGTTACCATTCTCGGAATAGAATCGTCGTGCGACGACACCTCAGCCGCAGTTATCCGCGACGGCATCCTTCTCTCCAATGTAATCGCGTCGCAGAGCGTGCATGAGGAATACGGAGGGGTGGTGCCCGAACTGGCCTCCCGCGCTCATCAGCAGAATATCGTACCCGTGGTCGATGCAGCCATAAACCGCGCGGGAATCACGAAAAACGACCTGTCGGCAATAGCCTTCACCCGCGGCCCCGGGCTTCTTGGCTCGCTTCTGGTGGGCACATCGTTCGCAAAAGGGCTGTCGCTCGGCCTGAGAATACCTATTATAGATGTGAACCATCTTCACGGCCATGTGCTGAGTCACTTCGTGCGGCGCAAGCCCGACGACGAAGTGCCCGGATTCCCGTTTCTGTGCCTGCTGATTTCGGGGGGGAACTCACAGATTATATTGGTGCGCTCCCCGAAAGAGATGGAAATCCTCGGGCAGACTATTGACGACGCCGCAGGCGAAGCCTTTGACAAGTGCGCCAAAGTGATGGGGCTCCCCTACCCCGGCGGCCCTCACATCGACCGCCTCGCAGCCGAAGGCAACCCGAAAAAATTCCACTTCTCAAAGCCACGCATTCCGGAACTTGATTACAGCTTCAGCGGTCTGAAGACATCGTTTCTCTACACCCTCCGCGACAACGTGAAACTTAACCCCGACTTCATCAAGGAGAACAAAGCCGACCTCGCCGCCTCGCTCCAGCACACCATCATAGAGATACTGCTTGAAAAGCTCGACATGGCCGTGAGGCGCACCGGAGTGTCGACCGTAGCCATCGGCGGAGGAGTTTCGGCCAACTCCGGCGTACGGCAGGCGGTAGCAAAATATTGCGCCGACAACGGCCTGAAAGCATTCATCCCCGAACGCGCCTTCACCACCGACAACGCCGCAATGGTGGCCATGGCCGGCCACTTCAAATATCTCGACAAGGATTTCTGCCGCTACGACCAGGCACCATTCGCCAGAGTCACGGTGTGACCGCCGGGCCGTATTCATCAGACTCCAGATAAGAAACGTCCACACGGATTGCATGAATAAAACAGAAGAACTCCTCAGCCGTCTCCGCGCACTGGGGCTTTCGGCAGCCACAGCCGAAAGCTGCACCGGAGGCAACATAGCCCATCGGCTCACACTTGTGCCCGGAGCTTCAGAATCATTCTTCGGCTCCATTGTCAGCTACACAAACCAGGTCAAGACATCGCTTTTAGGTGTATCGACCGACACGCTGCGGCTTTATGGCGCCGTGTCGCAGCCAACGGTCGTGCAGATGGCAAGAGGGGTATGCAACGCCGTGTCGGCCGACTGCGCCATGGCCACCTCAGGCATCGCCGGCCCGGGAGGAGGCACCCCCAGAAAGCCGGTAGGCACCGTATGGATCGCAGCGCGCACGCCATGGCGCGAAACATCACGACTTTACAATTTCTCCGGGAGCCGCGAGGATATTATCGCCCAGGCTACCGAGGCTGCCATAAATCTCTTACTTGAAATACTTCCACTGTGATGATTGAAAAAATCCGTTCCGACCTCCGCCTGCTGGAACTGCTGTCGCAGTCGTTTCCTACCGTCAGCGCAGCTTCCACCGAGATTATCAACCTTGAGGCTATCCTCAACCTGCCAAAAGGCACAGAGCATTTCGTTGCCGACATACACGGCGAGAACGAGGCGTTCAGCCACATACTGCGCAACGCCTCCGGAAATATACGCCGCAAAGTCAACGACATCTTCTCCACGGCAATGCGCGAGGAGGAGATACGCTCGCTCTGTACCCTCATCTACTATCCCGAAAGGAAACTTGAGCTTATCAAGGAAGAGGAGCCCCACCTTGAGGACTTCTACAACATCACCCTGCACCGCCTGGTAAAGGTCTGCCGCTCGGTGTCATCGAAATACACCCGCTCGAAGGTGCGCAAGGCGCTCCCGAAGGAGTTCGCGTACATCATCGAGGAGCTGCTTCACGAAGAGCATACCGACTACGACAAGCAGGCCTACTTCTCACGCATCATCGAGACCATCATCACCACCGGCCAGGCCGACGCTTTCATCATCGCCATATGCTATGTGATACAGCGCCTGAGCATCGACCAGCTACACATATTAGGCGACATCTTCGACCGCGGGCCCGGCGCGCACCTAATAATGGATATGCTTTGCCGCTACGACAGGTTCGACCTCCAGTGGGGCAACCACGACGCCCTCTGGATGGGCGCCGCAGCCGGCAACACGGCATGTATTGCAAACGTGCTGCGGATAGCCCTCCGCTACGGCAACATGGCCACACTTGAGGACGGATACGGAATCAACCTGGTGCCTCTGGCCACATTCGCCATGGAAACCTACGGAAATGACGAATGCCGCCGGTTCCGCCCGAAGATAGCCGAGACCAACGTTGCCGACGCCGCCGGCCATCCCGACGAGAAGACACGCCTGCTGCTGGCTCGGATGCACAAAGCCATTTCCATCATACAGTTCAAACTCGAAGGGCAGCTCACCGCACGGCGCCCCGAGTGGGGTATGGACCACCGCAACCTGCTGCACCTCATCGACCGCGAGAACGGCACGGTGTCGCTCTATGGTGCGACGTATCCAATGCTCGACACCAACTTCCCCACTGTAAACCCCGGCGAGCCGTATGCGCTCACACCCGAAGAGCAGGCCCTCGTCGACAGGCTGCGGCATTCGTTCATGGTCAGCGACAAGCTGCGCCGGCATATCGGATGCATGTTCTCGCACGGATGCATGTACAACATCACAAACGGCAACCTCCTCTTCCACGCCTCCATGCCCCTTGAAGCCGACGGCTCGCTCAAAGAGGTCGACATAAACGGGCGCCGATACAAGGGCGCCGAGCTCTTCCACAACATCGGCATGACTATGCGCGCCGCCTTCAACTCCGACTCTCCGGCCGCCGAGCGTGATTTCGCCATCGACTACTACTGGTATCTGTGGTGCGGACCCGACTCGCCCCTGTTCGACAAGGCCCGCATGACCACATTCGAGCGCTACTTCATCGAGGATAAGGAGACCCACAAGGAGGATAAAGGGCATTACTACACCCTCCGCGACAATCCCGACGTGTGCCGCATGATTCTGGATGAATTCAATGTAAAAGGGGAGCACCGCCACATCATCAACGGCCATGTGCCGGTTCGCACCACCCGCGGCGAAAGCCCCATCAGAGCCAACGGCATGCTCATGGTGATTGACGGAGGATTCGCGAAAGCCTATCACGACACCACCGGAATCGCCGGATACACCCTCGTGTACCACAGCCGCGGCCTGCAGCTTGTGCAGCACGAGCCGTTCTCGTCGACCGACGAGGCCGTGACGCAATGCACCGACATCAGGTCGACCACCCAGATTGTGGAGCTCAGCAACCACCGCCAGCGTGTGCGCGACACCGACAAAGGCATCGAGCTGCAGGAGCAGATCAACGAGCTAACCGAGCTCCTCTACGCCTACCGGCACGGCCTGGTGAAGGAGCGCACCTGAGCGCACCTTCTGCCGTCACTGTTCCTCTTCCGGCGCATCCGGCTCCGCAACGGCGGCCGATGCGCCGGAAGCTGTATTTACGGGCGGCTCAGGGGTGTCGACAGTTTCAGGCTCCGGCTCCACGGGCGCGGACTGGTGTCTGTCGCTCCCTTTCTCATGGTTGGTGGTGTCGGTGGTATGTTTCTCCTCAGGAGCATCGGGAGCGGCGAAACTGCCGCCGGCCTGGGTGAGGAAACGCTTGATTTTGGAGGGAGCCGCGCTGCCGTATGCATTGAAGATATTGAAGGCTATCACAATATCGGTTATGCCGTTGTCGGCCACATACTTCTTCATGTTGCGGGTGAAATATCTGAAATCAACCACATGAATCTCGCTGAACGAGAAGAACAGATAGCCCGGCAGCGTGTTGCCGTAGCTGTCTTTTATAACAAGGAGGCGGCGTGAACCCGGAGTGGAGGTCCTGACCTTCACCAGATGCTGGTCGCCCCCCATGAATGTGAGATAAGCGGCCCCGCTGCCATCCTTGTACTGATGGAAATATCTGCCGGTATAGGGTTTTGACTCGGAAGTGACCTCGTAGTTCTTGTTGACGTTATAGGTGACATAGGTGGTGGTGTAATCCACGCCGACAGGTATGTGGTACACAAAATCCTCAGGAGCGTTTTTCACCGAAATATCCTTGGAGTAGCCGTACATGCTACCTACGAAACGGTGTACCACCCGGGTCTCATAGGAGGATAGATCCCTGAAAGGCACTCCGGCCACATGCGCCAGTTGCCGGGCGGCATAATATCCGCCCAGCGGCGCCCAGTGGTGGTCGGTGCGCAGATATATATCCTCGTCGACATGGCCGGCCAGGGCGGAATATACGTCAACGAATTTTGCCGACGGTGAGAGTGTGTTGTGTATGTTCACAAGTGTGGGGCGCTGCGGATTGCTGCACTTGGCCGCCTTCTCCGGCAGATAGAACTCAGTGGCGGTGGGCACCGGCATTGCGTAGACATTCACCCCGGGGAAAGCCTCGGCATAGGCGTTTACCGCCGACACATACGCGCCGCCCCCCTTGGCCGTGCCGCCATAAGCCATCAGGGCACGCACCTTCTCGCCGCTTCCCACAATGATGATGCCGGCGTTGGCCACCTTTGCGTTCTCCTCGGCATTGACATTATTGTGATATTCACCTGGCGCCGCATCTCCGGCGATGCCGTCAAAGCCGGCCGCCTCATCCTCGGCGGCCGGCATATCAGCCGACGGCCGGAATGAGACAGCCTCCTCGTCGCCGTCGGGAGTATAGCGGAAGGCATCGCGGATTCTCATGCTCATTGTCATGAACTCGTCACGGAAAGGCTCGCTGTCGGAAAACCAGTGCGAGATGTCGGCCGTAACCTCCGCCGGCGCCTCCGTGATTCTGCCCATATCCGGAAACTCGGCGAGATCACGCTTCTCAAGCTCCGAGTAGGTGGTGCGGGGGAAAAACAGGAACACCACCGTCAGTGCGGCAAAAACGCCGCCCACTATTACAAGATAAAGTATATGGTGCGCGCCGACCGCGTTCGGAGCAGGCTCGGCCGCATTATTCTTCTGTTGCATCTTCTTCGGTGTCTTCATAAGTGTTATCGTCACATTCGTCTGCATCACCGGCCTCGTCGCCGGGCGGCGGGGCCGGCGGCTCCACGGCACCCTCCTCTGGTATCTCTGCCGGCTCGTCGAATGTGTTGCCGTCGTTGTGCGACAGCATGGCATTAAGCCGGGCGGCGGTGTTGGGATTGAGCGCAATCGAAACACAGTTGACGAAAACCATATCTGTTATTCCGTTGCGGCGCGCATACTGCGCA
The DNA here is from genome assembly GCA_004102785.1 of Muribaculaceae bacterium Isolate-013 (NCI). Lineage (GTDB taxonomy): Bacteria > Bacteroidota > Bacteroidia > Bacteroidales > Muribaculaceae > UBA7173. The sequence continues at coordinate 39,701 of SCEJ01000011.1, forward strand.
AGGTTGTGCGGGAAGAAACGGAAGTCGACCACATGCACCTCCTCGAACGAACCGAAAAGGCACGGGGCCATGGCGTTGCCGAAGCTATCCTTAACAAGGAGCAGACGCCGCCCGGTGGTGCCCCCGGTTTTCGTTACTTTCACGGTGCGGGTGTCGCCCCCCATGAAAGTGAGATATGCCGCTCCGCTCCCGTCGGGGAAATCCTTGAAGAACGACTCCCTGTGCGGGGCACTCTCGCCGGAGGTCTTGCCGCCACGCAGAGTGTAGGTTATGAATTCCGCCTCATAGCCGCCGGGAGGAAGGTAATATACGAAATCCTCAGGCGAATTCTTTACCATAGGGTCGCCCGAAAACTTATACATCGTGCCTACATAATCGCGAATCACACGCGGGGTATATGCCGACAGCGGCAGATAGTCCACACCCGCCGCCGCGGCAAGAGCTCCTGCGGCGTAATAGGCCCCCAGCGGCGCCCAGTGATGGTCTGTGCGGTTATAAATCTCCTCGCTCAGATGCGCGCGCAATGAGTCATCGGCCATCACAGGAGTCACAATGGAGTCAAGATACGATGCGGTGGCGGCAATGCACCGCTGCTCGCTGCCGCACGACAAATATCCGGGCGGCATATAGTATTCACCCTGCGACGGAGCCATCAGCATATACACCCGCACGCTGTCGGGGCGAAGCGCCCGCGCATACTTTGATATCGCTGCGGCATAACCGCGGCCGCCGGTTGCTGAGATGGGGCAAGGCTGCATGGCGCGTGTCACGCCGAGCGAGTCACGGTAGATGATTATCCCCTTCGCCCCGCGGTGAATCCATGAAGCCGAATCAGCGCTCATCCAGAGGGTCTGCACTGCCGGGCGGCGTACAGAGCGGCGTCTGCTCGTTCTGCGCTTTTTCTTCTTTGCAGCAGTGCGTTTTTTCCTGGATGAAGTTCGCTTCTTTTTCTTTCGCTTCTTTTTTTTCGCCGACGATGACGCAGCGGCCACGGCCGGGGCGGAAAAAACCTCAGGGACGGCCACGGAAAGCGCGAGCACGCATACCGCGAACCTCAGCATTATATGCAGAAAAAATCTTGACATTAGCCTTGCTTGTTTTTTAACTCAGAAACGGGTGTAGATAAACGCATTGTTTGTGGCTCCGACCAGCAGCGCCACACTCACAGCCAGCAGCGTCAGGGCGATGAACGCGCGTGAAAGGCTCACCACATGGGCGCCGAAACGCGGCGAGGCCGCAGTCCAGCGGTCAGCCAGCTCTGCGGCATATGTGCGCAATGGGAGGCAGAGAATGAGTGCGCCTATCCACAACCAGAGATTATCCATGATAACCGACTCAACGTCCATGGATATGCCGGAGCCTTCCCCGGCGAAGAAAAACGCCTTGTAGAACTGCGTCATACGGCCGAAATCATCGAAATAGAACATGCCCCACCCTATCAGTACGAGCAGAATGCTGTAAAGGTGCAGCACCGGGCGCGGCACTTTCCAGCGCAGGAGCGTGTACTTCTCAAGCATGATTATCAGACCGAAATACAGGCCCCATATAATGAAATTCCAGCTTGCGCCGTGCCACATGCCGGTAAGGAACCACACCGTGAGTATGTTCAGCGCCTGGTGGCGGCGGTTGCCGCCAAGGGGAATATACACATAGTCACGGAAGAATGAGCCGAGACTCATATGCCAGCGGCGCCAGAAGTCGGTCATGGAAGTGCATGTGTAGGGGTGCTTGAAATTTTCTGGAAAATGGAAACCCACAGCGCGCCCGAGTCCGATCGCCATGTCGGAATAACCTGAGAAATCGAAGTAAATCTGTATTGAGAAGGCAATGATGCCCACCCAGGCCCCGGCAGTGGAGAGATGCGCGAGGTCGCCTCCGATCAGGCGGGTGGCTATCTCACCCATTATATTCGCGATTATCACCTTTTTGCCCAAACCGATGAAAAAACGGTAGGAGCCCTGCGCTATATCGGCCGCGGTGGCGTGCCTGTTGTTGATTTCAAGAGCCACAGTGCCGTAGCGCACGATAGGCCCGGCAATAAGCTGCGGGAACATGGCGATGTAGAGCAGCAGGTCCATGAAATTGCGCTGCACCGGCGACTCCCGCCTGTAAACGTCAACCAGATATGATATGGACTGGAATATATAGAAACTGATGCCGATGGGGAGCGCGATATGCGGCACGCTGACATCCACGCCGAGACCGGCCAGGGCGCCGGCAAAGAATCCGAGATATTTGAACGAGCCCAGAATCGCAAGGTCGACCGCAACACCGGCAATCAGCCATGCCTTGCGCCAGAACTTCCCCGTGCAGGAATCGAGCGCCCGACCGGCGATGAAGTTGACAAGCACGCTGAGAAGCATCAGCACCACATACACCGGCTCGCCCCATGCATAAAACAGGAGCGAGAAAAGCACCAGCGCCATGTTGCGCGCCAGCAGCGGCCGGCGTATAGCCGGATCCGACTCCTTACGACGCCGGTCAATCCATCCCCCTGCTATATAGGCGAGGATAAACAGCGGGATGAAAACAAAGATAAAAAGCAGGTCTGAGAAAACCATAGTTCAATGCAGTAGCGCCATCCGCGCGGATGGCAGTCAATTATCAGTTGTGTGTGTCTCTGTGTGATGATTCAAGTTCGCCGATAATGAAACGCGCCAGGGCTGACGCGCCATCCGGATTAGTGTGTATTCCGTCGGTGGTGAACCGACGCGGTTTCCGCCGCTCTTCGTCGGCTTTCACAGGGCCGTAGCGGTCGGTGCGTATCACTTCTATTCCGAGCGCCTGACCTGCCGAGTCAATCGTGGCCGACACGCGCTCCACAACAGCCGCCGGAGCCTGCACCATCTGCGCCGGGGTGACCAGCACCAGCCGCGCCTGCGGCCACTCTTTCTGCAATATCCGGCACACTGCCACAACGCTGCCGAAAAGACCGGTGGGTAACGCCCCTTCCGCCCGCTCCTCTGCTGAGTCGAATATCCCGGGGCGCCGGTCGGCGAACCAGGCGTCATTGGCTCCGGCATATAGTATCACGGCATCGGGAGCCGGGCATATGCCGCTTTTAACATCCAGAAGCAATCGCACAGCCTGGGTGTAGAGCACATTGTCGTCATGAAGCACATCATAGAAAGCCCCGGTATCTATTTTAGTGCCGGGGGCGTTTGTCCAAGTGGCGCCGCTGCGGGCATACACACTGACGGATGCCGGCGAGGCAAGCCGGCGGAAATGGGAGCTCCATCCGCGGGCCACATTGCAGGAATCACCTCCGATCCAGGTCATGGAGTCGCCAAGGAGCGCCACATTCTTCCCGGAGAGGGTGCCATCACCTCCTGTCACACCATACGAAAAAATGGCCGACAGCAGCAGGATGATGGTGAAAAAGCTGTATCTTTTCATTAAGACATTAGGTTATAACGGAAATGCAAAGTTACGGTTTTTCCACATATTTTACGGTTGCGAAGCAGGAATATTGTTAAAACAACACCGCGTAAACATAGATAAACGGGCAAAATGTCGCTTTTTCCGGGATAAATTGTGAACAATTCAAAAAAAATCGCCAACTTTGCACTCTCAGACAAAGAGTGTGTAATTTCCGGAGCGCCACGTCCCGCTCCGAAGCATATCTCCGGTAGCGTCGCACTCTTTACTTGAAAGACGAAACACAGATGCAATTTACAATAGCTCAGATTGCCGCAATGACAGGCGGCACCGTAGAGGGAGATTCCCAGGCAACGGTAAGCACTTTCGCAAAAATCGAAGAGGGGCATCCCGGCGCCATATCTTTCCTCGCCAATGAAAAATATACACATTATATATATACCACCGGCTCGACCGCGGTGCTGGTACGCCGTGATTTCGTGCCCGAGCATCCGCTGAAAACCACGCTCATCCGCGTTGATGACCCCTATGCCACCGTGGCAGCCCTGCTCGAAATGGTGTCGAAGGCCATGGACCACACCCCTTCGGGCGTGGAGCAGCCATGCTTCATCGCCGACGGAGTGGAGATTCCCGATGATGCCTATATCGGTGCATTCGCATATATCGGCAAAGGAGCACGCATCGCCCCCGGAGCGAAAATCTATCCGCAGTGCTATGTGGGCGAAAACGCCGAAATAGGCGCCGGATCAGTGCTGAAGCCCGGCGTGAAAGTGTACCACGGCTGTAAAATCGGAGCACGCTGCATTCTGCATTCCGGAGTCGTAATCGGCTCCGACGGATTCGGCTTCGCTCCCGAAAACGGGCACTACCGCAAGATTCCCCAGCTCGGCATCGTTGAGATTGCCGACGACGTGGAAATCGGCGCCAACACCACAGTGGACCGCGCAGTGATGGGCGCAACAAAAATCGGAAGCGGCACCAAACTCGACAACCTCATCCAGGTGGCCCACAACTGCACCATCGGCTCCGACACTGTGATGGCATCGCAGAGCGGCGTGGCCGGCTCCACCCATATCGGCTCAAACTGCGTGATCGGCGGCCAGGTAGGCTTTGCCGGGCATATCAACGTGGGCGACAGAGTGCAGATCGGCGCACAGTCGGGCATACCGGGCAATGTGGCCGAAGGGTCAAGAGTGATGGGGTACCCGGCCGTAGATTACTCACAGTTCGCACGCAACACGGTGCACATCAAAAATCTCGGCGCTCTCGTTGCGCGCGTCGCCGAGTTGGAAAAGAATATAAAAAAAATCACATCCCAGATATGAAACAGCTCACACTCAAAGGCGACTTTACCGTCAAAGGTAAAGGCCTTCATACAGGCCTGGAAATAGAGGCCCGTTTCCTCCCGGCAACCGAGAACCACGGCTACAAAATTCAGCGCATCGACCTCGAGGGCGAACCTGTAATCGACGCCCTGGCCGAGAATGTGACACAGACCGACCGCGGCACTGTACTTGAGCGCGGCGATGTGCGTGTGTCCACCGTGGAGCACGCCCTGGCTGCCCTTTATGCCGCCGGTGTTGACAACTGCCTTATCCAGGTAAACGCTCCCGAGCTCCCCATTCTCGACGGCTCGGCTCGCCTTTATTGCGACGAAATCAGCCGTGTGGGCACCGTAGAGCAGGAGGCCGACAAGAATTTCTACGTTGTAAAACGTAAAATCGAAGTCCGCGACGAAAAAACCGGCGCGCACCTCACAGTGCTCCCCGACAGCGACTTCTCGATCGACGTGATGATTTCATACGATTCTCCCGTGCTGGCAAACCAGTTCGCCCGTCTGGAAAACATCGATGACTTCGCCAACGGCATAGCATCCTCTCGCACATTTGTGTTCGTGCGCGAGGTCGAGGCTCTCCTCCAAGCCAACCTCATAAAAGGGGGCGACCTCGACAACGCCATTGTGATATATGACCGCGAGATGTCGCAGGAGCACCTCGACCATATCTCCGACCTTATGGGGCTGCCCCACCGTGAGGTCACCGAATTCGGCTGCATCTCCAACACCCCGCTCAAGTTCGAGAACGAGCCCGCGCGCCACAAACTGCTTGACATCATGGGCGACATCGCCCTCATCGGCCGCCCCCTCAAGGGACGCATCATAGCATCACGCCCCGGCCACACCATCAACACCCGTTTCGCAAAGCAGATTCGCCAGGAAATCAAGCGCCAGGAGCTCCAGGCTCCTTATTATAACCCGTCGGCCGAGCCGCTGATGGATATCAATGAAATCCGCCGCCGTCTCCCCCACCGCTACCCGTTCCTGCTCGTCGACAAAATCATCGATTGCGGAGAATCGTACATCGTAGGTGTGAAGAACACCACTGTCAACGAGCCCTTCTACCTCGGTCACTTCCCCCAGGAACCGGTGATGCCCGGCGTTCTCCTTGTAGAGGCAATGGCTCAGACCGGCGGTCTGCTCGTGCTCGGCACTCTCGAGGACCCCGAGAAGTACTCCACCTACTTCATGAAAATCGACAACGTGAAGTTCCGCCAGAAAGTAGTGCCCGGCGACACTCTCCTCTTCCACGTATCCTTCCTCTCCCCCCTGCGCCGCGGCTGCGCGCTGATGAAAGGTGTGGCGTTCGTAGGCGACAAGATTGTATGCGAATGCGAGTTCATGGCCCAGATTGTGAAGAACAAATAAAAATCCGCGACTAAGAATGAAACAGCCCTTCGCATATATCCACCCGGCGGCTAAAATCCACCCCTCGGTGGTTATCGACCCCTTCGTGAGCATCGACCAGAACGTTGAAATCGGTGAGGGAACCCATATCGGCTCCAACGTCACTATAATGGAAGGCGCGCGCATCGGCAAACATTGCAACATCTTCCCAGGAGCAGTAATCTCCGGAATCCCCCAGGATCTGAAATTCAACGGCGAGGAGACCACCGCCGAAATCGGCGACTACACTACAATCCGCGAATGCGTGACAGTGAACCGAGGCACCGCCTCACGAGGCAAGACCACCGTTGGCTCGCGTTGCCTCATTATGGCATACTCGCATATCGCGCACGACTGTAAAATCGGCGACAACGTGATTATGTCGAATGCCACACAGGTGGCCGGCGAGGTGGTTGTCGACAACTTTGCCGTGATTGGCGGCGGCACGCTCATACATCAGTTCTGCCATTTGGGAGAACACGTGATGATTCAGGGCGGCGCCCACATAAACAAGGATATCCCCCCCTTCGTAAAAGCCGGCCGCGACCCAATCGCCTTCACCGGCATAAACTCCATCGGCCTGCGCCGCCGCAACTTCAACAACGACCAGATTCGCGACATCCAGGAGATTTACCGCTACCTCTACCTGTCGAGGCTGAACGTTTCCGACGCAGTAGACCGCATCGAGGCCGAACTCCCGGCAACCCCCGAGCGCGACCTTATCATCGAATTCATCCGCAACTCCAAGCGCGGCATTGTCCGAGGCTACGTATAAGCCGCCGGCCTATTCGGCAGGACTTGTAGGACTTGTAGGACGAGTGGGACTTGTAGGGCAGCGATAAGCTGCCATGCAAGTCCCACTCATCATATAGGTCCGGTTCCACTGGTTCCACTGGTTCCACTGGTCCTACTGGTCCCACAAGTCCCACTGGTCCCACAAGTCCCACCAGTCCCACCGGTCCCACCGGTCCTGCCAGTCCTGCCCTGTCACCTTGTCAGTCGCGAGGCGCGTGAGGCATCGAGCCTCAGCAGGATAAACAGCAGGAAGGTGAATCCCCACAGCGAGGAGCCGCCATAACTGAAGAAGGGCAACGGGATGCCGATTACCGGGCATATGCCGATTACCATGCCGATGTTGATACAGAAATGAAATATGAAATACGACGCCACACAATAGGCGTAGACACGCCCGAATACCGTAGGCTGCCGCTCCGCCAGTGAGATAACGCGCAGAATCAGCATCAGGAACAGAAGAATCACCGCAGTGGTGCCCACGAAACCCTCCTCCTCGCCGATGGTGCAGAATATGAAATCAGTGTGCTGCTCGGGCACATACTTGAGTTTTGTCTGGGTGCCCTTGAGAAAACCCTTTCCGGCGGCGCCGCCGGAGCCGATGGCTATTTTCGACTGATTGACATTGTAGCTGTCGCCACGCGGGTCATCGACGATGCCGAGCACCACCTTGATGCGCTTCTGCTGGTGAGGCATCATATGGTTGAAAACCATCCCCACTGAAAACAGGAATCCCACCGAAACCACCACCACACCGGCCGTGACCAGCAGTTTGGCGGCCTTTACCCGGAGCATCTCGAAAAGACAATATCCCACAGCCACACCAAGGCTGACACCGAAGAATATGTAGCCCTGCAACTGCCATCCGCCCAGCGACAGCAGCCATTCGGCAAGCGACACGCCGGCAAACCACAGGAACACATTGCGGGCAATCACTCCATCCTTCACATATACGGCGAGCATCCCGGCCATCAGCACCATCAGCAGGCAGAACACCGAGAACTCGCCGGCCGGAATACCGAGTATCATAGTCTCCGTGTACTTCACGGCAAGCACGAATATCATCACGGCAAGCAGAGCCGCCGACAGAATCAGGCCCGACATCCCCTCGCGGTACAACACGAAGAACAGCGACATATACACCAGCGCCGAGCCGGTCTCTTTCTGCGCCAGAATGAGCACCACCGGCAGAAAGATTATGAACAGAGCCTTCACATAGTTCGACGGCGATGCATTGAGATTGAACCCGTAGGTACTGAACAGCTTGGCAAGGGCAAGCGCCGTGGCGAACTTGGAGAATTCAGCCGGCTGCAGGCTCATCGACCCCAGCACCAGCCACGACCTCGACCCCTTGATATCCGGCGCTATGAAAATGGTGACCACAAGGAGCGCCATCATGGCTATGTATATCGGATAGGCATAGGTCTCGTACATGCGCGAGTCGACCAGCAGAAGCACAAGGCCGAGCACAAACGATAGCCCTACCCACGTTATCTGCTTGCCGGAAAACTCATCGAACGAGAATATCGAGGCATTGTCGTAATCGTAGCTCGCGGCATATATGCTTATCACTCCCGCCGTGACAAGAAGGAAGTAGAGTATTACGGTAAGCCAGTCAAGATGCCTGAGTATCCCCTGGCTGTCACCCCGGCGGGGCGCACGTGCTGATGAATATGGACTCATGTGCAAATCAGTGTTTTTTCACGCCTGAATATATTATAGTATTCGATTCCAGCATCTGCGTCTCGATATGCTTGCGTTCGGGGGAAATGTGGCCGTTGAGGTATCGTTCAATCACCAGCGAGCCGATAGGCACACCGTAAGTGGCGCCGAAGCCGGCATTCTCCACATATACCGCCACGGCAATCTTCGGGTCGTTGTAGGGAGCGAAACCGATGAAAGCCGAATGGTCGCGTCCGTGCGGATTCTGAGCAGTACCCGTCTTACCGGCGACCTCCACCCCGGGCAGATTGGCCTTGCGGCATGTGCCGCCGGTCACAGCCATGCGCATACCCTCGGCAATGTCGTTATACCAGTGGGAATCAATAGTAGGTATGCGGCGGTCGCGGTACTGGGCGTCAATCACTGTATCGGTAATCTGCTTCACCACATGTGGCGTTATAAACCAGCCGCGGTTGGCGATTGTGGCGCACAGGTTGGCGATCTGCAGGGGGGTGGCAAGAATCTCACCCTGCCCTATCGACACCGATATGATAGTGTTGGCACTCCAGTGCCCCTCGCCATACACTTTGTTGTAGAACTTGGCGTTGGGGATGAAACCGCGCCCTTCGTGCGGAAGGTCCACACCGAGCTTGTATCCGTAACCCATGGAGACAAGGTGGTTTTTCCACACCTCGAAAGCCTTGTCGGAGGAGCCGTACTTAGAGCGCTTGTCGACCATCGCCTTGAATCCCCAGCAGAAATATGCGTTGCATGAGGTCTGGAGCGCCGGCTTGAGCGCGATAGGAGATCCGTGGCCGTGGCAACCCACACGCAGGCGTCCGCTGATGAATCCGCGTGCGCAGGGATAGGATGTGCCGAGGGTCACGATATTCTCCTGGAGGAAAATAAGCCCCTGCGACGGCTTGAAAGTGGAACCGGGGGGATATGCGCCCTGAAGCGCGCGGTCAAAGAGCGGCTTGAGGGGGTCGTTCACCAGCGCGGAATAATTCTTGCCTCGCTCGCGGCCGATGAGCGAAGTGGGGTCGTAGGTCGGCGACGACACCATGCAGAGGATTTCGCCGGTCGACGGCTCGATAGCCACCACGGCGCCGATTTTATTTACCATCAGCGATTCGGCATACTGCTGGAGCCCCATGTCAATGCTCAGGCGCAAATCGTGTCCCGACACAGGAGCAATATCGTGAGCCCCGTCCTCGTAACGGCCTCGGATACGCCCGCGGGCATCACGTATAAGGATTTCCTTACCCTTCACACCGCGCAGACAGGCATCGTAGCTCTTCTCAATGCCGAGGTCGCCGCAGTAGTCGCCCGGCTCGAAATAGGGGTCGCGGTCGATGTCGGCCTGCGACACCTCGCGGATATTTCCCAGCAGGTTGCCGGAGCAGTTGTAGTTATACTGGCGCAGGATACGCTTCTGTATAAAGAACCCGGGATAGCGGTAGAGCTTCTCCTGGAGACGCCCGTAGTCGCGGGCCGACAGATGCGACAGCAACGTCTGCGGTGTATATGCCGAATACGATGGCGACTTGCGCATGGCGGCCAGGCGCTCGCGCAGTGTCGCCGGGGTAATCTGCAGCGTGTTGCAGAAATCTATTGTGTCGAAATCATGCACATCGCGCGGTATCATCATCACATCGTAGGCAGGCTGGTTGAACACCACCAGCGAGTCGTTGCGGTCGTAGATAAGTCCACGCGACGGATACACTGTTTTCTTCAGAAAGGCATTGTTGTCGGCGTAGTCCTTGTACTTGTCCTCGGTAATCTGAAGTGTGAACAGACGGCATATATAAATGAGAGCGATTACCACGAGGAATCCCCCTACAACATATTTTCGTTTCTCTAAGTTGTAATCTTTACGCATAAGCAACTGGTCGGAACTGATTCATACAGTGACCGGCGGGGCATGGGGCGCGCCCCATGCCTCATCCTTTCGGAATAAGGGAGACGGCGTATCAGCGTCGACGCGCCGTAAGAGCTGCCACCGCCAGGATTATGACAAAAGTAAGGATGGTGGAGGCTCCTGCCCTTGCAATCATAAGAAGCCAGTCGTAGAAAGTGAAGGCCTCGATGAAAAAAAACATCAGGCAATACACCAGTGTGAGGGTAAACACATACTTCATGAATGCCGCGGCGCCAAGTGTGCGGGCCGATGGCTCAGGCTGGGTCATATCCTCCTCGCGCGGATAGTAGAGCCGGAGCACCGGCAGGCGAAGCGCCCCCAGCAAGGTGCAGGCAAGCGCGTTCATGCCCGGAGTGTTGGAAAACACATCGACTGAAAGCCCCAGCAGAAACGACAGCGTCACAGCGCCGCCGAAAGGCACCGTCACCGGAAGAGCCATTATGAAATAGATGAACACCAGCGGAATAGCCACATTCCACAGACACAGATGATTGAACACCACAGCCTGCGCCACCACAAGGAGGACGAACATCAGAGAATATTTCAGTATTTCCTTGGTCATTGTTCCTGCGATTGACGTGACTCGGCCTCGACGGCCTTGATTTCATCTATATCGGTGTTGGATATGATTTTCACGGTGGAAAGGGAGTTGAAATCGGTAAAGAGCCTTATGCGCAAAGTGAAGAAATTATCATCCTCGCCACGCGCGTTTCCCATAATCACTCCAACCGGAATCCCTTCGGGGAAAACAGCCGAATATCCCGATGTGACGATTGTGTCGCCCTTGCGGAAACGGGTGTGTTTGGGCAGCTCCTCGAGCAGAGCCTCGCCCGGGCTTTTGCCGTCCCACACCATCGAGCCGAACACCTCGCCCCCCTTCACCTTGCACGAAAGACGGAAATTGGGATTAAGCAGGGAAATCACGCGCGCATAATGTGGCGACACCACATTGACTACGCCAACAATACCGTTCTGGTCCATCACGCCCATCTCCGGGCGGATGCCGTCAGTCTCCCCCTTGTCGATTGTGATGTAGTTGAACGGGCGCGACACCGAGTTGTTTATCACCGACGCTATTATGAAGCGGAACCGGCTCGTTTCGGGGTCGGCGGCGAGCGAGTCGCGCAAGGCGGCCTGCTGGTACACCGCCAGACGGCGGCGCAGCTCCACGACCTCAGCCTCCAGCGAGGCGGTGCGCCGCTGGAGGTCGTCGTTGATTTCGCGGAGATTGAAGTAGCCGGTCACATTGTTGGCAGCATCATATACGGCCCCCGACAGTGTTCCCGCCGAAGTAAGCCATACATGACGCTGGTATGGATTGCGGCTGAAAAGCAGCACGCAACTCACCACAATGAAAAATGCCAGCACCAGCCACGAACTGTATTTCAGGAAAAAATTCAGCAGGTTGCGCATCGGCGGTAAGATAATCTCTTAGCGGATAAGGAACGAGAAGTTCTCGATATTCTTAAGAGCCACACCTGTGCCTTTGGCAACAGCCAGCAGGGGGTCCTCGGCCACGTGGAACTGTATGCCGATCTTATCGGTCAGACGCTTGTCAAGGCCGCGGATAAGCGCGCCGCCGCCGGCAAGCCATATGCCGTTGTGCACGATATCGGCGTAAAGTTCCGGAGGAGTCTGCTCCAGGGCGCCGAGCACAGCGGTCTCGATTTTCGATATTGTCTTTTCGATGCAATGCGAAATCTCCTGGTAGGATACAAGAATCTCCATCGGGAGGGCAGTCATCTGGTTGGGGCCGTGCACCACGTAATCCTCCGGCGGATTGTCGAGCTCGGTGAGAGCCGACCCCACATGCATCTTGATCTGCTCGGCGGTGCGCACGCCTACCCTCACATTGTGGGCGCGGCGCATATGGTTCACGATATCCTCGGTAAGGTCGTCGCCGGCAATCTGTATCGACTTGTTGGAGACGATGCCTCCGAGAGAGATAACGGCGATTTCGGTTGTACCGCCACCTATGTCGACAATCATATTGCCTTCGGGAGCCTCCACGTCAAGGCCAATACCGAGCGCGGCGGCCATAGGCTCGTAAACCATGTAGACGTCGCGGCCACCGGCATGTTCCGAAGAGTCGCGCACGGCGCGGATTTCCACTTCGGTCGAACCCGAGGGGATGCCCACCACCATACGGAGCGACGGCGAGAACCAGTTGCTCTTTGACGATGCCTTCTTCACCAGGCCGCGAATCATCAGCTCGGCGGCATTGAAGTCGGCTATCACACCTTTGCGGAGGGGACGCACCGTGCGTATGCCGGCAGGCTCCTTTCCCTCCATCTTGAAGGCTTCGGTGCCCACGGCAATGAGCTTGTCGGTGCGGTTGTCGAGCGCCACGATAGAGGGTTCGTTTATGACCATCTTGTCATTATGGATAATGACGGTATTGGCGGTACCAAGGTCTATGGCAATCTCTTTTGTAAGAGAAAAGAATCTCATTATCTTGTTTTCTAATCAGTTGATGGGTATTCTGTTATCAGTGGCGGAAATGGCGGAAGCCGGTCATGGCCATAGCCATGCCGTTCTCGTCGCAATATGCCACGGAATCATTGTCGCGGATGGAGCCGCCGGGCTGCACCACGGCGTCAACACCGGCCTTGTGCGCGATTTCAACACAGTCGGCGAAGGGAAAGAAGGCATCCGATGCCATAACTGCGCCGCTGAGGTCGAAACCGAAGCTGCGCGCCTTGTCAATGGCCTGGCGCAGGGAGTCCACGCGGGAGGTCTGGCCTACACCGGCGGCACAGAGCTGGCGGTTCTTGGCCAGCACTATGGCGTTGCTCTTGCAATGCTTCACCAGGCGGTTGGCAAACAGGAGGTCAGCCACCAGGGCGGAGTCAATCTCACGCTTGGTGACCGTGCGGAGATCCTCGGGGGTCTCTACTTTAAGGTCGCGTTCCTGCTCCAGGGCGCCGTTGAGGCATGAGCGGAACTGACGCTTGGCGCAGTTCTTCTCTTTCTGCACAAGGAGGATGCGGTTTTTCTTCTGCGTGAGGATGGCCATTGCGTCGTCGGAGAATGCCGGGGCGATAAGCACCTCAAAGAATATCTTGTTGATTTCCTCGGCTGTGGCGGCATCAATCAACGAGTTGCACACAAGCACACCGCCGAAAGCCGACACCGGGTCGCCGGCAAGCGCATCCTTCCATGCCTCGAGCACGGTGTCGCGCGATGCCACGCCACAGGGGTTGTTGTGCTTGAGCACAGCGAATGTAGGCTCGTCGTCGGGGAACTCAGCCATCAGTGCAGTGGCGGCGTCGATATCGAGAAGGTTGTTGTACGAAATCTCCTTGCCGTGAAGCTGGGTGAACATCTTTTCGAGGTCACCGAAGAAATATCCTTTCTGGTGGGGATTCTCGCCGTAACGCATGGTTTTCTCGCCGTCGATGGCCACGCGGAGAGCAGTGGGATGTTCAGCCAGAGAGTCGAAATAGCTGAAGATGGCGGAATCGTAGCCCGACGATACTGCGAATGCCTCCTTGGCGAAGAACAGACGGTCGGCCAGGGTTGATTTCGCCCCGTTTTTCTCCAGCATGCGGCGCAGCGGCTCATACTGGTGCTTCGAGGCTGCGATAACCACATCGTTGTAGTTTTTGGCAGCCGCGCGTATCAGCGATATGCCGCCTATGTCGATTTTCTCGATTATGTCGGCCTGTGAGGCGCCGGAGGCCACAGTCTCGGAGAAGGGATAGAGATCGACAATCACAAGGTCAATGCCGGGAATCCCGTACTCGGCCACCTGGGCGAGGTCGGTCTCGTTGTCGCGGCGCGAAAGGATACCGCCGAAAACCTTGGGGTGCAGAGTCTTCACACGTCCGCCGAGTATAGAGGGGTAGCCGGTAAGGCCTTCAACCGCCTCACAGGGATATCCGAGCGATTCGATAAATTTCTGTGTGCCTCCGGTAGAGAGGAACTTCACACCGTTGTTATGAAGAAGTCTGAGGATTTCGTCGAGGCCGTCCTTATAGAACACCGAAACAAGGGCGGTTTTGATTTCCTTAATGTCAGTCATGAGTAATGAAAAGTTTTCAGTTGCGGCCCCTGGAGGCCCGGTACCTATTGGTTGAACGATTAAACGAATCACCGCAACGTCAGAGCCGCGGCTTATCAAGCGGCAAAGTTACGAATTTTTCCCGGCATTTCACACCCCTCACAATAATATATTCACAATATGTGGGGATTTTTTTGTACTTTTGTGGCCGAATTTATTACACCCCGGCGCCGCAGGCGCACCCGGGGCGACAGACCCGATATGAAATTTTACGACTTAGACCTCAGCGACGACATACTTGACGCACTCGACGCGATGCGTTTCGACGAGTGCACCCCCGTGCAGGAACAGGCCATACCCGTGGTGCTCGAAGGGCGCGACCTCATCGCCGTAGCCCAAACCGGCACCGGCAAGACCGCCGCATACCTCCTCCCGGTAATCGACCGCCTGTACCGCCTGCCCGAACCGGAGGAATCGGTGAACTGCATCGTGATGGCTCCCACCCGCGAGCTCGCCCAGCAGATTGACCGCCAGATGGAAGGATTCTCCTACTATCTGCCCCTGACCTCGGTGGCAATCTACGGCGGCACCGACGGCGCCACATTCGCCCGGCAGCAGAAAGCACTGAAACTCGGAGCCGATGTGGTCATCGCCACCCCCGGCCGCCTCATAGCACATATACAGATGGGCTACGTCGACCTCTCGAAAGTGTCGTATCTCATCCTCGACGAGGCCGACCGGATGCTCGACATGGGTTTCTACGACGACATCATGCAGATTGTAAAGCTTCTGCCTGCCGACCGCCAGACCCTTATGTTCTCCGCCACAATGCCAGCCCGCATCCAGCAGATGGCAAAGGAGATACTCCGCGACCCGGCAGAGGTGACCATTGCCGTGTCGCGCCCCACGGAGAAAATCCAGCAGTCGAAATTCGTTGTCTACGAGCAGCAGAAAGCGCCGCTGATACGCCACATACTGAAATCGCGCCACGCCTCGCGTGTGATCATCTTCGCATCGTCAAAGCTGCACGTCAAGGAACTTACACGCGACCTGCGCCGCGCCGGCCTCAAAGCCGCTGAAATCCACTCCGACCTCGACCAGAAACAACGCGACGAGGTGATGCTTAAATTCCGCGCGAACCGGCTCGACATCCTCGTCGCCACCGACATACTGGCCCGTGGCATCGACATCGACGACATCTCGATGGTTGTAAACTACGACGTGCCCCACGAAGCCGAAGACTATGTGCACCGCATCGGACGCACCGCGCGCGCCGGAGCCGGAGGCGAGGCCATCACCTTCGTGTCGACGCGCGAACAGCAGAAATTCGGCTCCATAGAGAAATTCCTCGGCTATGAGGTGCGCCCCGAAGAGGTGCCCGCCGAATTCGGCGAAGCCCCGCAATACCGCCCCGACCGCCGTCAGGGCTCTCAGCGCGGCGGCAATGCCGGCCGCGGCCACAGCCGGAGCAGCCACAAAGGAGCTTCCGGCCGCAACGGCGACCGCAGCCAGGGGCAGACAAAGCCCGGAAGCCATGGCCGGCGCGATAACCGCAACGGCCGTCGCGACAACCGCAACCACCGCAACAGCCAAGGCTCAAAACCGAAGAACTGACAGATGGAATTCCAGCTACAATCCACCGCCTCCGGCACCAACGCACGCGCCGGACTGATAACCACCGGCCACGGAAAAATCGAAACCCCTATTTTCATGCCCGTAGGCACCTGCGGCGCTATCAAAGGGGTGCTGATGCCGCAGATGCGCGACGATGTCAAGGCCCAGATAATCCTGGGCAATACCTACCACCTGTACCTGCGTCCGGGCACCGACCTGCTGCGCAAAGCCGGAGGCCTTCACAAGTTCAACGGCTGGGACCGCCCGATTCTCACCGACTCCGGCGGCTTTCAGGTGTTCTCGCTTTCCTCCAACCGCAAACTCACCGAAGAGGGTGCACACTTCCGCTCCCATATCGACGGCTCGAAGCATCTCTTCACCCCGGAGAAAACCGTGGATATACAGCGCGCCATCGGCTCGGACATCATGATGGCGCTCGACGAATGCCCCCCGGGGATGTCAGATTACAGATATGCGTCGAAATCGCTTGACCTCACCATGCGCTGGCTTCACCGCGGCTGGGAGCACTTCAACGCCACAGAACCGCTCTACGGCCACACACAGGCATTCTTCCCCATAGTGCAGGGGTGCCGCTACCCCGAACTGCGGCGCAAAGCCGCCTATGAGGTGGCTCAGCTCGGAGCCGAAGGCAACGCCATCGGCGGCCTCGCCGTGGGCGAACCCGCCGAGGTGATGTACGAGATGATCGAGGTCGTCAACGAGATACTGCCCGCCGACCGTCCGCGCTACCTCATGGGAGTAGGCACACCCGAGAACATCCTCGAGGCGATAGACCGCGGCGTGGATATGATGGACTGCGTGATGCCCACCCGCAACGGACGCAACGGTATGCTCTTCACCCGTAACGGAATAATGAACATGCGCAATCTCAAATGGGCCTACGACTTCACCCCCATCGACCCCGAAAGCGACCTATGGGCCGACCGTGAGATTTCGCGCGCCTACCTGCGCCATCTTTTCATTGCCAAAGAACTTGTGGCCATGGAAATAGCCTCCATGCACAACCTCCACTTCTATCTCTGGCTCGTAGGGGAAGCCCGGCGTCATATCATCGCCGGCGACTTCGCCACATGGAAACCGGAAATGGTGCGCCGCGTCACCACCCGCCTCTGACCGATGAAACCGCCAAGACTGCCGAAAATACCGAAATTTCCCCGCATATTCCCGATACCCGGAATAGGCCGCAACGCCAGGCCGCTGGTGTCGACGCTTGACCTGTACATAATCAGGAAGTTTCTCGGCACCTACGTGTTCGCCATCATCCTCATCCTGGCGATTACGGTGATGTTCGATGTCAACGAGAAGCTCGACTCCTTCCTGAAAGCTCCGCTAAAGGCCACGGTGTTCGACTACTTCATGAACTTTCTCCCCTACTTCGCCAACCAGTTCTCGCCGCTGTTCGTGTTCATCGCCGTGATATTCTTCACCTCCAAGCTCGCCGACAATTCGGAAATTATCGCCATGCTGTCGTCGGGCATGAGTTTCCGCCGGCTGCTCAGGCCATATATGATCTCAGCCACGGTGATTGCCATCGCCACATTCCTGCTTGGCGCATACATCATACCGCCGGCCAACGTGAAGAGAATAGAATTCACCAACACGTACGTAAAGAACCGACGGGTGGATTATGGCGACAACATCATGCTCCAGGTAGCTCCGGGGCAGATAGCATATATGTCGCGCTTCGACAACACCACGCGCACCGGCTACCGCTTCTCGCTGGAGAAGTTCGGCAAGGACGGCCTTGAGTCAAGGCTCACGGCGATGTCGGTGAAATGGGATACCCTCTACCACTGGACGGTCAAGGACTACCTTATACGCGATTTCCACCACGACCGCGAAGTGCTGAAATCAGGATCCTCGCTCGACACCATCATCCCCTTCGAGCCGCGCGATTTCCTCATATCGCGCAACGACCAGGAAACGCTTACCTCCCCGCAACTGAAGCAATACATAGCCCGGCAACGCTCACGCGGTGTGGCCAACATCCAGGCCTTCGAGATTGAATACCATAAACGCTACGCCATGTGCGCGGCAGCCTTCATTCTCACCGTAATCGGCATGTCGCTTTCGTCGAAGAAAGTAAAAGGGGGGATGGGGCTCAACATCGGCCTCGGCCTTGTGCTGAGTTTCTCCTACATTCTTTTCATGACCGTGACAAGCTCTTTCGCCGTCTCCGGCCTCACCTCGCCCATGGTGGCGATGTGGATTCCCAACATTATCTATGCAATTATCGCAATAGTGCTCTACCGCAAGGCTTCGCGCTAAACCTTCACTGCCCGCCTGGTGTTTTTCAAGTAACGGGTTCCGACTGTTTCAACCGGTTACCCAAATCACACAATGGCACGTTTCAGCTACAAATATCCCGACCCGCTCACCGGAGGAGCCCCGCCGAACATACCACAGAACGTGTATGTCATCGGCGTCGCCCTTGTGGTGGGACTTATGACCGGCGCCGGCGCCGAGGCTCTGAAATATCTCGTAAAAGCGATTTCAGAGATTGTGACCGCCGGAGTAAGCCCGGGAGGGTGGAACTGGATTTTCATCATTCTACCGGCCATCGGCATACTGCTGGCCGTGCTTTATCAGCGCTACATACTGCGGCAACAGATTGCCCACGGGGTGGAACGGATGACCCGCCTGCTCCACACCGACACTCCATATCTGCCGTCCGACCAGATATGGAGCCCGGTAATCGGCGCCGGACTCACTCTCGGATTCGGAGGCTCGGCAGGCACCGAAGGCCCGATAGCCACCGCCGGAGGCGCCCTCGGCTCCAATATGGCCAGATGGTGCAACATGCCGGCGCCCATGGTGCGCGCCATGCTCGTGATAGGCGCCGGCGCGGGAATTGCCGGAATCTTCAAGGCTCCGGTAGGGGGAATGCTATTCGCAATAGAGGTGCTGGGCATCACAATGTCGGCGCTTCAGCTTCTTGCCCTGGCCACTGCCTGCACGGCCGCCGGGCTCGCCGCATATGTTATTTCAGGACTGACTACCGATGTGACCTTCCCCGACTTCACCCACATCGACCTTGCATCCGTGCCATGGGCTGTAATCATCGGGGTGTTCTGCGGAATATACTCAGCCTATTATTCCAGACTCGCGCGGTTTACACGGGCGCGACTTGAGCGGATGCGCAACCCATGGCTGCGCATCATCGCCGCCGGCCTTTCAATCGGCGCGCTTACACTTCTTTTCCCGCGTCTCTACGGCGAAGGGTACACATTCGTCACCGATATACTCTCCGGCCACTGGGAACTTATCACAGCCTCCTCCCCCTTCGCCTCGCTGCAGCCCACCCCCACACTGCTGATACTGATGGCACTGGCCATGATGGTTGTGAAAAGCGGGGCTGTGGCCTGCACAACCTCCGGAGGCGGCGTTGCCGGCGATTTCGCGCCGGCCATATTCGCCGGAAGCATCGCCGGCTTCTTTTTTGCCATGACGGCCAACACCCTGTTCGGGCTGCATCTGCCGGTAGCCGACTGCGCCTTTTTCGGCATGGCCGCCGTATTGGCCGGTGCCGTCCGCGCGCCACTGATGGCCATGTTTCTCGTCACCGAGATGGTGGCCCACTTCTCCCTGCTGCTGCCGGTAGCGATAGCCTCGGGGATGTCGTACATGACAGTATGCCTCCTTGACCGCCGCAACGCGCCGAAAGGCTATGTGTCGTAGGCAATTTTGCAGAGTAACGGATTTGAAGTAACTTTGCATACAGATGATACACCGTACAGACACCCTTGACCACCCGGGCCTCGCGCCATACAGCCGCCTCACCGAGCAGGCGCTGCGCAACACCACCCCCGAAGGACTTTTCATTGCCGAAAGCCCCAAAGTGATACACGTTGCCATCGAGGCCGGCTATACACCCGAATCAATGCTGTGCGAGGAGCGGCATATCGACGGCGATGCCGCCGGCATAATAGCGCAGTTCCCCGACATGCCCGTCTACACCGGCAGCCCGGACCTGCTGGCGCAGTTAACAGGCTACCGCCTCACCCGCGGGGTGCTTTGCGCGATGCGCCGACGCCCCCTCCCCACAGTGGAAGATACCGTAAAAGGCGCACGCCTGGTGGCAGTGCTCGACAACGTGTGCGACACCACCAACATCGGGGCGATATTCCGCTCGGCGGCAGCGCTCGGTGTCGACGCCGTGCTCCTCACTCCCGGCACATGTGACCCCCTCAACCGCAGGGCCGTGAGGGTGTCGATGGGCACAGTGTTCCTCGTGCCATGGACCTACCTTCCCCGCAACGGATGGCAGGAGCTGCTGCGCCATAACGGACTGAAGACCGCAGCCATGGCACTTACCGACCGCTCAGTGCCGCTTGATGACGCCTCACTCAATTCCGAGCCCCGCCTTGCAGTAATCATGGGCACGGAAGGCGACGGATTAGCGCACGATGTAATCGGAAAAGCCGACTACACCGTGCGCATACCTATGGCTCACAATGTGGATTCACTGAATGTGGCCGCGGCTTCAGCCGTGGCATTCTGGCAGCTTCGCCGCTGAGCCCCGGAGGTTGCGAGCCACTCTTATTTCTTGAAAAGCTGCGGGAGGAACTCGGTGAGATATATGCGCCAGTTGCGCCAGATGTGGCCGTCGGGCGATTCATAATACACATACGGATAACCGGCATCATCAAGGCGGCGGCGATAGTCGCAGTTGGCCTGATAGAGGAAATCCTTGTCGCCGATGGCTATCCAGTAAAGCGCCGGAGCGTCGGCAAACTGGCGGGCGAGCTTGGCGTCGATATCGTCATATACCGGCGATACAGCCCCCTCCCTCGGGAGAATGGCCGCCGAGAAAAGCCCCACGTAGCCGAACATGTCGGGATACTCCTTTGAAATCTGCATCGAATGGAAGCCGCCCATCGAAAGACCTGCAATCGCACGGTTGCTCTTATCGGGGAGCGTGCGGTAAGTGCTGTCGACAAACGCCACTACATCGGGGAAATGGCTCTCGAATGTGCCGTCCATGGTGTGCGGAAGCAGGGTGGTAGGCTGCGCGAACCCCTGCGAGGTCTCGCCCGGAGCGGCCTGCGTGTCAACATTCCCGTTTGTCATCACCACAATCATCGGAGCCACATCGCCGGCGGCAATCATGTTGTCGAGAATCTGAGCGGCACGCCCCAGCTCGGTCCATGCGTTTTCATCACCGCCCATGCCATGCAGCAGATAAAACACCGGATAACGCTCCGTCGACTGCTCATATCCGGCAGGTGTATAGACCGTGATACGTCGCTCGGCGCCGAGCGACGGAGTGCGGTACCACACTTTCGACACCGTGCCGTGAGGCACATCGGCCACTTTATAGAGGTCCGATCTTCCGCCGGGTATATGGAAGAGGTTCATCACGGTGTTGACATCGCGCACCTGAAACACATTCGAGGGGTCGGTGAAAAGACGCCCGTCGACCATAAAGCGATAAGTGTAAAGCTCGGGAGCGGGGGCATAAGGTGTGGTATAGATCCAGATTCCATTCTCATCCCTGGCCATGACACCGGGGGCAACTGTATCGGCCGGCGCGAAGAAATCGCCCGAAACCCTTACCGAGGAGGCTTCCGGGGCATCAAGCCTGAAAGTCACGGTGCCGTCGGTATTTACCTCCGGCGAAATCATCTGCGGGACTCCCCATATCGCCTGCTGCGCGGAGACTCCCGATGCCAATGCAAGGAGTGCTGAAAATATCAGATTACGTTTCATGGTAAATTTAGAGGTTTTTTCTCTGCAAAAATACATTTTTCGCAAACAGGATACAACAATATTTTATTTATTTACGTTAAAAAAACTGTAACATTTCCGAACGCACAATGCAGGATTCATCATTAAAGAAAGTAACAGCCATGGGGCTGTTGATTACACTGGGTATAGTGTTCGGCGACATAGGCACATCGCCTCTCTATGTAATGAAGACGATATGCCACGCCGTGCCCTCATGGCGTCCCGATTTTATCATCGGAGCCGTGTCGCTCGTTATCTGGACGCTCACGCTGCAGACCACACTGAAATATGTGCTGATTGCCCTGCGGGCCGACAACAAGGGTGAAGGCGGCATCCTGGCCCTCTATTCGCTGGTAAAAAAGAAAGGGAAGAAGTGGCTTTACGTTCTGGCAGCCATCGGAGCCAGCACCCTTATCGCCGACGGAGTGATAACCCCGGCCATCACCGTGACAACCTCGATGGAGGGTCTGTCGTCGGTAATGGAGAATCCACCAGTGATACCGCTCACTCTCGGCATCATCACGGTGATATTCGTAGCCCAGCAGTTCGGCACCTCGGCCATCGGCAAATGTTTCGGACCACTGATGCTGCTGTGGTTTCTGATGATGGGTGTGCTCGGCATCTGCAACATCGGAGCCGACTGGCAGATTCTCAAGGCGTTCAACCCATGGTATGCGGTGAAAATCCTTATCGATTACCCCGGATGGTTTCTGATTCTCGGAGCCGTGTTCCTCTGCACCACCGGAGCCGAGGCGCTGTACTCCGACCTGGGGCATTGCGGCCGGTGGAACATATCGGTGGCATGGCTCTTTGTCAAGGTGATGCTGATTCTCAACTACCTCGGCCAGGGGGCATGGATACTCGCCAATCCGGGGCTTGTGGCCGACCCGTCGGTCAACCCTTTCTACGCCATCATGCCGGGCTGGTTCGTGCTTTTCGGCGTGGTGATGTCGGCGATAGCCTCCATCATCGCCTCGCAGGCCCTGATAAGCGGCTCATTCACCATATTCTCCGAAGCCATCAACCTCAACTTCTGGCCACGTCTGCGCATCAAATATCCTACGGTGCGCCGCGGCCAGCTCTACATACCGTCGGTCAACATATTCCTCTACCTGGGATGCGTGGCCACAGTACTGCTTTTCCGCACATCGGCACATATGGAGGGCGCATACGGCCTGGCCATCACCGTGACGATGCTCGTCACAACGGCGCTACTGGCCGTGTGGCTGCGCCAGAAAGGGGTAAGTCACTGTCTCGCATGGCTGTTCTTCGGCTTTTTCGCTTGCATAGAGGGGGCGTTTCTATGCGCCAATCTCTTCAAGTTCATGCACGGCGGCTGGTACACCATGCTGATAGCCGGAGGCATGGCCGTGACTGTGATAGTGTGGTACAGCGCCAGCCGGATACGCGCCCGCTATTTCCACTACGACCTTGTGAAGGACTATCTCCCCCTCATTTCCGCCATCAGCGAGGATAAAGAGATTCCCAAATACTCCTCCAACGTGGTATATCTCAGCAACTCCCCCGACCCGGCAATGCTTGAGAGCAAAATTCTCTACTCCATAATCCGCAAGCACCCCAAACGAGCCGACCACTACTGGTTCGTGCGCCTGGACTACACCGACCAGCCCGACACGCTGGAGTACACCGTCACCCCCCTGCTTCCCGGCAAGGTGTACAGCATCGGTCTCAGCCTGGGATTCCGGGTGGCGCCCATGGTCACCCGCTACCTGCGCCAGGTTGTAGAGGACCTTGTGGCCGCCGGCGATATTGACCTCCTTTCCGGTTACCCGTCGCTGCGCGACGCCGGCATAACAGGCGACTTCCATTTCACGGTAATACACCGTGTGTTCTCCCCATCGAGCGACTGCACCCCGCGCGAGCGTTTCGTGATGACAATCTTCGAGCGTCTCCGCCGTCTGGGACTGGATATGGTGAACGCGCTCGGCCTCGACACCTCCAATACCGATGTTGAGCACGTGCCGCTGATTCTCGCAACCACCGACTCCCCGCGCCGCATTGCTCCGCGCAACCCCGACGGATACCTTTCCTGAACAAAAGGACAATATGATACAAAAAGCGGTGTGCCGGAATTCCGGCACACCGCTTTTTGTATCATTTAACGCCCGTCAATCAAGCGAGGGCGGCAAGGGCGGCACGCAGGGTTGCGAGCTTTGAATCAGCGTCGGCAAGCTTGCGGCGCTCACCTTCGATTACAGCCGCGGGAGCCTTCGACACGAAACGCTCGTTGGAGAGCTTCTTCTCCACAGAGGCGCGGAAGCCCTCATAGTAGCTTATATCCTTGGCGAGCTTGGCGCGCTCGGCCTCGATGTCAATATTGTTTGCCAAAGGCACGCAATACTCGTCGGTACCGACCAGGAACGATGCGCCGGTTGCATCCTTCTCGCCATTGTCAACGATGGCCGAGAGATTGGCGAGTTTCACGATTACAGCAGCGATACCCTTGTTTTCAACCGCATGGGCTATGGCACGCAACTCCAGAGCCTCCTTCTGCGGGATATTGCGCTTGGCGCGGACGGCACGCACGGCGGTAACAATCTCCTTGCCCTGCTCCATGGCAGCGAGCACACCGGAGCCGGAGGCTGCAGCGGCGCCGGGGATAGCGGCATACATGATTGACTCGCCCGGACGGCGCTCGGCCAGGTTCTGCCACAGCTCCTCGGTGATAAAGGGCATGAAAGGATGGAGCAGACGCAGAAGGGTGTCGAAGAATCCGAGCGTGGCGTTGTAGGCTTCGCCCGACATCGCCGTGCCGTAGGCGGGCTTGACCATCTCCAGGTACCACGACGAGAATTCATCCCAGAAGAGGCGGTAAAGGAGGTTAAGGGCCTCCGAGAGGCGGAATTTGCCCATAAGGTCGGCCACCTCGGCGGCAGTTTCGTCGAGCTTGGCGCGGAACCATTCCATAGCCTGGGCTGCCGCGGCATCGGCTTTGGCGTCGGAATCGACCTGCCACCCCTTCACGAGGCGGAAAGCATTCCAGATTTTGTTGCAGAAATTACGGCCGGTCTCGCACAGCTTCTCGTCGAAAAGGATATCGTTGCCGGCGGGGGCGGCCATCATCAGCCCCATGCGCACGCCGTCGGCGCCGAAACGGTCAATGAGGTCGAGGGGGTCGGGTGAGTTTCCGAGCGACTTCGACATCTTGCGTCCCAGCGAGTCGCGCACGATACCGGTGAAGTAAACGTTGTTGAACGGCTTCTCACCCTTGAACTCGTAGCCTGCGATAATCATTCGGGCCACCCAGAAGAATATGATGTCGGGACCGGTTACGAGGTCGGAAGTCGGATAGTAGTACTTGAACTCCTCGTTGTCGGGGTCGAGAATGCCGTTGAAAAGGGAGATGGGCCAGAGCCATGATGAGAACCATGTGTCGAGGCAGTCCTCGTCGGGGCGAAGGTCAGTCAGTTCGAGAGTGGGGTCGCCGCTCTTCTCGCGGGCAAGGAGGAGAGCCTCCTGGGGCGTTTCGGCCACCACATAACCACCTTTGGGGAGGAAATATGCCGGTATGCGGTGTCCCCACCACAACTGGCGCGATATACACCAGTCCTTGGTATCGGTCATCCAGTGGCGGTAGGTGTTTTTGAATTTCGCCGGATAGAAACGCACGTCGTCGGTCATCACGGCATCAAGGGCGGCGGGAGTGAGCGAGCTCATCTTCAGGAACCACTGCATCGAGAGTTTCGGCTCGATAACCACTTTTGTGCGCTCGGAGTAGCCCACCTTGTTGTCGTAGTCCTCGATTTTCTCCACGAGTCCGCGCTCCTGAAGGTCGGCGATGATTTCGCGGCGCACGTCAAAACGGTCGTGCCCCACGTACATTCCGCCGGCTTCGGAGATTGTGCCGTCGGGGTTGAAAATGTCAATCACCTCAAGGTTGTACTTCTCGCCGAGCATATAGTCGTTGACATCATGGGCGGGGGTTACCTTGAGGCAGCCGGTGCCGAAGTCCATCTCCACGTAGGAGTCCATGATTACGGGCACCGGACGCCCTACCATCGGCACAATCACACGCTTCCCTTTGAGCCAGGAATAGCGCTCGTCGGCCGGGTTGACGCACACGGCTGTATCGCCGAGGATTGTCTCGGGGCGCGTGGTGGCCACGACGATATATTTGTCGGGCTCACCTTCCACAGAATAACGCAGGTGATAGAGCTTCGAGTGCTCATCCTGGTAGATAACCTCCTCATCGGAGAGGGCCGTAAGTGCGGCAGGGTCCCAGTTGACCATGCGCACGCCGCGGTATATCAGTCCCTTGTTGTAAAGGTCGCAGAACACCCGGATCACACTCTTCGAGCGCACATCGTCCATGGTGAAAGCGGTGCGCTCCCAGTCGCACGAAGCACCCAGGCGACGGAGCTGCTTGAGGATGATGCCGCCGTGATGCTCTGTCCAGTCCCATGCATGGCGCAGGAACTCCTCGCGGGTGAGGTCGGTTTTCTTTATCCCCTCGCTGGCGAGCTTGGCCACCACCTTGGCTTCTGTGGCGATGGAGGCATGGTCAGTGCCGGGCACCCAGCAGGCGTTCTTTCCCTCCATACGGGCGCGGCGCACGAGGATATCCTGTATCGTCTCGTTGAGCATGTGGCCCATGTGGAGCACGCCGGTCACATTTGGCGGAGGGATAACAATCGTGTAGGGCTCGCGGCCGTCGGGGGTGGAGCGGAAGAGTCCGTGCTCCATCCAGAAATCATACCATTTTTGCTCGACCGCCGAGGGGTCGTATTTCGTTGCCAGTTCTTCCATTGTAGAAATATAGGTGTTTTGCCTGCAAAGTTACTGTTTTTTCGCAAAACAGCCCCTACCGGAGGGGCTGTTTTACACGGCTCTTTCATTTAAAATCGGCCGAAGTTTACAAAAATAGTGGTATTTTATAGCGAAAATGTCTACCTTTGCACATAGCGATGCCGAAGCACCGCCTTCGGTGTTTCTTTATCATAAGATTTAAATTTTAAAAGAGGCGGAGTGGCCGTGAAGGCTCTTCCGCCTCGATTTTCGCTACGCGAAAATACGCATTATTCGCCTGACATGCAACATTTTCGACTTAATATATATTAAAAAGAAACATCGTTTTTACCCTACGGGCAGCATCATGGACAGACTGGTTGATTTTGCCTCGTCAGTGCCCGATTTCCGCAGAACAGGCAAAGGAAACCACCGTCACAGACTCCGTGATATCATAATGCTGATGGTACTTGGCCGTGCCTCTGGATTTGTCGGCCGTGCCGATATAATTGCTTTTGGCAAACACAATATCAAAAGGTTCCGCAAAATGGGGATGTTGAAAAATGGGGTGCCGTCCGAAGCGACCCTTTGCCGAGTGGATAACGGCATCAATGACTGCGCCATGGCCGACAGGATGCAGGAATTTGTCGAAGTGTTTCATGCCCAGTTGCGGAGCCGATCCTGGCGGGAGATAATCTGTGTTGACGGCAAGGCCGAGCGGGGCACAGTTCTGG
>SCEJ01000118.1 GCA_004102785.1 Muribaculaceae bacterium Isolate-013 (NCI)
TAAGTATGTTTTATTAAAGAATTAATGCAATGAAATCCATTTTCAAACGTTATTGTCTTACATATACTTATCTCTCCAATTATGTCAAGACAAGCAACGAAGATAAATATAAGCGAGGAGCAACGAACTGCTCTGGAAAATGGATACCGGAATGGCTCTACCCACTCGTTCCGGATGCGATGCCTTATGGTGTTAGGCAAAGCGGATGGACTGAGCAATGCAGCTGCAGGAGCACGGGCAGGACAAACATACCAGCGTGTAATGCATTGGGTCAAAAGATTCCAGTCCGATGGAATTGCGGGACTGAGAAACAAACCGGGGAATGGCCGAAAGCGCATTATCAGCACCAAGAAGGACAAGGAGGCGGTGAGAGAGGCCATACGAAAGCATCGCCAGAGTGTTTCCAAAGCCAGGGCAGCCTGGGAGGAAGCTACCGGGAAACAAATCAAGGACGGAGCCTTCAGGAATTTTTTATCCTTGATGGCGCAAGATTTGGACGTATAAGAAAAACGCCCAAAGGGACACCCTCGCCGCAGGAGTACGCTTATAAGAAGGAACTCCTGCAAGAGCTTGAACGTCAATGGGAATCGGGATTCATTGATTTGTATTACGGAGATGAAAGTCATGTATGCACCGAAGGATATGTGCCTTATGCATGGAAATTCAAAGATGAGGATTTCTGTGTGCCGGTTTACAAGTGCGGCAGGCTCAACATCTTCGGAATGATAGACCGCAACAATACTTACCACGGCTTCACGACCACCGAAAACATAAACTCCGACAAGTTTATCGAATTCATGGAAGACTTCTCCCTCGGAATCTCTAAAGAGACCGTTGTGGTTCTCGACAACTCCTCCGTACACAAGAGCCGCAAGGTAAAGGACTGCCTTCAAAGATGGAAGGACAGGGGTCTCCACATATTCTATCTCCCTCCCTATTCCCCACACCTCAACATCGCTGAAACTCTTTGGCGAATTATGAAGGGGAAATGGATACAGCCCCATCTCTACGGAGATAAACACGTCTTGTTCGCCACCGTAGAAGACATCCTCTCCAACGTTGGTAAACGATACATGATTAATTTCTGTAGACCTGCGGCTTAACATATCAATACATTAATTTATTTTTACGA
>SCEJ01000119.1 GCA_004102785.1 Muribaculaceae bacterium Isolate-013 (NCI)
CTATCCGCTTGACGCAAAGTATGCCGAGGATTCCCCGGTAACTTATCAGCTGCTTGATCGCGCTGAACGAATTGTCTATGATTCCACACCGTTATACCGATATCGTATGCCGGCTGGTACCCGAAACAATGGAATTAACGATAAACTCGCGCAATCTACCAGCAACATTCTTGAACTGGTGCTTAAGTTGTATCCTCAAGATGAGCAGTATGCCGCATATGGTCATCTGGAATCTATCGTAGGTACATACAATCGCATTGTTCTAGCAGGTAAACGCAAGGAATGGGCTGAATTCGAGCGATTTGCGCGGATCAGATTACGTGAGTTGATGCCTTTGACGAAGGCGGCTGGACTTATGTCAAAAGTTCAATCGCTGCAGTGGAGGTTGCTCGTCATTTCACCGGTTATATATATATATATATCGTTGTTACAAACGCAATCATTCTGAAATTTCGGCACATTAAGTAGGTTGCAATGAATACTCTCTTTATGTTGACGTGCATGATTCTTATTTTTATCTTTACTTATTTTGTCCCGGATAGGATCTTCGTCAATCCTATTGTTTTATTTTGTCTTCCTATGATTGTTTCGGTTATGTATGGGTTGCAATATTATTCAGGGTGGAGATTCAATGTTTCTTCGAAGACAATGTTTTTGGTCATCTCCTCTTTTCTTGTTTTTTGCTTTGCGGTTTTTCTAGTTTCGATCTTCATTAGAGATCGTGGTTTTAGAAGGAAAAGTGATGAATATAATGAAATAAATACAGTTTTCCTGCTTAGAGATAATGTATACTTATTATCGTGAATACTTCGAGTGGAATCCTTCGACTGCAACGTTGGTTTCCGAGCTGGTTTGCTTTGATTCGAAAGGTAGGATAACAATATGACTGCGAATCAGAGGATTGTTGTTGCCGTAGTTTCGCATAGG
>SCEJ01000120.1 GCA_004102785.1 Muribaculaceae bacterium Isolate-013 (NCI)
ATTTGTGAAAGCAGATGAGTCTTCGGACCTGAGGCGAGGTGCTGCATGGTTGTCGTCAGCTCGTGCCGTGAGGTGTCGGCTTAAGTGCCATAACGAGCGCAACCCCCACCGACAGTTGCTAACTGGTCAAGCAGAGGACTCTGTCGGGACTGCCGGCGCAAGCTGTGAGGAAGGCGGGGATGACGTCAAATCAGCACGGCCCTTACGTCCGGGGCGACACACGTGTTACAATGGCAGGTACAGCGGGAAGCGACCGAGCGATTGGCAGCGGAACCCGAAAACCTGTCTCAGTTCGGATCGGAGTCTGCAACCCGACTCCGTGAAGCTGGATTCGCTAGTAATCGCGCATCAGCCATGGCGCGGTGAATACGTTCCCGGGCCTTGTACACACCGCCCGTCAAGCCATGGGAGCCGGGAGTGCCTGAAGGCCGTGACCGCAAGGAGCGGCCTAAGGTAAAACTGGTGACTGGGGCTAAGTCGTAACAAGGTAGCCGTACCGGAAGGTGCGGCTGGAACACCTCCTTTCTGGAGCAACCCTCACCCTTGCGGGCATAAGCCGCAATGGGAAAGCAAAGACCGCCGAACAGCGGACAGGCCGTGCGGCCGCATGGGAACGCTCACCGACCCGGAAGCGGGTTATAATGAAACGACGCAGGGACTTCGGCCTCCGGGCCGGCGCTTGCACCACTCTTCAGCCCTATTGATCGGGGGATTAGCTCAGCTGGCTAGAGCACCTGCTTTGCAAGCAGGGGGTCAACGGTTCGAATCCGTTATTCTCCACTCACAGGAGTGAGAATCACTGATGGACGGAGCGCAAGCGAAGTCAATCAGGTAAATTCTCCACTCACAAAAAAGGAGCACATTGACATACTGGAAGTTCAAAAACGAGCAAAAGGCCGAGCCTTGAGACATCAAGGTGTAGGCAAAAACTCAAAATCTCACAATAACTCAAGAACAATTCACGAGGGCACGGATCAATCCGTGTCAAGCCAAAGTGAAACCAAGTTCGGCAACGTTAAAGGAAAGGAGAGAAGGGCGCATGAAGGATGCCTTGGCTCTCGGAGGCGACGAAGGACGTGACAAGCTGCGATAAGCCGCGCGT
>SCEJ01000121.1 GCA_004102785.1 Muribaculaceae bacterium Isolate-013 (NCI)
ACGAACCCTTCACACCGCCTCCCGAAGAGCCGTTTTTGCCTTAGGGGGATTACTCTGATGTCATTTTTGCAAAGGCTGATGCCTCTGCACGTTGAGTAGCACTCAAAAATTATTTAGGACAATATTGATCTGCATTCAATATTCCTGCAAATAAACTTTGTTGAAATAAAAAATTTGCCTAACTTTGCATCACAAATCACGCGGTAATAGCTCAGTTGGTAGAGCATCAGCTTCCCAAGCTGAGGGTCGCGAGTTCGAGCCTCGTTTACCGCTCAACAGATAAAGCGCTGGAGATAAATACATTGTATTAATCGCCAGCGCTTTGTTTATACTTTTGAGTATACTTTATCTCAGATTTCCGCTTCGTTATATCTCAGTTTTATCGCAGCGGTTAAAAGAATCTTGTTGAATATAAATTACTTTTTGTAGCTGTTTTTAACATAGATGATGCCCCGACGGTAACTTGTGAAAGGGAGAACGGCGGGGCCTTTTTGTTTCACCTTTTTCCATATCGCAAGGTTTAATTTGCGTTCCGGATTTTATGTTTAATTATGTATCTTGAGTATAAGTAGTTAAAGACAAGTTAAACGTTTAGGCAGGATTAAACGCAGGGTTGTTATCGCTATCAAAGAGATGTACGAAACAAAAAATAACACCCTGAAATAACAATAAAACATATACGATTATGAAAAAACGCGAGTTCGGGATAAGGAACACCATAAAAAAGCTGAATCGGCAGCTTGAAAAAGCTGCCGATTCTTTTGGTAATATCACTGATATTTAGTAATTTAGAGGTGTCAAACAATAAATACTGTATCATGATTACCGAAAGTAAAGTTACTGAAATTTTTTGTATTGCAGATGATTTCTGCAAAGAATTTGAGGGTGAGATGGCAAAAAATGCACTTCCGTCCACAACTGACACTCCAAAACGGAAAAGAAAGCGCATGATGTCGGATGCCGAAGTCATCACGATTCTGATCTGTTTCCACTTCAATTCGTACCGAAACTTCAAGCACTATTATCTGGGATGTGTGCGCATTCACTGGAAGCATCTGTTTCCGCAGACATTCTCCTACAACCGCTTCGTGG
>SCEJ01000122.1 GCA_004102785.1 Muribaculaceae bacterium Isolate-013 (NCI)
TTTTTTGGGTTGTTAAACAGGCTGTTGAAGTCAACGTAGTACTTCAGGGTAATTCTGACCATTGTTGCCAGCCCGGAGAAGCTCCACTGGCGTTTCAGCCCCTTCTGCATCACCATCAGCAGTAGATTGGCGATTAGTGTGATCCAGATCTGGATCTTGATGGCATTGGCGCTCTCGCCATAGAAGTATTTAAGTGGAAAGTTTTGTTTCATCTGCTTGAACAGCAGCTCAATTTCCCATCTCTGTCGGTATATCGCGATGATTTCCTCCGGGCCGGACTCCATATCGTTGGTCAGCAGCGATATCAGTTTGCGCTTCTTGACATCCACATAAGTGATTATGCGTGATTTATGTCGAATGACCTCTCCGCCTTTAACCCGCTTTACAAACTCCACTTGCTGTATCCTGACCTCCATCAGTCCGTCAGGAGTCTGACACATAGTGTCCGACAACATGCTGTATTTCAGGTTCTTCTTCATATTGGTGACGTATGTTACGCCACGCTCCGTCAGTTGCCGGAACTTCTCATAGTCGATGTATGCGCGGTCCATTGCCATTATGTCGCCTTTACTCAATGTTGTTGGCTTGAGCATGAATGAGTCGTTTGTAGCCGCTGATGTGAACTTTATATCCGACGGCACACCTTCGTTGGCATGTATGACGGTATGAACCTTGATTCCGCCTTTCTTTTTCCGGTCTTTGGATGGCGTCCGACTCCCTTGAACAGCAGGTTGGAGAACAGAGTAATAGTCGTGGAGTCGATAATCTGCAGCCGTTTCATCCATTTGGAAGTCTTGCGGCTGTGGCTGTCCGAGGAAAGAACGTGGCGGTAAGTGGCATATAAATCGCGATATATAGCCTCAAATATGGCTTCGGGGCGTCTCTTGTTGGCATCCGCGAGTGTGCTGCGCCCGATTTTGAAAGTAATACCTATATGAGACAGTTTACGCGTCTCGGCAAGCAAACTGGCTGTTATCTCACGCAATGAGTCGAATCGCATTATCACCGCATAGAGCATTACCACCAGATGAATCCAGCAGTTAAACCGTTTGGTATATCTCTC
>SCEJ01000123.1 GCA_004102785.1 Muribaculaceae bacterium Isolate-013 (NCI)
TACTACTGGTGCGATAAAAATCGCGTTAGTTTAAAAATCATCAAATAAAGAGAGTTCTTTGACATTTTGGTCTGAATTGGTTGATGGGTCTTGTTTGGTTATAAGCTGTCGCAGGTCGACACGCTCCAAGGCTGAGATTCTGATCAAGGTCGCCATCTCGGTAATAGAATAGTAGCTGTTATAATCGGCTTTTATTCTTGCTACCGTCAGATAGGCTATGATGGCAGTCCAAAGGTGGACTTTAACGGCATTTTCGGAGAATCCCCAAAGATTCTTGACGACGATGTTCTGCTTAGTCCACTTGAAGAAAACCTCTATATCCCAACGGTGACGATAAAGATTGGCGATTTCCAATGCGCTGACTTCAAAGTTATTGGATATGAAATCAACAATGGCATCATTGTCCGGGTCATATACTCGTACGAATCTCATATCCTCAGGATAGAGCTTGCAGGACTTGTATCCGGTGACACGGATCCGAGAGTCTTCTATGATACTTGGGGTCGTATCGGGGATAGCCAACTGCTCGATGGTTGTGAACTTCATGTTCTCTTTTGGGCGTAACACCCAGAATGCCTGCGACTGATGGAATTTGAACAGTGCCTTGAAGTCAACATACGCCTTGTCCATTACATAAAAAGCGAATGGTTCCGGTGTGAGCATGTCGAGTTCGTTACTGTCATGCCATTTACCATCAGTGATATGGATGTTGGTGGGTATACTTCCTCGTAAATCAAGCAAAGTATGCATTTTAACTGCGCCCTTGCTGTATTTCCCCAACGCCCATGCTGCGAGTTTTATGCTTGTGGATATGGTCGTGGAGTCCAACGCATAAATTACGTCGTCTATGGTTATATCGGAGAGTTGAACCTTTGAATACATTGGTCTGACCAATCCGATAAGATAAAACCCAAGGCCCTCAAAAATACGATAATCCCTGCTTTCGTTTGCGCGAGACAATGATGTATGGTTCACTGTGTTGCGAAAACCGAGGTGATATAGAATTTTTGAGTGAGCTTCCAAGCATAGACAAATGTCTCGAAGTGAGTCAC
>SCEJ01000124.1 GCA_004102785.1 Muribaculaceae bacterium Isolate-013 (NCI)
AAAGTTCTCTGTAAACCTCCATCGGGGATGTTTCGGAGGATGCGCCTTCTGCACCATCTCGGCCCATCAAGGCAAGTTCATCGTGAGCCGCAGCAAGGAAAGCATACTGAAAGAAGTGAAGGCGCTGACGGAGCTGCCCGACTTCAAGGGTTACTTGAGCGACTTGGGTGGTCCGTCGGCAAACATGTATCGGATGAAAGGGAAGGACGAGGCGCTTTGCAGGAAATGCCGACGCCCCTCGTGCATCCACCCGCGGGTATGCCCCAACCTGAACACCGACCATCGCCCGTTGCTCGACATCTACCGGGCTGTCGACGCGCTGCCGGGCATCAAGAAGTCGTTCATCGGAAGCGGCGTGCGCTACGACCTGCTTCTGCACAGAAGCAAGAATGCCGAAGCGAACAAAAGCACCGAGGAATATACCCGCGAGCTCATCGTGCGCCACGTCAGCGGCCGCCTGAAAGTGGCGCCGGAGCATACTTCCGACCGTGTGCTCGACGTCATGCGTAAACCGCCGTTCGCCCGGTTCGGCGAATTCAAGAAGATATTCGACAAGCTACACCCCGAAGAGGGGCTGCGCCAGCAGCTCATCCCCTACTTCATCAGCAGCCATCCCGGATGCAGGGAGGAAGACATGGCAGAACTGGCCGTCATCACCAAGCGCATGGATTTCCACTTGGAGCAGGTGCAGGACTTCACCCCCACGCCGATGACCGTGGCCACCGAAGCATGGCATACGGGCTACCATCCGTACACGCTGGAGCCTGTGTTCT
>SCEJ01000125.1 GCA_004102785.1 Muribaculaceae bacterium Isolate-013 (NCI)
ACTCGGGAAAACTCTACCATCTCGGCATGGGAAAATCGGTAACTCGCAGCAATCTTAGCAAAGCCAACGAGCAGCGCGACTATCGCATTTTCGAGGAGTTCGCCTACTTCATGATAGCGCAGGCAAGAAGCAAGAGACAGACCGATATTTTCAAACTCGGAGGGAACGTTTATGCTTTTGATTCGACAACGATAGACCTATGTCTTGCCGTGTTCGACTGGGCAAAATTCAGATGAAACAAAGGCGGCGTCAAGGTGCATACGCCATACGATATCGAAGCACAAGTTCCTGCGTTCTTGCATATTACCACAGCATCGGTTCACGACTCAAAGGCCATGCCGGAGATTCCGCTTGAAGCTGATGCGTACTACATATTCGACCGGGGCTATAACGATTTCGCCAATCTTTTCCGCATACACACCATCGGAGCCAGCTTCGTAGTCCGGGCCAAAAGTAACCTCAAGTACAGGGTTGTCAGTTGGAAAAGAAGGCTGCCAAAGGGCGTCCTATCGGATTCGATTATCGAGTTTACCGTCTATAAAAGTGCCAAGGTATATCCCGAAAAGTTGCGTAGAGTAGTGTTTCAGGAAGAGGAGACCGGTGTGATCTACACGTATCTCACCAACGATATGGAGTCATCCGCACTCGTTGTCGCCAACCTATACAAGAACCGATGGAGCGTGGAACTTTTTTCAAATGGGTCAAGCAGCACCTCAAAATCAAGAAATTCTGGGGAACATCTGAAAATGCGGTACGCATCCAAATATATTGTGCCATAATTACTTATTGCCTCGTGGCGATAATGCAACATGATATGCAGCTGGAGCGAAGCGTTTACGAAGTTCTTCAGATTCTTGGAATCTCGCTTACTGACAAAACCCATATACGGGAC
>SCEJ01000126.1 GCA_004102785.1 Muribaculaceae bacterium Isolate-013 (NCI)
CCATTCATCCCGCAGCAGTAGTTTCGCCGACAGCAGCCATCGGCGAAGGAACAGTGATAATGCCGGGAGCTGTCATACAGGCCGATGCCCGAATCGGTAGCCATTGCATCATCAACACAGGTGCTACCGTCGACCATGATTGTGTGGTTGGCGACTTTTCCCACATATCCCCCAATGCATCATTGTGCGGCAACGTAACCGTAGGTGAAGGTGCCTGGATCGGAGCGGGCGCCACAGTAATTCCTGGGATCACTATCGGCCCCTGGGCAATCATCGGAGCAGGAGCGACCGTGTTATGCGACATCCCCACCGGAGCCATAGCCGTAGGCTCCCCTGCCAAAGTTATTCGACAGAACGATATCCACACAAACAGCGACCACAATTGACTCCACCATAACAAAAGCTGACAATCCATCCCGGGATATTCGTAAATCTCAGAAAAACTGCATGTAGCTATTCAGCGGACACACTACGGCAATAATGTTGAATTGACGTCAAACCTATTAGGGCGTTTAATTTGTTTATTTTAAAGAAATTTATTGCTGTCCGATAAAACTTTTTGAGGCAAAACAAAATTAGGACTGGCACCTATTGCAGGAGTCAGTCCTTTTAGTTTAGTTTGTGTTGGCCAAAACATATTCTAAACTATGCCCAAAAGTAGTCATTTTAGCGGACAGCCGCTCTATGGTCAGGTAATAAAATTGCTTGACAAGTCGAAAATTCTTCACTTTAGCCGCGAATACGGAGGAGAGAGATATACCAAACGGTTTAACTGCTGGATTCATCTGGTGGTAATGCTCTATGCGGTGATAATGCGATTCGACTCATTGCGTGAGATAACAGCCAGTTTGCTTGCCGAGACGCGTAAACTGTCTC
>SCEJ01000127.1 GCA_004102785.1 Muribaculaceae bacterium Isolate-013 (NCI)
AGAGATTGTCTAAAAATTAGTGCGAAATAATGTTATTAGGCATAACAAACCCTCAATCAGAGTGTTGAAGGAGAAAAGCTAATATTATGCACGAAATCAATCTCTATCAGACACATCTGACCGAGGGTCAGTGGTCTTATATAAACAAAGAATTCCTTGAAAATGATAGACGCAAGAGAAAATATTCACTACAATCAGTTTTTGAAGCTATCCTTTACCTATTGGTCAGCGGTTGTCAATGGCGAAGGTTGCCTCACGACTATCCCGCGTGGAAAAGTGTCTATTATTACTACCATAAATGGAGACAAGAGGGTCGTGTCGAGCATTTCCTTGAGAAACTCATCAGAAAGATACGTCGCAAACGCGGCCAGGCATCAAGTCCGAGTGTTGGCGCGATGGATGCCCAAAGTGTCAAATGGGGTAGCAGACAGGGAGATAACGGATATGACGGCAACAAAAAAGTCAAGGGTGTCAAAAGGAATATCATCACCGACCGCAATGGCTTCATCCTTGCGAGGAAAGTCTGTAACGCCGGTATTCACGATTCAAAAATGGCTCATGAGCTATGCGGACTGGCGGATGATGTATGGGAAGACCTGCGCAAGGTATTGTGCGACCGAGGGTATCGGGGAGACGTGGACAAAGACATTGAAAAAGACTTCGGCATCGAGCTTGAGGTATCCAATATCCCCAATGGAGTTAAGGGATTCCTGCCAAAGCCGCTCAGATGGGTGGTTGAGAGGACTTTCGCATGGCTTGACTCTTGCCGCAGACTCTCCCGGAACTATGAGATACTGAATGAATCAGCGGAAGAAATGATTGATTTCGCCGCCATAAAAATCCTAATCAATAAAATTTAGACAACCTCT
>SCEJ01000012.1 GCA_004102785.1 Muribaculaceae bacterium Isolate-013 (NCI)
TACAAAACTTATTTGACTTTACCAAATAAAATTGCCGCTAATCTCTATAAAACCAGCAGGTTAAATTTACCTATAATGGTGATGTCTATTCCACATTATCGCCGTAACATGTCCGCTGAATAGTTACATATACTTTAAAGTAAAGTTAAGAAATGTTAAATGGGAGGGGTAGTCCAAACATTTTGTACTTTTGTGTGCTATTGGGCATTCAGATACCTTTTTATAGTTTAAGTTTCAATCGCTTTTATTTATAAGTCCTATCGTTGCAAAATAGCGAAATTTATACCTTAAACTGCAGGTAAGGGCGACATTGCCGCCCGGATGAAATTCATACCGTTCACCACCCCCCTGCTTTCTCTTACTTTTTCATACCATTTAACCTGAATTATCTTTAACAAACTTTACTTACATTATTTTACCATATGAAAAGAGTTTTGTCGTGGCTATGCCTACTCATAGCCTTCGGTGTGCTGCCGCACACTGCTCTTGCTGCTTATTCCCCCTCAAAGATGTACGTGCTGTACTCTGTCAACGGCGGAGACTGGACCGGCAAGCAGGAGATGATTTCTGATGGCGACAAGTCATTTTCCTACACCTTCCCGGCTGTGGAGTCAGGCAAAAATGTGCTTTTTATGCTCGCTTCCGATTACCTTTCGGCCGACAAATGCGTTGACGGCATAAGTGTTGAAGACTGGGAGTATCTCCAGGGATCAGCCTGGGTGCAGTACACTTTCGGACCTCAGACAGACAATGTTCAGAATGAAATCGCCATTAACCAGGAACTGAAACTCCAGGGAAAGGTAAAGGCCGTGCTGAAGATTTCCCAGCCGGGAGCACACACAATCACTGTTACCAAAAACGGTAAAGACTCCAATACCAACGAGAAACTCAGCTTCACCTATACAACCGGCGGAAGCGGTGTGGGCATTCCCGTTTACTGGGGTTATCATGGCGATAACGCCAAGTGGGTGCATAACTCGAATCCTCTGCGGGCCGATGCCGATGGTGTTTACTCTTTCACCATCAACAACAGGATGAACCATAACCAGTATTTCTATCTCTCCGACTGCAATATAAATACCGACCGTCTTGATAACGGCTTCCCTCGTTACCGCTTCGTTGACCCCGACGAGGAGATCGACTACTCTCTGGCCGAGAGCGGCAACCCCGATTTCGGCCGCCACGAATCGCGCTCGGTGCTCTTTGTGCCTGGCTCGAAGAACCACAACGTGACCGTAAAATTCAAATATGACGCCGAACGAGGAATCACTGACCTCACTTACGAAAAGGTGGCGCTCCCCGTAATTACCGACGAGCGCACCAAGGCCAACCTCCCGCTGCTCCCCCGTCACTTTTTCAAGGACGAGGCCGGCACACAGCCTCAGTCGCACTACTTCATCGTGGGCACACGTATGGCCGACTGGCGCCTGCAGCCCGAGTGGGAGATGACGCGCATCAGCGACACCCAGTATAAAATCACCACTCCCCGCGTGATGTACACCGGTCTGCTCTCCGTGGCCAAGGTGTCGCGCTACGACAACTATGCCAACAGCCGCTACTACCGTTTCTCGGCCAACGGCGCCGACATCCGCCCCAACAACTCCAAGGTCAGCCTCTCGGCCAACGGCAAGTTCGCTTTCTACCGCGATGTTTTCCCCAACACTACCAACTCCAGCAAATTCTACTCCGACAACACTCGCCTGTATAACGACGGCAGCGTGACGAACGACCCCGGTGTGGTTGTAAAGGAGATTATCCTCACGGTCGACCCCTCCACCGGCGACCCCACGGACATCGAGTTTGTCTACACTTCCGAGCCTGTGACCGACTACATCACCCTCTCGCTCGTAGGACAGAACATTATCAACGATGGTCTGCCCGAGGCTGATATGACCCAGGCCGGTCTTTTCGCCAAAGACAAGTCCTCCTCATGGCAGGAATCATGGGTGCAGTACAATCCCACCACCGGTGTGCCCTACCGCGACGCCGCCGGTATGCTCTTCTATCAGACCGTGTTCCAGTCGGACTGGCTTGACGAGCACCCCACCTTCTTCAACAAGAAGATCCGCGATGGCCATGACTTCAACTACACCTCGCAGTCGGTCATCATGCGCAACGCCAAATCATTTGATGAGGCCGAGCTTGCCGAAGACCCTTACCGCGACTACTACGGACGCTTCAACAACGGCACCGGCTACCTTGGCAACAACGGCACTGCTGACCAGAATGTAGTTATCGGCGATAACATCAACTACAACGAGTTCCTGCGCTATCACAACGGCGGCACCTCAAATGGCATCTCATATGGCAATCGTACGGGCGGCAAGTGGGAGTGCTTCGTGGTGAAGGATATGTGGATGGACGACTTCTTCAAAATCTGGACCGGATGGGGCGGCGGCCGCAAGGTTAACGACTGCTCGGGCGCAGAGGATCCCCAGAGCGCACGCTGGTATTACGCCAACGGCGGCCACGGCCATGAAGGATGCCATTCGGGCGACGACACCCAGTGCTCCAACGCCGACGGCAACGGTACGGGCGCCGAGGTACGCGGCTACGACATCATGAAGAAAAACAACACCGTGGGTGTGTACGGCACCGCACGCGACAAGAACCAGGCCGACTTCTGGATCCGCAACCTCACCTACTTCAAGCGTGTGATCGTGTGGTACGACCCCGTCGCCGGCTTTGACAACTCCGTGGTGCAGTTTATCATCGAGCGCTGCGGCTCCGCCATCCAGGCTATCCGCGGCACTCTCGGCTCGCAGATCGAATATATATGGAATATCCCCGACCCCGCCAATCCTCTCACCGACGAGGAGAAGGCTCTCCCCGTGACACACTATGTGATCGAGCGCTACAAGCTCAACGAGGAAACCGACAAGTTTGAGTTCAACGGCACCAACCCCGTGGAGGATGTCGAATGCCAGGACAAGACTATCGGCGACTTCATGGCCGACCAGCAGGTCACCGACTCCGACCTCCGCGCCGGCACATACCGCTACCGTGTGATTGTGACAATGGTCGATGCCGAAGGCCGCGAGGTAAACCGCGAGGCATGGTCGAACCGCGTGACCCTCTTCGACGCCACAGTGCCCGTTGTCGGACAGGCCCGCCAGATCACCGAGGAGAGCGCCGACGGCAAGACTCTCTACTCTTTCGACATGGAGCTTGACCTCGACCTAGCCAACTACCTCAACACCGCTTCCTTCGAAGGCCACGGCATCAACGACCTGGCCGAAGGCTACTATGTGACAATCGACCCCAAGGTGATGGACGACTTCAACAACGCCACCGCCGCCACATACATCTGCACCGCCCACGACAACTCCGAGGTGCGCACAATCGACAAGTTCGTGCAGAAGGAGGGTGGCCTCGAACAGATGGTCAACGGCCAGCTTGTGACAACCGACCGCGCCTATATCTTCATCCCTTTCGAGCAGAACCACATCGGCCGCCGACTGGTATGGGAGAATATCGTCAAGTCGCATCCCGATGAAGACTATAACTTCCAGCTCTTCCTCAAGCGCAACCCCAAGTGGGAGACTATCTTCGCCGCCGCAAACTTCGGCATGAACACCGTTGACGCTCCCTTCGTGGTGCCCGGCGTTGAACTCGAATTCAAGAGCGCGCAGGTTGTAGTTGACAACGGCGGTGACGGCGAAGATGCCGCCCACGAGATTTTCGCCGGCAAGCGCACCCCCGAGGCTGCCATGCCTATGGGCTCGCATAACGGCAGTAAGCTTGTCGCCCCCGTGCATTACAGCCAGGCCAACCGCCTCGACGCAATATTTACCCTCGAGGAGCCGGCCGTTACGCAGAAAGTGAAGGATAACTTCACCATCGCCTACGCTGCTTCCGATGCCGATATGGCCCGCGAGGCTCTCCCGGCTGTCGACGCCGGAGGTCTCAAGGCCGTGGCCGTGCAGGAAGGTCTTGACGTGACCGCCATTGCCAGGAAACTCGACTACGAGGCCGACGGCAAGGAATACATGACCGTCGACGCCGATGCCAAGCTGCCGGTCTATGCCCTGGCCGATGTGACCTACACCCTCGGCTCGCGCTCAATGAAACCTGCCGAAATGACCCGCGCCACAGGCAACGCCGCTGTCGAGCTTGTACGTCCTGACATCACAGTCAAGGCTCAGGCGCTCACAAACGAGCAGGTTGCCACCGACAACAAGCGCTACTACGTGCATGAGCTCCAGGCCAACATCACCTTCAACAATGTTGCCGAGTCCGGGATGGTTGTGCGCCCCGGCTTCTATCTCAAGGGTTCCGAGGAGCGTGCCGCCCAGTTCGATTGCGAGTTCGGCTCCACCTCGGCCAAGGAGGCAAACGGCGGTGTGGTAGCTCACGCCAACGTCAAGGGTGGCTCCGACTTCTATGACTGCCTGCTCAGCTACACCCCCTACAACGGCACCTACGACCATGCCACCGACAACTGGTCGCGGTTTGCAGCCGATGAAGGCCGTCTGCCGGTTTACGTCGACTACTTCTCGGCTGCCGAGAAGAAAGCCGGCGACACCGATGCCGCATGGCAGAAAATCCCCAATATCGACGGCTATGTGGTTTACCACTATCCCTTCATCGTGAAGAAGGATGCCGCCGGCACTGCTTCCATGCGTGCTGCCCGCGCCGATGATGAAAACAACATCAAGGTGCTGACAATGAACGCGGTCGAAGGTCAGCTCAATGTCAAACCTCTGGTACTCACCGCCATCGACGGCGTGGAGGCCGACACCGACTGGAGCGACGCCGAGTTCTTCAACCTCCAGGGTATCCGTGTGGCTCAGCCTGAACCCGGCCAGGTGTACATGGTACGCCGCGGCACCGAGGTGACCAAGGAACTCTACCGCTGACAATCGTAAAGACACAACACAACACAAAACTCAATTTTAGTGTTGGGCGCGGCTGCCGTGAGGCACCCGCGCCTTTTTTCGTATCTATCCGGCCCAAGAGGTTGTTTAAAAAAAAAGAGGTTGATAAAAATAAATGTGAACACCCGGCCCCCGGAGCGCCTGTTTTGCCGTTTGAGGGGATTTTCGTACATTTGCAATGGTTTAATCTATAAAAATTCCAAGGCCGTGGCAAAAAAGGTTGTTGAGACTCCCCTGATGAAGCAATATTTCGAGATGAAACGGAAGCACCCCGACGCGGTGCTCCTTTTCCGTGTGGGCGACTTCTACGAGACCTTCTCCGACGATGCCGTCACGGCCTCCGAGATTCTCGGCATAACGCTCACGCGCCGCGCCAACGGCTCCGCCTCGTCGGTGGAGCTGGCCGGGTTTCCGCACCATGCCCTCGACACCTACCTGCCCCGCCTGATACGCGCCGGCAAGCGCGTGGCCATCTGCGAGCAGCTCGAGGACCCCAAGACGGTGAAGAACCGCATGGTGCGCCGCGGCATCACCGAGCTGGTGACCCCCGGCGTGGCGCTGGGCGACAATGTACTGTCGCACCGCGAGAACAATTTCCTGGCCGCTCTCCACTTCTCGCGCGAGGCGGAGGTGGGGGTGGCGCTGCTCGACATCTCCACCGGCGAGTTCATGGCCGCGCAAGGCTCCGTTGACTACGTTGACAAACTGCTGGGCAACTTCGCCCCCAAGGAGGTGCTGGTGGAGCGTGGCTGCCGCCAGAGGCTCGACAGCTTCAACGGCCGCTACCTGGCCTTCGAGCTGGAGGACTGGGTGTTCACCCCCCAGGCCGCCGGCGACCGCCTGCTCAAGCAGTTCGAGACCGCCTCGCTCAAGGGTTTCGGCATCACCGGCATACCGCTGGCAGTGGTGGCCGCCGGAGCCATACTCCACTACCTTGACCTTACACACCACACCCACACGGGCCACATCACACGCCTGAGCCGCATAGAGGAGGACCGCTATGTGCGCCTCGACAAATTCACCATCCGCAACCTGGAGCTGCTCCAGAGCCTCGGCGACGAGGGGAAGAGCCTTCTGAGCGTGCTCGACCGCACGGTCTCGCCGATGGGCGCCCGCATGTTGCGCCGATGGATTACCTTCCCGCTGAAGGACCCGGTGAACATCAACCGGCGCCTCGACATCGTGGAGCATTTTTTCCGCGACCCCGAAGGGCGCGACTCTCTGGTGGAGCTGCTGGGACGCATCGGCGACCTGGAGCGCCTGGTGGGCAAGGTGGCCACGGGGCGCATCACCCCCCGCGAGGTGGTGCAGTTGCGCATGGCACTGGAGGCTCTGGAGCCGGTCAAGCGGATATGCCAGGGCTCCGACCTCGACGCACTCCGCTCTATGGGCGA
This sequence comes from Muribaculaceae bacterium Isolate-013 (NCI), assembly GCA_004102785.1. Taxonomy (GTDB): domain Bacteria; phylum Bacteroidota; class Bacteroidia; order Bacteroidales; family Muribaculaceae; genus UBA7173. The sequence goes on from SCEJ01000012.1 coordinate 6,272, forward strand.
GCAGCTCAACCCCTGCCCGCTGATACGCGACCGCATACGCCGCGAGGTGCTCGAAAACGCCCCCAACGCCCTGGGGCGCGGCACCCCGGTGATAGCCCCCGGAGTCGACACCGAGCTCGACGAGCTGCGCGCCATCTCCACACAGGGTAAGGAATACCTTGAGAAGATACGCCAGCGCGAAATCGAGGCCACCGGCATCGGCTCGCTCAAAATCGGCTACAACAATGTGTTCGGCTACTACATCGAGGTGACCAACACCCACCGCGACAAGGTGCCAGACGGCTGGATACGGAAGCAGACGCTGGTCAACGCCGAGCGCTACATCACCCCCGAACTTAAGGAATACGAGGAGAAGATACTCACCGCCCAGGAGCGTATCGAGGTGCTCGAGAACAAGCTCTACGCCTCCCTGGTGGGGGCGCTCAACGATTACGTGCCGGCCATTCAGGCCGACGCCAAGGTGCTGGCGCGCCTTGACTGCCTGCTGGCGCTGACGGTGTGCGCACGCGAGAACCGCTACTGCCGTCCGGTGGTCGACGACTCGCTCGAAATATCGATAACCGCCGGACGCCACCCGGTGATTGAGCGCGAGCTCCCCCCGGGCACTCCATATATAGCCAATTCGCTCACACTCGACAACGCCGGCGAGCAGGTGATGATGATTACCGGACCAAACATGTCGGGTAAGTCGGCGCTGCTGCGCTCCACGGCCCTGAATGTGCTGATGGCGCAAATCGGCTCGTTCGTGGCCGCCGACGCCGCGCATATCGGTGTGGTCGACAAGATTTTCACCCGCGTCGGCGCCTCCGACAATATCTCGCTCGGCGAGTCGACCTTCATGGTGGAGATGAACGAGGCGGCCTCGATTCTCAACAACCTCTCCGAGCGCTCGCTCATACTCTTCGACGAGCTGGGGCGCGGCACCTCCACCTACGACGGCATCTCGATTGCCTGGGCCATCGTGGAGCATATCAACGCCTCGCCTCTGCGCCCCAAAACCCTCTTCGCCACCCACTACCACGAGCTTAACGAGATGGAGGCGCTTTACCCCGGAGTGGTGAACTACTCGGTGGCGGTGAAGGAGATCGACGGCAAGGTGGTGTTTCTGCGCAAACTTCAGCGCGGAGGCTCGGAGCACAGCTTCGGTATCCATGTGGCGCGTCTGGCGGGGATGCCCCGCTCCATTGTGGAGCGCGCCGCCACGGTGCTGCGCCAGCTTGAGGAAGCCAACCGCCGCCAGGGCGCCATCGACACCGCCTCCCCGGCAGTGTCGCAGCCTGTGGCGACCGCCGCAATCACCCCGTCGGCGAAATCATCCGCTGTGGCAGCGGGCAGCGGGAAGCACCCGCGTCAGGAAGCCGCGCCCGACGGTATGCAGCTCTCCTTCTTCCAGCTCGACGACCCGGTGCTGGAGCAGATACGCGACGAACTGCTCGGCCTCGACATCAACAACCTCTCGCCGCTCCAGGCTCTCAACAAACTCTCAACCCTGCGCGAAATACTACAAGGCCGATGATCAGACTCCATATACTCGGTTGCGGCTCGGCAACCCCAACACCGCGCCATCTCCCCGCCTGCCAGGTGCTGGAGGTAAACTCCCGGCTGCTGATGATTGACTGCGGCGAGGGGGCGGCGCACTCCATGCTCAGGCAGAAGCTGAAGCTCTCGCGCCTCGACCACATATTCCTGTCGCACCTCCACGCCGACCATTGCATGGGGCTCCCCGGGCTTATCAACACCATGGTGATGAACGGCCGCCGTGCCCCGCTGACGGTGCACACTTTCGCCGAAGGGGAGGAGATTTTCCGCCGCATACTGTCGTTTTTCTGCCCCGAGCCTCCGTTTCTCCTCGATTTCAACATCATCACCCCGGGGCGCCGCGAGGTGATTCTGCACGACGACTTCAACGGCTGCGGCGTGGAGACCGAGGCCTTCCCCCTGCGCCACCGCGTGCCGGCATCGGGATTCCTTTTCCGCTGCTCGGGCCGCGATGTGAGCCCGTGCAGCTATGCCTACTGCTCCGACACGGTCTACATGCCCGAACTGGCGCAGACCCTCGCAGGCACCGACCTCCTCTACCACGAGGCCACATATGCCGACGACCGCGCCGACAAGGCCGCGGTGCACTTCCACTCCACCGCGGCGCAGGCTGCCGCCACGGCGCGCGACGCCGGAGCAGGCTCGCTGCTGCTGGGGCATTTCGCCTCATCCTACCGCAACGAGGAGGAGCACCTGCGCCAGGCAAGAGAGATATTCCCCCGCACCCTCGCCGCACGCGAGGGGCTCACACTGACCATAACACCCCGCAGCGATGACCTCCGCAGATAATGACGCCCGCTTCATGCGCCTGGCGCTGGCCGAGGCACGCATGGCGGCCTCCGAGGGGGAGATTCCCATCGGGGCCGTGGTGGTGTGCGGCGGCCGGGTGGTGGGGCGCGGCCACAACCTCACGGAGCGCCTGGCCGATGTCACCGCCCACGCCGAGATGCAGGCCATCACCGCCGCGGCCCAGACCCTCGGCGGAAAATATCTCACCGACTGCACCCTCTACGTCACCGTGGAGCCCTGCCTGATGTGTGCCGGAGCCATAGCCTGGAGCCAGTTGCGCCGCATAGTCTACGGCGCCGCCGACGAAAAGCGCGGCTATTCGGTCCTGACCTATGAATCCCCCTTCCATCCGCGCGCCGAGGTAATCGCCGGTGTGCTCGCCGACGAATGCGCCTCCCTTATGCGCGACTTCTTCCGCCAACGCCGCTGACCCCCGCGCTCCTCCCACCTCCCTCCTCAAGTTTTTCAACAACCTGTAATTACGGCAAAGCATCCGCAGCAGTCACTGCGGAGCGGGCGCCGGTGGCCTGAAAATGGGAAAATTATGCATTACGGAAAAAATTCCGTAATAAAATTTTTTTTTATTCCTTTTTATTCTTAAGTTTGCGGCCACAGGGTTGACTGCCGCAAGGGCGCGGCGCTCCCCTGCGGAAGCCCAGCGCTCCGACCATGAAAAAACTACCGACACAAACCTAACCTCTAAATCTGTTTTACCATGGGAATCAAGAACGCCCAGGCCGGGACTCTCGAATCGGGAGATATTCTGGTGAGAATCAGTCCCAATGACGGCAATGGAATTGAAATCAATCTTGACAGTACGGTCGCATACCAGTTCGGCGCCCAGATCCGTAGTGTGATCGACTCCACCCTCCGGGAGCTCGGGGTGGACAGCGCCGTGGTCTACGCCACCGACAAGGGCGCGCTCGACTGTACTATTCGCGCTCGCGTTACCGCCGCCGCGGTGCGTGCCACCGGCAGGGATGTGTGGAACGACTGAACATCCCCCCAATATTTTCAGACCAGTTACTTGCCTTAATTTCACGAAACCATGCAAAGACTTAGAAGAACCATGATGTTCGTGCCCGGAAACAATCCGGGAATGATGGCCGATGCCCATATCTACGGGCCGGATTCCATAATGCTGGACCTCGAGGATTCCGTGACTATCGCCGAGAAGGATACCGCCAGGCTCCTTGTATATAATGCTCTCAGGAGTGTGGACTACGGCGACACGGAGATGGTGGTGCGTATCAATCCGCTCAACACTCCCTACGGCCGAAAGGATATCGAGGCTGTGGTGAAGGCCGGCGTGCACGTGATCCGTATGCCCAAGACCGAGACCGCCGCCGAGGTGGAGGAGGTGGAGCGCGAAATCGAGAAGGTGGAGCGCGAAATCGGGTGCCTCGGCCGCACACGCATTATGGCGGCGATAGAGAGCGCCCTGGGTGTGGTCAACGCCTATGCCATAGCCACGGCCTCGCCGCGGATGATGGGTATAGCCCTCGGTGCCGAGGACTATTGCGCCAACCTCAAGACCCAGCGCACCCCCGGCGGCGACGAGCTGCGCCTGGCGCGCGAGACTATCGTGGTGGCGGCACGTGCCGCCGGAATCGACGCCCTCGACACGGTGTACTCCAATCTCGACGATATGGAGACCTTCCGCAAGGAGGTGGAGCTGATACATACCCTCGGCTTCGACGGCAAGTCGATTATCAACCCCAGGCAGATAGAGATTGTAAACGAGGTGTTCGCCCCCACCCCCAGGGCCATAGAGAAGGCGCGCGCCATCATCGCCGCCATACGCGAGGCCGAGCGCCGCGGCTCGGGTGTGGTGTCGGTCAACGGCAAGATGGTTGACCGTCCGGTGGTGATACGCGCCCAGCGCACCATCGACCTGGCAATCGCATCGGGAATCATAAGTGAGGCATAAGCTTCTGAACCGCTTTTTAAATAGTTGCATATGAACACGATATACGAACGTGCGGCACTTGTGGCAGATGCCGCGCAGCGGATGGGAAAACACGTTTACAGCCCCGGCACAGCCGGCAAAATCACTGAGGCGCGCCTCGAGTTCCAGAAGAAAAGCCCCAAGCTGGCCACGCTCGAGGAGGCGATAAGGCGCAGCGGCCTGACCGACGGCATGACTATCTCTTTCCACCATCATTTCCGCGGCGGCGACAAGGTGGTGAACATGGTTGTGGACAAACTCGCGCAGATGGGTTTCCGGAACCTGCACCTGGCGGCATCGAGCCTCTCCGATGTGCACAGCCCCCTGATAGGGCATATACGCAACGGCGTGATTTCGCGCATCTCAACTTCAGGCCTGCGCGGCGAGCTGGCGCAGTGCATCTCGCACGGGCTTATGGATGAGCCGGTGGTGTTCCGCAGCCATGGCGGCCGCGGCAGTGCCATCGCCTCGGGCGACCTCCATATCGATGTGGCTTTCCTGGGCACATCTTCGTCCGACCCCCTGGGCAACGCCTGCGGATATTCGCGCTCGCCCAACGCCAGGTCCATCTGCGGTTCACTGGGGTATGCGCTGCCCGACGCCCGCTATGCCGACAAGGTGGTGGTGATTACCGACGACCTCGTGCCATATCCCAACACCCCGAACTCAATCTCAGAGCACGATGTTGACTTCGTGGTGGAGGTCGATTCGGTGGGCGACTCCTCGAAAATCGCTTCCGGAGCTATACGCGACACCAAGAACCCGCGCGACATACTCCTGGCGCAGCAGGCTGCCAGGGTGATAGAGAACTCGGGATATTTCAATGACGGATTCTCGATACAGACCGGTTCGGGCGGTGCCTCGCTGGCGGCTGTCAAATTCCTGCGCGAGTCGATGATAGAGAAGGGGATAAAGGCCTCGTTCGCCCTGGGGGGCATCACGGCCCACATGGTGCGTATGCACCAGGAGGGGCTTATCGACCGCCTTATTGACGTGCAGTCGTTCGACAAGGTGGCGGCCGAATCGCTCATGACCGACCGCAGCCACAAGGAGGTGTCGTCGTGCGAGTATGCCTCGGCCGACGAACCCGGCTCGGCGGTGCATTACCTCGATGTGGTGATACTTTCGGCTCTTGAGGCCGATGTCAATTTCAATGTCAACGTGCTGGTGGGTAGCGACGGCATCATACGCGGAGCCATCGGCGGCCATCCCGACACTGCCGCCGACTCGGCGCTGTCGGTAATCGTATGCCCGCTGCTGCGCGGCCGCATCCCCTGCATAGTCGACGAGGTGACCACTCTTATCACTCCGGGCAGCACTGTCGATGTGATAGTGACCGAATACGGCATTGCCGTGAATCCGGCGCGCCCCGACCTTGCCGCAAGGCTCAGGGAGAAGGGGATGAATGTGGTAGGCATAGAGTGGCTGCGCGACAAGGCGCGCTCCATCATCGGCCGGGCGGCTCCGCTCCCCTTCGGCAACAAGGTGGTGGGCGTGGTGATGAACCGCGACGGCTCCGTGATGGATGTGATAAAGAACATAGAGCCGGCCGACGACTGAACGACGGCCCCTCCTCCCCCATACACATATCGGCTTACGACCTATGGCAGTGACTCTTGAAATGGTTCTTGCCTCGCGCGACGAGCGCTCCCTTCTGCAGCGCCGTATGCTGGCTTCCGCCCCGGGACTCGCCCTTGTGGTGGCCACGGTGGTGGTGCCCGGTCCCGAGAAGCGCACCGAAGTGACCCTCCGCATAGCCGGAGCCATGGACCGCGCCCTGCGGCAGGCTTTTGACGGACTTGTGAGGGAGGAGGTGAGCCGCGACCTCCCCACGGGCTACGAGGGCTTCTTTCTTGTTGACACCACCTGCGCGGAGGCCAAGCGCCTGGCCGTGAGGGTGGAGGAGACCCACCCGCTGGGACGTCTGTTCGACATCGACGTGATAGGCCCCGACGGGGTGCCTCTTAGCCGTACCGGCTCGGGGGGCGCTCCCCGCCGATGCCTTTTATGCGGCGACAACGCCAGGATATGCATGAGGGAGAGGAAGCACTCCATTGACGAACTTACCGCTTATATCCGCAGCCTTACAGATGAATACTTCGGAAGGATACGAGATTCGCACGATACACCATGAAGTGAGGTCGCTTCATGCGCAGTGGGCCGCTTTCCTTGCTGAGAACGGCCTGCGTGAGGAGCGCGTGGACTTCACCCTGGGGATATTCGGCCCCGACGACACTCTGGCCGGAACGGCGAGCCTGTGCGGCAACATCATCAAGGAGGTGGCTGTGGCCGCCCCGCTGCGCGGCGGCCCGTACACGGCGGCGCTGGTGTCGCGTCTGCTGGCCGAGGCCGCCGACCGCGGCCACAGCAATGTGATGGTGTTCACCCGTCCGGAATACGGCAGTCTGTTCAGGAGCCTCGCCTTCCGGCCGGTCGGCAGCTCTTCCGGCGCGGTGCTGATGGAGTCGGACCCCCGCGGTCTCCCCACCTATCTGCGCTCTCTGGCCCGGCTCCGGCGCCCGGGGCGCAACGGTGTGATAGTGATGAATGCCAATCCGCTTACACAGGGGCATCTGTGGCTCATACGCCGTGCGGCCGCCCGGGTCGACAATCTCTACATCATTCCGGTGGCCGACAACGATGCCAATGAATTCACCTATGAGGAGCGGATTGCCGTGCTGCGGCGCTCCACGGCTTCGGCCGGCAATGTCACCGTGTGCCCCGGCAGTCCCTACACGGTGAGCGCCTCCACCTTCCCCTCCTATTTCATCAAGCAGGTGACCGACGCCACCGATATCCATATCGCCCTTGACCTCGATATATTCGCCCGATGCATTGCGCCGGCGCTGGGAGCCGTGGTGCGGTTTGCCGGCTCGGAGCCGTCCGATCCCCTTACAGCCCGGTATAACGAGCTGATGGAGCGGATATTGCCCGAATCCGGGATTGAAGTCGTGGTGATGGAGCGGCTGGAGTGCGACGGCGTGGCGGTGAGCGCCTCGGCCGTGCGTGCGGCCATGCGGCGCCCGTCGGGCCTGGCGGCTGTGGCAAAGCTGTCCGCGCGCGAGAGCATACCTTATGTAATGGCGCATATGGCCGTGGCGGCGCTCCGCAGCGAGCTTGCCACAACCCCGAAGCCGGGGCTTGTCGACTGCCACGACAGCGGCGCCCACCGCGATATGGACTTCCACCTGATGCAGCGCGGCATCGACTCGCTTGCCCCGTGGTTCGCGGCAATCGCCGTGGCGGCATGGCGCGGTGAGCCCGGCGCTGCTATCCGAGCCCTGGGGGTGGAGGCCGAGGCGGCCATGTTCCGCGCCACCGGAGGGGTCAACACCCACAAGGGGGCGCTGTTCTGCCTGGGGCTGACACTGGCGGCGGCCTGCCGCCTGGTTGCCGGAGGGGCGATGCCGTCGGCGGCCGCGCTTCAGCAGGCTGTGGCTCAGGAGGCTGCCGGCTTCGAGCAGCCGGAGGATACCCACGGCGGGGTGGCGATAAGGCGGTTCGGCCGCGGTGGCGCCCTTGCCAGCGCACGTGAGGGGTATGCCCGGGTCTACAGCTCGTGGGTGCCGTTTCTGCGCTCTCTGCCCGGGCCTGACACCGACGCCGCGCGGCTCCTGACGCTGCTGCGCATCATGTCGGAGCTCGACGATTCCAACATACTCTACCGGTGTGGCGCCGCGGTGGCCGACGAGGTCAAGGCGCGCTCGCTGGAGCTTTCCCGGCAACTGGAGGCGCACAATGTGTGCGAGGCCATGCGGGTGCTCAACGAAGAGTTTGCGGCCCGCGGCATTTCGCCCGGAGGGGCGGCCGACATGCTGTCGCTCACACTCTTCATCGACAAGATAATACCAACCTGAAAAATACCAACCTTAAAATCCAAAACCATGATTGATGTTATCGAAAAAGGAGTATATCTCCTTGACGGCAAGGAATTCGCAAACGACACCGCCGGGCTGCCTGCTCCCGACCGGGCCCGCGAGAACACCATCACATACCGGATTCTCCGCGCCCATGACGCCGACGGCGGGAAGGGGAACCGGATGCGTATCAGGTTCGATGCGATGATGTCGCACGATATCACCTATGTGGGCATCATACAGACTGCCCGCGCGTCAGGCCTGGAGAAATTCCCCGTGCCCTATGCCATGACCAACTGCCATAACTCCCTGTGTGCGGTGGGGGGGACCATCAACGAGGACGACCATGTGTTCGGCCTTTCGGCCGCCAAGAAGTACGGCGGCATATATGTGCCTGCCAACCAGGCCGTAATCCATCAGTACGCACGTGAGGCGATGGTGAAATGCGGCAACATGATTCTCGGCTCCGACAGCCATACGCGCTACGGCTCGCTCGGCAACATGGGTGTGGGCGAAGGGGGCGGCGAGCTGGTGAAGCAGCTCCTTGGCAACACATGGGATATAAACGCCCCGGAGGTGGTGCTGGTGTGGCTCGAAGGCACTCCGAAAAAGGGTGTCGGTCCGCACGATGTGGCCATCTCGCTTGTAAAGGCGGTGTTCGACAGCGGCTTCGTGAAAAACAAGGTGCTCGAGTTCGCCGGCCCCGGTGTGAAGAACCTCCCGGTGGATTTCCGCAACGGCATCGACATCATGACCACCGAGACCACATGCCTCAGCTCTATATGGATTACCGACAGCGAGGTTGAGAACCATTACCGCGTGCACGGGCGCCCGGACGACTACAAGGAGATCAAGCCCGGCGATGTGGCCTATTACGACGGCATGATACGCATCGACCTCTCCACACAGGAGTCGATGATAGCGCTCCCGTTCCACCCCTCCAACGCCTACACCATACATGAGCTCCAGGCCGACCCGGAGCGTATTCTCCGCGAGGTGGAGGAGGACGCCCGCCGCCGCTTCGGCGACAAAATCGACATCGATCTCACAGGCAAAATACACAACGGCAAGGTGATGGCCGACCAGGGCATCATCGCCGGATGCTCCGGCGGAACATACGACAACCTCGCCGAGGCCGCATCCATTCTCAAAGGGCAGTCGGTGGGCAGCGGATATTTCACCGTTTCGGCCTACCCGCAGTCGGTGCCGGTGTATATGGCCGTGACCCGCGAGGGGGTGGCCGAGGAGCTGCTCGAGGCCGGCGTGGTAATCAAGCCGGCATTCTGCGGCCCATGCTTCGGCGCGGGCGACGTGCCTGCCAACAACGGCCTCTCCATCCGCCACACCACCCGCAATTTCCCCAACCGCGAGGGCTCCAAGCCCGGCCAGGGGCAGATTTCGCTGGTGGCTCTGATGGACGCCCGCTCTATCGCCGCCACGGCGGCCAACGGCGGTGTGATCACGGCGGCCACCGATGTGGACTACACCAACACCCACCATCCCTATGATTTCGACGGCAAAATCTACGAGCGCCGCGTGTTCGACGGCTTCGGCAAGGAGGACCCGGACGTGGAGCTGCGCTACGGCCCCAATATCAAGGACTGGCCCACTATCTACCCCATGCAGCGCGACATGCTCCTGGAGCTGGCGGCTGTGATTCACGACCCGGTGACCACTACCGACGAGCTGATTCCCTCGGGCGAGACCTCGAGCTACCGCTCCAATCCGCTGAAGCTTTCGGAATTCGCGCTCTCGCGCCGGGTGCCGGAGTATGTGGGAGCCAGCAAGCGCATACAGCACGACGACCTTCTGCGCCGCCGCGGGGAGTGCCCCGCCGCCGTAAGGGAGGTGCTGGCCCGCGTCGGCGCCGATGTAGATGAGACCTCGTTCGGCTCATGTGTGTTCGCCTGCCGTCCCGGCGACGGCTCGGCGCGCGAGCAGGCGGCAAGCTGCCAAAAGGTGCTCGGCGGCGACGCCAACATCTGCTACGAGTACGCCACCAAGCGCTACCGCTCCAACTGCATCAACTGGGGCATCGTGCCTTTCACCATCAGCAAAGATACGGAGTTTGACTTCAGCCCCGGCGACTACGTGTTTGTGCCCGGTATCCGCGAGGCTATCCTCTCCGGGGCCGAGGAGATTAACGCAAAGGTAATCACCGCCGCCGGCGCTACGCACCCCCTCCACCTTTATTTCAGGAATCTCACCCCCGGCGAGCGGCAGATTCTCGCCGACGGATGCCTGATGAACTATTATGCCAGCCAGGCGCGATGACACACCGGATTCCACGGAGCGTCCCTGCTTCAAGGCTGTTTCCGGCATTCTGACGCACCCTCATTGGAATAAGCTGACCGCTCAGTATAAACTATTTCCGAACAGTTACCTAATACCTAAAACCGATATCATGGAAAAAATCAAGATGACGACTCCCCTGGTGGAGATGGACGGCGATGAGATGACCCGTATCCTCTGGAAGATGATCAAGGACGAACTCATCCTGCCGTTTGTGGAGCTCCGCACGGAGTATTACGACCTGGGCCTGGAGAAGCGCGACGCCACCGAGGACCGCATCACCGTGGAAGCCGCCGAGGCCACGCGGAAGTATGGTGTGGCCGTGAAGTGCGCCACCATCACCCCCAATGCCGCCCGTATGTCGGAATATAACCTCCACCAGATGTGGAAAAGTCCCAACGGCACCATCCGCAGCCTGCTCGACGGCACGGTGTTCCGCACTCCCATCACCATACCGTCGATTTCGCCGGCGGTGAAGAGCTGGAAGAAGCCCATCACCATCGCGCGCCATGCCTATGGCGATGTATACAAGAACGTGGAGATCCGTGCCGCCGGCGCAGGTGTGGCCAAACTCGTTTTCGAGGGAGCCGACGGCGACCGCCAGGAGGTTGTGGTGCATGAGTTCAAAGGCCCCGGCGTGCTCCAGGGGATGCACAACACCGACCGCTCCATCACCTCCTTCGCCCATTCCTGCTTCAAGTTCGCCATCGACACAAAGCAGGATGTGTGGTTCTCCACCAAGGATACCATCTCGAAGAAGTACGACGCGCGTTTCCGCGAGATTTTCGACGAGGTGTTCGAGCAGTACAAGTCTGATTTCGAGCGTCTCGGACTGGAATACTTCTACACTCTCATTGACGATGCCGTGGCCCGCGTGATCCGCAGCGAGGGCGGCTTCATCTGGGCCTGCAAGAACTACGACGGCGATGTGATGTCCGATATGGTGTCGACAGCCTTCGGCTCCCTGGCCATGATGACCTCGGTGCTGGTGTCGCCCGACGGCAAATATGAATATGAGGCCGCCCACGGCACTGTCACCCGCCATTATTACAAGCATCTCAAGGGGGAGGAGACCTCGACCAACTCCATGGCCACCATCTTTGCATGGACCGGCGCGCTCCGCAAGCGCGGCGAGCTCGACGGCCTGCCCGAACTGGTGCGCTTCGCCTGCCAGTTGGAGGATGCCTGCTTCGACACCCTCAACGAGGGAATCGTGACCAAGGATCTTGTCAGCCTCATGCATGGCGTTGAGCCGCGCGCGGTAAACTCGCGCGAATTCCTCCTGGAAATCCGCAAACGCCTCGAAAAGCTTCTGGGCGCCTGACGCTCCGGTAATCCGCTGAAAATATGCCTCCGGCACGCCGGTCTCCGGGTTCACTCCCCGGGCCGAGTGCCGGAGGCTTTGTGCTGTTTCCCTGCTGACGCCCCCGCAGTAGGGACGCTCCACGGAGCGTCCGTACACCCCTCTTGATGGAATCCGGCGAATCAGATACGGCCACAAGGCAGTCCGGGATTGATGGCCGGGAGCGGATCTTCTCACCAAGGCCGTGATCGACTTTCCCCGCATCATGTACACCGGTCTGATTTCGGTGGCCATGGTCGACAACTACGACTACTACTCACACTCGCGCTACACCCGCTTCGCTTCGACCAACGGCTACACTTTCTACAAGTCGGCTCTCTCGTCGGGCCTTGTGTCGAAAGGGATTTATGAGTACTACCGCAGCGGCAAAGTAACTTCAGGCTACGATGCATTCTGCGCGCAGACCGTTGCAAATTATAATGAAGGCACGGTGCGCCAGAACAAGGGGCGGTGAGTTTCAGGTGTTTGTTGCGGTCGCGACCAGTTGCCGCCCCTATGGGCGACTGCAATTTCCGAAATTTTTTTCAAAAAAATGCAGGGGTGGTGAACTATTCCGGGCGAGGGGTTGTTCTAATGATACAAAGCAGCAATGCTTTCCATTGCAAGAAATGTGATAATGATTGGTTTATTATTTAACGAGGAGTTACTGCGACAGCAACTCCCCGTTTCTGTGTGTGTGTGTATTGCAAGTAAGATTAATTTATTTCTTAAGGCGGATTATTTCTTGAGGCTCATCTGCGATTTGATGTAATCGCGGTAGCCCTTGGTGTCGCCGCGGCTTGTGTTGAGTTTCATGTTTTCGCGGGCCTGACGGATGTTGGTGTCAATGCCGGCGTTCCATTCTTTGTCGGCCTTGCGCTGCGCCTTGCGGCGCTTTACGTCGAATGATTTGTTGGCCTTGGCGGTGCGCCAGCTACGCGGCACCAGGGTGATGCGGAATCGCGGCGCCATGAAAATGTGGCAGAAGAGCCAGAGGGGGAAGCGGATAATGATTACAAGAAATTTGAACATAAGTCTGTGAGATTTTATGATATGATGTTTATAAGGTTTTACAGGCTGGTGCAGGTGAACACACGCGCCCCTGCCTGTATCCCGGCGGGGGGATACAGGCAGGGGCGCGTTATGTGTGAAAAAAAGTCCGTCATGGATAGAACGATTATAAGGCCATTCTCCGGTGATGCTGGAGCGATGGCTGAAATCATTCTGCCAGACGGGACGCAGATTATTTTATTTTGTAGAAGGGAGAAGAGCCGTCCCTCCACTTTCAGGCTTTGCGGAAGCCCGAATTGCCGGTGTGGAGTATTCTCCCGGCCGCCGTGCGGGCGGCTTGGCGAGGCAAAGTTACTAACCTCCCCGGAATTTGCAAATAATTATGAAGAAAATATGGCAACCGAACTAAAACGGCTCCGGCGGTGAGGGTATGAAATTGCCGGAAACGAGAGGGTTTCCGGCAATCTTCATCGTTAGCATCGGGTTCAGTAGCTTTCGGCGGGGGTGGGGAAGGCTGATGCCTTTACATCGGAGATGTAGCAGCGGAATGCCTGGTCGACCACAGGGGCGAGGTCGGCATAGAGGCGCAGGAATTTGGGTCGGAAACCGGAGTTGAGTCCCAGCATGTCGTTGACTACCAGCACCTGGCCGTCGGTACCGGCTCCGGCTCCGATGCCGATTGTGGGGATGGTGAGGGTTTTCGACACTTTTTCGGCCAGCGGTGCGGGGATTTTCTCGAGCACGATGGCGAAGCATCCGGCCTGTTCCAGGGCCAGGGCGTCGTCGATAAGGCGCTGTGCCTCGGCCTCCTCCTTTGCGCGCAGGCCGTAGCCTCCGAGCTGGTTTACGGACTGCGGGGTGAGCCCGAGGTGCCCCATCACGGGGATTCCGGCGGCTGTCAGACGTGCTATTGTGGGTGCTATCTCGCGTCCGCCTTCAAGCTTTACGGCCTCTACGAGGGCTTCCTTCATCAGGCGTATCGCCGAGCGCATGGCATCGTCGCCGTTCACCTGGTAGGAGCCGAAAGGCATGTCGGCCACCACCAGGGCGCGTGCGGTGGCGCGCACCACGCACCGTGCGTGGTAAATCATCTCGTCGAGAGTCATTGGCAGGGTGGTGGCGTTGCCTGCCATCACGTTTGTGGCTGAGTCGCCGACGAGTATCACATCCATTCCCGCTCCGTCAACGAGCTGGGCCATGTTGTAGTCGTAGGCGGTGAGCATTGCTATCTTTTCGCCTTCGGCTTTCATGCGCCTGAGGGTGGCGGTGGTTACTTTGCGGGGCTTGTCGGTAGTGTTGGTTGACATTATTCTATGTTAGTAAGTAGCTGTTCAGTGTGATAAGTTAACTGTTCAGAGTGGTATTTTGCAAGAAAGGCTTTTCCCTCGCGGCGGAGGGAGAAGCCTTTCAGGTATTTCTAAATATTAAGGTGTTGCGGGGTTATTTTGCGTTGGAGCGCAGGCGGGCCAGGTCAATCATGGCGTCGAGGTCCACGCGGTGCTGTCCGCAGTATGAGGGGTATTCGGCCTTGATTTTCTCGAGGGTCGAGAGCTGGTCGGCATATTTTTTCTGAGCCTCGTAAACTCGGGCGAGCTTGAGCATGAAGTAGGGGGTGTAGGCCGGGTTTGCGTCGGAGGTCTTGATTGCTTTCTGGAATTTGCCGGCAGCTTCGTCGAGGCGGTCGAGGTTCACCAGGCAGTCGCCCTGGAGGGCATAGGCTGCGGCGCCCACCACATCGTCCTGCACGGAGTATTCATCGCCATAGCGGAGGGCCTGCTCGAAGCTTTTCTTGGCCTGGTCGGCTTTGCCGTCGGTGAGCTCTTTGGCACCCTGCTGGTAGAGGAGGATGGCGGCGTTGAGGGCGGCGCGGTTGCCGGCGTCGTATGAGCCGTCGTCGGCCAGTTTCTTATATGTCACCAAAGCGGTGGAGTCGTTGCCCTGCGCGAGCTCGAGGTCGGCTTCGCCGATGGTGTCGTTGGCGCGGGCCATGGCAGGATTGCGGAAGAAGTAGACGTAGGCGAGAACCAGCGCTATTACAGCCAGCACCACAACGGAGATGATGGCGAGAATCTTTTTGTTCTCCTGCATGCGGCGGGTAACGTTTGTCAGCGAGTCGTTGAGCTCGTCGAGCCCGGTTTCGGTGGCTTCGGTTTTCTTTTTTGACATGGAGTTATATTCGATTGTAGTTTATTATTCTGATTGGGCGGCGGCGCCGCGGCAGGGGGCGTTTCCATCCTTAAAATATCGGAAATGCCCCTCTTTGAGCCACAAAATTACATATAAAGCGTTAAACCACAAAAAAAATCGCCCCCTTTTCCCCTTTTTTTGAATTTTTAGCGTTATCTTTATGCTCTCATATAGAGCAGTTACTTTACAATACCCGAAACTGAATAATGGAAAACAAGACCATACTCGTGCCTTACCAGGTGCTGTCGTACGACGAACTTACCCCCGGCGACGCCTCGCTTGTGGAGAGTGCCCGCCAGGCCACGGCCCGCAGCTACGCCCCTTACTCGAAATTCCGCGTGGGAGCGGCCATTTCGCTCGACAACGGCGAGATTGTGGAGGGCTCGAACCAGGAGAACGTGGCCTACCCCTCGGGCACCTGCGCCGAGCGCTCGGCCTGCTTCTACGCACATTCGCGTTACCCCGGGGCGCGTTTCCGCAAGATTGCCATCGCCGCCCGCGGCACCGACGGCGAGTTCACCACAGTGCCCACGGCTCCCTGCGGCGCCTGCCGTCAGGCGCTATTGGAGTATGAGGTGCTGGCCGGGCGCCCCGTGGAGATGCTTCTGGCAGGTCGCTCGCGCGTGTTCCGCCTGCCGTCGGTGGCCTCGCTCCTCCCCCTTGCCTTCACCGAATTCTGACCCCGCGGCTGAAAAAAGCGTGGAAGTAGGGCAGGGGTTTCGTTGAAAAAGTGTAATTTTGCGGTCAGAAAACAAAACTTTTGAAAATGAACCTTTTCGACAGAATCTCAGAAGATATCAAAACCGCCATGAAGGCCCGCGCCACCGAGCGCCTGGAGGCCCTGCGCGGTGTTAAAAAAGAGTTTCTCGAAGCCCGCACCGCCAAGGGCGCCGACGGAGAGCTTTCCGACGAGCAGGCCACGCGCATTCTGGCCAAGATGATCAAGCAGCGCAAGGAGAGCGCCGAAATCTACTCCACACAGAACCGTCCGGAGCTGGCTCAGGCCGAGCTGGCCCAGGCCGCCGTGATCGAGGAATATATGCCGCGCCAGCTTTCGGAAGAGGAGCTGCGCGAGCGTCTGCGCGAAATCATAGCACGCACCGGCGCCACTTCGCCAAAGGAGATGGGCAAGGTGATGGGCGTGGCCTCAAAGGAGCTTGCCGGCCAGGCCGAGGGGCGCGCCATTTCAGCCGCCGTAAAGGAACTTCTGTCGTAAAACACCGAATCAAAAATGCTTACACTTCAACAGATAAAAGCCAACCCCGAAGAGGTTGTGGCACGTCTGGCCGTGAAAGGCTTTGACGGAGCCGAGCCCATAGCACGGGTAATAGCCCTTGACGACCGCCGCCGTCAACTGCAACTGGAGAATGACAACAAAGCCGCCGAGCTCAACCGCATCGCCGCCTCCATCGGCGCCCTGATGAAACAGGGGCAGAAAGAGGAGGCCGCCGAGGCCCGCGCCCGCGTGGGAGCCCTCAAGGAGGCGCAGCGCATCATTGCCGAGGAGCTCGCACAGACCGAGAAGGAGCGCGACGAGCTGCTCTGCTCCATCCCCAACCTCCCCTGCGCCATGGTGCCCGAAGGGAAGTCGGCCGCCGACAACGTGGTGGAGAAGGACTCGGGTCCGCTGCCGCAGCTCCCCGACGACGCGCTGCCCCACTGGGACCTCGCAAAAAAATATAACCTCATCGACTTCGACCTCGGTGTGAAAATCACCGGCGCCGGATTCCCCCTCTATATCAGCAAGGGGGCCCGCCTGCAGCGCGCCCTCATCCAGTTCTTCCTCGACCAGGCCGGCGAGGCCGGCTACGTGGAGGTGGAGCCCCCCTATGTGGTCAACGAGGCATCGGCCTACGGCACCGGGCAGCTCCCCGACAAGGAGGGGCAGATGTATCACTGCCAGCTCGACAACCTCTACCTCATACCCACCGCCGAGGTGCCCGTGACCAACATCTACCGCGACGTTATTCTCGCCGAGGACTCCCTCCCGAAGAAAAACTGCGCCTACTCGGCCTGCTTCCGCCGCGAGGCCGGCTCCTACGGCAAGGATGTGCGCGGACTCAACCGCCTGCACCAGTTCGACAAGGTGGAGATTGTGCGCATCGAGCGCCCCGAGGATTCGTATGCCGCTCTCGAGGAGATGAAGGACCACGTGCAGGGGCTGCTCGAAAAGCTCGGCCTCCCCTGGCACATTCTGCGCCTCTGCGGCGGCGACATGAGCTTCACCTCGGCCATCACCTTCGACTTCGAGGTATGGTCGGGCGCGCAGAAGCGCTGGCTCGAGGTGTCGTCGGTGTCGAACTTCGAGACCTACCAGGCCAACCGCCTGAAGTGCCGCTACCGCGGAGCCGACAAGAAAACCCACCTCTGCCACACCCTCAACGGCTCAGCCCTGGCTCTGCCCCGCATCATGGCCGCGCTGCTTGAGAACAACCAGACCCCCGAGGGCATTGTGGTGCCCGAGTGCCTGCGCCGCTACACCGGCTTCGACATCATCGACTGACCGCCCCGGGCCGCCCGCCCGTGAAAATACCGCCGCCGCAGGGAGGGTTGAACCCCCTGCGGCGGTTTTTTGTTTAGCAATGGGAGCGAAACCCGAACTTTTTTCGTTAACTTTGCGCTGTTTATGAGCAAGATTAGCGAAGATATATTGCCGGGCATAGCTACCGGCGGCGCCGGAGCCTCCCCCTGGGAGCCGGCAGAGGCGCCTGTGAGGCGCAACGGCTATGCCACAGCGGCGCTGGTGTGCGCCCTGCTCACGGCCGGCCTCGGCTGGGTGCCGGTGCTGGGGTGGGTGCTGTGGCTCTCGGCCATAGCGCTGTCGCTCACAGGGCTTACGAGGGCTCCGCGCTGGCAGGCTTGTGTGGCGCTGGTGCTCACGGCGGCTGTCACCGTAGAGGCGCTCCTTTTCGCCGTTGTGGGTTCGCGTGCGGTGCACTCCCTCTTTTCGTTCCTGGCCGGCTACTGAGGCCATTGGCTGTCAACGTATTCAACTAAGCAACATACAGTTATGGGAAAGTTTCTCACTGAATTCAAAGAGTTTGCCATGAAAGGCAACGTTGTCGACATGGCTGTCGGTGTGATCATCGGCGGCGCTTTCGGCAAAATCGTCACCTCGCTGGTCAACGACATCATCATGCCGCTGGTGTCGGTTGTCACCGGCGGTGTCAACTTCACGCAGAATAAAATCATCCTCAAGGAGGCCGTCAAGCAGGGCACGGAGATAATCAACCCCGAGGTGGCAATCACCTGGGGCGTGTTCATTCAGAGCATCGTCGACTTCCTCATCATCGCTTTCTGCATCTTCATGGCCATCCGCTTCATGAACAAAATCAAGAACGCCACCCGAAAGGCCGAGGAGGAGGCTGCCGCCGAGGAAGTGGAGCCCACCGAGGACCAGAAACTGCTCATGGAGATCCGCGACCTGCTCAAGACCCAGGTCTCCGGCAAGAACAAAGACTGACCCGCGCCTCCGCAAGTGCGCGTCATCTTCCTCATAGGATTCATGGGCTCGGGGAAATCCACCCTCGGGCGTGCCCTGGCGCAGAGAGTGCCGGGGTGCGCGTTTATCGACCTTGACGAGGAGATAGAGCGCCGGGCCGGCATGTCGGTGAGGGAGATTTTCGACACCCTCGGCCAGGAGCGCTTCCGCGCCCTCGAGGCTGACACGCTGCGCTCGCTGTGCCCCCCGGAGGGCACGCAGGTGTGTGTGGTGGCTACCGGAGGGGGCACCCCCTGCCGCCCCGGAGCCATGGAGTGGATGAATGCCGCCGGTACCACAGTGCTGCTCCGGGCCTCCGATGCTGTGCTGCTGCGCCGCCTGCTCCAGGCGCAGGGGGAGCGCCCGCTGCTGCGCGGCATGGACACCGCCCGGCTGGCTGCCTTCATCCGCGAAGAGCAGCTACGCCGCGCTCCGGCCTACACACAGGCTCTTGCCACCTTCCCCTCCGACCTGCTCGAGAACGAGGCCGAGATTGAGCAATCATGCAATAACTTCATAAAGCTGTACTTATGAACACTGACTACGGCGCCACCGAGATGCCACAGCGCGCCGCCGCCGCCACAGCGCGCCGCCGCCTCTCGATAGGGCTGCCGAAATGCGCCAGCGACACCGACCGCCGTTTCCCCCTCACCCCCGAGGCCGTCAACGCTCTGGCCGAGCGCGGTTTCCGTGTGGTGGTGGAGGAGGGAGCCGCCGCATGCATACACTATGCCGACGAGGCCTATATACGCGCCGGCGCACGCATCTCTGACCGCGCCACAGCCCTGGAGTGCGACATCGTGATTCATCTGTCGCCCCTGAGCGTGGCCGACATCCGCCGCCTGCGCCGCGGCGCCATGCTCCTGTCGATGGCCAACTTCCACCGCTGCCAGGGCGCCGAGGTGGTGCGCTCGCTCCTTGAGCGCCGTGTGATAAACATCGCCGTCGACCTCATCACCGACAACCGGGGCAACCACCCCTTTGCCGACATCCTGGCCGAAATCGCCGGCCGCGCCGCCATTGTCACCGGCGCCTCCATGCTCGCCGACCCGGTGCGCAACAAGGGGATACTCGTGGGTGGCATCGCCGGGGTGATACCCTGTGAGGTGGTGGTGCTCGGCTCCGACATCGGCGCGGTGGCCGCCGCCCGCTCGGCCCTGGGGCTGGGCGCCACGGTGAGGATGTTCGACGGCGATGTGTACCGTATGCGCCGCGCCCTGCGTATGCTCCCCGGCGTCATCGGCTCTTCCATCCACCCCCATGCTCTTGAGAATGCCCTCCGCACCGCCGACATAATAATCTCCACCGACCTCCAGGGGTGTCCAGTGGTGGTGGAGGCCTCGGGCGAGGATATCATGAAGCGGGGCGTGCTGGTGTTCGACCTCTCGCCCGAGCCGGGCCGTGCGTTCCCCGCCATGCCGCAGGTAGACCTCACCGACATGAAGTGCTCCCCCGGCCCGCGCCAGATTCCCGGCAGGGAGAACAAGCGCTTCTGCTTTGTCAACGCATCGTCGACCGTGCCGCGCACAGCCGCCATGGCGCTGAGCGACACCTTCATCACCA
The DNA here is from genome assembly GCA_004102785.1 of Muribaculaceae bacterium Isolate-013 (NCI). Lineage (GTDB taxonomy): Bacteria > Bacteroidota > Bacteroidia > Bacteroidales > Muribaculaceae > UBA7173. The sequence continues at coordinate 26,281 of SCEJ01000012.1, forward strand.
TGCTCGACGAGATAGCCTCCGGCCGCGAGGCTTCGTCGGTGATAAACCTCACCCCGGGGATGCAGCAGGCCGCCCTCACCTTCCTCGGCAAGGCTGTCAACCAGCGTGTGGCCCGCCTTGCCGGAGTGCGCCACACCGATATACGCATCCTTCTCACCCTTAGCTGACGGCACGATATGGCACAACGTAAATTCTATGTGGTGTGGGTGGGGCGCGAGCCCGGAATCTACGACAACTGGGACGACTGCGAGCAGCAGGTGGCGATGTTCCCCGGCGCACGCTACAAGGCTTTCACCTCGCAGACCGCCGCCACCCTTGCCTTCCGCGGCTCGCCCGACGACCAGGAGGCGATTGTGCGCGCCATCGCCGACCATAACGCCGCCGTGCCCCCGCCGGGAGCCGTAGGCCTGGAGGAGCTCAAGGAGCGCTTCCCTGAAATCAACGGCAACGCCATTGCCGTTGACGGCGCCTGCTCGGGTAATCCCGGCCCGATGGAGTACCAGGGGGTCGACCTCCGCACCGGCGAGCGGCTCTTCCATTTCGGCCCGCTTGACGGAGGCACCAACAATGCCGCCGAGTATCTCGCCCTGGTCCACGCCCTGGCCCTGCTCTACAACCGCAACGACTCGCACACACCCATATACTCCGACTCGCGCATAGCCCGCTCGTGGATCCGCAACAAAGGGCACCGCTGCCGCCAGGAGCGTTCTGTGGCCAATGCCCGCCTCTTCGAGCTCCTCGACCGCGCCGACCGCTGGGTGCAGACCCATCAGATCTACAACCCCATCCTGGTGTGGGATACAGAGCGATGGGGGGAAAATCCTGCCGATTTCAACAGAAAATAGCCCTCTTTGGAAGAATAACGCGGAAAACTGTTGGAGCGTCGTCAAATATTTTATAAATTTGCCTCGGATATTAACTTACTTTTACACATAAAAAATGAAAAAAGTTCTTTTTTCGCTGCTTACACTCATCGCAATGGTGGCGATGACCGCCTGCGGCTCAAATGACACTGAGAAGAAACTCAACGGCAAATGGCAGACTACTCTCACCGAGTCGGGCCAGCAGCTCACCATGACCTGGGACCTCAACGCCGACACCCATAAGGCTCTCCTGTCAATCAACGTGGGTATGGAAGGCACCGACATGATGACCATGGACTTCAAAGGCTCATGGAAAGCTTCTGCCGAGAAAATCACCTTCTCAATCGACGACAACGATTGCTCCGTGACTTTCGCCGACTCCTTCAAGCAGCTCGCCGACGCTTCCGGCATCGACCTCAAGGAGATTGAGGAGCAGACCCTCGCCGAGTTCAAGAAAGAGCTCGCCGGCATGGCCGAAGAGGAAATTGTGGAAATCACCGATGACACTCTCACCGTGAAGGAGGACCACAGCAACATCACTTTCAACCGTGTGAAATAACTTCTTTCATAGCGCTGAAATGCACGCACCGGCAGGCCGTGACGGTCTGCCGGTGCTTTTTTCGTGCCGCGCCGAATCAATGTGGTCTTGGCGGGTGTCTGGATTACCCTGCGGTCGGAATGGAGGTATGCTGTTGTCAGGCGTACATAGCCTCGATTTCGTGGGCGTAGCGCGAGGCTATGACGGGGCGGCGGAGCTTCAGGGTGTTGGTGAGCTCGCCGGTCTCCATCGAGAATTCGCGGGGAAGGAGGGTGAATTTCTTTATTTTCTCGAACGAGGCAAGGCCTTCCTGCAAGGTTTCGATGCGCTGCTCTATGAGGCGGCGTATCTCGGAGTCGCGCACGAGCTCCTCGAGGTTGCGGTATTGTATCTTTTTCTTGCGGGCGTACTCCTTTACGGCTTCGATGGCGGGCACTATTATGGCGGTGACGAACTTGCGGTTGTCGCCGATCACGGCCACCTGCTCGATGTATTTGTCCTCGCCCAGGCGGCTTTCGAGCGCCTGCGGGGCGATGTATTTGCCGTTGGAGGTCTTGAAGAGGTCCTTGAGGCGCTCGGTGAGCACCAGTGCGCCCGAGGGGTCGAAGAATCCGGCGTCGCCGGTGCGGAACCATCCGTCGGGGGTGAATACGGCTTCGGTCTCGGCGGGTTTGTTGTAGTAGCCGCGCATCACCGTGGGGCCTTTGACGAGGATTTCGTTCTGCTCGCCGATGCGCACTTCCAGGCCTGGGAGCACGGTGCCGGTGGTGCCGATTTCATAGCCGGTATAGGGGTAGCAGCTCACTGTGGCGGTGGTCTCGCTGAGGCCGTAGCCGATTACCAGGGGCACACCCATGGAAAGGAAGAATTCGGTGATGTTGTTGCTAAGCGGAGCTCCGGCGGTGGGGAACATGTTGCCGCGGTCGATGCCCATGAGACGGCGCACTTTGGCGAAGACGCGCTTGTCGTAGAAGCGGTAGCGTGCCTCGAGTATGCGCGGCACGGGGATGCCTCGGCGCACGTAGTCGAGGTTGCGGCGGCGCCCTATGCGGAGGGCGCGCGAGCACATCCAGCGGCTGAGCGGCTTCATGCGGCTCATCTTGTCCTGGATGGCGGCGTAGGCTTTCTCCCAGAAGCGTGGCACGGAGCACATGCATGTGGGGTTCACTTCGCGTATGGTGTGCTGTATCTCCCTTGGGTCGCGGTTAACGTAGACCTGCACTCCGGAGTCGAGACAGAAGAATGTCCATGCCTTCTCGAAGATGTGGCTCAGCGGGAGGAAGCACATCGAGGTGTCGGCGTCAGATATGGAGGTGAGGCGCCGGTGGTGCATCTCCATTGCGGCGTTGAAGCAACTGTGGGGGAGGATGGCGCCTTTGGGCTCGCCGGTGGTGCCTGAGGTGTAGAGGAGGGTTGCGATGTCGTCGGGGGAGGCTGCGGCGGTGCGCCGGGCCACTTCGTCGCGGCATGCCTGCGAGGCTGCGCGCCCCAGGGCGAGGAAGTCGTCGAACGACATTGAGGTGGTGTCGTCGGCGTCGCGTGTGAATCTGTCGTAGACCACAATCTGGCGCAGGCGTGGATTGTCTTTCTGCACGCGCCGGCAGATGTGGTACTGTTCCTGCGAGCCGGCGAAGATGATTTCGGCGTCGGCGTCGCGCACGATGTATTCCACCTGCTCGGGCGATGAGGTGGCGTAGATCGACACGGGCACCACGCGGTTGGCGAATGCGGCCAGGTCGGTCACGATAATCTGTGCGAGGTTGGGCGAGAACACCGCGAGCTTGCTCTCCTCGGTGGCTCCGAGGGTTTCGAGGGCGCATGCGGCGGCGCTGACGTCGTCGGCGAGCCGGTTCCAGCTAACGGGGAGCCATTGGCCGTTGTCGCTGCGGGTGAAAACTGCCGGGCGCGAGCCGTAGCGTGCGCTCTGGCGTTTTATAAGTGAAGTAAGAACGTTTTTTGTTACCATAAAAATCGTTTGGGCAGGGGCTTCTCCCTGATGTGATAACAATCGGGAACCCTGAAAATCACCCGTCAAGGGGCAAATTCGCCGCAAAGTTAGGGCAAAATCTCCGGTTTTATGGTGTGGGCGGCGGTCTAACTAATCTGCTGTTAACATTTATTTGCAATTAGTCGCGTGGTATGGTCTGCTCCCATGCGTTGCCGAGGATTATTTTGCGCGAGAGTGACACCATTGCCGTGTCGGCGGGCGCGGTCGTGTCGGCGGGGAGGGGACGGCTGCGCAGCAGCGAGTGGCCGAGGCCGCGCCAGGAGGCGCTGTCGAGGCGCCCGGTGAGGTCGAGCAGGGTGGGATAGAGGTCGATCTGCCCGGCGGGGAGATCGCTTTTCAATTCGATGCCGGAGTTGAGGATGAGCAGCGGCACGGGGCGGTGTGCGAAATCTTCGCCTATCATCCGGTGGGGAGTGTGGTCGCCGGTGATAACTATCAGGGAGTTGTCGTAGAGCCCTTCGTCGCGCAGCCAGCCGAGGAATGATTTCAGTTCGTAGTCGAAGAGCGCCGTGTATTCGTGATGGCTGTACTCCTGGGCGCCCATTCCTCCCGGAGCTCCGCCGCTGAAGAGTCCCGGCGATTCGGAGGGTTTGTAGGGGCCGTGCATTCCCAGGGTGATTACCATGGCGAAGAATGGCTTCCGCAGGCGTGGAAGCTCGGCGCGTGCGCGTGCGAGAATCATGCTGTCGCGCTGAGCCGGGGGCACTACGTGGCCGTCGGGGGTCTGCATGGCCTTGTCGATGAGGCGTGTGAAGCCGTAGGAGCGGTTGGTGTCGTCGTGAAACCACAGTGCGCGGTTCTCGCCGATGATTTCAATCGATTCGGCCGGGCGCAGCTCTCTGGCCAGCGAGGGGAAGGGGTGGCGTGCGGCCACCGACACCAGGGGCATGTCGTAGAGCGGGAGTATGCCGGTGTTGTATATGAACTGGCCGTCGGAGCTTTTGCCGGGCCCCACCTGCGAGTAGATCCGGGGGAAGGCGATTACCCCGGGGGCTGCCATGAGCGAGTCGAGGCAGGGGGTCACGCGGCGCCCGCCGAGGGTGCGGTCGAGACTCGAAGTGCTCAGCGACTCCACGAGTATGAAAATCAGGTTTTTATTGTGGTTCGCGCTGATGGCATCGGAAAGCTGTGCGGCCACTTCGGGGAGGAGCGCCGCGGGCTCGCGGCTCGCGGCGAGGAGAATCTCGCGCCGGTCTGCGTCGGTGAGCTCTATATTCTCATTGATAGAGGCGTAGGTGATGTAGCCGCCGATGTAGCCGTGGCGCGATGTGTGGGTGAACACTGCCGTGCCGGGCATTGTGTAGGCCTTCCAGGCGTTCGACAGTGAGCGCTCGCCGGAGGGTAGGCTCTTGTAGGTGAGTTGCATGGCTTTTGCCGGGCCGGCAAGGCAGAGACACAGCAGGGCAGCCGTGACGGCGATTTTGCCGCGGACTGCAATTTGTCCCTCCCGGATAGATTTGCGGCGCCATATGAACACCGCCAGGGCGGCCGGCATGGGGAGAGCGATGAGGAGGTCGGTCCACTTCATTGCGGCGAGGGAGCATTCAACCAGGGTGTTGTCGACAGTCGATGCCATCAGGAAGTTGCGCGGAGGCATGATGTCGCCGAAATAGGGGAAATACCAAGCGTTGACCAGAAGCGAGGCCGCCACGATGAATCCGGGCACCATTATCGTCCATCTCCACCGGCGCGGCAGAAAGATGTAGGGGAGGGTGAGGAGTGCGGCTTCGGAGAGGGCCGACACGAGGGCCGACACTATGCTGTATTCCATTCCGATGCGATTCCATGCGGCGCCGAACATCGCTGTGAGCATTATAAAATAAACTGCTCCGAAATATAAGAAATCTAAAGGAGAATTACCCCTCCCTCTAATGATTGTTTTCTTTAACATCTCTGCTGTTTGTTTTGAATATTATAAACCGGAATAGGCGCGCTGATAGGCGTCGGCCATGGCCGGGAGCGAGTAAAGGCTCATGGCGTATTGGCGGGCCGGTGCGGCCAGTGAATGGGCCGCGGCATATCCGGCATGGATCTGGCGCAGAGTGCCGGCCAGAGAGCGGGCGTCGCCGTAGGCGAAAGTGCGGGCCAGTTCGCCGTGGTGTGTGATTTCAAAGGGGGCGCCGCGGTCGGGCACCACCACGGGGAGCCCTGCGGCCATCCCCTCTATTACTGCCAGGCCGAACCCTTCGATGCGGGAGGGGTGGATCATCAGATCGTAAGTGGCAAGGCGACGGTAGGTGTCGCGGCGGGAAAGGCTCCCGGCGAATGATACTTGTGGAAGCACCCCTTCGTTGCGGGCGAGCTCTTCGAGCTGCTGTCGCCCGGAGCCGTCGCCGATAAACTCGGCGCTGATGTTGCTGATGCCTTCGCGGGCAAGGATGCCGAGGGCGCGGATGAGGAGGTCCTGCCCCTTGATTTCGGGGAAGAGGCGTCCGAGCTGCACAATTCTGAGGGTATCGCCGAATGCCGGAGTGTCGGGGCGTCGGCTCACAGCCTCGAAGTCGATGGAGTTGTGTATCACCTCGATGTCAGCCCCGGGGTGCCGGGCGAGCGCTTCCTCCCTGACGGTAGGGCTGATGGCGGCCAGACGCACGGCTCCGCGCCCCAGCCGGAGGTCGATGCCGGTGGTGTGGAGCGTGCAGATGAGCCTGCGGCGCAGCGGCGGTAGAATCATGCCGGCTATGCCGATGTTGTGCAGATGCACGGCGTCGGGCCGGCGTCGGGCGAGGATGGCGTTGAGGCGCATCACCGGCAGGGGGTTGCGCGAGCCGGGGCGTCGCCCTATGAGTATGCGGTGTACGGCCGGAAGGAGGGTGGCGAGCAGCGCCGGGTCAACGTCGGAGTTGACCGCCAGGAGCGTAACGTCGTGGCCTCGGCGCGCCTGTTCGTTGGCGAGGTCGACCACAAGGGTCTCCGAGCCTCCCATCCTGAAACCGAAAAAGCAATGGAATATTTTCATGTGCCCAAGTGTGTGATTCATGAATCCGGCTCTCCGGTTGTGGTGGCCGAGCTGATACGCTCGCGCATAAGCCGTTCGTTGCGCAAGGCTATGTTGGTGGGGCGCCCGGGGTCCTGGAGCAGTATTCCGCCGAACACGGTTGCAGCGATGAGCTGGCCCTGTGACATGCTCATGGCGGTGTATCCTCCGATGCCGAACCATATCATCACCAGCATTACCGTGAGGAAGCATTTTGCCATGGGTCTGCGGCGCACTATCAGCCATAGGAGCAGAAGCCAGGTGAAATGCATGGCCACTCCGAAATATCCGGAGTTGAGAAATAGCTGCACTCCGGAAATCTCCACTCCGGTGGCAATCTCGTTGGCTTTCTGCACATCGGAATAGAAGGGGTTGTAGACAAAGAATAGCTGGTTGGTGGTTTCATCGGGGTGAAGGTATCCGAATCCGAACCATTCCATGTCGAGGTCGTAGAGCAGTTCGAGCTTGGGGAGGGCCTGGGCCATTCGTCCGGTGCCGAGCTCGGCGATATCCTCCTCGTCCTGCGCCTGCTCGATTGAGAAAAGCTGGTCGACCTGCTGGCGCACGCGCAGCACGCTCGTGTCTCCCCCGCCCGATATGGCCGAGTCAACGCCGTAGAGGGCTATGAAGAAGAGTGAGCCGGAGAGGATGTACTTGCCGTATTTCCGGAAAGATCCCTGAGCCACCACGAAGCCGAAAATCAGCCCGGTAAGCACCGTGAAGGTCTGTGTGGCGGCGATGGCGCCCAGCAGCGGAATCCACACCCACCGCGGCATTTTCCAGCCGTTGGCCATGGGGTAAATCAGCAGGGCCAGCAGATATAGCCCCGGCGGGCGCTGGCGCAGCAGGCGGAAGGTAAAGGGGGCCATGTCGGGGTCCCACAACGGTTCGCCATGGGCGCCCGGGAGCAGGAAGTAACCTCCGATTATAAAGAAGTCGAGACAGTAGAAGATGCAGATTATAACGCAGTAGGGGAAGAGCCGGCGGAAAAACTCGTTGAAGCTGAACCGCTCCCCCGAGAAAATCAGAAGCACTGCTATAAAGAAAAGGAAATATAGCTGCTGGATGAGAATGGGCAACTGATGCCCCATCGGCTCAAGGCTCTTTTTCGCCACGATAAGGAGGGAGACGGCATAGAAGGCCATGGCCAGGAGCGACTTGCGCAATATCGGCGTTTTTTTCAGTATAATTATCCCGATAAGCGCCGTGAGGATGACAATCATAGCGCGCGCTACGGGCATGTGTCCGTAGAACTGGTATCCGCCCAGGAAGATGAGCGACATTATGACGGTGTCGTAGCGGCTTGCCTTCCAGGTGTATATGAGTAGCGCGAAAATGATGAGGACCACCGGGTAGACGCTCAGACCGAAGAGCGACATGCACAGTAGAAAGAATAGCGGCAGGCGTGCCGTGGCCCAGGTGAAGGTGAATATCTTGTCGTTATCCTCCTCCACAGCGCCCTGCGGCCTGGTGTCTATGGCTTGTGTCTGCTGCAAATGATGTGAAATCTACGGGTTTGATGATTGAGGCTGTAGGGTCGCGACCTGTCGCGACCGCACATCGGAAAACCGCCGGATTCCACCCGGAGAGCGGTCGCGACCCTACGGCCGGGGTTCATTCCGGGTGCCCTCCCTCCCCTTATTTATGGCCGAACAGGGAGCGGCGCGCTTTTTTGTTGCCGGAGTAGGTGTAGGTGCGTCCGGCCGCGGCCTCGGTGCCGTTGACCACCACGCCCGGGCGCGGCAGGCGCTGCTCGGCATAGATGGAGTTGAGGGTGTCGATGTCGCTCTTTTCGGTGACGTTGAGGCGGGTCACATAGATTGTGGCGTCGGCCACATGCGCCAGGGTGAAGGTGTCGCTCACCAGACCCAGGGGCGCGGAGTCGACCACGATGTAGTCGTAGTCGCGGCGCAGTTCGGCGAAGAGCTCGGTCACGCGCTTGCTCAGCAGCAGCTCGGCGGGGTTGGGAAGAATGGGGCCTGCGAGCACCACGTCGAGGGTGTCGATGCCCGCCGGAGCTGTGTTTATGATGTCGGAGGCCCGCAGTTCGGAGTCGACAAGGTAGTTGGTGAGTCCGCTCGGATTGTCGATGCCAAGGTCCTCGCCCAGGCGCGGACGGCGGATATCCATCCCCACCAGAGCCACTCGCTTGCCGGTCATGGCCAGGGCGGCTGCGGTGTTTATGGCGATGAATGTCTTCCCTTCGCCCGAGCGCGAGGAGGTGACGAGCACCACCTTCTGGTCGCGGCCGTTGAGCACGAACTGGAGGTTGGTGCGTATCAGTCGGAAGAGTTCCACGGCGGGGGTGTTGTTGCCGGGGGTCACCACGAGGGTCTTTCCTTCGCGCGACTGGCAAATTTCGCCTAGCACGGGCACTTTGGTGTTCTTGTCGATTTCCTCGCGTTCCACCACCTTGGTGCGGAAGAGCCCCATGATGTATATGCCTACCATAGGGATAAGGAGGCCGAAGAGGAGGGCTATGGCCATGATCATCTTCGACGAGAGGCTCAGCGAGTCGCGCATGGTGTATGCCTCGTCGATGATGCGTCCGCGTGGATTGGTGTCGGCAAGGAGCAGGGCTGTGGCCTCGCGTTTCTGGAGGAGGAAAGAGTAGAGCGCGTTGAGCAACTGGCGGTCACGGCTGATGTTGAGGAACTGGCGCTCCTGCTCGGGGAATTTGCCGAGCGAGCCCTGGGCCTCGCCCAACTGGCGGCGCAGTTCGCGCACGGAGACTTCAGCACCTTCGGCCACCTTGTTCATCGTCACGATTATGTTGGCGCGGAGGGCGTCGAGCTGGTCGGATATTTTCTGGAGGGCTACATTCGATGTCTTGGCCGTGGATGCTATCTGCATCCGTTCGAGCACGAGTTTGTTGTATGTGCCCACCAGTTCGTTGAGGCCGTTGTTGGCGTTGGGGTTGTTGGCCGTCGATACGTTCTGATAGGGCACCAGGGCGTACTCGTTGCCCGGTGTGTTGAGAAACTCACGTGCCATCTTCATGATTTCCAACTGGGTCTCGGCCTGGAAAAGCTCGTTGGCCACGGTGCCTTTGAGGGTCATGTTGTATTCGGCCTCGGCGTAGACGTCGGCCAGGCCGTTGTGCTCCTTGAATTCGCGCGTGGTCTCGTCGTTCTCGCGTATCTGTCCGAGCAGCAGGTTTATGCGGTCGTCGAGGAAGCGGATTGTCTGCTCGCTGCGGCGGTTTTTGTGCTCGAGTCCCTGCTCGTTGTAGCGTGATATGATGGTGTTGATGAGTTTCTTTCCGAATTCGGGGTTCTCGGTCTCGTAGGTTATCGAGATTACTTTGGTGTTTTTCTGGGCCACGCCGGTCTGCACTTCGGCCGAGAGGTCCTCGGCGGCGCTGTCGTAGTTGTTTACGTTGACGTAGAGCGTTATTTCAGGCTCGGCGGGGTTGTAGAATTTGGTGGGGGCGAGGATGAACCGGCCGTAGCGGGTGTCGATTGTCAGGGGGAGGGTCTGGTTATCCTTGTCGAAGAGCACGGCCTTCTCGCGTAGGTCTTTCATTTTCACCTTCATCTTCCCTTTGTCGTTGACCTCGATTTTGAAGTTGATGGCGTGGCGGGTGGTGTCGGCGTATCCGGCCGGTGTCACCACCTCGATGGGGGAGTCGCCGTGGAGGGGGGTGCCCAGGCGTATGCCGTCACGGCGTATGTACCATTTGTCGAGTCCGAGGTCCTTCGCCACCCCTTTGAAGAGGTTGTGCGACGACACGAGGAACACCTCCTCGTCAACGCCGTTGCCGCCGGAGAACATCGAGGAGAAGTCGAAGCTCATTTCGGGCGAGCCTCCGCTGCCCCCTTTGTCGTCGTCCTCGATAAGGATTGTTGCAGTCACGGCGTATATGTCCTTCTTCCTCGACACGAAGAAGAGGCCGATGAGGCCGCAAACGAAGAGCGAAATGACGAACCAGTACCAGTGGCGGCGGTAGTCGCGTATCAGCGCGCGCACGTCCATTATGTCGGAGGTCTTGTTTTCCAAAGTCTGTACTTTATAATAGGTGGCGTAATGTGTGGTTTATTTCACGAAGAGGGCTATCATCAGCGATGCGATGACGGATGAGGCCGACACAACGGTGCTGACAACCTGGAGGCGCTGTCCGCTCTCGGAGTTGTAGCGGGCGTTGGCCTCGCGTATCTTGTTGGGCTTGATGTAGATGTAGTCGTTGGGCTGGAGATAGAAGTAGGGCGATGTGAGCACTTCGGATGAGGTGAGGTCGAGCTGCACACGTTCCTGCACGCCGTTGTTGTCGCGGATGAGGAGCACCTGGTCGCGCAGGCCGTAGGGGGTCATGTCGCCGGCGTCGGCCAGGGCGTCGAGTATAGAGTAGCGTGTGCGTGTCACGCGCACGGGTCCCGGTTTGAGCACCTCGCCGAGCACGCTGACGCGGAAGTTTACCAGCTCCACGGTGACGATGGGGTTGTCGATCATCTGGCCGATGCGCCGTGTGAGATAGTCCTGAAGCTCCTCCACTGTCATGCCCGCCACGTGAATCCATCCCAGTTGTGGGAAGTCGATGTCGCCCCGGGTGTTCACCAGGTAGGTCTGTGCCTTTGGTGTGATGTTCGACTGGAGGATGTTCTCGCGCTCGCCTACGGCCGACGAAATCATGTTGTAGGGTGCGGCGGCCTTCGGCTCGTCGGCCTGCACCAGGATATAGAGCTCGTCGCCTGCACCGAGTTTCAGGGGCACCGACTTGGGCATCTGTGTGGTGGATACCTGCTCGAGGTCCTTGAAATATGTGAGTTGCGATTTGCCTGAGGAGCATGATGCCATGATTGCGGCGAATGCCAGCAGAAGTATGAGGTAAAATGATTTCATGTCGGTATATATGATGTCTGTTTCATTAACGAACGCAGTTGCAGTTTATTGTGTGAGGCACGATAAAGTGCGAGTCAGGCCGTGCCGCGGGGATGTGCGGCACGGCCTGCTGGCTGTTGTAGGGCGTGAGGGGTTATCTTACGGCGACCTTGGCGGTGAGGTTGCCGGCTTTTACGATGTATATGCCGCGGGGCACTGCCACTGTGAGCGTCTGCGGGGCTTCGCCGTGGAAGAATGTCCTGCCGTCGGCGGCGCAAATGCTTACGGCAAGGGTGTCGGCTCCGCGCACGGTCACCATGCCTGTGCCGCCGGTCACGGTAATGCCGGAGGCGTTGGCTTCGGATATGCCGGAGCCTGTGAGGGATGCCGCGTTGGAGAGGCGGGAGAAGCCCTTGTCGTAGATGGCCACGGCGTTGTAGCGGTAGGGAGCGTCGGGTGATGTGCCGCTGTCGGTGTAGGATGTGGCGGTGACGGGCTCGCTGTTGAGTTTCATGCCGTCGCGGTAGATGTCATATCCGAGCAGTTCCACCGGGGTGCGTCCGGCGTCGGGGTAGAATGTCACATCGTCGACCTGGAGCATGTAGGCGCCTTTGGCACAACTGCGTATGGCGAAGTGAGTGGTGCCGTCGGGTATGTTGGCGATGAATTCGGTGTAGACCGCCGCTATGTCGGCGAAGGTGGCGCAAAGGGTGTAGTCGGCGGGGTCGAAAGCGGCGCCTTCGGCCGTGGTGTAGTACACCTCGATTGTTTCCGGATAGGAGGGGTGGTAGCTGCGGGCATAGAATGAGATGGTCTGTGCCATTCCGTCGAGGCGCGGCGATACGGCCCAGTCGTCGACCACGCCGTTATCCCACCGGAAGAGCGATGTGAGCATTTTGGTGCCGGAGTGGGTCTGGAACGAGTTGTCGGACATTTCATAGGTGGTGTCGAACACATAGAACGACGAGGTGGTGATGGAGTAGTCGATGCCGGGGGTGGTGAAACCGACCAGTCCGCCCACCGGGCAACCGTCGACGTCGACAAACTGCCAGGCGCCGAATTCGTGCGCCCAGCTTTCGGCGGTCTCGAAGTCCTCGGTGTGGAGTTCGGCCACACCGGCGGCATAGTCGGGTTCGGTCCAGGTGAGCACTGTGCTGTTGTCGTGCCATGAGGCCGAGAGGTCGCGCGGAGCGGGCAGGTGCGAGCCTGCGGGAGCCACCGAGGCGGAGCGCCCGGTGTTGTTGAGCGTGTTCTGGTCGGCGGCATAGACAACGCGGGCGAACATGGAGAGCGGTTCGGTAGCCAGCGCATCCATGGTGATGTCGAATGCATAATCGGCTTTCTTGTTGCTTTCGAGCGGATTGCCGTCGGTGGAGGCCAGCACGTCGCCGCCGTCCGCCACGATTTCCACTTTGTAGCCGGAGGCGGTCTTCATCCCCTCGTTGCGGATTGTCGCGGTCACTTTGAATGCGGTTCCTGCGGCGGCATGGTTCGGGGTGGCGAATTCTTCCACGGCGAGGTCATGGTCGAGCAGGTTGTCAACGCTGATGTTGTCGATCAGCAGCCAGGTGAACTGATTCAGCCGTCCTTCAAAATTCACTGAGATTGTTTTCCCGGCGAATGCGTCGAGCGGTATCATCACCTTGTTCCAGCGGTGCGTTTCGGGGAGGGTATTGTTGGCAATGTCGCTTACGGTTGTGCGTGCGCCGGTGGCGGCGTCGGTCACCGAGACTTTCATTGTGTTGGTGTCGTCCTCGCCCATGGAGTAGATGTGGAAAGTGATGCCTGGCGAGGTCATTGCGGCAAGGGAGATGAGGCCGGTGGCCAGTGTGCCGCCGTCGCCGGGTTCAGAGCCGGCCAGTGCGTATACCATGTTGTCGCCATCCTGTGAGGGGATGTCGAGGCCGTCGGAGTCTGTGCGGCTCCACATGCCGCCGTCGCCGGCGGTGGTGAAGGCGTAGTCTAGCTGCCCCGACTCGTGCATGGATTCATAGGGGGTGCCCACGGCGTCGAGGTTCGACACCGAAGCCGCACCGGTGCCGGCCTCGGTATAAGGCACTACGACAAATTGCATGAAAGCCTGTTGTCCGGCCGGCACGGCCTGGTAGGTATAGGTTGTTCCGGCAACGGCCTTGACCAGTTCGGTGGAGTGGTAGCCGTCGGTGGTGTAGAGATTATATTTTACCTTGGCGGGGTCAATAGACTGGTTGCGGGTGTTGGCGGTCACGGCGTCCCAGGTCAGTGTCACCTCGCCGTGGGTGGGTGTGCGGGTGAATCTCACATTGGCGGGGGCCTGCGGTATGCCGGTGCCGATAAACACGCTTGTCTCGGCGGAGTCGCTTGTGCCCTCGGCGTTAGTGGCCGTGGCCGTGTAGGTGTAAGTGCCTTCGGCGTCGACATTGTCGACAAAACTGAGCGGCTGGCCCGCAGCCGGAGCCTGGAAGGTCTTCACCGGCGCCGGGGAGCCGTTGCGGTATACGTCGACCGACCGGAGCGCTCCTGTGGCGTTGCCGTTGATTGTCAGCGACGGCGCGGTGAGGCTTACGGTGGCGCTGAGCGCGCCCATGGGGGCGGCTTCGGCCCGGAGGTCGCTTATGGCGGCAGGCACCTCGCTGGAGTAGGGAGCGGAGATTGTCACATCGTCGATGGCGAGGTAGAAGCTCATTGCGGGCGACATGGCGTGGAAGCCGATGGTGTAGCGTCCGGTCTTGTTGATTATGATGCTGCGCTCGATTTCGCCCCCCTGGCCGTAGCGCATCACGGTAGGTTCGAGCACCACGGTGGTGAGTGCCGCCACATCGGCGCTTTCGCCCATTCTGACCTCGAGAGTCTCATCGTTCTGGTTAGAAGTCACGACAAAGAACTTAAGTTTGTATGCTTTGCCGGCCTCGAGCATCACCGGGGGTATGAGCAGCCAGTCATCGGCGTCGGCGTCGAGATAAGTGTTTATGCGCATGTAGTTCTCATGGCCGATGAGGCCGGAGAGCCATGCTTCCTGCTGCTGCCAGGTGAAGAAGTCGTTGTTGAGGTTGAGCACGGTGAAGAGGTCGGTGCTGCCGTTGAAGTCGGCGGTGTAGGGCGGAGTCACATAGCCGAGGAGCACGCTGTTTGATTCGGCCGGAGCCGAGGCCGCACCTGAAAAATTTGCCGTGACGGCGTAGTGGTAGCGGGTTGCCGACGCGGGCTCGGCAATCGTTTCGGAGAATGAGGTTGCCTTGAGTCCAGAGGCTACCGTGACGTTGTCGGGGAAACGCACCACCGAGTAGGTCACATCGGCCGGGTTGATATAGCCTCCGTCGGCCGATTCGCTCACGGGCTGCCACGTCAGGGTCATGGTGCCGCCGTCATAGGTCAGCACGGGGAGTGGTGCGGCCGGGGTGCCGTTGCCGACGAACACATCTGCTATGGTGGTCTTGGGGCTGACCCCTTCGGCATTCTCTACGGTGATGTCGAAGTTGTAGAGGCCTGCGGCGGGAAGTGTCACATCCATGGTCACCCGCTGGCCGAAGGTCACATTCTTGCTTGCTACGGGGTTGCCGTTGGCAGTGACTCTGGCGGTGATGGCGCCGCCGGAGGCCGGCGTGCCGTCGAAATAGGTTGATGGTGCCGTGAACGATACCGTGCCCGACAGGCTGCCGCCGGTGAAATCGGCGGAGGCTCCGGTCACTGCCGCCGGGCTTTTGTCGTAGGCCGCGGGGGCTTCAATGCCCAGGCCCTTTACAAGTGCGTCGTCGGGGAGGGTGTAGAGCGGGGTGGCCCGTCCGGTGGTGAGGTCCACCTCGGCAATGTAGCTGCTTTCGGTTTCGGGCGCCACAATCCAGAACATGCGTCCTGACCTTGGGTCGATTATAGCGTCGGTGTCGAACTGCGGTTTTACGCCGGTGTCGCCCACCAGAGTGGCTGCAGCGGTGTTTTTGTCGATTTTGTAAAGCTCGGAGCGGGTCACGATGTCGTATCCCGGTCCGGGCTCGCTGTAATATCTGATGCCGTAGAGCTGGCCCGAGCGGTCGCAGGCGAGGGTGCGCCAGTTGCCGGAGAGGTTTCCGATGCGGTCCATTGTGTAGTCGTTTTCGGCTTCGCCGAAGTCGAATTTAGCAAGGAAGTGGGCAGTGGAGTTTTTGTCGTTGGCGATGGCGTAGATTGCTCCGGTGGAGTCGTCGAGGGTCATAGAGCGTGCGATTGAGGGCACGGAGTAGTAGTAGCGGCATCTGTCGGGTGCCTGCGGGTCGACGGTGGCCAGGTCATATCCTTCATAATATACAAAGGTGTATGTAGTGCCGCTGAATGATGTCGACATCGTGTAGCAGCAATAGTATATGCCGTCCTTTACGGTGCCGCCGGTCACGGTGAAGTCGTTGAGGAATCTTGTGGAATAGCTCTGGCTACTGTTGACGGGTATGTTGTAAAGCCCGCTGTTGTAGTGGAATTCATACCAGTCGGCCGAATAGTTGACCCATCCGAACAGGCCGGTGATGTCGGCTCCGGTGTCATATGCGCGTTGCGGCGCTTTCATCGGCGGTGCGGTGCGGGCCTCCCTCTGCAGGCGCGTCTCC
This sequence comes from Muribaculaceae bacterium Isolate-013 (NCI), assembly GCA_004102785.1. Classification (GTDB taxonomy): domain Bacteria; phylum Bacteroidota; class Bacteroidia; order Bacteroidales; family Muribaculaceae; genus UBA7173. The sequence goes on from SCEJ01000012.1 coordinate 42,038, forward strand.
GGCCGCAGGAGCCTCGGAGTGGCGAAGGTCTGTGTGCCGGCTGTCGTGGCTTTGGCTGCGATGGCTCCCGGGGGGAGTGTGGCCGGGCCGCCGGCGCTTGTCTTTGCCAGAGGTGTGGCTGCGTACATACCTGTGGTACACGCCGCTGCAATCGCTATGGCTGACAATGTTCTTTTGAATTTCAGCATAAGGTATAAATGGTTGATAGTTGAGTTGGTGTGGTTTGAATTTGGTCTGTTTGTGGAAAAGTGATGAAATATTGTGCGAATATACGAATAAAAGCTGAATAATACACAATGTCTGCATCAAAAAAAGTGTGTTATGCCGATATGTGTTGCAAAATGATTCTGCGAGAGTCTAGCTTATGCGCGTTCCGGACCGTTGTGTCCGGAGCGTGGAGAACCGCGTCGGGAAGAATTTTTTTGCAGACAGCGAAAAAATAGGTAACTTTGCGGAGCTATAACCGATTGTATCACACCCTCCCTGTATGGCTCAGACTAAAATCGCGGCGGTGATGCGCGCCGGCGCTTATTCGCCCAACCACATAGGCAACGACGCCACGATTCTCAACACCGTGGCCGAGCAACTGCGCAAACGCGGCTGCGAGGTGCGCATATACACCGAGGAGCAGTTCGTGGCCGGGCCGGTGGAGGAGGATGTGATTATCAACATGTGCCGCGAGCGCCGCTCCACCGAGCTGCTCCAGCAGATGGAGGACGCCGGCCGCCTGGTGATAAATTCGGGCTACGGCATCGAGAACTGTATCCGCGAGCGGCAGGCCCGCATTCTGCTGGGCAGCGGCATCCCCTATCCGGAGAGCATAGTGGTCGACACCGACGAGGCAGTGGCGCGCCGCCTGGAGAAAATGGGTATGCGCCAGTGCTGGATCAAGCGCGGCGACTTCCATGCCCAGCATGCCGAGGATGTGTGCTATGTGCGCACCCCGGCCGAGGCGCAGGATGTGCTTCAGGAGTATTTTCTGCGAGGCTTCCACCGCGCGGTAATCTCGCGCCATCTGCCTGGGAAGCTCGTGAAATTCTACGGCGTGCTCTCCACTGGCTTCTTCCACTGGTTCCGCCCCTTCGAGGAGGAGCCGCGCGGCCTCAAGGCCGTCAGCGCCGACGCCGACGCCATGGCCGCGCGCCAGGCCGAGAAACAGTTCGGGCAGCGTCTGCGCGCCCTTTGCGAAAGCGCCGCCCGCGAGCTAAACCTGGAGGTCTACGGCGGAGAATGCATAGAGGCCGTCGACGGCTCTCTCTCGATTATCGACTTCAACGACTGGCCCTCGTTCTCGGCATGCCGCAGCGAGGCCGCCACAAATATCGCCAAGGCGGTGATTGCCGCCAGCCGCGAAAAATCGAAAACACGATGAGCAACACCGGGCAACACCACGAGGAGACACCGCGGAACGAGGTGGCCAAGGCCGCCGACAAGTTCATGCACGGGAAAGGTATATTCACCTTTCTGCGCTCCACCGTGTCGTCGCAGCTCGCCTCCTGGACCGACATGGGGGTGGCTTTCGTGTTTTTCGCATGGGTGTTCCGCATGATGGGCGACAGTCCGATGCGCACCTTCATCTCCACCGCCATCGGTCTTGTGGCCGGAGGGGTGGTCAACTGCATAGTCAACTACAAGTTCACATTCCGGGCGCAGAACTGCTCGATTAAGGCTGTGGCCGTGAAATATCTGCTCATATGGGGCGGCAGTTTCGTGCTCAACCTTGTGGGCACCACGGCCCTGGCGCATCTGCTTCAGTCGATGGAAATCGACCGTGTGCTCACATGGGTGAAGCCCGACGGCATTTTCGCTGCCTCGCGTCTGACAGTGTCGCTGGTTGTGTCGCTGGCATGGAACTTTCTGTTGCAGAAGAATTTCGTGTATGTCACCACACGCTTCGACCCTTATGCCATAGCACTGGTCGACGCTTTCTCCCTTAAAAAACATCCAAAGGAATATAACACCAAGCAAGGCAAATGAATCCATCTGCTGACAAGAATCTCTATAATAAAGAGCGCGACGGCCTCCAGCAAGGCATCTACCGCATCATCAATCCGTTCGTGCGCCTGCTCATACGCATGGGCGTAACCCCCAACATGGTAACCACCATAGGGCTGCTGGGCAATCTCGCCGCAGCCGCAATCCTTTCGTGGGCGGGCATCATGGCCCAGGCCGACGGCTCGCCCCATTACGCCATGGTGACGCTGGCCGGAGCCGTAATCATAGTGTTCTCCACCTTCGACATGCTCGACGGCCAGGTGGCGCGCCTTGGCGGCATGGTGAGCCGCTTCGGAGCCCTCTACGACTCGGTGCTCGACCGCTACTGCGAGCTCTTCACCCTGGGCGGCATAGCCTTCTACATGATGATGGTGGGCTATCCGATAGGCGCCCTTGTCACCTTCCTGGCTCTTGTAGGGTCGATTATGGTGAGCTATGTGCGTGCCCGCGCCGAAGGTGTGGGGCTGGAATGCAAGGTGGGCTTCATGCAGCGTCCCGAGCGCGTTGTGGTGACGGCTATCGGCTGCCTGGCATGTGGCATAACAGGGATGTGCGTGCCCAACTCGCAGATTGCAATATATATACTGGTGATTGCCATGGCGGTAATCGCCGTGTTCGCCAACATCACTGCCTTCGCCCGGGTGGATGTGTGCCGCAAAGGCCTGAAAGAAAACAAATGAATCCTGCCGCAAAGGCCGGTGCCCGGCTGAACTGATCCGCCCTGTATCCGACAGATGAAAATGAACTCCAAAGTTACTCTCAAGGAATCGCTTGTGATGCTATGCGCGCTGGCCGTGTGGCTGGCTGTCACGGCATTGTGCGTGGGATTCCGCACCGAACACATATGGCTGGCGCTGCTGATTGCCGCACTCTTCTTCACATGTCGCCCCACGCGCCGGCTGGTGGTGGCGCTGCTGCCGTTCATCGTTTTCGGAATTTCATACGACTGGATGAACATTGTGCACAACTACGAGGTTAATCCCGTAGATATCCGCGGGCTCTATGAGTCGGAAAAGCAGCTATTCGGCATTACCGCCGCCGACGGCACGCTGCTGACACCCAACGAATTCTTCGCACTGCACCGCACGGCGCTGATGGACTTCCTCGGCGGAGTGTTCTACCTCTGCTGGGTGCCTGTGCCGATAATCTTCGGCCTGTGGATGTACTTCTCAGGCAAAGTGAAGCCCTATCTGCATTTTGCGCTGGTGTTTCTGCTGGTCAACCTCATAGGTTTCGCCGGCTATTACATCCACCCGGCGGCGCCCCCATGGTATGTGGCGCTTCACGGCTTTGACTTCCGGCTCGGAGTGCCCGGCGATGTGGCCGGCCTGGGCGCTTTCGACGAGATGACCGGCCTGGGGGTTTTCCATGGGCTCTACGGGCGCAACGCCAACGTGTTCGCCGCAGTCCCCTCGCTCCATTCGGCCTATACCCTGGTGGCCTTCATCTATGCCATGCGCTCGCGCTCGGGCCTGCCCTGGACTCTGGCGCTGGGGATTATAACCGCCGGCATATGGTTCACCGCCGTATATACATCGCACCACTATATAATAGATGTGCTTCTGGGCATCACCACTGCGCTGGCAGGCTTCCTGCTTTTTGAATATGTGCTGATGCGTGTACCGGCTTTCAGCCGTTTCATCGGCCGCTATGCCGCCTACGTGTCACCTCGATAAAACTACCTTGTCTTGATATATGGATATAGACCCTTTACCGAATAGTATTCTTCCCCTGTTCTGCGCGCTCGACGCCGGCGGGGCCGTGGCCTTCGGGGCCTCGCAGATTGTGGCTCTGACTGTAGCCGTGCTCTGCCTTTTTGTTTCCGCCTTTGTGAGCGGCAGCGAGATAGCATTTTTTTCCATTACGCCACAGCAGGCCGAAGAGCTGGAGGAGTCATCGCGTAACGACGGCATCCGCCGCCTTCTGGCGATGCCCGACCGCCTTCTGGCCACAATACTCATAGCCAACAATCTTGTAAACGTCACCATCGTGGTGCTGATGTCGTTTGCCTTGTCGGAACTGTTCTCTTCACTTCCGGCGTGGGCCAACTTCCTGCTCAACACTGTGATTCTTACCTTCCTGATTCTGTTTTTCGGCGAAATTCTGCCAAAGCTGATGGCCAATACCAGCCCGCTGCGCTGGGCGCGCATGGCGGTGCCCGGAGTGAACTTCCTGCTGAAAATGTGCTGGCCGGTGTCGTCGGTGATGGTGAAATCCACCAAATTCGTCAACAAGGTGGTGACCCGCCAGAGCCGGACCATAACCCCCGATGAGCTGGGCCAGGCTCTGGAAATCACACGAATGGAGGGACAGCAGGACAAGGAGATGCTCAAGGGTATTCTGAAGTTCGGCGACACCACCGCATCCGAGATAATGACCCCACGCGTGGATATTACCGGGCTGAACGCCTCGATGACCTTTCCGCAGGTGATGGAAGTGGTGGTTGAGAGCGGGTATTCGCGTATGCCGGTGTTCGGCGACTCGCAGGATGACATACGCGGGGTGCTCTATGCCCGCGACCTGCTCCCCTACATAGGCGAGGACAACCGCCTCGACGAAGCGTTCGACTGGCTCTCGCTGGCCCGCGAGCCATACTTCGTGCCGGAGTCGCGCATGATTGATGACCTGCTCGAGGACTTCCGCCAGCGCAAGCTCCACATCGCTATCGTTATCGACGAGTTCGGCGGCACCCAGGGGGTCGTGACGCTTGAGGATGTGCTTGAGGAGATTGTGGGCGACATCAATGATGAATACGACGAAGAGGAGAAGACCTACCGCCGCCTCCCCGACGACACCTATATCTTCGAGGGGAAAACCCTCCTTAACGACTTTTTCCGAATCACCGGGCTCGACTCCGCCGACTATGAGCCTGTGGCTGAGGACTGCGAGACACTCGCCGGGATGCTTCTGGCCATAAAGGGCGATTTCCCCAAGGAGAAGGAGCCGCTGGTCTACGGCCGCTGCCGCTTCCTCATTCTCGACATTGAGCACCACCGCATCACCTCGGTGCGCGTGAAAGTGATGCCTGACCCGCAGACATGACACACAACCCTTGCCAGGGCGCACTGCTGGCCGACAACGGCCATGTGCGCGTATATGCGGCTTCGCTGAGGCCGGGTGTGCCGACGGCTCACGTTGTGGCGCGACTGCTTGAAGCCGACCCCGCGGTGCCTGCGCGCTTCGGGGTGGCGCATACCCCCGAAGGGATTCCCTTTCTGGAGGTTCCGGGGGGCGGTGATGACCCTTTGCCCTCGATTTCGGTGAGCCATTCGCGCTCACTGGTGGCAGTGGCGGTGGCTCCGTCGGGCTGCCCGGTGGGTGTCGACGCCGAGACCACCGGCCGCGACCGCCAGTTGCGTCGTGTGGCCCCGCGCTTCCTCTCCGGGGCGCAGCTACCCCGCTGGAGTGCCGACCCGGCGATGCTTCTGCGCGCCTGGACCCTCAAGGAGGCGCTTTACAAGGCCGCTCTCACCCCCGGGCTGCCGATGGATGAGATTCCGCTTCCAGAGGAGGGGGAGGGGAGCGTGGAGCTTCGCGGACGCCGCTACGCCACGGCCGTGCTTCCCTCGCCATATGCCGACAACGTAATTTCTCTCGCTTATCTTGCAGATTCATCATTTAATGTTTAAATTTGCGCTTCAAGAAAACTGAAAACATACGTCCATGAAAAAGTTACTGTTACTTCCGTTGCTGGCTCTGCTGGCAGTGACCGGGATGTCGGCTCAGAAAAAAGCGGCTGACAAAAGCGCCAAAGCCCGTTACGAGGTTTATGGCGTGGCGTTCTATAACCTTGAGAACCTCTTCGACACCATCAACAACAACGGCAAGTACGACATTGAATTCTCGCCCGCCGGTGCCCGCCAGTGGGACGGCAAGAAATACTGGTCAAAAATCAATAACCTGGCCCGTGCCATAACGAACTTCACCACGCAGACCACCCCCTCGGGCCCGGCCTTCATCGGTGTGTCGGAAATCGAGAACCGCTCGGTGCTCGAGGACCTGGTGAAAGCCGTTGACAACCGCCTCATCTCCGAGGGGAAGCGCCCCTGGGGGCTGCGGGTGGTGCACCACGACTCGCCCGACCGCCGCGGCGTGGATGTGGGCGCTCTCTATAATCCCCGCTATTTCAAGTTCGTGGACGTTTCAAACACTACCCTCTGCATACCGGAAAACCCCACATTCCGCACCCGCGACCAGATGTGTGTCACCGGCGTGATGGGTGGCGATACCGTGAGTGTGATTGTGAACCACTGGCCGTCGCGCCTGGGGGGAGAGGAGCAGTCGTCGTATCTGCGCGAGGCTGCCGCTGCTCTGTCGAAACATATCGCTGACTCGCTCTGGAGCCTGCGCCCCGGCCAGGGTGTTATCGTGATGGGCGACCTCAATGACGACCCGCAGAACCGTTCGTGTGCCAAAGTGCTCGGAGCAAAGAAGAACCCCGACGGCGTGAAGCCCGACGGATTCTACAACCCGTTCTGGAGCATCCTCGACAAGGGTATCGGCACTCTTGCCTACCGCTCGCAGTGGAACCTTTTTGACCAGATTATCGTGAGCGGCTCTCTGCTTGAAGATAATACCGGCAAAGACCGTCTGCATTATTGGAAGGCTCAGGTAAACAACTTCGATTTCCTCAAGGATACTGAGGGGCAGCGACAGAACTACCCCTTGCGCACATATTCGGCAGGAGTGTTCCTCAACGGATATTCCGACCACTTCCCCACCGAGATTTTCCTCATCCGCCGCCTGTGACCACGGCCGCGGCATGAGCCGCATGGCACCGCAGGGAGGCTCCCGCCCGCTCCCCTGCGGTGCCCGTTTGTTGAATTCATGAACGACCCTATCACGTATATTCTTAATGCCATCAGTAAAATCGCTGTTTAAAGACACCGCCATATATGGCGTCAGCTCCATCGTGGGGAGATTCCTCAACTGGTGCCTGGTGCCGATGTACACCTATTGTTTCCCGTCGGCCGAATACGGTATAGTCACCAACCTCTACGCATATGTGGCTCTTGTGCTGGTGATTCTTATTTACGGCATGGAGACCGGCTTCTTCCGCTTCGCCAATCATGAGCGCTATTCCGACCCGGGGCAGGTCTACACCACCTCGCTGATATCGCTGGGCACCACCTCGGCGCTATTCATTGTGGCCGGATGCCTGCTGTCGCCGCAACTGGCGGGGCTGCTCGACTGCGGCGCCCACCCGGCCTACATATGGATGATGGTGGTGGCCGTGGGCGCCGACGCCTTCACCTCGATACCATTCGCCTATCTGCGCTACCGCCACCGCCCAATGCGCTTCGCCTCGCTGAAGCTTGTCAATATCGGGCTTAATATCGGGCTCAACCTCTTTTTCATCCTTCTGTGCCCCTGGCTGTGGAGGGTGGCTCCGGAGAGTATCGGCTGGTTCTACGACCCGGGATTCGGCATCGGATATATATTCCTGGCCAACATGATAAGCTCGCTGGCGGTGCTCGCGCTGCTGCTGCCGGAGCTTACCGCCGAGCGTTACAGCTTCAACGGCGAGCTCCTGCGGCGGATGCTTTCTTATTCCTTCCCGCTGCTGATTATCGGCATCGCCGGCATAATGAACCAGACTATCGACAAGATTCTCTTCCCGATGATTTACCCCGACCGCGCCACGGCGATGACCGAGCTGGGCATCTACGGTGCCAACTATAAGATTGCCATAGTGATGGTGATGTTCATCCAGGCATTCAGGTTCGCCTACGAGCCGTTCATTTTCGCCCAGAGCCGCGAGAAGGGGGAGGACCGCAACATTGCCTACCGCCAGGCTATGACCTGGTTTGTGATTGCGGCGATGTTTATCTTCATCGGAGTGGTGTTCTTCCTGCCTGTGCTGAAGTATTTCATCTCTCCGGCCTATTTCTCGGGCCTGAAGGTGGTGCCGGTGATTATGATGGCGGAGTTTTTCTTCGGCATATTCTTCAACCTTTCGCTGTGGTACAAGCTAACCGACCGCACCGCCTGGGGCACATGGTTCACACTGCTGGGGCTCGCCGTCACCGTGGGGCTCAACTTCCTGCTGGTGCCCCGCATGGGGTTCATGGGGTGTGCCGTGGCTGCGCTGTGCTGCTACGGGGTGATGATGCTGGCATCGTATTTCACCGGCAGGGTGAAATATCCGATCGATTACGATGTGCGCCGCATAGTGTTCTACATCGTGGCCGCCATGGCGCTCTGGGGCGCGGGGTGGCTGCTGACTACCGGCGAGAATCTGTTTGACCTGCCGCTGAGAGTGTTGCTTCTGGCCGTGTATGCCGGCCTGGTGTTCATGACCGAGCGCCGGGGCGCTTTCGGTATTCTTCTCCGGTCCTCAAAGTCTGCGGCGCGATGAGGGTGGCGTTGCTCAGCACCAACGATATTGCCGGAGGGGCCGCGATAGTGACCCTTCGGCTCACCCATGCCTTGCGCCGTGCCGGCGTGGAGGCCACGATGGTGGCGGCGCGCCGCAGTGGCGATGACCCTGCGGTGGCGGCGGCCGGCTCCGGGGCGCGTTTCGCCCTGGCGTCGTATGCCGAGCGTCTGAAAATCTTTATGGCCAACGGCCGCGACCGTGCCTCGCTGTTTCTGACCGATATTGCGCAGCGCGGTATGCCGCTGCACCGCCACGAGGCTGTGCGCCGTGCCGATGTGGTGGTGGTGGCCTGGGTCAACCAGGGTATGCTCTCGCTTGACGAGCTCGGCCGTATAGCCGCGGAAAAGCCCGTGGTGGTGGTGATGCACGACATGTGGTGGCTCACCGGAATCTGCCACCATGCCGGCGACTGCCGCCGGTTCCGCGACGGCTGCGGATGCTGCCCGCAGCTCAACGGCAAGGGCGGAGGCGACGATCTTTCGGCCCGCACATGGCGCAGAAAAAAAGCGCTTTACTCAAATCCGGGGATACATTTTGTGGCCGTTTCGTCGTGGCTGCGCGACCGCTGCCTCAGCTCTCCGCTGCTGGAGGGAAAGGAGGTGGAGGTGATTCCCAATCCGTTCCCGGTTGAGGAGTTTACGCAAGGGCCGTTCCTGTCGCTCGAAGAGCTGGGAGTGCCCCCTCTCTCCGGCCCCGGCGGCATAATGGCGGCCATGGGCGCCGCGCGCCTCGACGACCCTATAAAATGCTTCCCGCTGGCCATTGAGGCCCTCAACGACCTCAGGCGCACCAGCCCGGAAATCGACGTGCACGCCATATTCTTCGGCTCTCTGCGCGACCCCTCGCTGCTCGATGGCCTCACCGTGCCCTACACCTGGCTCGGCCCCGTGGCTGACCCTCAGGTTATTCGCTCAATCTATCATCATGCCACGGCGGTGCTTTCGTCGTCGTCATACGAGACGCTTCCGACCACCCTCATCGAGGGGCAGGCCGCCGGCTGCTTCCCCGTGAGCTTTGACCGCGGAGGGCAGGCCGACATCATCGAACAGGGGCAGACCGGCTACCTGGCCCATTACCCCGACCATCGCGTCCTGGCCTGCGGCCTGGCGCTCAGCCACACGCTGCGATGCACCGAGCCGGGCCTGCCGGAGCGACTCCGCGCCTCTGCCGCCCGCTTCGACTCCCCCGCTGTCGCCTCCCGCTACCTCGCCCTCTTCCGCCGGCTGCTCAGGTAGGCCGGTAGGACTGGTGGGACGAGTAGGACGAGTAGGACTTGTAGGACCAGTGGGAGCTCCTACCCGTCCCACTCGTCCCACTGGTCCGACTTCTCCTACCATTCCTACCCGTCCCATTCATCCTGTCCTCTGCCGGCGCCTCTCTCTGAAAATGTTAGTGTTTTTTAGCAGTGGGATTGCGAAAAAATTAGTAACTTTGCGGTCGGATAGCGCCCACGTGCGTGGGCGCCCCTGCACTACGATTCTCAATATACAAAACTACTTCATATTTACACTGTTATGAAAATTGAAAAAATCATCGGCCGTGAAGTGCTCGACTCCCGCGGCAATCCCACTGTTGAAGTTGACGTAATCCTCGAAAGCGGTGCGCGTGGCCGCGCTTCCGTTCCCTCGGGTGCCTCCACCGGCGTCAACGAAGCTCTCGAGCTCCGCGACGGCGACAAGAGCCGCTACATGGGTAAAGGCGTTCTCAAGGCTGTTGCCAACGTAAACGGCCCCATTGCCGAGGCTCTCAAAGGAATGAGCGCCCTCGACCAGATCGCCATCGATGAGAAGATGCTCGAGCTCGACGGCACCGACACCAAATCGAACCTCGGCGCCAACGCCATCCTCGGCGTATCGCTGGCCGTTGCCAAGGCTGCTGCCGACTATCTCGACCTCCCCCTCTACAAATACATCGGCGGCTGCAACACCTACGCTCTGCCCGTGCCTATGATGAACATCATCAACGGCGGCGCTCACTCCGACGCTCCCATCTGCTTCCAGGAGTTCATGATCCGTCCGATTGGCGCTACCTCCTTCCGCGAAGGTATCCGCATGGGCACCGAGGTGTTCCACAACCTCAAGAAAGTGCTCAAAGAGCGTAACCTCTCCACCGCCGTTGGCGACGAGGGTGGTTTCGCCCCCAACCTCGACGGCACTGAAGATGCCCTCCAGGTTATCATCAAGGCTATCGAGCTTGCCGGCTACGTGCCCGGCAAGGATGTGACCATCGGCCTCGACTGCGCTTCGTCGGAGTTCTACAAGGACGGCGTTTACGACTACACCTGGAAGCAGGGTGCCGACGCTCCCAAGCTCACTTCCGAAGAGCAGGCCAAGTTCCTCCAGCAGCTCGTTGAGAAATACCCCATCGACTCCATCGAGGACGGTATGGCCGAGAACGACTGGGAAGGCTGGAAGATTCTCACCGACCTTATCGGCGACCGCTGCCAGCTCGTGGGCGACGACCTGTTCGTTACCAACGTGAAATACCTCACCCGCGGTATCGAGGAAGGCTGCGCCAACTCGATTCTCGTGAAGGTTAACCAGATCGGTTCGCTCACCGAGACCCTCCGCGCCGTAGAGCTCGCTCAGCGCAACGGCTACACCGCCGTTATCTCGCACCGTTCGGGCGAAACCGAGGACGCTACCATCGCCGACATCGCCGTTGCCACCAACGCCGGCCAGATCAAGACCGGTTCGGCTTCGCGTTCCGACCGTATGGCCAAGTACAACCAGCTCCTCCGCATCGAGGAAGAGCTCGGCGCTGCCGCCGCTTACGGCTACGGCAAAAAAACCAAACGTCCCGAATAATCCGTTCAGCAGATTATAACCATCGCAAAACCCGGAGCCGCCTGGCGGCTCCGGGTTTTGTGCTTCTGTGGAGGTGCTGATGAGAGGGCCGGGATTTATCCGGTCTTTATATCGCCTCCGGCGGCTGCGTAAATGATAAAACCGTATGCTGCCCGGCGGGGGTGCATACGGTTTTATGGGGTTGGCAGGTGTCGCTTCCAACACCTCTCCGGGGATTTCATATCCCGCCGCTTTCAGTTGTTATATAAATGTAACGCGTGTGCGGCTCTGTTGGTTCGCCGGCCGGATATGAAACGGTGTCTCAGATGCCGGTGTAGGTCGAGGGGCTGAGGGCGTGGAGCTCGGCGCGCACGGCGTCGGAAACCTCCAGGGTGTCGATAAACTCGGCTATCGACTCGGCGGTGACTGCCGAGTTGGTGCGGGTGAGCTGCTTGAGGGTCTCGTAGGGATGCGGGTAGCCCTCGCGGCGGAGGATTGTCTGAATCCCCTCGGCAACCACATTCCACATCGAGTCGAGGTCGCGGGCTATGGCGTCGGCATTGAGCAGCAGCTTGCCCAGCCCCTTGAGGGTGGAGTGGATGGCGATAACGCTGTGGGCCATCGGCACACCGACGTTGCGCAGCACCGTGGAGTCGGTGAGGTCGCGCTGCAGGCGCGATACGGGGAGTTTCTGCGCCAGGTGGGCGTAGATGGCATTGGCAATGCCGAGATTACCCTCCGAATTCTCGAAGTCGATGGGGTTCACTTTGTGGGGCATGGCCGACGACCCTACCTCGCCTGCCTTGATTTTCTGCTTGAAATATTCCATCGACACATACATCCACACGTCGCGGTCGAGGTCGAGGATTATGGTGTTGATGCGGCGCAGGGCATCGAAGAGCGCCGCAAGGTTGTCGTAGTTGGAAATCTGGGTGGTGTACTCCTCGCGCTCTATGCCGAGATAGTTTTCGAGGAAACCGGCGCCGAAAGCGGCCCAGTCGCGCCCGGGATAGGCTGCGTTGTGGGCGTTGAAGTTGCCGGTGGCTCCGCCGAATTTGCCCGATACGGGCACTGCGGCGAGCTGACGGCGCTGCTGGCGCAGGCGGTAGGCGAACACCATTATCTCTTTGCCCAGGCGTGTGGGCGAGGCGGGCTGGCCGTGGGTCTTGGCCAGCATGGGGATATCCTTCCACTCGCCGGCGCGGGCCTCAAGAGCGGCGATAAGCTCGTCGAGCAGCGGCAGGAACACCTCGTGGAGGGCATCCTTCACCGACATCGGCACTGATGTGTTGTTTATATCCTGCGAGGTAAGGCCGAAATGGATGAACTCTTTCCATTTCTCCAGCCCCAGGGCGTCGAAGCGCTCCTTCAGGAAGTACTCCACAGCCTTCACATCGTGGTTGGTCACCGATTCGTGCTCCTTGATGCGGCGGGCATCGTCCTCTGTAAAATTCTCATAGATGGCGCGCAGTGCGTCGGCGGTGCCGGCAGGCACATCGCCAAGCTGCTCCACCCCGCTCTGGCAAAGGGCTATAAAATATTCCACCTCTACCTTCACGCGGTAACGTATCAGTGCGAACTCAGAAAAATAGCGGTCAAGCCCCGAGGTTTTGCCGCGGTAACGGCCATCGACAGGCGAAATGGCTGTAAGGGTGTCAAGCTCCATAAAGAAAAATGTAACTGTTGGAATTTCAAGTCGCAAATTTACTCATTTTCAACCGAACCGCCAAATCCGGCGACATTATGCCGCGATAACACCGATGAAAAATCTTGGAGCCATAACGCTGTGATAATATGAAGTTTGTCGATGCGATTGCAAAATTTATCGAAAAAAGTTGCCCGAAAATTTGGCAGGTAAAAAAAAAGTCCATACCTTTGCAACGCTTTTGGGAGCGAGACGGGCGTTTAGCTCAGCTGGTTCAGAGCATCTGCCTTACAAGCAGAGGGTCGGCGGTTCGAATCCGTCAACGCCCACCACTCACCTTTAAAAGCGTCAGGTTTCGGCCCTGGAGAGAGCCGCCAAAGCCTTGAGATTTTCAAATATGATGATTTTTGAGTTCAATTGCACCGCACAGAGCAAAGTCTTGAAAATTGGATGATTTTGGGAATTAAGGGTAGAAAATCCCAAGCCACAGGCATCAGCCCGCTCCGGAGAGGGACATTGAGAAACTGACCGCTTTCATCTCGCAATCCATAAAGCATTATATTCGGGCGTTTAGCTCAGCTGGTTCAGAGCATCTGCCTTACAAGCAGAGGGTCGGCGGTTCGAATCCGTCAACGCCCACAACACTTCGCCTTCGGTTACCCCGCCGAAGGCTTTTTTTACCCCTCCCCAAACGATCTTCTATACCCTAAATATACCGAATTAACTTAGAAACCCCGCGAGCGGCGCGCTCTTATGCGCATACCGCCCGCGGGGTTTGGATTTTCAGCCAAGCCCCGGCATTGGGGCGTATGGTAATGAATGTGGCGCTCCGGGGACGATGGCCCCGAATCACACGGTTGCGCCTTCAGGCTTCGACCACGCGGAATGTGCCCGGCGAGAGATAAACCTGCCCCGGGCCGGTGATGGTGAGCATACTCAGCCCCTCGCCGGCAAACACGTTTTTCAACGACCAGTTCGACGACATCTGCCGCTCGGTGATCGAGTGCAGCGCTATGATGTGGTTCTCGTCGACCTGGATGCTCTCCCCCGGCTGAAGCTGCCGGCATATCGGAGTGCCGTTGGTGTCGAGAAACACTGTGGTGTTGCCCGTGATTTTCTGAAGCATCAGCCCCATGCCGCCGGCAAGACCGTTGAGCGACAGCTTGGTGCTCACCTCCACGCGCCGGCACGACCCTACGTAGACGCCGCGGTGGCATATCATGGTCTCGCCGGTGAGATTCACCGGCAGGAGGCCGCATTTGCTCCCCAGCACTATCAGGCGCGGACGGTCGGTTGGGTTGTACAGGCGCATCATGAACATCGACTCGCCTGAGAGTTTCACGCTGATGATGCGCCCCAGGCCGCCGCCGTTGAGTTTCACCTCTTTCTCCACACCGCTTTCGAGGTAGATCAGCGCGCCCTTCTCGGCGTAGAACTCCTCGCCCGGGTAGAGGCGCACCTCAAGGTGCTGTATGAAATCTCCTACTATTCTGTATTCCATAGGTATAAACAAAAAGGCCACGCCGGGTAAAGAATCACCCCGGCGCGGCCAGTTATCGTTCAGTGGCTACGGTTATCAGCCGTTGAATTTCTTCATGCGGGCGATGAGGTCGAGCACCTTGTTGGAGTAGCCGATCTCATTGTCGTACCACGATACAACCTTAACGAAGTTGGGGGTCAGGTAAACACCGGCGTTGGCGTCGAAGATCGAAGTGCGGGCATCGCCGAGGAAGTCGGACGATACAACTGCGTCTTCGGTGTAGCCGAGGATGCCTTTGAGTTCGCCTTCGGCAGCTTCCTTCATGGCAGCGCAGATTTCCTCTTTGGTAGCGCCGTTCTTGAGGTTTACGGTGAGGTCAACAACAGATACGTCGAGGGTGGGGACGCGCATCGAGATACCGGTGAGCTTGCCGTTGAGTTCGGGGATAACTTTGCCTACGGCCTTGGCGGCGCCGGTCGACGAGGGGATGATGTTGCCCGAAGCGGCACGGCCACCGCGCCAGTCCTTCATCGAGGGACCGTCAACGGTCTTCTGGGTAGCGGTAGTGGAGTGTACGGTGGTCATCAGACCGTTCTCGATGCCGAACTTGTCGTTGAGCACCTTGGCGATGGGGGCGAGGCAGTTGGTGGTGCAGGAAGCGTTGGAAACGAACTGCTGGCCGGCGTAGGTCTGGTCGTTCACACCGCATACGAACATGGGGGTGTCGTCCTTCGAGGGAGCCGACATAACAACGTATTTGGCACCGGCTTCGATGTGGGCCTGGGCTTTCTCCTTGGTGAGGAAGAGGCCGGTCGACTCAACAACGTATTCTGCACCAACAGCACCCCAGTTGATTTCTTTGGGGTCGCGGCATGCGGTAACGCGGATCTCCTTGCCGTTTACGATCAGGAGCGATTTCTCCAGGTCGTAGTCAACGGTGCCGTCGAAGCAGCCGTGCATGGTGTCATATTTGAGCATGTAGGCCATGTAGTCAACGGGGAGAAGGTCGTTGATAGCAACAACCTCGATGTCGTCACGCTTGGTGGAAGCGCGGAAAACGAAACGGCCGATGCGGCCGAAACCGTTAATACCAATTTTAGTCATAGTGAATAGTATATTAAGAAAATTTGTTGTATTTTTTTCAACGCGCAAAGTTAGCAAAAAATTTCGCCATAGCCAACATTATAGCAAAAATTAAGGAAATATTTCTTTATTTCGCACTCTTACCAAACCCTGTTCATTTATATGACTCATTTTGGGCGCTCCCATACCGGCAAATATAAGATATAGTAGGCGAATGGGTCCGGAAAATCTACCGGGTATATTCTGTGGCTTTCGATGTCCTTTAAATCTTCTTTTGTCAGCTTATGTTCATACTGTACAAGCGGCTCCATACAAGTCAGACAGTTATAACTGTTGCCTCGTATAAGGAATTTCAGAAGATAATCGGGTTGATTATCGATCCGGACTATTCTGAAATTTTTTGTAAATGGCAAATACTCAAATTCTGGAGTTGGCGACAAAGGTTCTGGAAAGACCATATCGCCCATCACGACCCGACTATAAGCAGCCGGTTTCAGTGCAAGTAGAACATCGCTGCTTTCCCATACGAATAAACCGGCACTATCTGATTTTAAAAAATCTTTTTCGGTGACATTGTTGTTGATTTTCGCACGGTCTCCATCGAGAAGAATGAACATTTGATTATTCTTTCCGATCAGTATCATGCTGTCGTCAAACTTCACGGTATCACAAATCATCATGCTGCCTCGAGCTCTTACATCACTAACATCCAGCCATTCACCTTGAGTCCTGCAACCAACGGCGCACAACATCAGCCACACGCAACAGGTTAAGGTAAACACTGTACTCTTGGAATACGTTTTCATTATATCCACTATGATATTTCCGAAGTGTTTAAAAGTATCTATTTTGCATATCATTCCGACACCGCCCGAACAGGCACATATAACTTATAATAAGCCGACGGTGCACAAAAAGGGATATCCGATGAGGATTCGTCATTGCTGTCGTGCTGTACCGGCAAATCCCCAATATATTGGCTGATAATTCGCGGTATTCTATATCTATTATAACTTTCACCACGAACCAGGATGACTATAAAGGCATCGATTTTATTCTCCGGTTTGACTATTTGAAAGTTTTTATTCATCTCAAACTCCTTATATCGAAATTGAGACACAGGATCATAAGGCATGTTAATCAAACGGCCGTATTCTTTTGGAGGGAAACATCTCATAAAACATTCATAAAAATCCAAAGAGACAATACCTGCACCGTATGAATTCACAACATCACTTTCAGTAGTCTCGTTTTTGATACTGTCAAGTAATTCAGGGGCTAAAACAAACATATTATTGGAACTCGATTTCAGAATCACAAACTCAGATATTGAGTCCACTCCAGCGTAGTAACATTCATATGGAGCCCCTTGTATATTTTTCGTTTTGGAGACATTGGCAATCATGTTATCCAAAAGACCAGCAGCACACGATACCACTATATTATCCAAAACACCAGCTGCACACGATACCACTACCGAAAAAAACAGACAAACAAGTAATTTTCTCATCTTTTTTAGTTATAACGCTTTATTCATTGTTCTTTATTTTCAGAGTTACTTTGAAATATAACATACCCTTTACCACTATGATCATCATCCTTTCGTTCATTAGGATTCATTGCCTTAGAGACTATTTCCCATACTTCCGACGGCAGAATGAATGCCATTCGTTCTTTCTTATTACCTCTTGGGGTCATTAATCCAAATACGAAATAAACAAGTCCTAATGTATGACCTATTTCATGGGCTGCTGTTAGATTGGCCATCGTTTCGTTATCCACGCATATATATACTCCAGCGTTAGTTTCCCCCAACGGCACCCTTCTCAATTTTATCCTTAGGAATACCGTGTACATAAGTATTGGGATTGAATATAAGATTGGCGACAGCGATAATAGAGCATAGCAGGGGATTGCCTGGAGCATAGTGCCCTGGCGCAAAGATAGTGAATGGTCGTAGCGAAAGCAAATTATTGAATATGTTTAAAAGCAGAAACCTCTCATTTGCAGTGTGGCGGCTGTTGCATGTCTACCGGAGGGGGCCGGGGGAAATAAGTGTTCTTGACACTTAAACGTATGTGGGCCGGTTATGCGAGGGGACGTGTGGCGGCGAATCCGGGAAGGTTGCGCCAGGCCAGGGTGCAGAAGGAGGAGGTGGGATCGGAGTTGTATTTGAGGTGGTAGCGCTCGGAGGAGAGGCCGTGGAATTTGGGAGTTTCGTTGAAAAATAATTTGTAAATAATTGGCTTTAACTTCCCGAGTTTGGGAGTTAGCAAAAAATTTCGCCATAGCCAACATTATAGCAAAAATTAAGGAAATATTTCTTTATTTGGCACATCCCTGCCTCAGCTCTTCAACCCGTTGTGTCTGATTCTGTGAGCCGTCGCGGTAACGGATTATTCTGGCGGGGTTGCCCCCCACGATGGCGTAAGGAGGAACCGACCGGGTGACTACCGCTCCGGCTCCGATTATCGCGCCATGACCGATGGTAGTATTTTTAGCGAGGATTATGGCGCGGGTTCCTATCCATACATCTGATTCGATTGTAAGCTGTGTCTTGGCTATATCACCTTGCTTACCCATCGGAATATCCAGACGGTCGAACCTGTGCCCCCCTCCCATGACGAGTACATCCTCAGCCATCATTATGTCGCTACCCATTTCCAATATGACGTTATGCATCTTGAACCGCGGACCTATTCCTGACTTTCCGCTGATTGATATGTTCCGCAGGTTTCCCAGGTAAGCTCCCCGGCAGATATTTGCCTTCGTAGAAACCCGCGGGTTGATCATATGAAGGATTCCGGCACGTGTCTTGCGGAAGAAACGGCCCAATACCGGAAATGAATTGTCAGGCAGGATGTAATGCAAAGCGTACCAAGTGAATACGGCGGCAAGACGTAATGGATTGTCCATAAGCGTAGGGAGATAAGGGATGGTTATATTGTCGGCCTCCATTTAAGTCATGGGACGGGTGGCGGCGAATCCGGGAAGGTTGCGCCAGGCCAGGGTGCAGAATGAGGAGGTGGGATCGGAGTTGTATTTGAGGTGGTAGCGCTCGGAGGAGAGGCCGGGGAGGATGAAGGTGGCGCAGTTTACGGGCTGTGGCGGCTCGCTGTCGAGGGTGGCGGCCGACGACGACGGGGCGGGGGTGACGCGCTCCTCGATGGCGAGGTCGAATCCCTTGCGTGTCACGGCCAGGGCCACTGTGGCGGCGGCCGTGAGTCCTTCCAGTCCGTAGCGGCGTATCACCAGGGCGCCGTCGGCACGGGTTGAGAATTCCACTCGCGGGGCGGTGTCGGCGCCCGGCTCGGCGGTGAGTTCGGCGGTGATGAAGCCGGTCTCGGCCGGCCCGTGGCCACGGGGGATGGCCAGGGCTGCCACTGCGGCGGCAGCGGCCATGAAAAGGAGAGTATATAGAGTGAGCTGGTCCAAAGTGTTCAGGTGAGGGCCGCCATCATTGCCGATGAGATGAGCATATAGATGAGCATGCCGATGATGTCGTTGGTAATGGAGATAAAGGGGCCGGTGGCGAGAGCCGGGTCGATTTTGAAGCGCTCCAGGGTGAGAGGCACGAAGGTGCCGAACACCGAGGCGAAGAGCACCACAGCCATCAGCGAGAGGCTCACGGCCAGTGTTGTGGGGTTCCAGGGGTTGAGGGTGCAGCAGTTGTATGCGAACACCGTCAGGGAGATGATGAGGCCGTTGACGAACCCCACGCCTATCTCCTTGATGAGCTGGCGCCCGGTGTCCTTGAGGTCGAGCGAGCCGTTGGCGAGGCCCTGCACCACGATGGCCGACGACTGTATGCCGACATTACCGCCGGTGCCGCCGATCATGGGGATAAAAAGAGCCATGGCTGGGTTGGTGGCGAATCCCTGCTCGAAATTGCCGAGAATCAAGGAGTTGCCGATGCCGCCGAGGATGCCTATCATAAGCCAGGGCAGGCGGGCGCGCGTCTGCTGCCAGAGAGTGTCGTTGGAGTCGGTGTCCTGCGACAGACCCGAAGCCAACTGGTAGTCGCGTTCCGATGATTCGCGCACCGAGTCCATCACGTCGTCGACCGTGATATGCCCCACCAGCCGCCCGATGGAGTCGACAACGGGCATGGCCACAAGGTTGTATTTCTCGAAGTCGATGGCCACATCGTCGAGCGGAGTGTCGGTCTTTACCGACACCGGGTCCGACTCCATCACATTCTTTATCTTCGACACCGAAGGGTGAGTGATGAGTTTTTTCAGCGGGAGGGTGCCGCGCAGGCGGTCATCGTTGTCGACCACATACACGTTGTAGACCTCGTCCATATCCTCGGCCTGCATACGGAGCTGCTTGATGCACTCGGGCATCGACCAGTTCTCGTTGACTACGAGCATTTCCGTGCCCATCAGACCGCCGGCCGTGTCCTCGTCGTACTTCAGCAGGTCGATGATGTCGCCGGCCTGCTCCACGTCGTCGATGTGCGAGAGCACCTCGTCGCGGTCCTCCTCGTCGAGGTCCTGTATAAGGTCAACGGCGTCGTCGGTGTCGAGGTGGTCCACATATAGGCGGGCGATTTCCTCGGGTTCCATATCGTGGAGGAGCTTCTTACGGTCGTCCTCGTCAAGCTCCATGAGCACCTCGGCGGCCTTGTCGCCGTCAAGCAGCCGGTAGAGATATTCGGCCTGCTCAAGGTTGAGGTCCTGGTACAGCTCGGCGATGTCGGCCGGATGAAGGTCCTCGAGAATCTTCTTGGCCGCCACATCGTCGTGCATCTCCACGATATGCTCGATATTCTTTATATATTCCTCGTCAAATTCCTTCATTACGCAGGGTGGTTACGAGGTTTGTCAATTCGATGAACTGCTCTACCGATAGCTGCTCGGGGCGCATGGCCATCAGCGGCGACTCCGGAACTGCGGCGCCGGGCGGCAGCAGCGGACGGATGGAGTTGCGGATGGTCTTGCGGCGCTGCCCGAAGGTGGTCTTCACTACCGAACGGAACACCCGTTCGTCGCATCCGAGGTCGGTTCGGCCGTTGCGGCGCGCGCGTATCACCCCCGACTTTACTTTTGGCGGCGGGATGAACACCCCTTCGCTCACGGTGAAGAGATACTCCACGTCATACCATGCCTGGAGCAGCACCGACAGGATGCCGCGGGCCTTGGTGCCCTCGCGGGCGGCCAGACGCTCGGCCACCTCGCGCTGGAGCATACCAGAGGCGCACACACACCGGTCCTTGAAGTCAAGTATGTGGAAGAATATCTGCGAGGAGATATTATAGGGGTAGTTTCCTATCACGCAGAAGTCGCGGCCGGGGAAAAGCGCTGCGAGGTCGAGCGCGAGAAAGTCCTTCTCTACGATTCTGCCGGCGATTGCCGGCATTTCGCGCCGCAGATACTCCACGCTCTCGGTGTCGATTTCCACCACCGTCACATCATGCCCATCCTCCAGCAGCCAGCGTGTGAGCGCACCCATGCCCGGCCCCACTTCGAGCACCGGCGTGGAGCGGTAGCCGTCGAGGGTGGCGGCGATGCGCTTCGCCACCGACTCGTCAGCGAGAAAATGCTGACCCAACGCTTTCTTTGGCTTGACTTTCATGTAATTAAGTATATCGTAAAAATAAATTAATGTATTGATATGTTAAGCCGCAGGTCTACAGAAATTAATCATGTATCGTTTACCAACGTTGGAGAGGATGTCTTCTACGGTGGCGAACAAGACGTGTTTATCTCCGTAGA
>SCEJ01000128.1 GCA_004102785.1 Muribaculaceae bacterium Isolate-013 (NCI)
GGCTGAGGGCGCAGACATCACTACCATGGATGTTCGCTACGCTCCCAACGTTACCAAGAAATATAATGCGAAGATCTGTGAGGAACTTGGCATCACTGTTCCCGATGATTATGTAGCAATTCAGTAAGTATTCAGTCAATTAAGTACGGAAACAAAATATACTTCGATAGGGATAGCGCCAGATAAGCGGTATCCCTATCGGAAGTTTTAGGAGGAAAAAGAAATGTCTTACTTTATGTCACTGAATCCCCTTTCCCTGTTCAGGGCAATGCCGGGATCAATAGCGCAGGGAATGATCTGGGGAGTCATGGCACTGGGAGTGTATATTACGTTCCGCCTGCTGGATTTCGCTGACCTGACCGTGGATGGTTCCATTGCAACCGGTGCTGCGGTATCCGTTATGCTGATTCGTGCGGGAGTTTCTCCTATAGCTACGCTGCCCATTGCTTTCCTGGCCGGAGCATTGGCAGGCATGGTAACGGGACTGTTGAACACCGCACCGGGAATCCCCGGAATTCTGGCAAGTATTCTGACGCAGATCTCCTTGTATTCCATTAATCTGAATATCATTGGCAAAGCAAACCAGCCGGTCAGCGTAGATAATTATACGCTGGGGGTATCTTTGTGGTATGTGACGGA
>SCEJ01000129.1 GCA_004102785.1 Muribaculaceae bacterium Isolate-013 (NCI)
CCTTTCTTTCTGATTTTATCGATTATATCCTTCTGCATGGACATGGCGTCGGCTGTCACTATCTTTCCGGCTATGTCGAGTTTGTCGATAAGCCGCGGAACTGCCTTTATCTCATTGCTTTTCGCCTGGCAGGCCTCTGTAGCCAGAATTATGCCGGTGTTGAACGAGTACGCCGACACTATATCAGGATTGCGCCCGTTCTCCAGGACTGTGCCACGCTCGGCCTTGCCGTCTATGCATATTATTTCCTTGCCACACCCTTTTTTGAGCAGCTCTTTGTGAAATGCCCCGGCAAAATCCTGCATCCTGTCGGCCATCGCATGATCGTTAATGCCGATTTCAGCACGGCACAGTGTTGATTCTGACGGCACGCCGTTCCTGAGAATGCCCAGCCTGTGGAATTTATTGAGATGGAGACGTCCGAATTCAATTATATCGGCACGCCCGACACATCCACACTCTCTGGCTAATATCATCAGTATGATGATGTCGGCGAGCCGATGTTGTATATTGCCCTTGTCGGACCTGCGGAAATCGGGGACTGAACGGGCGAAATTCATCAATCTGTTCAGGATACTGCCGTTGAATTCAGATTTATTTACTAATTTTGAAGTCCGATTGGGCGCATTTACGCCGGTCGAACGCACTTGGTCAAGTGGCTTATTTTTATTCATAACTAATTGATTTACAACTATAAAGTTACGAAAAATTGGTCACTTGACCAATTTTTATACCACTTATTTTATTGAAAATCAGAGAAATGAATGCGAAAATCACCCTTTCCCATTCAGACTTCCCCCGCTATAAAATAACAGGCTTTTCGGAAGCACAAGACTTTTTTAAATGAAAGAGCCGTG
>SCEJ01000130.1 GCA_004102785.1 Muribaculaceae bacterium Isolate-013 (NCI)
ATGAAAAAAATACGATTTTAACGAAGAGATAAACAACTGAAATACAGATATAACAGATTACCCGCTTCGGGCTGAAGCGGGTAAGGGCAGGTATACGCTTTATTTTATCTTAAATGAAAAAGCCGTGACATACATAGGAGCACCGGTCGTAGCTCAGATGCCAGATCTCGAATACGACAAAGCACAAGCAATAGTTTTAAACAAATGATTATGGAAGATAAAAAAGTTAATCCTGCTCCCGTTGGAAACAACAATACTGACGCTGAACCAACTTTATTAGAGTTTGTAAAGTCCTTATTTGAAGGACAAGGTAAAATACTTTCTAACGGAGACTTCAGCATTGAAATGGAAAGGACACCTCGTTTTCTAGTTGTTCATCTTTATGACAACAAAGATAAGAAATCTGTGGAAATTTATATAAATCGCATCCCTATGGGTGAATTTACCAACTACACGGGTCAAGGCTATAAATATAAATTCCAGCAGCGTTACCGAGAACATATCAGAAATGGCCGTACCGTAGCAGAGCAATATATGGAAGACACATGTTCTTTCTATAAAGATAAGGTATTGCTTGAAAAAAGCATATCATTAAAGTCTCTCGCTCCAACGATTTAACGTATTTTTAGATTTTAGTGTGGTGACCCGGCGAAATTTTCTTTCGGCAGGGCGAAAGCGGCATGCCGATGAGGCTGAGGTCACCACATTTTTATAGCGTAACTATTCAGCGGACGCGCCGATGTAGTCGCCGTTTAGAAAATGGCGAGGATTGCGTTGTAGGGCGAGTTGCCGTGCTTCTTGGTTGTCTCGACGATTGAGTGCAGATTCATGAAGGCATCGGCA
>SCEJ01000131.1 GCA_004102785.1 Muribaculaceae bacterium Isolate-013 (NCI)
GGGAGCCGGGAGTGCCTGAAGGCCGTGACCGCAAGGAGCGGCCTAAGGTAAAACTGGTGACTGGGGCTAAGTCGTAACAAGGTAGCCGTACCGGAAGGTGCGGCTGGAACACCTCCTTTCTGGAGCAGCGGCACGCTGGATAATCCACCGTCCGCGACACCTCCACAACAGGCGTCACGACACGACACACGCCGGTCAGTCCGGTCTCACCTCCGAGTGAGCGCCGGAGTTTCCGTCCCGGCAATAACCTGCAGTCTTCCTTTTCGTGGAAGAACCGCAAAGAAAAAACAGACAGAAACCCTCTGAAATCTTACACTGCTTGCGCTATTGTTATTATAAAGCATTACCTTTCCGGTTCCGCCGGGTGTAAAAGCCTGGCGTCACCTGCCGCTCCCTTGCGGGAGCACAGCGACGGAAAGTTGAAGTGCAGTCCCTTAGCTCAGTTGGTTAGAGCGCTACACTGATAATGTAGAGGTCGGCAGTTCAACTCTGCCAGGGACTACGGAACTGAAACCGATGGCTTGAAAGAGACGCGGTTTTACTTAAAAAAGGAGCACATTGACATACTGGAAGTTCAAAAACGAGCAAAAGGCCGAGCCTTGAGAAATCAAGGTGTAGGCAAAACTCAAAATCTCACAATAACTCAAGAACAATTCACGAGGGCACGGAGCAATCCGTGTCAAGCCAAAGTGAAACCAAGTTCGGCAACGTTAAAGGAAAGGAGAGAAGGGCGCATGAAGGATGCCTTGGCTCTCGGAGGCGACGAAGGACGTGACAAGCTGCGATAAGCCGCGCGT
>SCEJ01000132.1 GCA_004102785.1 Muribaculaceae bacterium Isolate-013 (NCI)
GATACAGTATTTATTGTTTGACATCTCTAAATTACTAAATATCAGTGATATTACCAAAAGAATCGGCAACTTTTTTAAGCTGCCGATTCAACTTTTTTATGGTGTTCCTTATCCCGAACTCGCGTTATCACTCAAATTATTCTTGACTGAGTGAAATGATGTATATTGAAATACTACGCGCAGATTATCTCTCAAAGCCTGTGACAGAATGGGGAGCCATTCTCTGCCTCCGGGTATGGGCTCCAAAACTATCTTGCCAGAGATAGCCTTGTTTTCAAGCAATAATGACTCGGTTGCCATACTGTCTGTAAGCCAGTTCAACACTTCATTATTTTCAAGTTCTTCCTGATTGGCTATGAAATACTGACTATTTTCTCTCATTGAAGAGCATTGTATGTCAACACCAAGCTCTGTGAGAATAGCCTGTCGATGATTATGAAAGGTGCGTTTGGACAACTCAGTTCCCTTATAGTTAAGAGTTGAGTTGTCCCACTTGTCACTTATTTCTTTGAACGTTATTTTTCCAGCATTAAGAATGGTGTTTATGAGCCAGATATATTTGCGAAGTGTTGAGTCTGCCATACAAATTTCTTTATCCGACTGCAAAGATAACAAAAAGGTGTGAAAACGAGATTCACACATAGTTAGAATACTACTTACTCACACGGCTCTTTCATTTAAGATTTGGTCTCATTGTCGAGAAATGTGTTATTTTATAGCGAGAGCAGTGCGGACGGAGATGAGCTTTAGTCTCTGATTTTCAATGAAATAAGTGTGATAAAAATTTG
>SCEJ01000133.1 GCA_004102785.1 Muribaculaceae bacterium Isolate-013 (NCI)
ATCGCCGTCCTGACAAGCGTGTATCCTTCGGTAGGATATGGGAAAGTGGCGTCGATGACACTGTCGGCCACCGCTTTACTGCCTATTTCGGGGGCGGCGTCTATACCAATTATCTTCATATCGTCACGTCCGGCGGCCTTTGCGGCGTCGGCAGCGGCTACAGCCATGCGGTCGTTGTGGGCATAGATGAGATTGGCCGAGGGATAAAGCGCGAGAAGGGAGTCGGTCACGCGGTAGGCGTCGTCATAGTTCCAGTCGCCGTAGCCCTCACCCGCAATCACTATGCCGGAGTCGGCCGCAACGGCCGCGGCAAACCCCTCGTGAGGGTCGACCGCCGGCGTGGAGCCGACGAGTCCGCGTATCTCAAGCACCCGGCACTGACCGCCGGAAATCGATTTCGCCAGCGCTGCCGCCGAGCGTCCAATCGCTGCATTGTCGGCGCCACGGAATGCGGTGAAGCTGTCACCGTTGATATTGCGGTCAAACACTATGACAGGAATGCCCGACTCATACACCTCTTTTATCACGGGCGTGAGTGCGTCGGCCTCGTTGGGCGCGGCTATTATAATATCGAAACCGTTGTCGG
>SCEJ01000134.1 GCA_004102785.1 Muribaculaceae bacterium Isolate-013 (NCI)
CAAGATAGCATATAGCCTCATAAAGCTGCGTGGGATGGCACGCCTGTCCCGGAAATTCCGACCCGCGCAGATAGATGAATCCCCACGGCAGGTCGGCGGGATGTCCGTATATCTCCGATTTGAAAAGATTGCCTAGGCGTATCAGGTCGCCCACGAGCGCTGGCGGTAGTACCATGCGGTCGAATGTCCATAGCGGACTCTTCTTTGTGGTGAAAATCGAGAACAATATAACGCACACTATGATGCCTATGGCACCTCCGTGGCTTGCAAGTCCGCCTTCCCAGATATATAATATGTGTAGCGGATGCTGCGAATATGCTTCCCATTCATAGAAGAATACGTGCCCCAGACGCGCGCCTATTATAGTGCCTGCACCAAGCCATAGCAACAGTATGCCAAGCCATTTTTCCGGTGCTCCCTCATGGCGGAACATCCGTTCCACTATCTTGTAGCCCACAAGAAATCCGATGGCGAACATCAGTCCGTACCATCTCACTTCAAGGCTGCCGAGATGAAACAGCACCGGGTTGGCATTCCACGTTATGACTGCTGAAATCGGGCTCATACGAGATGTTTTACCAATTCTTCGCGGTCGCCGTAAAGCAGGTCGATTACCGGAATTTCAATCATTGTATACGCTCCGGGTGCCTTACGCATTGCGGCGCGGGCGGTGCCGACAAGTATCTGTGCTGTCAGTGCGGGGTTGTTGATTGACATGTTGAACTCGAAGCGCTGGTTCT
>SCEJ01000135.1 GCA_004102785.1 Muribaculaceae bacterium Isolate-013 (NCI)
ATCAATGACTGCGCCATGGCCGACAGGATGCAGGAATTTGTCGAAGTGTTTCATGCCCAGTTGCGGAGCCGATCCTGGCGGGAGATAATCTGTGTTGACGGCAAGGCCGAGCGGGGCACAGTTCTGGCGAACGGGCGAAATCCTGATATCGTGTCGGCTTACTCGTTCGACACAGGCATAACGCTGGCTACAGAGGCCTGTCAGGAGAAAAGCAATGAAATAAAGGCAGTCCCACAGCTTATCGACAAACTCGATATTGCCGGAAAGATTGTGACAGCCGACGCCATGGCCATGCAAAAGGACATCATAGACAGGATAAGGGGTAAAGGTGCGGATTTTCTCATTGAGCTCAAGGCCAACCAGCCTTCGCTGCGTTACGGAGTGGAAGACAGACTCAAAGAGTATAAGCCGCTATATTCTTATACGGAAGGTCCCGAACTCGGTCATGGAAGAATCGAGACAAGAACATACAACATATATGACGGACTCGAAATTATTGCCGACAAGGAGAAATGGGGTGGAAACATGACGATTATAGAGTACGAGGCTGAGACCGTCAGAAAGACGACCGCAAAACATACACGTGAAAAACGTCTGTATGTAAGCAGTCTGCCGGCAGACACTCCTTTCCTGGGTTCCATTGTGCGCCATCACTGGTCGATAGAAAGTATGCATTGGGGACTGGATGTAAATCTGCTGCAAGACAAGGTGAAGCGCAAGTCGGCAAAGGCCGCCCG
>SCEJ01000136.1 GCA_004102785.1 Muribaculaceae bacterium Isolate-013 (NCI)
GTCATCACGATTCTGATCTGTTTCCACTTCAATTCGTACCGAAACTTCAAGCACTATTATCTGGGATGTGTGCGCATTCACTGGAAGCATCTGTTTCCGCAGACATTCTCCTACAACCGCTTCGTGGAGGTCATGCCCCGATGTTTTGTGGCTATGACCATGTTCCTGCGACTTGCATGTTTCGGAGAGTGCACGGGAATAAGTTTTGTGGACAGCACCTGCATTCCGGTCATTCACAACAAGCGCCAGTTCAACATGAAAGTCTTCAAGGATATCGCGGCCAAGGGTAAGAGTACGATGGGATGGTATGTAGGCTTCAAGCTGCATCTGCTATGTAACGAAAAAGGGGAACTGATCAACTTCGTATTGACACGTGCCAATGTGGACGACCGCAATGAGGCAGTCATCGACACACTGACTGACAGGGTGTTTGGAAAACTATACGCTGACAAGGGATATATATCGCAGTCTCTTTTCGGGCATCTTTGGGATGATGGCATACATATTGTGACAGGTCTTCGCTCGAACATGAAACAGCGTCTCATGCCGTTCTATGACAGGATGATGCTTCGTAAAAGGAGCATCATCGAATCCATAAACGACATGCTGAAGAATGTGGCGCAGCTCGTCCACTCCCGCCATCGTAGTGTACACAACTTCCTCATGAACCTGCTTGCGGCAATGGGGGCGTATTGTTTCTTCGCCACAAAGCCGGAAGTGAACTTCGACTTTGAG
>SCEJ01000137.1 GCA_004102785.1 Muribaculaceae bacterium Isolate-013 (NCI)
TGAAATCTGTTTCCGCATAAAGCCGTAGGACTTCATCGCGGATTGCTTGTCGTTTTTGTCTCGGCAGACTCTGAAATTTAATCATCTTTTTGACTCGTTAGGAGTCAACTTTTTTCAGGACGAGACAGTTTCTTTATCTGCTGGGATATTTGTTTAGGTAATGATTGGGCCGAAACTGGTAATATTCTGTAACTCAATGCATGCAGAACAATCCAAATCTCTCTTCAAGAGAGTCTTACTAAATATACCAAGCATTAAGTAATGAAACAGACCTTAAATATACTACTCTTTTGTACTGTCGTGATTCTCCTCGCGGTTGTTACAGGGTGTTGCCATGACAAAATAGAGGTTAGCGCCACACCTGTGGCGTCCGCTATGCCATCACAGAATCCGTGCCTCAAGGTTTTTATTGAAAATTTTGGAAGTATGGATGGATATATGTGTGATGGCTCTCAGTTGAAAGATGTTGTGTATGATTATATTAGTGATCTCAATAGACTTTCCTCAAAGACTGAGCTTTATTACATCAACAGCAAGTTGATACCTTACAATGGCAATCTTACCAACTATATCAAAGCCTTAAATCCAGCCGCATTCAAAAAAGGGGTCAGCGGATTTTTCCGGTGGGCGGGAGAGAGTATCAAGAGTATAGTGTTATCTTTGCACAATGAAACCAGATCAACTGCTCAGAGCCATCCTACCCGAAGTCCTGATAGACAACTTCGATATTG
>SCEJ01000013.1 GCA_004102785.1 Muribaculaceae bacterium Isolate-013 (NCI)
ATCCGAATTGATAAATTTTTTAATGGTTTCCGCTTTACCGTATTTAACAATTACATCGCTTACGCTGTTTAATATTGTACTTAGTTCGGACATGGCTCTGTTGTTTATTACTGCTGATAAAATAATACAACAATCAAGCGGCCATGTCCGCTTTTTTCTTAAGTAAACAGCATTGGGTCGCGACCTGTCGCGACCGCAACCAAACCGCCGCGACCACAACCATCCGGCCGCGACCACACAATTAGCTTAATTGAAAATATCCGATTCTCCGTACGCTCCATGGAGCCGTCCCTACCGCCTGATAGAATCCGGCCAATCTGATACACCCTCCTGCTTCCACGCAGCATCACGCACTGCATGGCTGTTTCCGGCAACTTTGATGCGGAACGAACAGGTACAAAAAAAAAATTACTCGTCGTCGCGACGAATAATCTTCTTACCTTAAATCTAATACCATGAAAAACTGATGCAAAGGTAGAGTTTTTATGTTTTACAGCATAATTTTTGACCAAGAAAATTGCTTGCATTAACATAAATTCACACTAAAACATCCATATCGGCCTTTTTGAAATGTATTTTCACATTTGGAAATATTCTTTGATAGCGTTGATATGGAGGTCGCGGATTGCGCGGCGCCCCTCGTCGGAGAGCAGGAAATCAACATCGTCGCGGTTATCCTGGAAGAGGTTTTCGGTGAGCACCGCCGGGCAGAGGGTGTGGCGGCAGATGTAAAGATTCTGCTCTACATATCCGGCAGGCAGAGGGGCCCGGTTGCCCGACAGGCCGGCGCTCCGGGCCCCGGCATAAAGGATTGACGCCAGGCGACGCGAGGCCCGGGAGGCGTTGGGCGCCACCAGCGGCAGGAAACCGCGCGCCGAATGCCAGCAGCCGTCGGCTCCCGCGGCATTATTGTGTACCGACACCAGCACCACGTTTGCGGCACCGTGCAGACGGCAGAGGGCGTTGACGCGGTTCACGCGCTGCAATAACGGAAGGTCATATTCCTCCGGCACGAGGGTGCGCGCGTCAATGCCTGTCTCGCGCAGGCCGTCAACAATAGAGCGCGCCATGGCACGGGTCCAGGCCCATTCGCGGAGTCGCCCGTCGGGCGACTGTTTGCCCGGAGTATCCACTCCGTGGCCATTGTCGATAAGTACAATCATAAGTATGCGGATTTTGAAACACCGCAAAATTATACCCGCGCTCCCCTCCCCCGGCTGCCATCCTCTTCCGCCCCACCCTGCCGCATACAAAAAAGGTGCGCTCTGACTCTCAGAGCGCACCTCAAAAGGGTAGCCGAAGTGGGACTCGAACCCACACAGCCTAATGGCCAAGGGATTTTAAGTCCCTCGTGTCTACCATTCCACCATTCGGCCGACCGTGGCTGGAAGCTGCATCAAATTTGCCGGATTCCGTCAGGCAGTAGGGACGCTCCGTGGAGCGTCCGGAGAACCAACTGATTTTCAACCTTTTGTGCAGACACTCCACGGAGTGTCCCTACTTCAAGGCTGTTTCCGGCTTTTTGACACACCCTCGACACTGCAAAATTACGCAGAATTCCGCTAACTACAAAATTTTTATTGCTCCCGCCATTTTCACTCCGCAGGCCACCACCCCTATTTCACCTCATTCCCGTTCTTGTCAATATAAAACTCGCGGCCATTGAGCGTCACTTTGGCTTTACCATTTTTGAACCACCAAGCATCATCATATTTCGCAGGGATAACCAGTTTGTCGGTTTTATCAATAAAGCCATATTTCCCTTTGATTTTTACAAGAGCCAAGCCATCTGAAAAGCTCCATGCATCATCATATTTCACCGGGGTAACCTGTTTGCCGGCTTTATCGATAAAGCCACATTTCCCTTTGATTTTTACAAGAGCCAAGCCATCTGAAAAGCTCCATGCATCATCATATTTCACCGGGGTAACCTGTTTGCCGGCTTTATCGATAAAGCCATATTTCCCTTTGATTTTTACAAGAGCCAAGCCTTCGGAGAAAGGCCATGCACTATCATATTTCGCAGGGATAACCAGTTTGTCGGTTTTATCGATAAACCCGTATTTCCCATTGATTTCTACAAGAGCCAAGCCATCGGAGAAAGGCCATGCACTATCATATTTCGCAGGGATAACCAGTTTGTCTGTTTTATCGATAAAGCCACATTTTCCTTTGAATTTTACAAGAGCCAAGCCATCGGAGAAATCCAATGCATCATCATATTTCGCTGGGATAACGATATTGCCGTTTTCATCTTTGTAGCCATACTTCTTGGAGGTCTGATCATGAAAGCGTATGAGGTTGGTGGCGGCTTTGGTGAGGGAGCCGGTGAGGGTGGCCATTTCGGAGTCGGAGATGGTGGCGGTGAGGGTCTGCGGAGTGTGGCAGTCGGCGGCGATGGTTACGGAGTGGGTGCCGACAAGGAGGTTGTCGATTACGGCGGGGGTGGTGCCGCTGGCGGTGCCGTCGATGGTGATGGAGGCGCCGACAGGTTCGTAGTCAATGTTGAGCGAGCCGGTGATGGGTATGAGCGCCGGGAGGGTTACCGTGGCTGTCTGCCCGGTGGCTACGGTGACCACCTGCTCGGCGTTACGGTGGCCGGCGAGGCGACCTTCTATGGCGTAGGTGTCGGGGAACATTTCGCCGCTCCATGAGCCGACGCCCATACGGTCGCCGTTGACGTAGATTTCGGTGCCGGGAGTGGTGGTGCTTACGGCAAGGGTGCCCTTGGTGGAGCGGAGGGCGACGGTGAGCTCGGCGCGGTCGCTCCCTACGTTCACCCGGCCGTCCTCGGGGAGGTAGCCCGGGGCCTCTACGTGGTAGGAGTAGGTGCCGTGGCGCAGCAGTGTCTTCACCTTGCCATCGCGCACCTCACGCTCTACGCCCTCGACGGTGACCTTGGCGTTTGCCGGCGATACGTTCATCACCAGGTAATTGCGCCCCGAGGTGGCTGATTGCTGCTGCATGGCGCCGGCGGGTAGCGACAGGGTGATGACGTATGTCACCATCGGCTGAAGGGCTTTGATGCCGTAGTCGTCGAAATTTATGAAAAGGGGCAGGAACGAGCGTGATTTTATCTGCAGCATCTTCGACCCTCCGGGCATATACACCCAGTAGTCGCCGGTCTTGTGCTCGACGGGGTTGACTACATCGCCGAAAAACTCCACATCGTCGGCCAGCACCTCCACGCGCACCAGCGCGCAGGCCTTGCCGTTGAGGTCAAGCCGCTGATATTTGCTCGCTGAGAGGTCCATCGGAGAAGGCTCCACGCGCTTCACCTTAGCCTCCTGCCCGAAAGCCGCCGTCACGGCCATCAACAACATCAAAAACACTGCAATTCTTTTCACGGCTCTTGCTATAAATTGGTTAATGATACAAAATTACAAAAAAAGAGGTATATCAAAATAGCCGCCTCCGCAGTAGGTACGCTCCGTGTATCGCCCGGAAAACGACTGATTTCCAGTTGTTTGCGCGGACGCTCCACGGAGCATCCCTACCGGGTGATGGAATCTGGCAAAGCTGGCGCACTCCCCCCGTAATCAGGGGTTGGTGGCGAGGCAGGAGTCGAGCAGGTCGGTGAGATGTTGGCGGGAGCAGTTGCGATAGATCAGCACGAGTTTTATCATGCGGTCGCCCAGTTCGGGGTCCCAGTCGCGGTCGAAGGAGGGGTCGGCGGCGCGTAGCTGCGCTATATCCCCGGCGGGAGCAGTGGCGTACCACAGTCCGGCCTGCGTGATCTTTTTCTGCCGTCCCACAGTCTCGAAAAGCACCGACATATCGGTGTTGTTCGAGAAATACACCACCCCCTTGCAGCGTATCACCTCGCGGGGCCACTGCTGTGCGAGCATCCGGTCGAAGCGGTCGAAATCGAAAGGCGCGCGGCGGTAATACACGAAGGTCTGTATGCCGTATTCGTCGGTGTGGGAGTGGTGGTGCCCCTCTCCGTTATGGTGGTGGTGTCCGCAGGTGCATTCGCCATGGCATGAGCATTCGCCGTGGTGGTGATGATGGTCGTGGTCGTGTTCATGCTCATGGTCATGGTCATGCTCATGGTCATGGTGGTGGTGATGCCGGGCGCGGTGCTCCTCCTCGGGGGTCATCTGCCGGTCGAGCCCCTGCACCCATGCCGCCTGCGTGGCCACACGGGGGAGCGAGAAGAGGTCGGTGTGGATAATCCGCCCGAGGGGCACGTCGGAGTAGTCGCATTCAATGATATCGGCGCCGGGATTCAGCGCCTTCACCACCTCGCGCGTGGAGGCGAGCCGGGCCGGGTCGACCGACGAGGCTTTGTTAAGGAGCACGATGTTGCAAAACTCTATCTGATTGGCCACCAGTCGCTCTATGTCGTTGTCGGCCACATCGGCGGCGGTCAGCGCCGAGCCGCCGTCGAACTCGTCGGCCAGCCGCAGAGCGTCGACCACCGTCACTATGGCGTCGATGCGCGGAATGCCGTGGGCGCACATCTCCGGCCCCATCGCCGGGAAGGAGCACACAGTGCGGGCGATAGGCTCGGGCTCGCAGATGCCGGAGGCCTCGATAACGATGTAGTCGAAGCGCTCCGAAGCCATTATGGAGCGAAGCTGCTCCATGAGGTCGGTCTGGAGGGAGCAGCAGATGCAGCCGTTCTGGAGCGCCACGAGCGAGGAGTCGGCCTCGGTTACCACTCCCCCCTTCTCTATGAGTGATGCGTCGATGTTGACCTCGCCTATATCATTGACTATTACAGCAAAGCGGATGCCGTCGCAGTTGCGGAGGATATTGTTTACAAGGGTAGTCTTGCCGCTGCCGAGGTAGCCGGTCAGGAGCAGTACGGGATTGAATTTCATCGCTGTGTCACTTATAGTTTTCGGCCTGGCGGCGTATGTCGTTGAAAATGCGCACTTCGGCGTCGGTGAGGGCCTTGCCTCGGCGCGCCATCATCCGCTCGGCTATCGAGAAGAATTTCTGCATCGGCACATCGGCGAAGCCGGCGGCGCCCCCCTCCTGGAACGAAGCCACGAAGTTGCGCGGGAAGCCCGAGCCGTGGATGTTGCACCCCACGCCCACCACTGTGGCCGTGTTGAACATTGTGTTGATGCCGGCCTTGGAGTGGTCGGCCATTATGAGGCCGCAGAACTGCAGGCCGGTGCGCAGGAAGCGGTGTGCCGGATAGTTCCAGAGTTTGATTTCGGTATAGTCGTTCTTGAGGTTGGAGGCCACGCATCCGGCGCCGAGATTGCACCACTGGCCGATTACGGCATTCCCCAGGAAGCCGTCGTGGGCTTTGTTGGAATAGCCGAACATCACCACATTGTTGAGCTCGCCACCGACCTTGCACCATGGGCCGATGGTGGTGCCGGGGTAGATTTTAGTGCCCATGTTGACTGTGGCGTGCTCCAGCAGGGCTATGGGGCCCCGCAGACACGAGCCCTCCATCACCTCCACGTCGCGGCCAATGTAGATCGGGCCGTGCGAGGCGTTGAGCACCACGCCTTCAACCACCGCCCCGCTTTCAATGAAAATCTGCTCGGGCGAGCCTATCACCACATTGCTCCGGTGCACGGGCTGCCCCTCGCGTCCCTGCGTGAGAAGCTCGAAGTCGGCCTCTATCCGGGCGGGGTTCATGCGGAAGATATCGGTGAGGGAGCGCACCTCGGCCACGCGGCCGTCATATTTGACGGCATTGACCTCCACCCCCTCGCGGCCGATGAGCTCCCTGAAGCTGCCGGCACTGCCGCGGTAGGCCACAAGCAGCTCGCGGCCGTCGGCATTGTCGGCCGTCAGGGCTGTGTCGGCGGCGAGGCCGGCGAGCGATTCGGCCAGTGCAGGCTCGGCCACAATGTGCGATGCAATGAAAAGAGTGTCGGGAGCCTCGGCCATCGGATATTTCTCGCTGAGATACGGGGCGGTGAAATAGGAGTACTGCCCCGGCAGGAGCGCCTCCCACTTCTCGCGGAGGGTGCATGTGCCCAGCAGAAAGTCGGCCACCGGGCGGGTGTACGACAGCGGCAGGAGCTGGTCGTGTACGCCGGGCAGATCGAAAAGTACTATGTTGCGTGTCATTATATCTTTATATCTATGATGTGAAAAGGAATTTATGGCAAAAATACTACATTTATATGTGCATAACAAATCCACGTTGGGATAATCCG
Organism: Muribaculaceae bacterium Isolate-013 (NCI); assembly: GCA_004102785.1. Lineage (GTDB taxonomy): Bacteria > Bacteroidota > Bacteroidia > Bacteroidales > Muribaculaceae > UBA7173. Next base: position 6,132 of record SCEJ01000013.1, read on the forward strand.
TAAAAAAAGCGTAAATTTGCAGTTGACAACCAACTCCCTCCCCACTCCATATGGAAGAAAACTATATTGTATCGGCGCGCAAGTACAGGCCCTCGACCTTCTCCTCAGTGGTGGGGCAGAAGGCGCTCACGGCCACTCTGCGCAATGCCATAGCCACAAACCACCTGGCCCACGCCTACCTCTTCTGCGGCTCGCGGGGGGTGGGCAAGACCTCTTGCGCGCGTATCTTCGCCAAGACCATCAACTGCCAGAACCCCACTCCGCAGGGCGACCCCTGCAACGAGTGCGCCTCGTGCCGCGCCTTCAACGAGAACCGCTCGCTCAACATCATAGAGCTTGACGCCGCCTCGAACAACTCCGTCGACGACATCCGCTCGCTGGTCGACCAGGTGCAGATACCACCTACCGACGGGCGCTATCGCGTGTTTATCGTCGACGAGGTGCACATGCTCTCCACGCAGGCCTTCAACGCCTTCCTCAAGACTCTCGAGGAGCCGCCGGCGTATGTGATATTCATCCTGGCCACCACCGAGAAGCACAAGATTATCCCCACAATCCTGTCGCGCTGCCAGATCTACGATTTCAATCGCATAACCATCGCCGACATGATCGACCACCTGGAATACGTGGCCGCTCAGGAGGGATTCACCGCCGAGCGCCAGGCGCTCAACGTGATAGCGCGAAAAGCCGACGGCGCCATGCGCGACGCCCTCTCGATTTTCGACCAGGTGGCGGCATCGTCGCGCGGAAACATCACCTACCAGTCGGCCATCGACAACCTCAATGTGCTCGACTCGCGCTATTACTCGCGCCTTGTGGAGGCTTTTGTGGCCGGCAATGTGCCCGACGCTCTGCTGATATACAAGGAGGTACGCGACCGCGGATTTGACTCGCTCTTCTTCCTAAACGGCCTGGCAGGCTATCTGCGCGACCTCATGGTGGCACGCGAGCCACGCACCCTGGGGCTGCTTGACACCGACGACGACGAGCGCGCCCTCATGGCGCGGCAAGGCGCCATGCTTCCCCCCGAATTCTACTATGCCGCCATGAGCCTCTGCAACGAGGCCGACATGGCCTACCGCACCGCCTCATCCAAGACTTTCCTCATAGAGCTGCTGCTCATCAGGCTGTGCCAACAAAGCGGCCCCTCCCCCATCTCTGACGGCGCCGGGGAGGGGCGGAAACTGCGCCCAGTGTCGGGCGCCGCGCCAACAATAACCTCCACCCCACAACCGGCGCCCACCCCCGTAGGGTCGCGGCCCGCCGCGACCGCAACCGCGCCACCGCAACCGGCACCGCAATCGGCACCGCAACCTACACCCGCCCCCGTAGGGTCGCGGCCTGCCGCGACCGCGAATCCACAACCGGCACCGGCACGGCAGCGCCGCACACCGCTGCGCGCCGGAGGGAAACACATAAGCCTCTCATCCGCCCTTGACGACAAGCCCGAGGCCATCCAGGCCGAAGTGCAGGCCGCCACAGCGCCACGGCGCACCACCCCCTTTGTCGACGAGGCCCTGGTCTCGCTGTGGGAGGAGTTCGCGGCGGCACGGCCCACCGCGCACCTGCTGGTCAACACCATGCGCCAGAGCGCGCCCAGACGCCGCACCGAAGGTGAATGCCTCTTCGATGTGACGGTGGAGAACCAGGCCCAGGTCGATGTGATGAACGAGACGGCACCCGAGCTCCTCGCTTTCCTGCGCGACAGGCTGAACAACGACCACATCACCCTGGAATTCCACATCAACCAGGGAGCATCCATGCCCTCGGCATGGAACGACCGCGAACTGCTGGCACACATCGTTGACCGGCACCCATATGCGGCGCGTTTCATCGCCGATTTCAAGCTCACACTCTAAGAGATTTTTTCCGCTAAGCAACTGAAATGAAAAAGCATATACTCACAGCGGCCTTTGCGGCCGTCACTGCCATAACCCCTGCGGCGGCACAGTCGCCGGCCGCTCCCCTGCCGGGGGTTACCGCGGCCGCGGAGACCAACAGCGATGATGCCGCCGGATACATGGCCCGCGGACTGATGATGGAATCGACGGCCAACTACCGCGGCGCCGTCGACCAGCTTTCACACGCTCTGAAGCTTTACCCCTCGGCCGCCGACCGCGAGACGATAATGCTGCATCTCGCCTCGGCCTCGGCTCATATACCCGGCGCCGACGCCCGCACCCTCTACCGGCGTTTTCTTGACGAATATCCGGCCTCGCTCCACCGGCAGAATGCGCTTATGGGGCTGGCCGACACATATTTCGATGCCGCATCATGGGGAGAGGCCCTGATGGCCTACAACAGGGTCGACGCCGCGGCTCTCGATGACTCCGCCGCTGAAACGCTGCAATACCGCCGCGCATACTGTATGCTCAAAACCGGCTCCTACGACAAGGCCGCCCGAATCTACTCCATCCTCGCCTCAACTAAAAAATATGGCTCCGCCGCGCGATTCTACCAGGGATACATTGCCTATGCCAAAGGTGACCGCAAGGAGGCCGCAAGGCTCTTCGGCGAAGTGGCCGGAATACGCACCGCCCCCTGCGATGCCGCCCCATATTACCTGGCTCAGATAGCTTTCGCCGACAAGGATTACAAAAAAGCGGCCCGCGAGGGGAAACGCCTCCTTGACAACCCCGGCGTAAGCCCGGAATACCGCTCTGAGACGGAGCGCATCGTGGGCGAGTCGCTCTATTTCACCGGCCATGAGAAAGAGGGCGTGGCCTACCTCAGCCGCTATGTGGCTGAAGCCGAAGCCCCGCTGCCGTCGGCCACGTATCTGCTGGGCGTGGAGGAATACCGCGCCGGCCGCTACGCCAAGGCCATCGAATGGCTCACCCCGGCCTCCGGCGAACTGTCGGCGCTGGGGCAGAGCGCATGCCTCTACATCGGCCAGAGCTACCTTCAGCAAGGCAACTACGACGCCGCCTCAATGGCCCTTCAGAAAGCATGCCGGATGGATTTCGACGACGCCACCCGCGAAATGGCCTACTACGACTATGCCGTGGCACACCTCCAGGGTGGACGCACACCGTTCGGGTCGTCGGTGGCTCTGTTCGAGGATTTCCTCCAGTGCTACCCCTCCAGCTCCATGGCTCCGCAGGTGCAAGACTATGTGGTGAGCGGATATGTCAACGACAACAACTATGAGGCCGCCCTGGTGGCTCTCGACCAGATAGCGCGCCCCACCGACAACCAGCGGCGCGCACGCCAGCAGGTGCTCTACCTCTCGGGCACACGCATGATGCAGAGCGGCGACACCCGCGGGGCAATACGCCGCCTCTCCGAAGCGCAGAACTACCGCAGCCTCGACCCCGCGCTCGGCGCTGAAACAGACCTTTGGCTCGGCGAATGCCACTACCGTACCGGCGATTACAACAAAGCCGACGAGCTGTTCACCTCTTACCTCCGCTCCGGCCACGCCAAAGGCTCGAACCTGCCCCTGGCCCGCTACGACCGCGGCTACACACGCTTCGCCATGAAGCTGTTCGCCCCGGCAAAAGCCGATTTCAACAAATATCTCTCGCTGGCTTCGGCATCAGCTCCCGCCGCGCAGCGCGCCGACGCCCTCAACCGCGTGGCCGACTGTGAATATTACGCCCGCGATTTCGCCGCGGCCGCCGCAACCTACGCACGGGCCTACGACGCGGCGCCGGCGCAGGGCGACTACCCCATATACCAGCAGGCTATGATGAAAGGGCTGCAAGGCGACAACGACGCAAAAATCGACCTCCTCGACAAGATGCGCCGCCAGTTCCCACAGTCGGCGCTGACTGCCTCGTCTCTCCTTGAGACCGCCGAAAGCTACGCCGCCACCGGACGCCACGAGCGCGCCCTGGAGGGATACACCGCCGTGGCCGAACGCTTCCCCTCCACCGAGCAGGGACGCCGCGGGCTGCTACTCTCGGCAATAACATATCTCAACCTGGGCAAGACCGCCCGGGCCAAAGAGTGCTACAAGAAAGTGATTTCGCGCTACCCCTCCTCGGAGGAGGCGCGCGCGGCTGCCGACGACCTGAAGCATATCGCAGCCGACGAAGGCTCGCTTGCCGACTACACGGCATTCCTGGCCTCTGTGCCCGACGCTCCAAAACTCTCGGAAGGTGAGGCGGCCGCCCTGATGCTTGAAAGCGCGCAGAAAGCCGCCGACGAGGGACGCACGGCCGACGCCATAGCCCGCGCGGCCGAAATAGCCGACAACTACCCCGACTCGCCCGAATCGGTGAAAGCCCTGGCCATAAAGGCGCAGGCCGAGGCCGACAGCGGCATGACCCCGCGCGCGTTTGACACCTATGTGCTCATGGCCGGGAAAGCCTCCAGCGCCGCCGACATCAACACCGCCCGCCAGGGTATAATGAATCTTGGCGTGCTGCTCGGCAGATACGACTCCGCCATCGAGGCCGCCGACGGTCTCCTTTCCTCCTCGGCCGTAGGGGCCGACGTGCAGGCACAGGCACAGTACACCAAAGCACTGGCGCTGAGCCGGCAGGGCAACACCGCCGAAGCTATGCGCCTCTGGAGCGCCCTGGCCACCGACCCCGAGAGCCTTTACGGTGCCATGAGTCTCTACCAACTGGCGCAGACACAGTTCGACTCACGCCGCACCGCCGAGGCCGAGACTTCGGTCAACAGGCTCATCGACGCCAACCCGCCACACGACTACTGGCTGGCCCGCGGATTCATATTGCTGAGCGACATCTGCGCCGCCAAAGGCAACACCTTCGAGGCCGGAGAATACCTGCGCTCGCTGCGCGAGAACTATCCCGGCACGGAAGAGGATATATTCCGCATGATCGACTCCCGTCTGGAGAAACTCAAATAATAAGACTGATTATCACGATGAAAACTATATATAAAGCCCTCCTTCCGGCGCTGATGCTCCTCCCCGCCGCCGCCCCGGCACAGGAGCAGCTCACCAAGGAGATCGACATAGAGCGCGAGATTGTGCCCGAGCTGCGCGCCGCCTCGCGCATGGAGGTGTTTCCCGCCACCATGCGCCCCGTGATGCCTCAGGTGAGTCTCACCCCCGGCGAGCTCACATCGGCCACCGACTACCTCCCCTTGGCGCTACGCTACGAGCCTGCTTCGGCCGGAGCCGCTGCGCCGCTCACCCCCTACCGCGGATATGTCGATGCCGGATACTTCCCCCTGGCCGACTTCGGCGTGGCCGCCGGCTTCGCCGCCATAGCCCGGGAAAATACCTCGCTCAACATATGGGCAAACCTCAACCGCCGCAAATACAGTGACAGAACCGCACCCGATGAAAAAAACAGCCCCTTCGACTACAAAACCATCGATGTGGCCGCCGGTGTGAATTTCACCCACCGCTTCTCAGCCAAAGGTGAACTCGGAATAGCCACCGATTTCGCTTTCTCATCGTTCAACAAGTCGATGATACACTGGGTCGACTATTTCACATATGAAGACCCGGCGCAGGATGTGACACGCTGGAATATACGTGCCGACTGGAAGGGAGCGGCCGACAACGGCCTGGTCTACAACATCGGCGCTTACGGCGGTATTTTCAATTTCTCCAAGGCGCTCCCCGAGCTCATGGGCATCGACGAACTGTGGTTCCTTGAGGACAAGGACACCCCTCAGCGCCAGACCACATTCGGAGCCAGCGTCGGAGCCAGGCTCCCGATCAACGCCTCGTCGGACTTCGGAATGGATATCGACACCGACTGGCAGCGGCTTGCGGCGGTATGGACACCTCACAAATATTTTTTCAGCTACTGGAATCAATGGACTGAATGGGAAGTTGAGTCCAAAACATTCGGAGTCACCTCTTTCACGCCATATTATTCATTCCGCAACGAAAAGGTAGACATTCACGCCGGGGTGCGGCTCGACCTCATGACCGGTAACTCCACCGATTTCAAGGTAGCACCCGACGTGAGACTGGCCTACAATCCTATGGCACAGTTCTGCGTATGGCTTAACGCTACCGGGGGCGGTAAACTCAACTATCTGGAATCGGTTTATGCTCTGAGCAGGTATATGTTCCCCTCGCTGTCGGTGCGCTCCACTTCAAACCTGAAACTCGACAGCGAACTGGGCCTGCGCGTGGGGCCTTTCAAAGGGATAGCCCTCCGGGGTGGGGTGGCCTACGCCAACGCACACAACTGGATCACACCTGCGAACGGCCGCTTTTTCGCCCAACAGAACCTCCATGCATTCAAGATGTTCGCCGGGCTGACAGCCGCATGGCGCGACTATGTGAGCCTCACGGCGCGATATGACCGCCGGTTGGGCGACGGCAACGACAACCTCTGGTATGCCTGGCGCGACAACACCCGCTCGGTGGTGTCGGCCTCGCTGACCGTAAGGCCGTTCTCCCCGCTGGAAATCACCGCCGGTTATACCGGCTGCTTCGAGCGCTTCCACGGCGACATCTCCAACCTCTCGGCCGGCGCCACCTACCGCATAATCGCCCCGCTGAGCGTTTTCGCCAAATTCGACAACCTGCTCAACCGCACGCAGTACGACATGCTGGGCTTCCAGACCCCCGGCTTCAACGGCCTCTTCGGTGTGGAATACAAGTTCTGACCCTTATGCACAGCAACACTGACACAACCCCGCGGCCGCTGCTGCTGCGCGAGACCGCCGAGATAGCACTCACCGAGGTGAAACGCTTCGTGGAGCCGCGTCTGTGCTCCGATTTCAACCTGCGCCGCGTGTCGGCGCCGTTGTGCCTCCCGGCCGGGAGCGGCCTCAACGGCCCGCAGGAACCGGTGAGGTTCAGGCTGCGGGAGTCGGATATGGAGATGGAAATCGTAACCGGACTCGACCGCTGGCTCCGCGCCCAGCTCGTGCGCTACGACACGGCCGAAGGTTTCGGCGTGTTCGCCGTGATGAACGCCGTGCGCCCCGACATACCGCGCACAGCCGTGACCTCGCCCGACCTCTGCTCCTGGGCGTGGCAGCAGGTGCTCCGCGAGGATGCCGGAGCCGATGCCGAGGTGCTCACAGGAACCATGCGGCGCCTTTACGCCATAATGCGCGATGCCGAGAAGATGATTCTCGAGAAGTTTCCCCACCTCCACTCAGTGCTGCCGCAGGAACTTGCCGTGGTCGACGAGGCCTCGCTCCCTGACGATGAAGCCGATGACTCCGGCCGCCGGCGCCGCGAGCATCTCTACATGAAGCAGCACAGCGACAAAGCCGTGGTGTTCACCGCCGCCGCCGCCAGCAACGATGACGATGACAATGGCGAAATCCCCCGTGCGCGCCTCTTGGTATGGAACGAGATGCTGCGCACCCACCTCGAGCTTGCATCGGTGGCCATCTTCCCTCCCGGCTCCGACGCCCCGCTGGAATCGGCGGGGGGCAACATATGGCGCGACACACTGGCACTTCACATACTTCACCAGACAGAAATCCTGAAATGAGAATAGATATACTTACCGTACTACCCGAAATGTTCGACTCACCCCTGAACTGCTCCATCCTGAAAAGGGCGCAGAACAAGGGGCTGGTGGAATTCCACGTACACAACCTGCGCGACTACTCCACCAACAAGCACCGAAAGGTCGACGACTACCCCTTCGGCGGCGAGGCCGGCATGGTGATGCAGGTTGAGCCTATCGACCGCGCCATTTCGGCACTGAAAGCCGAACGCGAATACGACGAGGTGATTTTCACTTCGCCCGACGGCGAGCGATTCGACCAGCCGATGGCCAACCGTATGTCGCTGATGCAAAACATCATAATCCTTGCCGGGCACTACAAGGGGGTCGACTACCGTGTGCGCGAGCATCTGATAACCAAGGAAATATCAGTGGGCGACTATGTGCTCACCGGCGGCGAACTACCGGCTATAATAATATCCGACGCCCTGGTGCGGCTCATTCCCGGAGCCATCGGCGACGAGCAGAGCGCCCTCAGCGACTCTTTCCAGGATAACCTCCTGGCAGCCCCCGACTATACCCGCCCGGCCGAATACAACGGCTGGCGCGTGCCCGACATACTCCTTTCGGGCCATGAGGCCAAAATAAAGGAATGGCAGCACGAACAGGCCCTCGAGCGCACACGCCGCCTGCGCCCCGACCTGCTGAAATAGCAGCTATCATCGAGTTATAATTCTTATAAAAAAATAATTAGATGGCCGTGACCGCCGATTTCAGGGAGCAGGTGCGCCGCATGGCTATTGAGGCCGGGGCGGTGGCGGCAGGATTTGCCCGCGCCGGAGCGGTGGCAGAGGCCGACGCCTCGCGCTTCAATGCCTACCTGTCGGCCGGAGGGCATTTCTCCATGCGCTACATGGAGAATTACCGCGAAATCAGGTTGAACCCTCTGCGGCTTTTCACTCCTGCAGCAGAGGCCGCTACGGTGATTTCGATGGCGTTCCCCTATTACCACCCCGGTGCCAACCCGCTGTTTGCCCGCTACGCGCAGGGGGAGGACTACCACAAAGTGCTGCGGCGCAGGCTCAGACCTCTGGCAAGATACATTTCAGAAAACTCCGGAGGTGCCCGATGCCGGATCTGCACCGACACGGCGCCGATTCTTGAGCGTTATTGGGCGGTAGCAGCCGGAGTGGGGTTTATAGGGCGCAACCATTGCCTGATTGTGCCGGGAGCGGGATCGTTCTGCTTCCTGGCCGAGATTGTGACAGAGGCGCAGTTCGAGCCCGACGCGCCATCCCTTCTCGGCTGCGGCGACTGCGGAGCCTGCAAGCGCGGATGCCCCGGCGGAGCGCTGGAGGCTCAGTGCGGCTTTGACTCCGGCAAATGCCTGAGCTGCCTCACGATAGAGCACCGCGGCGCATGGCCCGATGATGCCCCCGGGCTGCCCGGACCGGCCATATACGGATGCGACCTCTGCCAGCAGCGGTGTCCGCACAACGCCGCCCCCGCGCCCGGGCTGCCGGAATTCGCGCCCTCTGCGGCGATGCGCTCGCTGACAACCGATTCCCTGGCGGCTCTCGATGCCTCCGGATATGAGTCGCTTTTTGCCTCATCGGCGGTGACCCGCTGCCCCGCGGAGCAGCTCCGCCGCAATGCCGAAAAACTCAAAAATAACAATAACTGACGTGGTTACAGCTTTTTATGCCGGGTCGTTCGACCCCTTTACAACAGGACACAAGTCGATAGTCGACCGCGCTTTGCCCCTCTTCGGCAAGGTGGTGATAGGCATCGGCGTAAACACTGCCAAACGCGGATGGCAGCCGGTAGAGGAGCGCCTTGACGCTATCCGCGCGATTTATGCCGGAGAGCCGCGCGTGGAGGTGGTGGCATATTCCGGCCTTACATGCGATGCAGCGCGCGCCGCAGGCGCCGCTGTGCTGCTTCGCGGGGTACGCTCCTGCGCCGACTTCGAGTATGAGCGCAACATCGCCGACGTGAACCGCAACATTTCCGGGCTGGAGAGCGTTTTTATTTTGGCACACCCTGCCCTGGCCTGCGTGAGCTCCTCGCTGGTGCGCGAGCTGGCCGCCTTCGGCCATGATTATTCACAGTATATACCTTGAAAGGATGAAACGTTTCAACTTATTGATAATATCGGGGCTGGCGCTTATAGGCGCTTCCGGGCAACTGCGCGGCGCGCAGCCACAGCCGTCGTCGGACGCTCCAACGGAGATGCCGGCATATCAGAAACTGGGATATGCCGAGCGTATAATCGAGTCGTTTTACGTCGATTCGGTGGCTTCCGACAAACTCGTGGAGGAGGCTATCGTGTCGATGCTTCACACCCTCGACCCCCACTCCACATACTCCGACCCCGAGGAGACAAAGGAACTGACCACTCCGCTCGACGGCAATTTCTCCGGCATCGGCGTGCAGTTCCAGATGATAAAGGATACACTCCAGGTTATCCAGACCACCGCCGGAGGCCCCTCTGAAAAGGTGGGGATTCTGCCGGGCGACCGCATACTCCAGGCCGGTGATTCGGTGATTTCGGGAGCAAAGAGCCCTAACTCGCGCATACTCAAGATACTGCGCGGGCCAAAAGGCACTCAGGTGGAGCTCAAAGTGCTGCGCCGGGGTGTTGACCGCCCGCTGACCTTCAACGTAACCCGCGACGACATCCCTATCTATTCGGTCGACGCCTCATATATGGCCGACCCCGCCACGGGCTACATCCGCATATCACGCTTTGCCGAGAGCACCCCCGAAGAGGTGGAGAAAGCGCTCCGCTCCCTGAAAAAACAGGGAATGAAGAACCTGCTCATCGACCTCGAGGATAACGGCGGAGGCTACCTCGGAGCCGCACACTCGCTGTCGTCGATGTTCCTCGAAAAGGGGGATACGGTGGTCTACACCGCCTCGCCGAAGATGGGCGACAAATATTACACCGTGCGCTCGCGCGGCGACTTCCCCGCCGACGGCCGCGTGGTGGTGATGGCCAACCAGTATTCGGCCTCGGCCTCGGAGATTACAGCCGGAGCCATACAGGATAACGACCGGGGGCTGGTGGTGGGCCGGCGCACATTCGGCAAAGGACTCGTGCAGCGCCCCTTCCCCTTCCCCGACGGCTCAATGATACGCCTAACGGTGTCGAAATATTTCACCCCTTCCGGACGATGCATACAGAAACCCTACACCAAAGGGGACGAGGATGATTACCGGCGCGACATGCTCAACCGCTACAAGGCCGGCGAATTTTCCTCGGCCGACTCCGTACATATCGACAAGAGCGAGGTATATCACACCCGCCGTAACGGCCGTGAGGTGTATGGCGGAGGCGGCATCATGCCCGACGTGTTTGTGCCGATCGACACCACGATGTACTCCGATTTCTACCGCGACCTCGTGGCCAAAGGGATTGTGAACCGCTTTGCCGCCACCTACGTCGACGACAACCGCAAAGAGCTGCACCGCCGTTACCCCGACGAGAAAGCATTCATCGACAGATTCACTGTCGACGAGGCCATGCTCCGCCAGGTGGTGGAGATGGGTGTGGCCGATTCAGTGAAATACGACGACAGCCAGTTCATCACCTCGCGCCCCATGATGGAGGCCGTGCTCAAAGGGCTCATAGGCCGCGACCTTTTCGAGCAGTCAACCTACTACAAGGTGGTCAACCCGGTGCTCAATCCCATATTCCGTGAATCGCTGGCCCTTATCAACGACCCGGAACGCTACGCCCGCCTTCTCGCCGGCGAAAAGGAGTGACCCCAGCGCACAGCGGCACCCTCCGGCCAGCCGCAGCCACACCACAAACAAAACAAGCACCTCGCCGATAATCGGCGAGGTGCTTGTTTTATGAGTGATTAAATCAGTCCCGCAGGCTCCACAAGTCCCGCCGGTCCCCCGCTCACTCCTTGAAGAGTGACTTGATGGAGCCGATTGAAGAGAGCACTGAGCTGGCCTCGTAGGGGATGTAGACCGTCTTGTTATCCTGGCCGGAGGTCATCTCGCGCAGAGTGTCGATATACTTCATGGCGAGCATGTAGGTGGCGGGGTCGGTCTTGCCGGCAGCCACAGCCTCGGCCACACGGCGTATAGCCTCGGCTTCGGCCTCTGCATTGAGGATGATAGCCTTGGCCTCACCTTCGGCACGGAGAATCTCCGACTGCTTATGGGCCTCCGCCTCGTTTATTCGCGAAGCTTTCTCACCCTCCGAACGGAGAATGAGCGACTGCTTCTCACCCTCGGCATTGAGGATTTCGGCGCGGCGGTTGCGCTCGGCCTGCATCTGCTTCTCCATTGCCACTCGCACACTTTCGGGAGGAGTGATATCCTGGAGCTCTACGCGGTTCACTTTCACACCCCACTTGTTGGTGGCATCGTCGAGGATGGCCTGGAGCTTGGTGTTTATTGTGTCGCGTGAGGTGAGAGTCTCGTCGAGCTCGAGTTCGCCGATAACGTTACGCAGCGAAGTCTGTGTGAGCTTTTCGATGGCGTTGGGGAGGTTGTCGATTTCGTAGACCGCCTTTTTGGGGTCGGTAATCTGGAAATAGAGCAGGGCGTTGATTTCGGTAGTCACATTGTCGCGGGTGATAACCTGCTGCGAGGGGAAATCGTAGACCTGCTCGCGGAGGTCGATAACCTTTGTGGCCACCGTGCGGATATAGCTCCGCGCGCCGATTGACTCCATGCGGCGGGTGTAGATTGTCTTGGGGCGGTCAACGAACGGGATGATGAAGTTCAGACCCGGAGCGAGCACGCTGTGGAAGCGCCCCAGGCGCTCTATCACGCGCGTCTCCGACTGCGGCACGACCTTTACTCCTGCCGAGATTATCACGATGGCAAGCAGAATCACTATGCCGAGAATGATGTAGGTTGTCATATGGCGTATTATTGTTTAGTGAGGGGGGTGACGGTTAGGATGATGCTGTCGTAGGATGTAACCACAACCTCGTTGCCGGCCGGAATTTCGGCGGTTGATTCGGGGCAGCGCACCTGCCAGTTGTCGCCGTCGATGCGCGCGCGTCCCAGGTGCCCCGGGCGAATGGCGTGGGTCACCGTGGCGCGGCGTCCGAGCAGGGCGTCCATGCCGGTACGGGCCTCGCGTGCGTCGTGGCGCTCATGCCAGCGGCGGAACACTGGCAGAAGCACGATATATGCCACTATGCCGAGAACTGCCATTGCCGCCACCTGCCATTTAAGGTCAAGGCCGCAGAGGGCGCAGACCATGGCGCCTGCAGCGCCTATGGTGAGACACAGCGCCCACATCATTTGAGTGAGCACCTCGATTGTGAGCAACAGCGCGGCTGCTGTCAGCCATATAATCCAGACTTCCATATCAGATAAGGGGTTAGAGGTTAGGGGTTAGAGTAGCCATCCGGGGGGAGAAAGGGATAGAGGGAGAGTAGCCATACGGGGAGGGGGCTTTGGGGGTATTTTTTGGGGGGACGGCGAGGGTCAGTCGAGCATGTCGATGGGGAGGGCCACCAGGCGGCGGTTGTTGTTCTCTATGAAATCAACAATCTCGGAACGCATCCGGCATGGCTCGATGTCGGCCTTGATGCGGCGCAGAGCGTTGAACACCGATATGCCCGACTGGTAGACGTTGCGGTAGGCCTTGGCTATGATGTCGATATCCTCCGACGAGAATCCGTGCTTGCTCATCACCACGGCGTTGACGCCGAAATACGCGGCGGGATTGTGGGCGATGATAACGAACGGGGGCACGTTGCCCGATATGCGGCAGCCTCCCTTTACGAGCGCCCATTTGCCTATCTTTGACTTCTCATGCACCACGGCGTTGGATGAGAGTATCACACATTCGTCGATGAAGCAATCGCCGGCTACGGTGACGCCGTTGCCCAGCACGCCTTTCCCTTTGACCACGGTGTCGTGGCCGATGTGGGAGTCGGCGAGGATGAACGAGTCGTCGCCGATAACGGTGCCTTCGGTCTCGGGGCGTATGCCGCGGTTGATGATTACATGTTCGCGGATGGTGACGTTATTGCCGATATGGCAGTAGGTGAAGCCCCCTTTCCATCGGAAGTCCTGGGGCTCGGCACCCACGATGGCGCCCTGGAACATACGGCAGCCTGTCCCCATGCGCGTGCCGCGCATCACCGAGGCATAGGGCATGATTTCGCAGCCGGAACCTATCTCCACATCCTTGTCGATGAATGCGAAGGGGTGTATTTTAACGTCGTCGGCAATTTTTGCCGAGGGGTCGACATAAGCGAGATTGGATATCATGGCAGTAGTCTTTTTAGGATTTCAAAAATGTACTTATACTATTAATGATTGTAATAGCGGTTATGATTGCAAATATATAAAATTTTTTGCAATCCCGCTATTACAATCATTAATTCAGATAAAATTCAATGTGCGGGGGCGTGATGTCATCGTCCGCCGCCGAGAGCCTGATAGAGTGTAATCAGGTCGGTCTGACGGTTGAGTTCGGTTGAAAGACGTCCCATCTGGGCCTGAAGGAGCGACGACTGCGCGGTGAGCACCTCCAGGTATGTGGTGTTCTGGTCGTGGGCCATAAGCAGGTTGGTGTACTCCACGGCTTTCTGGAGGCTCTCCTCCTGCTTGGCGAGCATCTCGGCCTTGGTGGTGTTGTTGGCCAGCGACACCAGCGCGTTGTCGATTTCAGCGGCGGCGTTGAGCAGGGTGTACTTGAAGTTGTTGAGGCTCTGCTCCTGCTGCACCTTGGCGCCTTTGAGGCGGGCGATGTTCTGCCCGCGGGCGAAGAGGGGCGCCGTGAGCTGCCCGGCAAGCTGTATGAACCAGTCGCCGGGGTTCTTGATGAACGAGCCGAGAAGGTTTGTGAAACCACCCTGGGCCGAGATTGTCAGGCCGGGATAGAAAGCGGCGCGGGCAAGGTTGGTGTTGTAGTATGCGGCGGCAAGATTCTTTTCAGCCACACGCACATCGGGGCGCTGGGCTATCTCGCGCAGGGCAATGCCGTCGCGTAGAATGGCAGGCACCTCCAGGCGCGCGTCGGCGGGCACGGAGTAGGTCTGCGGCTGCTCGTTGAGCAGGAGCGACATTGAGTTGTTGGCCTGCCTCAGAGCAGTCTCAAGGTCGGATATGGAGGCGAGGATTGAATAATACTGGGCCTCTGACTGCACCACGGCGGCCTCGGTGACGCGGCCGGCCTCCTTGAAGTCGCGCATGGTCTGCACCGACTGCGCCCATATTTCGGAAGTCTGCTTCGAGAGGGCGAGCTGCGACTCGATGGTGGCGATGGAATAGTAGCATGAAGCCACACCGCCAATGATTTGCGAACGCACTGCCTGGGCGTAGTCGCCCTGGAGCTCAACGTTAACCTCGGCGGCACGTTTGTTGTTGAGAATCTTGCCGAACACATCAATCTCCCACGAGGCGGCCAAAGGCAGAGTATAGGTCCATGTCATCGAAGCGCCGGGGAGGTTGTACTTTGCTCCGGCCCCGTTGGGGTTGAACGCCAGCGAGGGGAGGTAGCTGAGTTTAGCTCCCAGAAGGTTTGCGCGGGCTATGTCGATGTTGAGGCGAGCGTTCTCGAGGTTTACGTTGTTGGCCAGCGCACGCGAGATATAATCCTGGAGCAGTGGGTCGGTGAAAACCTGCTGCCACTGGAGGTTGCCGTAGGCCGAGGAGTCGGGAGCTTCGGCGGCCACGCGGGCGTACTCGGACGTAGCGGGGTCGTCGGAGGGCATCTCGAACTTCTTGTATATGTGGCAGGAGGATAGCATCGAAAGGCACAACGAGCCTGCCACTATGAATTTTGCGAAATTTTTCATTTCCGGTTTATATGGTAAGGGGGTGTGCCGGGTGATGGTCCCGGCACACTGCCCGTTGGTTTGTTAACGCGAATACTGCTCGATTTCCGATTCTATGCCGGCATTGTTGGTATCCTCCCATTTCATCGGGGTGAATTTCTCCTGGAGGAACTGGAAGGCCACGAACATGGCGGGCACGATGAAAATCTGGAGTATCATGCCGATGAGCATACCGCCCACGGAGCCTACACCCAGGGCGCGGTTGCCGTTGGCGCCCACACCGGAGGCGAACATCATCGGCAGCAGACCGATGATAAGGGCCAGCGAGGTCATAAGAATCGGGCGCAGACGGGCCTCGGCGCCTGCCACGGCGGCGTTGAATATCGACATGCCGCCACGACGGCGCTCAAGCGCGAACTCAACGATAAGGATGGCATTCTTGGCAAGAAGACCGATAAGCATGATAAGAGCAATCTGGAGGTATATACTGTTCTGTATAATCTTCAGGAAGTTGCCTGTGGCGAGGTTGGCGAGGTTGAAAATCCATACCATGATGAACGAGCCCATCAGACCGAACGGAATGGAGAGGATAACCGCCCAGGGGATAACGTAGCTTTCATACTGCGCCGAGAGGAGCAGATATACGAACAGCAGCGACAGACCGAAGATCATCGCCGTCTGGCCTGAGCCCTGCGAGCCCTCCTCACGGGTCATACCGGCGTACTCAAAGCCATAGCCTGTGGGGAGCGCCTCGGAAGCAACGCGCTCGATGGCCTCAAGAGCCTGCGCCGAAGAGAAACCTGCGGCGGGGCTGCCGGTCACGGAGATGGAGGTGAAGAGGTTAAAGCGGTTGAGAAGGTCGGGACCGTAGACCTTTGTGAGGGTCACGAAATTCTCAAGCGAAGCCATGGTGCCTGAGGCTGTGCGCACTTTTATATCCTTGAGGGTCTCGGGAGACACACGTGCTTCGGGGGGCGACTGCATCATCACTCGGTAAATCTTGCCGAATCGGTTGAAGTTCGACACATACATCGAGCCATAGTAGCCCTGGAGTGTGGAGAGTATTGACGATGTGCTCAGACCGGCCTGCTGCGCCTTGGCCGCGTCGATGTCGATGCGGTACTGGGGGAAGGAGGGGTTGAACGTGGTTGTGGCGCTCTGTATCTCAGGCTGTTCGGAGAGCTTCTGGAGGAAGTTCTGGGTGATGGCGAAGAAGTCGTCGATAGAGCCGCCGGTTTTGTCCTGGAGTTTGAGCTCGAAACCGTCGGTCACCGAGTAACCCGAAATCATGGGTGGCTGGAAAGCAATCACACGGCCATCCTTGATTTTGGCGGCTGCCTGCTTGAACACTTCCATCACCACGTTGGTCGAACTCTCGGTCGACTCGTCGCGTTCCGACCAGTCCTTGAGCTTTACGATGAAAGTACCGTAGGTCGGGCCGGCGCCGGCAATGAAGCTGTAACCGTTGATAATCTGGCGGTACTGCACCGCAGGCATGGCTGCCAACATTTCGTCGACCTGGTCAAGCACTTCGGTGGTTCGCTCCTGCGATGTGCCCGGAGGCATGTCGACCATCACGAATACCGTACCGGTATCTTCGGTAGGCACCAGGGTGGTGGGTGTAATGGCCATAAGTCCGACGAGAATCGCTACCGACAGACCTACCAGCGAGAAAGATAGCACCTTATGGCGGGTGAAGAATCCGACTTTCTTGTTATACCCCTTGAGAGTACGGTCAAATACCTTCTCGAAAGCCTGGTGGAAACGCGAGCCGAACAGGCCGAGGATGGCTACCAGCGCGCACGCAAGGGCTATGCAACCCTTCATCACATTCTCGAAAGCGAACCAGCCGAGCACCATGAAGGTGATGGTGGCGCAGAGGAATATAAGGGTGAGCATGGGGTGGAAGTTTACGCCAAAAGAGCGTTTTGCTTTCCTGGCCATAGCCTGACCGGCTGCCTTGTAGGCGTCGCCCATGCGCTCTTTGAGCGATTTTTCAGGTTCACCCTCTGTTTTATGGGGTTTGAGGAAGAGGGCACAGAGTGCAGGCGAGAGAGTAAGGGCGTTCAGAGCCGAGAAACCGATGGCGATGGCCATTGTGATACCGAACTGCTGGTAGAAAATACCTGATGTGCCGGGCATGAACGACACGGGGATGAATACCAGCATCATTACCAGAGTGATGGATATGATGGCCGATCCGATTTCGCTCATGGCGTCGATGGCGGCGTGGCGCGAGCTCTTGTAGCCGGCATCGAGCTTGGCATGGACGGCCTCGACCACCACAATGGCGTCGTCGACCACAATGGCGATCGCAAGGACGAGCGCCGAGAGGGTGATGAGGTTAATCGAGAATCCGATAATGTTCATCACGAAGAAGGTACCCACCAGAGCCACGGGGATGGCGATGGCCGGGATGAGGGTGGAGCGGAAATCCTGGAGGAAGATGTAAACCACGAAGAACACCAGGATGAAGGCCTCGATGAGGGTGTCGATTACCTTATGTATGGATGCATAGAGGAAGTCGTTGTTGTTCATCGGGATGGCGAAGTGCAGACCGTCGGGGAGGTCGGCCTTCATCTTTTCAACCTCGGCCAGACAGTCGTTGATAATCTGGGTGGCGTTGGAGCCGGCGGTCTGGAACACGATGGCCATGGTGCCGGGGTGGCCGTTGAGCGATGAAGAGTAGTCGTAGGTTACTTTTCCGAGCTCTACATCAGCAACATCCTTGAGGTAAAGCACCTCGCCGTTTGGGGTGGCGCGCACCACGATGTTCTCGAATTCCTCGGGAGTGATGTAGCGGCCGCGGTATTTCATCGTGTACTGGAACGACTGGTCGCCCTGTGCGCCGAACGAACCGGGGGCTGCCTCAACGTTCTGGTCGCTGAGAGCTGCCGCTATGTCGGTGGGATTCAGCCCGTACTGTGCCATAACGTCAGGCTTGATCCATATACGCATGGAGTAATCGCCGCCGAACGACATCACGTCGCCCACACCGTTGACACGCTGAAGCACGGGGATTACATTGATTTTCATGTAGTTGTCGAGGAATTCTCCGTCATAGTCGGGTGAATCCGAATAGAGAGCCACACCCACAAGCATCGACGACTGGCGTTTCTGCGTGAGCACACCCACCTTGGTTACCTCGGCGGGGAGAAGGTTCTGGGCCTTGGCCACACGGTTCTGCACGTCGACGGCTGCCATATCGGGGTCGAAACCCTGCTTGAAGTGCACGTTGATTGTAGCCGAACCGGTGTTTGTGGCAGTTGATTCGATATATGTCATACCCTCGGCGCCGTTGATCGACTCTTCCAGAGGGGCGATTACGGAGTTGAGCACGGCCTGGGCGTTGGCGCCGTTGTAGGTGGTGCTCACCGAAATCGTAGGCGGTGCGATGTCGGGATACTGGGTGATGGGGAGTGAAGTCAGCCCGATCAGACCCAGCAGCACGATGAAGATGGATATCACCGTGGAAAGCACCGGCCTTTTAATAAAGGTGTCAAGTTTCATTTATAGTATTACAAAAAAATTGTAAGTAACTGGTCGAAATTATTTTGTGGCTGTTGTGTCAGCGACGGCGGCATCGGCGGCGGCAAGTGATTTCACCGGGCGGGGTTTTACTTCCTTGCCTGCGGAGTTAATCGATGAGCCTACACCCTCCACAACCACACGCTGGCCGGCCTTGAGCCCGGCTGTGACAACGTAGTTCTTGCCGTCATCGATAGGCTGCACGGTGATGGCGGTGGGCACGGTCTTGTTGGAGTCATTGAGCACATACACGAAGCGGCGGTCCTGCACCTCGTAAGTGGCTTTCTGCGGGATGAGGATAACATTCTCCTCATGCTGGGGCACGAGTATGGTGCCTGTGGCGCCGGATACGAGCATCCCCGAGGGGTTGGCGAAGCGTGCGCGCACGTTGGCAGAGCCGGTGGTCTGGTCGATAACGCCGGTCATGGTGGCCACCTTGCCGGGGAGGGCATAGAGCTGGCCGTCACTGAGGCGGAGCTGCACGGCAGGGAATGCCGCGATGGCCTGGGCCATGGTGCGGGCGCCGTTGTCGGTGAGTTTCAGCAGGTCCTTTTCGTTGAGCGAGAAATATGCGAAGATTTCAGAATTGTCGCTCACGGTGGTGAGAGGAGTCATCATCGAGGGGGATGCCAGCGAGCCCTCCTTGTTGGGGATGGAGCCGATTACGCCCGAAGATGGAGCTGTGACAACGCAGTAGCTCAGATTCTTGCGGGCTGAGGTGAGACTGGCCTGCGCCGTGGCGAGCTGGCTTTGGGCTGTGGCGAGCTGATTGCGCGCCACGGTATATGCATATTCTGAGATGATGTTTTTCTCGAAGAGCTGACGCTGGTTCTCGCAGAGGAGCTTGGCGTTGTCCACTGCTATTTTTGCGGAAGCCACCTGGGCCTGGGCCTGCTCCACGGCGGCCTGGTACTGCACTTGATCAAGAGTGAAGAGGGTCTGTCCTTTTGTAACGTGCTGGCCTTCCTGCACAAGCACCTGGGTGATGAAGCCCGAAACGAGGGGGCGGATTTCAATGTCGGTCTTGCCTTTGAGTGTGGCGGGATACGACAGGGAGAGGTCGGAGTTGCCCGGTTCCACGGTGAGAACGTCAACCTCGGGGGTCTGCGACATCGCTGCGGCCATAGCGGCACGGGGGTCGCCCGAGCCACCGCACGAAGATAACGCTGCCGCGGCCATAGTGCCGCACAAAGCCAGCGCCGAATAAAGCCGGATGCTTTTCTTCATTTTCATGTGATTAAAATGCTGTGTTATGATGTTGTTTTGTTTTATCGTGATGATGTGTTGCCCGCAAAAATATGTTATTGAGCAATTTCGGCCACAAAATTACGGAAAATCAATAGGGTAAAATATGATATATATCATATCCCTCCAAAATTTAACAACATTTAAGCCTGCCGGGAAGCCTGCCGGGTTCAGGTGCGGATGGATTTTAATACAGGAGTTTTGGGGTTTGACGGCAAATGGTTAACTTTGTGGTGAAAGAAATCTCTAACCCGTATCTCTATGAAAAAACTAAGTTTGTGGAGCATCCTCCTTGTGGCGGCCATCGCCATGGGTCTGTCGTCATGCTCCAGATCATCAGCTACCCTCGACTATATCGCCGCCGATGCCGATTTCGTGATGAGCCTCAATGTGCGCGCCATCCTCGAAAATGCCGGATGCGCCAAAAGCGGTGAAGGCGTGGCATTGCAGGGACCTATGGCCAAGCTCCTGAACAGCAGCCCGGAAGAGGGCGCCAGTTTCCGGGAGTTCCTCGAAGAGGGATTCGTTGACCTCGACGCAGTGTTCGCCACCGGCACTTTCAAAGGTGATGCCTTCATGATCGCCGGACTCAAAAACGAGGAAAAACTCCGTAAATTTCTCAAGGACAACGACTGCGAGATAGAGCCCCTCGGCGACTTCTCCTACTCCCAGATAGGATCCGGCCCGACAATATTCTGGAATTCAGACATCGCCGCCATCCCCTTCCGCACATGGGGCCAGCCCGAGAAGCTCCTCGCCCCGGTGAAGGATATGATACGCCGCGCCGAAAAGAATCCAATATCGAAAGTAAGCTGGAAAACCGACATCCTTTCCTCCGACCACGCCTTCGGAGCCTTCGTCAACATGCAGAATCTCCCCTCCATCGTCAAGACAATGATGCGCCAGCAGGGGCTCGGAGCAGCCACCGAGATTCTCGACGCCACTCTCTGCGCAACCTTTGACCTCTCCGGTGCCAAAGCCATAATGAAATTCGGCTATCGCGACGCCGACGGCAAGCCCATGACTCCCGGCAAGGAATTCCAGAAATATCTCGCAAAAATCGACACCGGGATGATGGAGTACCTCAACAAATACGATGTGGCCATGGCGGCCGGAGCCATCAAAGGCGACTTCCCCTGGAAAGATATTATAGAGCCGGTAATCAAGGCATCGCTCGGCGCCGGCGCAACCACGCAGATTGCCATGATTCTTCCCTATCTCGAAGCCCTCGACGGCACCATGATTGTGGCCGGCGGCCCGCGCAACGGCCTGAATTCATTCAACGCCATAGCCAGTGAATTCAACCAGAACTGGGATATCATCTTCGCCGCACAGCTCAAGGACGGCAAGGCCGCAACCTTCGTAACCGACCTGCGCGACCTTATCCAGAGCCTCGGCGACAGCTCTATTGCCTACTCAGAGGAGGACGGCACTATGAAAGTCGACATTCTGGGCGGACCGTCGTTCTTCATGAAAGCCGACGGCAACAACTTCATCATCGCCAACCGCACCATCACAAAAGAGGGTGGCTCGTCGGTGAAATCCGATGTTGTAAGCGGCGAGAAATCTGTATTCGCCATGAATCTCCCCAAAGGCTACCCCGCGCTCAAGGAAATCGGCGCCGAATGGGGTGTGCGCCTCGCATCGAAAATGAGCGGCGACGACCAGACCGTCACCGAACTGGAAGTCTACGGCACCGACAAGCCCCTGCTCGAAACGGTGCTCTCTACCGTATTATGATTGAAACCATAACACTCGACAATCTGTTGCCAGAGGTGTTTGCCGGAGCTGAAAACCAGCCGCCGGTGAGCACCTCCGGCGTATGGATGCGCCAACTGGAGCTGCGGCGCGGCCGGCGGGTGCTGGTGGCCGCCGAGTCGGGCACCGGCAAATCGTCGATGTGCAGCTACATCTACGGCGCCCGCTCCGACTATCGCGGGCGCATCCTCTTCGACGGCACCGACATACGCACCCTCACCCCCGCCCGGTGGTGCGAGCTGCGGCGCCGCTCACTGGCATGGCTGCCGCAGGAGATGCGCCTCTTCCCGGAGCTCTCGGTGATTGACAACATCCTGATAAAGAACCGGCTCACAGACCGCTATTCGGAGCCGGAGCTGCGCGCCATGCTCGCACGCCTGGAGATCGACAACAAGGCATCCTCCCTGGCAGGGCATCTCTCGGTGGGGCAGCAGCAGCGCGTGGCGCTGGTGCGCGCCCTGGCCCAGCCGTTCGATTTCATCATTCTCGACGAGCCTGTATCGCATCTCGACGCCCGCAACAACGCCGCCTGCGCCGCCCTTGTGCAGGAGGTGGCCTCCGCCCAGGGCGCGGCAATCATCGCCACATCGGTGGGCAACCACCTGCAGCTCTCCAATTCTATGACAATATCGTTATGAGCAATAAACCCAAGTCGCCGGTGGGGCGCCTGCTGCGCCGCAACATCTCGGCCGCACAGCTTGCCGCATACGCCCTGGCCAACTTCGCCGGGCTGGCGATAGTGCTGTGCGCCATGCAGTTCTACCGCGATGTCAACAGCGCGTTCGACTCCGCCTCCGACTCCTTCATCAACCGCGATTTCCTCGTTATCTCGCCCGAAATATCCTCGCTCGGCACCCTCACCGGCGGCCAGGCGGCATTCACGCCCGAGGCCGTGGCCGACCTTGAGAGCCAGCCGTGGGCACGCCGCGTGGGAGCGTTCACCAACGCCGGTTTCCGCGTGTCGGCCTCGGTCGACTTCGGCGCGCGCGGCATGCAGACCTTCCTCTTCTTCGAGTCGATTCCCGACGAGTTTTTCGACGTCCGGCCGCCCGGATGGAGTTTCGACCCCAAGAAAGGGGAGATACCCATCATAGTGTCAAAAGATTACCTCGCCCTCTATAATTTCGGCTTCGCATCCACACGGGGCCTGCCGCAACTGAGCGAGAACGTTATAAACAAAGTGCCCCTGCGCATCACCCTGGCAGGCAACGGACGCATCGAGACCTTCTCCGGACGCATTGCCGGATTCTCCTCGCGGTTCAACACCATAGCCGTGCCACAGCGGTTTATGGACTGGGCCAACTCCCGCTTCGGCGAAAACGACACCCCCTCCTACCCCTCGCGGCTGATACTCGAGGTCGACAATCCGGGCTCGCCCGAAGTCACCGGCTACCTCGCCTCGCACGGATATGAAGTGGCCGGCGACAAAACCGACTCATCGCGGGCATCATATTTCCTCTCGGTGGTGTCGGGCATCATCATCGCCGTAGGCGGCGTAATAACCCTGCTCGCTTTTGTGATACTGCTTCTGTCGCTGAGCCTGCTGCTCCAGAAAAACCGGCGCAAACTCACCGACCTGATGCTTCTGGGCTACTCTCCGGCGCAGGCTGCCCGCGGCTACCTGTCAATCATTATGTGGATCAACGCCGCCGTGCTTGCCTGCGTCCTCGCCACAGTGACCCTGGCCTCCTCCTGGTGGGAAAACCGCCTGGAATCGGCATCGGTGGGGGTGGCGCCCCTCTGGCCCACACTTCTGTGCGGCTTCATAGCCCTGGCCGCAATCACCCTCCTGGGCTATATCCGCATACGCCACACCCTGCGCCGCTACTTCCGCCCATAACCTCGGCAGCGTATGCCGACCGTGCCGCCGGCAATCAAAAATTACGTTAAAAGGGGTTGTGTAAATGATAGTTTGCTGACTTTTAGTTAATTTTGCACATTAAAATCACGCGTCCGGACGTTATTACTACATGAAGTCAGTTTATTACAGATTCACGGCATGGATGATTCTGCTCGCGGCCTCTATGGCCGGAGCGGCCGGAGCCTTTGCGGCTTATCCCGAAACTTCATATACCCTCCAGGGGCGACGACTGGTGAGCTGGCACGGGCCGGAACGCTCTGTGGATTTCCGCGATGACCCTGCCCTGGCTCGCGTGAACTCCATTGCCGACTATGCTTTCGCGCAGACCGATATAGAAGAGGTAGCCCTCCCCGACCGGCTCATGACCGTGCCGGCAGGCGCGTTCGAGGGGTGCGTGCATCTGAGGCGTGTGCGCCTCGGCGACAACACACGGTTCATACGCGAGGCTGCCTTTGCCGGATGCAAAAGCCTGGAAAACATCGATTTTCCTCGCAAGCTGCTATATATTGGCCCGTTCGCCTTCGACGGCTCCGGACTCACCACTCTTGACCTGGCCGACACCGAAGTGCTCGAATACGGCGACGATGCTTTCGCCCGCTGCACGGCTCTGACCTCCGTCACTCTCTCCGACACCAGGCCGCTCGAACTGGGTGCCAATCTTTTCCGCGACTGCACTCGCCTGCCGCAGTTCACCCTCCCGCAGGCATGGACAGCCACCGCAGCCTCCATGTTCGCCGGATGCACCTCCCTGGCCGAAGTCACCCTTGAAGGTGACCTCCGCACTGTGGCCGACAGCGCATTCACCGGATGCTCCGCTCTGCGGGCACTCGACTTCGGCGAGCGCCTCGAAGCAATCGGCGCCGACGCCTTCGAGGGTTGCTCGTCGCTGCGGCTGCTGTATCTTCCGGAATCCCTGCGCAGCATCGCAGACGGCGCCTTTGCCGGATGCTCGTCGCTTGAAATGCTATTTCTCGGCGACCGGCTCGAAAAGGTGGGCGACAGAGCCTTTGCCGACTGCACCTCACTGCGCCACATATCGCTGGGAACCGAAGAGCCCCCGATAACCTGGGGCGACTCTTTTGCCGGCGTATATGAGCCGGATGTGCTGCTGTCGGTGCCCTCGCAGGCCGAGGATACATACTGGGGCTCGCAGCAATGGAGCCGATTCAACATCAACCCGCTCAGCGCCATCGACGCCGATTTCCCCTATACCGACAGTGATTCGGGCGCGCCGGCGGTGCTCTTCTCGCTCGAAGGGCACCGGCTCTCACTCCCGGCGCACGTCAAGGCCGAAGAGGCCGCCACCCTCACCGGCTATGCCCCCGCCGGATTCTACATACTCTGCCGCCCGGGGATGCGGCCGGTCAAGATAATAATACGATAAAACTTTTCAACTCTATATATATTTATGAGCCGGAACAACGCAGAGGGCACACGCCGCGACTCGGTGGTGATAATCCCGATGTACAATGAAAAGGAGAACGCCGCAGCTATCATAGAGGCGGTGCTCGCCCTGCCACATGGCTTCGACATACTGGTGGTCGACGACAATTCGCCCGACGGCACAGCAACTATCGTGCGCTCGAAAATGGAGGAGCATCCCGGACGCGTGCATATCATAGAGCGCGCAGGCAAACTCGGGCTCGGCACCGCCTACATCACCGGTTTTCGCTATGCCCTTGATGCAGGATATGACTACATATTCGAGATGGACGCCGACTTCTCGCACGACCCCAAGGACCTCGAACGCCTCTACCAGGCATGTGCCTCGGGGGAGATGGATGTGGCCGTGGGTTCACGCTATCTTACGGGCGTAAACGTAGTTAACTGGCCGATGGGGCGCGTGCTGATGTCGTACTTCGCCTCAAAATACGTGCGCTTTGTCACCGGGCTCGACGTGCACGACACCACCGCCGGATTCTGCTGTTACCGGCGCCAGGTGCTCGAAACGATGGAACTCGACAAAATCCGCTTCAAAGGCTACGCCTTCCAGATTGAAATGAAATTCACCGCCGACAAATGCGGCTTCACCGTGGGCGAGGTGCCGATTGTGTTCGTGAACCGTATGATGGGCACGTCAAAAATGTCGTCGGGCATCTTCGGCGAAGCTCTTTTCGGCGTAATAAAACTCAAAACCTCATCCTGGGGGCGCAAATTTCCGCAGAAAAAAGGATAATCAACCGGTCGAAATTACTTCAATGAACAATTTTATACTTGCCGGCGGAATGGTCTACACCGGCGATGACGCGTTTACCGGTTCGGTAATTATCGAAGGGGAGAAAATCGCCGCGGTGGTGCCGGGCATCCCCGACGAATCCGCATATTCCCCCGACCGATATCAGACCATCGACTGCCGCGGCAGGATGGTGATGCCCGGAGCTATTGACGAACATGTGCATTTCCGCGACCCCGGACTCACCGAAAAAGGCGACATGGCAACAGAAAGCCGTGCCGCCGTGGCCGGAGGTGTCACCTCGTTTTTCGATATGCCCAACACCAGGCCGCAGACCACCACACGCAGCGCTTGGGAAGCCAAAATGAGCCGCGCCGCCGAAGTGTCGGCCGCCAACTACGCTTTCTTTCCCGGAGCCACCAACTCAAACGCCTCCGAACTTCTGGCGATGGATACCTCCCGGATTCCGGGCATTAAGGTTTTCATGGGTTCCTCAACCGGCGATATGCTCGTCGACAGCAACTCCACCCTGAGCCGGCTCTTCTCTGAATTCAAGGGGGTGATTGCCGTACATGCCGAAAGCGAAAGCATCATCCGGGCCAACACCGAATCGCTCCGCAGCCGCTACGGCGATGAAATACCACTGGGCGCCCACCACCTGCTGCGCTCGCGCCGGGCATGCCTGGAGGCCACGGCAAAAGCCGTGGAACTTGCACGCCACACCGGAGCCCGCCTGCATGTGATGCACCTGACAACGGCTGACGAACTGGCCCTTTTCTCACCCGGACAGGTGGAAAACAAACAGATTACCTGCGAGACCTGCCCGCACTACCTGGTGTTTACCGCCGACTCCGTAGAGGCCACAGGCGGCCTCACCAAATGCAACCCCGCCATAAAAGAGGAGGAGGACCGCCGTGCGCTCCTCCGGGCCGTGCGCCTGGGGGCGATTGATGTGGTGGCCACCGACCATGCCCCGCACCTGCGCTCACAGAAAAGCGGTAACGCCCTGACAGCCACTTCCGGAATGCCCTCGGTGCAGTTCTCACTTCCGGTTATGCTCCAGCTTGCCGCTGAAGGGAACTTCAGCTACGACACGGTGGTGGAACGCATGTGCACCGCCCCGGCACGCCTTTTCGGCATCGAGGGACGAGGATTCCTCCGCCCCGGCTACTGGGCCGATGTGGCCGTAGTGGCGCCCTGCGCTCCCTACGAAATCACCGACGAGATGGTAGTGAGCCGGTGCGGATGGACCCCATATGCCGGCAAACGCCTGGAATTCAAAGTAGAACAGACATGGGTCAACGGCCACTGCGCATGGCGCGACGGACGTTTCGACGATAGCGTGCACGCCGCACGCCCCCTGACATTCAACAATCACTGAAATGGAAGAAAATAAAGCACTTATAGGACTCACCCTCGAAGGCCTGCGCCGTGTGGCGGCTGAAAACGGCATGCCGCCGTTCACCGCCAAACAGATGGCGCGCCGTCTCTATGTGGGGCGCGTGACCGAGCTCGACCAGATGACCGAACTCTCGAAAAACGCCCGCGCACGCCTGGCAGAAGCCGGCTACTCCACCGGACGGCACAAACCCATATCATGCGTGCGTTCGGCCGACGGCACGGTCAAATACCTCTTCCCCGGCGTGGGCGGACACAATGTGGAGACTGTGATGATACCCGACGGCGACCGCTTCACTCTCTGCGTGTCATCGCAGGCCGGATGCAAGATGAACTGCTCCTTCTGCATGACAGGGCGACAGGGCTTCCACGGCTCCCTCTCGGCCGCACAGATCATCAACCAGATTCTTTCGGTGCCGGAGGCAGAGAAGCTGACCAACATCGTATTCATGGGGATGGGCGAGCCCACCGACAACCTCCCCGCTGTGCTCGACGCCATAGAGATTCTGACCGCTCCCTGGGGCATGGCGTGGAGTCCGAAACGCATCACTGTGTCGTCGGTAGGAGCCAACGCGCGCACCCTGCGCCAGCTTCTCGACCTCACAAAGGTGCACATAGCCATTTCGCTCCACTCCCCCTTCCCCGCCGAACGAAAAGAGATGATGCCGGCCGAGGGCGCGCTCCCTGCCACGGAGATGATGGAGATTCTGCGACAGTATGACTTCTCGCATCAGCGGCGCCTCTCGTTTGAATATATCCTTTTCAAAGGGGTAAACGACGATGCACGCCACGGACGGGCGCTCACCCGACTGCTGCGCGGACTCGACTGCCGGGTGAACCTAATACGCTTCCATGCCATTCCGGGGAGCGACCTCCAGCCGTCGTCGCAGAGGATAATGGAGGAGTTCCGCGACCGCCTCAACGACGACGGAATCACCGCCACAATACGCGCCTCAAGGGGCGAGGATGTGAGCGCGGCATGCGGGATGCTTGCCGGTAAGAAATCCGACAGCAAAAACCGCGCCGGGATCTGACAGATAGCCCGTTTGCAAGAAAAATTTTAAACGTGTAAGATTTTAACATTTCAAAAGTAATCTATCACAGCACTTCATTTGTTATATATCAAGCACTTAATATAACTCAAAAGTAACCGTCATGAAACACTTAATGCTGCTGCTGTCAGTTTTTTTTATCAGCATAGCCACATGCGGAGCAAAAAAACAGGATAATAACGGTACACCCGACATACTCTTCGAGGAGGTTTCGCACGACTTCGGACGCATTCCGGAAAAAGGTGGAAATGTGACCCACGATTTCTATTTCACAAACACAGGCACCGCTCCGCTGGTGATTGTCACCGTGTCGGCTTCGTGCGGATGCACCACCCCTAAATTCACTGAAAAACCTATCGCGCCGGGAAAACGGGAGAAAATATCGATAACATACTCTCCCAACCAGCGTCCGGGCGAATTCTCCAAGAACGCCTACGTGCGCACCAACATAAAAGGTCCGAATAAAAAGATTACACTCAAGATAAAAGGGTTTGTAGTGCCCGCCAACAAATGATACATCCGATGAAGACAGGACGCATACTCTTCCTGCTTTTTGCAGTCTCGATAATGCCGCTGATGCGCAGCGAGACCCGCTGGCTTGAGACAGAGCACAATTTCGGCGCTTTCGACGAGGATGACGGAAAGGTCACCTGCTCGTTCCGGATGATAAACAAGGGCCCCGACGATGTGTCGGTGCGCTCGGCGCGCGCATCATGCGGATGCACTACCCCCTCCTACACCAAAAGCGCCATCGCCCCCGGCGACACCGCAGTAGTCAATGTGGCATACAACCCCACCGGCCGACCGGGACGTTTCTCCAAGACAGTAAAGCTGACCCTCAGCGACGGCTCGCAGCACACCCTTACCATTTCGGGGGTGGTGATAGGCTCGCAGAACACTCTTCGCTCGCGTTATCCCGTACAGGCCGGAGCACTGAAATTCAGGTCGGACAAACTGCTGTTCGGCTCCGTGCTAAAGGGGAGGGCCAAATCATGCTTCATGGAGGTCTACAACGCATCCACATCCGAAGTAAAACCCGAAATATCGGGACTCCCCACATATATGCGCGCCACCCCCTCGGCAGAGACTGTGCCTCCCGGCGAGCAGGTTATCTACACCATGACCCTTACCCCCGCCTCTACCGACCTCTACGGTGTGATAACCGACTCGCTCTCCGTAACCGACCCCGCATCGGGCAAATCACAGACTATCCACGTGGCAGCCATCCTCGAAGAGGATTTCTCAACCCTCACCCCGGCACAGCGACAGCAGGCTCCGGTGATAGCGGTGGAACCTGGCCTCATCGACCTGGGACACCTCTCTGACAGCAGCGACACTCCGCTCACACGCACCTTCATCATTGAGAACCGCGGCCGCTCTCCCCTGCTCATACGCCGTCTGCACTCGCCCGATCCGGCAGTCAGCGCCGAAATATCCTCCAACAAAATCAAGAAAGGGAAACGGGCCACAGTAACTGTAACAGTCGACCCCGGCGCGGTGACCTCCGAACTTCTCAACGCCCGCATACAGATTATCGCCAACGACCCGGAGCAGCCACTCACAATAGTGCGCGTGGTAGGTGAAAGATAAACGTCTACACTAAAAAAATGTTAATGATGGCCGGATTGTGGAGAAAATCACCCCGTTCGGCCATTATGATTTGATTGGCATTAAACATTCAGCCTCATAAAAACTCTATATAGGTGAATTGTGAAACCGCTTTTATAGAAACTTTCAACTATTCCAAAGCTATCAGATGAAAATTTCAAGATTGCGCCCCTCTGCCGTTATTCTTTCCGCCTTGGTGGCGGGAGCGGCCGCATGGGCCTACAATATTTCCGGTATCGTGACCGACAATTACTCCGAACCTCTCCCCGGAGCCACTGTGCGTGTGCTCGCCACTGCCGACAGCGCCTTTGTGAAAGGCGGAATTACCGATGCCGACGGCAAATACACCATAGCCGGTGTGAATTCAGGCAACTACATTCTTGAGGCTACATACGTGGGATATGACCGGGCAACACGCAACGTGCGCGTCTCGGCCGCAAATCTCCGAACCGACACCCTCCGCCTGGGCGAAGGCTCGGTGATGCTTAAGGAAACCACCGTGATAGGCGTGAAAACTCCTATAAAGGTGATGCAGGACACCATCGAATACAACGCCGACACCTACAAGACACAGCCCAACGCCGTGGTGGAGGACCTCCTCAAGCGTCTGCCGGGCGTCGAAGTGGATACCGACGGCAAAATAACCGCCAACGGCAAGGAGGTGACCAAAATCCTCATCGACGGCAAGGAATTCTTCTCCGACGACCCCAAGGTGGCCTCGAAGAACCTGCCGGTCGACATGATCGACAAGCTGCAGGTAGTTGACCGCAAAAGCGACCTGGCCCGCCTCACCGGCGTGGACGACGGCGAGGATGAGACCGTAATCAACCTCACCGTGAAGAAAGGGATGCAGAACGGATGGTTTGGCACGGTCGAGGCCGGCTACGGCACCGACGACCGCTATAAGGCCACTTTCAATGTAAACCGTTTCTGGAACGGAAACCAGATTACATTCATAGGCAACGCCAACAACACCAACGAACTCGGATTCACCGACGGCAACGGCTCGCGTTTCCGCCGGTTCGGAGGAGACCGTGGCATAAACAACTCGCAGAGCTTCGGCGTGAACTTCTCCGTAGGCAAAGAAGAACGCCTGCGCATAGGCGGCGATGTGATGTACTCCCATACTGACCGCGACACCTACACCCGGCAGCGCCGACAATATATTTTTCCCGACTCCGCCTCATACGAAAACTCTTATAAGGAAGCCAACGACCGCGGACACAACGTGCGCGCCGACTTCCGGGTGGAATGGAAACCCGACTCGTTCAACACATTCGATTTCCGTCCCAACTTCTCCTACAACCAGAACGATTCCCGCTCATGGAGCGCCGACACCCTCCTGGCAGGCTCTCCGGGGCTCCCTATGGTCAACCGCTCCTACAACCGGTCGTCGTCGCACGGCACTTCATGGGAGGCCGGAGGACGCCTCATATACACCCATAACTTCGCCTCGCACCGCGGACGCTCCTTCTCTGTGATGGCCAACTACCGCATGAGCAACGTGCGCGAACGTGAAGACGCTTTCTCGCACAATATATTCTACCGTCTGCTGAACCTGGCAGGCACCGACTCAATCGACTCTTACGAGCAATTTACCGATTCGCACACATGGAGCAACTCCACTATGGCTCGCCTGAGCTGGACCGAGCCGCTGGGAAATGTGAAAAACGGACGTTTCCTCACATTCGCCTACCGGATGCGTTACAACTGGAACAATGCAGACCGTAGCGTCGACAAGGCCCTCGCCTCGTTCCCCGATGGTCCCGAATATATCGACAACGTAATCTTCGGCCCCCGGCAATATGTGGACTCACTCTCCAACTCTTTCCGCAACAACTTCTTCTCGCAGGATATACGCGTGGGGTTCAAGCAGGTGCGTTCCACCTACAACCTTGACGCCGGTATCTCGCTGATTCCATCGATGTCGAAATCAACAAACCTCAGCCACTCCGAGCGCTCCATTCCGGAGCGGTGGGTATGGAATTTCGCGCCGTTCCTGCGTTTCCGCTATAAATTCTCGAAGGTGTCGTCGATGATGATGTTCTACCGCGGACGCTCCTCGCAACCCACAATGACTCAGCTCCAGCCAGTGCCCGACTACACCAATCCGCTCAACATCGTGATCGGTAACCCGGCCCTCAACCCCTCCTTCAACCACCACCTGATGCTGCGCTACAACTCGTTCCATACCGAATCACAGCGCTCTATCATGCTGATGATGGATGTGGATATGACCCAGAACTCCATCATTTCACGCACCGACTTCAATTCCACTACCGGCGGACGCACAACGACCTATGAGAATGTCAACGGCGTATGGTCCGGACGCATCATGAACATGTTCTCCCAGCCTTTCGGCCACAACAAGATGTGGACATTCAACAACAACATCTTCGTGATGTATAACCGCAACGTGGGCTACAACAACGGTCTGCGCAATAATTCCGGCTCGCTGATGCTGGCCGAATCACCCTCGCTCGCTTTCCGTCCGCACTCCCTCGAACTGGAGCTGCGTCCGTTCTACCGCCTTAACAACACCCACAATTCCCTCCCCAATGTGCCCGTGACCACAATCCACAACTATGGCGGCGGATTCAACGCCACATGGTATGCCCCCCTGGGCATCGTGCTCGCCTCCGACCTCAACTACACCGCCTCAAAGGGCTACGCCGAGGGTTTCAACGAGAACCAATGGATGTGGAACGCCTCAATCTCCTACCAGTTCCTCCGCAACCAGGCCGCCACAGTGCAGCTCAAGGTCTACGATATACTCCAGCAGAAACAGACGGTGACCCGCAACATCACCGCCAACTATATCGACGACACCGAGTATAACACCCTGACGCGCTACTTCATGTTCTCGTTCACCTACCGTTTCAACACATTCGGCAAGGGTAACGAGCCGGCCTCCCGCACCTTCGGTCGCTGGGGCGGCCCCGGCGGCCCCCCTCCGGGAATGCGCCACTGATATTCCGACTCCATATACAACAATACCCCCTCAGGCTCAGTTTCAGCCTGAGGGGGTATCGTTATCTATATATAACCGCGGTCGTCAGCCTACCACTATATTCACTATCTTGCCGGGAACCACGATTACCTTGCGCACGGTCTTGCCGTCAAGCCATTTCGCGGCCCCGGGATCGGCCATGGCGGCCGCCTCAACCTCCTCTTTCGTAGCCGAAGCAGGGAGGGTGAGCGTATAGCGCACTTTGCCGTTGAACGATACGGGATATTTCACGCTGTTCTCAACGAGATATTTCTCATCATGTTCGGGCCAGGAAGCCACTGTGACGCTCTCCCGGTGGCCGAGCTGATGCCAGAGCTCCTCGGCGATGTGCGGAGCGAACGGCGCAAGGAGCACCACAAGCGGCTCGAGCACAGCGCGCGAGTTGCATTTCATGGAGGTAAGCTCGTTGACGCATATCATGAAAGCCGCCACCGAGGTGTTGTAGCTGAAGGTCTCGATGTCGCCGGTAACTTTCTTTATCAGCTTGTGCACCGATTTGAGGGCGTCGGCCGAGGGATCCGTGTCGGTCACGAGCCACTGCTCCCCTTTCCAGAATAGGTTCCAGAATTTGCGGAGGAAGCGGTTCACACCGTCGATACCGTTTGTATCCCACGGCTTCGACTGCTCTACCGGACCGAGGAACATTTCGTAGAGACGCAGCGTGTCGGCGCCGTAGCGCTCCACTATATCGTCGGGATTCACTACGTTGAACATCGATTTCGACATCTTTTCAACAGCCCATCCACAGATGTATCTGCCATCCTCGAGCACAAACTCGGCGTCGGCGTACTCGGGGCGCCAGGCGCGGAAGGCATCGGTGTCGAGCACATCGTTCTGCACTATGTTGACATCCACGTGTATCGGGGTGGTGTCGTACTGTTTGCGCAGGCCGGCCGACACGAAGGTGTTCGTATCCTTGATGCGGTACACAAAGTTGCTCCTGCCCTGAATCATGCCCTGGTTCACGAGCTTGCGGAAGGGTTCGGGCTCACACACGCGGCCCAGATCGTAGAGGAATTTATTCCAGAAACGCGAGTAGATGAGGTGGCCGGTGGCGTGCTCGGTGCCCCCTACGTAGAGGTCCACCTGGCGCCAGTAGCCGTTGGCCTCGGCCGAAACCAGGGCCTCGCTGTTGCGCGGATCCATATAGCGCAGATAGTAGGCCGACGAGCCTGCGAAACCGGGCATGGTGTTGAGTTCAAGGGGATATCCCTCTGGGGTACACCAGTCCTTGGCACGTCCCAGCGGGGGCTCGCCGCTCTCTGTGGGGAGATATTTGTCAATCTCGGGGAGCTGCAGCGGCAGCGACTCCAGCGGCAGCACCTGAGGTATGCCGTCCTTATAATATACGGGGAAAGGCTCGCCCCAGTAGCGCTGACGCGAGAAGATGGCATCGCGCAGACGGTAGTTTACCTTCACGCGGCCTATTCCTTTCTCCTCGATGAATTTCTTGGTGGCCGCTATGGCCTCCTTCACCTCCATGCCGTTGAGGTCGAGCTCGGGGCCGCAGGAATTGGTCATGCGCCCTTCCTTGGCGTCGAAACTCTCCTCCGACACATCGGCACCCTCGATCAGAGGCACTATCGGGAGGTCGAAATGGCGCGCGAAAGCATAGTCGCGAGAGTCATGCGCGGGCACAGCCATGATGGCGCCTGTACCGTAGCCGGCAAGCACGTAGTCGCTCACATACACCGGAATCTTCTTGCCCGAAAGGGGATTGATGGCATAGGCGCCGGTGAACACGCCGCTCACCTTCTTATCCATAAGGCGCTCGCGCTCCGTCTTGCGCTTCACCTCGGTGCGGTAGGCCTCCACAGCCTCGCGCTGAGCGTCGGTGGTGATCATATCCACATATTTGCTCTCGGGAGCGAGCACCATGAAGGTGACTCCGAACACGGTGTCGGCCCTGGTGGTGAAGATGGTCATCTCCACATCCGAGCCGTCGATGCAGAACTGCATCTCGGCGCCCTCCGAGCGCCCTATCCAGTTGCGCTGGGTCTCCTTGATGGAGTCGGACCACTCGATAGTCTCCAGGTCGTCGAGCAGACGCGGAGCGTAGGCGCTCACGCGCAGACACCACTGGTACATCAGCTTCTGCTCCACGGGGTAGCCGCCACGCACCGATACCCCCTCGCTTACCTCGTCGTTGGCCAGCACAGTGCCGAGTTTGGGGCACCAGTTCACCATCGTGTTGCCAAGGTAGGCGATGCGGTAGTTCATCAGAGTGTCGCTCTTCTCCTTGTCGGTCATCGCTTTCCACTCCTCGGCTGTAAATTTAAGAGGCTTGGTCTCAGCGGCATGAATCCCCTCCGAACCGTGCTTATCAAAGTTTTCAACAAGTTTATCAACAGGCATGGCGCGCTGAAGTTCCGTGTCGTAATAGTGGCCGAACATCTCGATGAAAGCCCACTGTGTCCACTTGTAATATTCGGGGTCGCAGGTGCGTATCTCCCGGTCCCAGTCAAACGAGAATCCTATGCGGTCGAGCTGCGAGCGGTAGCGGGCTATGTTCTCGGTAGTGGTTTTCTCGGGGTGCTGCCCGGTCTGTATTGCATACTGTTCGGCAGGGAGGCCGTAGGCATCGTAGCCCATCGGGTGAAGCACGTTGAAACCCTTCTGGCGCTTGTAGCGCGCGAAAATATCCGAGGCGATGTAGCCCAGAGGGTGGCCTACGTGCAGCCCTGCACCCGACGGGTAGGGAAACATGTCAAGCACATAGAATTTGGGCTTTGACTCATCAACCGACACCCGGTAGGTGCCCTCATCTTTCCAGCGCTGCTGCCAGCGCCGCTCTATATCTTTGTGATTATATTCCATTCAGTTTTAGGTTCTTATAATTCTTATAATTCTTATAAAAATTATGATTGATTACGAAAGCGCGAGCATACGCTCGATGGGGCGCACGGCCCTGGCGGCAACCTCCGGGTCTACCTCTATGGCCGGTGCAAGGTCGCGCAGGCAGTCGCGCAGCTTCTCCATGGTGTTGAGCTTCATGAACGAGCAATCGTTGCAGGCGCAGCCTGCCTCCTGCGGAGGTGCCGGAATAAACTCTTTGCCGGGGCACTCCTTGCGCATCTGATGGAGTATGCCGCTTTCGGTGACAACTATGAAGCGGCGGGCATCCGAAGCCTTGGCGAAATCGAGGAGCGCCTTTGTCGAGCCTACCTTGTCGGCAAGGAGGAGCAGGGGCTTCTTGCACTCGGGGTGTGCCAGCACAAGGGCGTCGGGGTTCTCGCGCTTCAGCTCCATGAGTTTCTCCAGCGAGAACTGCTCGTGCACATGGCAGGCGCCATCCCACAGCAGCATCTGCCGTCCGGTCACCGAATTTATATAATTTCCGAGATTCCGGTCGGGTCCGAATATTATTTTCTCGTCGGCGGGAAGCGACTCCACTATTTTGCGGGCGTTCGACGATGTCACCACCACATCGGTGAGCGCTTTCACCGCCGCCGATGTGTTGACGTAGCTTACCACCGTGTGCCCCGGATGAGCCTTGATGAAAGCCTCGAACTCATCGGCCGGACACGAGTCGGCCAGCGAGCATCCGGCATTGACGTCGGGCACCAGCACCGTCTTGTCGGGGCAGAGAATCTTCGCCGTCTCCCCCATGAAGTGAACGCCGCAGAGCACTATCACCCGGTTGGGAAGCGTGCGGGCAATCTGCGCCAGGGCCAGGGAGTCGCCGATAAAATCGGCCACATCCTGGATTTCCCCTTTCTGGTAATAATGGGCCAGGATCACGGCGTCGCGTTCCTCTTTCAGACGGAGCACCTCGGAGCGCAGAGAGTTTTCAACATCCATTTTTTTATATTTTCAATATTTTCTAAAAAAGAGAAAAATTCTTCCTTCCTGAAAAATCCTCCTCAATAGTAATAAAGGGTGTTGATAACGGTGATAACTTTTCGCCCGCAAATTTGCATTTTCGGGTTATTGATGCCGAATACCGGGTTATCCGAGGTTATCAACATTGCCATATAATGAGCATCAGCCGATTAATATGGTTATCAACATCTTGTTAAGAATATGCAAAGTTAGTAACTTTCCATCATATACACTATTGATAACTCCGGATTTTTGCGTTCAAAACCCTCTGAAATCTCAGGCTGCCTAAATTTGGAGATTCACTCCCCCTTGTTTATACGCTCTTCAGGGCTGAACCTCCAAATTTCAGCATCCTTTTCTTTCAATATTCTTTTATCCACCTTTTCCACACACTTATCAACATTATCAACACCCCCGCCGGAACTGTCTATTCATTAATTCACGAAGAAACAGCCATACCGCCAAATCAACTTATCCACATCTGATTTCAACACCGTTTTCAATATGTTATCAACAATATAAAATTCTGAAACAAAGAGCGCTACATGCTTTATCAACACATTGTTGATAATTGTTTTCAACTTATCAACATTAAAATCAACGGTGTCTGGAGGAAGAAAATTATGTAGGACCGGTAGGACTCGTGGGACTTGTGGGACTTGTGGGACTTGTGGGACCTGTGGGACCTGTGGGAGATTTAATCAGAACCGGATGGTTCCTACAAGTCCTACAAGTCCTACAAGTCCCACCGGTCCTACCGGTCCCACAACTCCCACCGCCTCGTCGGTCTATCGGTTTTGTTTGCGGTAATCGAGGCGGGCGCGGGTCATCTGCTCGCGTATGCCTCCCTCGGTGAGAAACTGTTGTTGCTGGCGGTCGATGAGTCGCCGCAGCATATATGTGGCCTGCTGAATAAGGGTGATAGCGAGGTTGGCCGTCTCTTCATCAGACAGACGTGCGATAACATCGTTATAGTCTGAGTTTATTCTTTCGGATGCGGCATACCGGCGCATGGATTCATAGCGCGGGTGGCCCTGGCTCCAGCACTCCAGTTGCCGCACACGCAGATAGTCGGTGTAGTCTATAAGCAGTTCTTCGAGACTGGCTTTAGCCACGTTTGTGAGTTTTATTTCTGTTTCACGCGAAGTGGTGGAAGCCTCGCTCCCTTCGGCAATGTTCTGTTTGCCCGACCTGGCGGCCTGAATCATCTGGTCGATTGTGCGGTCACCCTTCCCGAGAAAACGGTTGGCGAAAAAGAAAGTGATATCGTAGATAATCTCTGCCTTGCGATATACTTTCAGTTTGCGGTAACCGCCGCGATTGGGAAGAAATCCGGCCATAGCATCTGTGATTTTAATTGTTAATTATAAATTGAGGTGGGACTTGTGGGACTTGTAGGACTTGTAGGACGGGTGGGAGATTTAAGAGCAGAACCGGATGGCTCCTACAAGTCCTACCGGTCCCACAAGTCCCACTGGTCCCACCGGCATCATTCCTCCACCACGAGGTTGTCGATTATGAAGAGCTGGCGGTCGGAAGTGTTTTTGCCCATGTAGAATTCGAGCAGCTCCGACACGGCGTCCTCTTTCTTGAGGGTCACGCGGTCGAGGCGCATGTCGGGGCCGATGAAGCCGCGGAACTCGTCGGGCGAGATTTCGCCCAGACCTTTGAAGCGGGTGATTTCGGCATTGGCTCCCAGGGCGTCGATGGCGGCCTGGCGCTCGGCGTCGGAGTAGCAGTATGTATCGGCTGATTCGCCGGAGGCGGCGTTTTTGCGGCGAGCCGCGCGTTTGTCGCGCACGCGGAACAGGGGTGTCTGGAGCACGTAGACGTGCCCTTTCTTCACCATGTCGGGGAAGAACTGGAGGAAGAATGTGAGCAGCAGCAGACGTATGTGCATGCCGTCGACGTCGGCGTCGGTGGCTATGATCACGTTGTTGTAGCGCAGGCCGTCGATACCGTCCTCTATGTTGAGGGCGGCCTGGAGCAGGTTGAATTCCTCGTTTTCGTACACCACCTTGCGTGTGAGGCCGAACGAGTTGAGCGGTTTGCCGCGCAGCGAGAACACGGCCTGGGTGTCAACATCGCGTATCTTCGTAATAGAGCCGGAGGCGGAGTCGCCCTCGGTGATGAATATCGACGATGCGAGTTTCTTTTTCTCCAGTTCGGCGGCGCGCTCCTCGTCCTTGAAATTGTTGGGGTCGTTGAGGTGTATGCGGCAGTCGCGCAGCTTCGAGTTGTGGAGGTTCACTTTTTTTGCTCTTTCGCGGGCAAGTTTGGTCACTCCGGCCATAGCTTTGCGCTCGCGTTCGCTCTCCTGTATCTTTTTCTGGAGAATCTCGGCAGTGTCGAGATTTTTGTGCAGATAGTTGTCGAGCTCTTTCTTGAGGAAGTCGCTGATGAATTTGGCCACTGTCACGCCGCCGGGACTCATCTCGCGCGAGCCCAGCTTGGTTTTTGTCTGCGATTCAAACACCGGCTCCTCAACCTTCACCGACACTGCGGCAATCATGCCGTTGCGTATGTCGGAGTATTCAAAGTTGCGGCTGAAAAATTCTTTGATAGTGCGCGACACCGACTCCTTGAAGGCTGTAAGGTGCGTGCCCCCCTGGGTGGTGTGCTGCCCGTTGACGAAGGAGTAGTACTCTTCGCCGTACTGGTTGGCGTGGGTGAGTGCTATCTCTATGTCGTCTCCCCGCAGGTGTATCACCGGATAGAGGGGGTCCTTGGTCATGTTGGCTTTCAGAAGGTCGAGCAGGCCGTTGCGCGACACGAATTTCTTGCCGTTGAAATATATCGCCAGCCCGGTGTTGAGATAGGTGTAGTTGCGTATCAGCGTCACGATATATTCCTGGTTGAAGCTGAATCCGCGGAACACCGTGGGGTCGGGGGTGAATTCCACATATGTGCCGTTGGGCTGGTCGGTGTCGGTTTCGGGAGTCTCCTCCACCAGGGCGCCGCGGGCGAAGGTGGCCGTGCGCATGCGTCCGTCGCGGCAGGCGCGTATCACGAACGAGGTCGACAGGGCATTTACGGCCTTGATGCCCACGCCGTTTAGACCTACCGATTTCTTGAATACCTTGGAATCATATTTGGCGCCGGTGTTCATGCGCGAGGCCACATCGACGATTTTGCCCAGGGGCACGCCGCGCCCGTAGTCGCGCACCGACACGGTGCCGGTGTCGGGGTCGAGCGTCACGTCTACCTGGCGTCCGTAGCCCATCATGAACTCGTCGATGGCATTGTCGAGCACCTCCTTTAGCAGCACGTAGATACCGTCGTCAGAATCGGTGCCGTCGCCGAGCTTGCCTATATACATGCCCGGGCGCAGGCGTATGTGCTCTTTCCAGTCGAGTGTGCGTATGGTTTCCTCGCCGTAGTCGGCCTGCGGCGCGGAGGTGTCGGGAGCCGTCTGGGCGGCCTGGAATATATCTTTTTCCTCAGAGTTCTCTGGCATATTCAAGTCTTTCAGTTAGATTCACACAAAGTTACGAATTTTCACCTTAATACCCAAAATAACCCTCTCCCAAAAATCACACCGGCGCAAAACCGCGGATGCCTGCCGGGGAGCGACGTGCTCCCGCAGTATTGCATCCGCGGTTTTGTGCAGGGTGATGAGATTTCAGCGCATTGTCTTGCGCACGGTGCCGTCGTCCATGCGCAGCAGCACAACTCCGCGGGCCGCTGCTGCATCCACACGCCTCCCGGTGAGGTCGAAGGCATCGGTAACCACGGCTCCGGAAGCTTCGGTGGCGGGGATGGCGCTGTATTTCAGTCCCTCATCCTCGAAATCGGAAGTGGAGCGCGGGCTGATATGTATCGGATAGTAGTTGTTTACGATTCCGGTAAGTGTCCAGCGATGGTCGAAATACCCTTCGGTTGAGGTTTTGAAATAATCCGCCGCCTTGTTGCACCACATCCATGCCAGGCCATCG
The DNA here is from genome assembly GCA_004102785.1 of Muribaculaceae bacterium Isolate-013 (NCI). Taxonomy (GTDB): domain Bacteria; phylum Bacteroidota; class Bacteroidia; order Bacteroidales; family Muribaculaceae; genus UBA7173. The sequence continues at coordinate 46,634 of SCEJ01000013.1, forward strand.
TAGTCGTCGAGTGTGCCGTCGAAAATCTGGTATTTCTGCGAATTCCAGAGGCCGTGGTAGTCGCCGGCCTCATAGTATTCGTCGGGGAAGGTCACATTCTTGATCTTTACAAGCTGGTTGCCATAGGTATAGCCGTCAGCGGCAAGGGCTATCTGGCGCAGTGTCAGTTCAATTGGCTCCACGGTGTTTCCTTCCGAGGCTATTTCCCAGGCGGAGGCTGTGCGTGGCACCATGGTCAGCCCGCTGTCACCGAAAATAAGGTAGCCCGCTATATTGGTGATGTTGTCACCGATCTTCACGCCGGTTATGTCGATTTCATCATATCCGCAGCCGGTGGCCGACCGCAGTTCCACCCCCCCGGTGGCATCCTGTGCGAATATGGAGTTTACCACTCTGTCATAGCTGAAGTCATAGTAGCTTTCAACAAAGGTCACCGTGGCTTCGCCGGTGTAGATATAGACCGAAACCATGTCGTTGACATCCTCGTCGCAGAGCTGGCTCAGCGTGCCGGCCACAAGTGTGGGCACAGGATGCCACTGCACCTGGAGCACTTTGTCGCTCATGCCGGGGGTGCTTACTGTGATTTTGTCGCTGAAGAATCGCGATTCAACTGCCGTGAGTGTCAGTGTGAGCTGTGCGCCGGCTTCGCTCATGGCGTCATCCATGGCGATTGTGAGTGATGACAGTGCTACCTGGCCAGATTCGCCCGGCGTGAGGGTTATGTCGCCCTCAAGGTCGGTGGCCCTGAGGCATACCGTGCGTTCAACCGGGATATTGCAGTAGACCTGTCCGAAATCAATCGGATTCTCGGATATTGTGATGTTCGGCACCGTCACAGGGGGTGTCTCTCCGGTGAAGATTTCATCAAGACCGGTGGCCACACGCAGTTCGTCAACGGTGCATGCGGCTATCTTGCTTGTCAGGGCCGAGCGCTGACACAGTTGTATGCCGCGGATGTCGGTGAGGGTGTCGTCCACATCGCTGATGTCGGCTATTGTCACTGACGGCGTGGCGGCGGCATCGGCCGGATTTACGTACAACTCCATAATATCGTCGGCTGCGCCCGGCTGCTGACGGTAGCGCACAATCAGCAGGGCCGTCTCGCCCACTGGAATCTCAGTGTCGTCCCACTCTACGTATGTTGCTGTGATTCCGTTGGGCGACGACGCTTTTGATATTCCGAATACAGCCGTGGCGTCGGCCTCCCCTTTTTTCACGAAAAGTCCGCCACCCTCCGATGAGGCTATGGCATCACCGATCTCTCCGCTGTATGAATTGCTTCCGGTAAGGGAGATTATGGCGCCTGGCTTGCCGAGAGCCGGCGGAAATTCGTCGACACGCACCAGTGCCGAATAATAGATGTCGCCCTCGATAGCGTCACTGCCCGTAGGCGCGAATATCGACTGCAATGCGTTCCGGCCCATATCCATCGATATGCACACACTGTTGCCCGACGGCTCTTCCTGATAGCCTGAGTGAGTCAGCGATCCTTCGATGATATTGATGGGGTAAGAACCCGGTGAGCCGTTTGCCTCCCATGTGCCCTGCGATGCGAGGCTCCCCGGCGAGTGTGCGAACGATTCGTTGAGCAGCATTTCGGCATTGGCGGTTCCTAATCCGAATAAGGCTGCGGCTGTAATAGTAAAAATCTTTTTCATTGGCAAATTGGCTGGTATTTTATTTATGTGGTTTGCAAATGTAAATATAAAAATGCTAATTTTTATCATTTTTTGGAATAAAATTTGAATAATAATCTATTTTTGCCATAATCTGATGCTGAATGTATGATGCCGGCAATGTGCTGCGGGCTCTGCCGTAAATTTTTTTAGGATAATTTAGGCCGGTATGGTTTCAGAATTGTTAATATTTTGCGTAACTTCGTTGGTTAAAAGGAAAAACAAAGATTTTCAATGAGAAAACTACCTGTAATACTCGCTGCGGTGGCCCTGATTCTCGTCTCGGCTTCTGCCGCCACACGTTCTCCGAAAGGAGATATAGCCCGCGGCCTGGATATTTTCACCGCTGTCTACAAGAATCTCCAGACCTCTTATGTCGACACTGTCGATGCCGAGAAGTCAATCAACACGGCTATCGCGGCCATGCTCGACGAGATTGACCCTTACACCGAATATATCCCCGAAAGCGAGCAGCAGGATTTCCGTTCGATATCCACAGGTGAATATGGCGGCATAGGCTCATACATCACCCAGCGGGGTGGTAAGGTGATGGTGTCGGAGCCACGAGAGGGTGCGCCGGCACAGCGCGCCGGCCTCCGTCCGGGCGATGTGTTCTTCATCATCGACGGCGACACCGTGACCTCGAAACAGTCCGACGAGATTTCACGTATGCTCAAGGGCCAGGCCGGCACCGTGGTGAAGGTCACGGTAAAACGCCCCTATGCCTCGCCCGACTCAATACTGTCGTTCGACATCACGCGCGAGAAAATCGAAATCGACCCTGTGCCGTATTATGGTGTGGTGAAAGGCGATATAGGCTATATCGAGCTTACCACTTTCAACGAAAAATCATTCGAGAAGGTGCGCGACGCTCTTCTGGAGCTGAAAAAGAATCCGGCTGTGAAGTCGATTGTGCTTGACCTGCGCAACAACGGCGGCGGCCTGCTCGAGAGCGCCGTGCAGATTACCGGGCTGTTCGTGCCCAAAGGCACTGAGGTGGTGCGCACCCGCGGCCGCGGACTCCTCAACGAGCGTATATACAAGACTACGCAGAAACCTGTCGACACTGAGATTCCGCTGGCGGTACTCGTCAACGGAGCATCGGCATCGGCCGCTGAAATCGTGACCGGAGCCCTCCAGGACCTCGACCGTGCCGTGATTGTGGGCGACCGCTCTTTCGGCAAGGGGCTGGTGCAGGCCACACGCTCCCTCCCTTATAACGGACTGATGAAGACCACCATAGCCAAATATTATATCCCCTCGGGGCGCTGCATCCAGGCCATAGACTACTCGCACCGGAACCCCGACGGCTCGGTGGCCCGCATACCCGACTCGCTTACTACCGTATGGCACACCGCGGCAGGGCGTCCCGTGCGCGACGGCGGCGGCATCACCCCAGATGTCAAAGTGGAGTATCCGGAGGGTAACCGATTGGTCTATAATATAGTAAGCGACGGATGGAGCTTTGATTTCGCCACCCGCTACGCTCACCGCAACCCCACAATTCCGGCGCCGGAGGATTTTGAAATCACCGATACTATCTTCTCTGAATTCAAGGCTTTTATCGACCCGGAAAAATTCAAGTACGACCGCGCCTGCGAGCTGGTGCTCGACCAGCTTGAGAAATCGGCCAAAACCGAGGGATACCTCGACGACCGCGTACAGTCGCAGATTGACACTCTGCGTGCCACTCTGCGACACGACCTGGCCCACGACCTCGACCTCAACCGCGAGATGATTTCAAGCTATCTCGCCCCTGAGATTCTCCAGCGCTATTATTATACGCGCGGTGCCACTATACAAGGGTTGCGCCACGACCGCGACCTCGATTCGGCCGCCACTGTGCTCCATACCCCCGGCCGCCACCGCGAAATTTTAACCAAGAAAGACTGATGAAAGAATTCGACAATACCTCACTCGAAGCCACCACTGAGCGTACTGTGCTGGTGGGGCTCGTGACCCGCGACCAGAACGAGACACGCATGAACGAATATCTCGACGAACTGGATTTCCTGGCCGATACGGCCGGGGCCGTCGTGGTAAGGCGCTTCACACAGAAACTCGACTATCCCAACTCCCGCACCTTCGTGGGGCAGGGAAAGCTTGCCGAGATAAAGGAGTATGTGGAGAAAAACGACATTGGCCTGGTGATTTTCGACGATGACCTGTCGTCGAAACAGGTGGCGAACATAGAGCGCGAGCTCCAGATCAAGGTACTCGACCGCTCGTCGCTGATTCTCGACATCTTCGCCAAACGGGCGCAGACAGCGACAGCGAAAACCCAGGTGGAGCTGGCTCAGTACCAGTACCTCCTGCCCAGGCTCACCCGAATGTGGACCCACCTCGAGCGACAGAAAGGCGGTATCGGTATGCGCGGACCAGGCGAGACTCAGATCGAAACCGACCGGCGTATCATTCAGCGGCGCATATCACTACTTAAGGAGCAGCTACGCGACATCGACCGCCAGAAAACCCTCCAGCGTAAAAACCGCGGCAAACTCACCCGCGTGGCCCTCGTGGGATATACCAACGTGGGGAAATCCACCCTTATGAACCTGCTTAGCAAGAGCGATGTCTTCGCCGAAAACAAGCTCTTCGCCACTCTCGACACCACGGTGCGGAAGGTTACCATAGAGAATCTCCCCTTCCTGCTGACAGACACCGTGGGCTTCATACGCAAGCTCCCCCACAATCTCGTCGAGTCGTTCAAATCCACGCTCGACGAGGTGCGCGACGCCGACCTGCTGGTGCATGTTGTCGATATCTCCCATCCCCAGTTCGAGGAGCAGATCGAGGTGGTCAACAAGACTCTTGCCGAGGTATGCCAGAGCGCCGACAAACCTATGATTATGGTTTTCAACAAGATTGACGCCTATACCCACACTCCTAAGGATGATGACGACCTCACCGAGAGTACCCGCGAGAACATCCCCCTCGAAGAGCTGAAACAGACCTGGATGAACCGCCTGTCGCCCGGCAACTGCGTGTTCGTATCGGCCAAGGCCGGCACCAATATCGATGAGCTGAAGGATAAAATCTACACCAAGGCCCGCGAAATCCATGCCGAGCGCTTCCCCTACAACGATTTCCTGTATCAGCGCTACGACCAGGATATGGATACCCTCTCGTAATCCGGTCGCGGGGCGAATGAAATGAGCCCCTTACATTATCATCAATCCCCCCTTTCTGCTATGGAATGGCCTCGCCTTATCTCCGACCTACGCTTCGGCATGGAGCACTACCGCGACCCCAAGAGCCGCGGCGTGCGCTCCGATTTCAGGCGTGATTTCGACCGCCTGGTGTTCTCCTCACCTTTCCGGCGCCTGCAGAACAAGACCCAGGTCTTTCCGCTCCCGGGCAGCGTGTTTGTGCACAATCGCCTCACCCATTCGCTTGAGGTGGCTTCCGTGGGACGTTCGCTGGCCTCGGAAGTGGCTCTTCTGCTGGCGCCTAAATATGCCGGCGATGCCGCCACGCTGGCTGCCCTGGAGTCGGCTCAGGAGATTGTGGCCGCAGCCTGCCTGGCTCACGACCTGGGCAACCCGCCGTTCGGACATTCAGGCGAGAAGGCTATCTCCACCTTCTTCTCCGAAGGTGCCGGAGCACCGCTGAAAGAGGAGCTTACGGAGGCGCAGTGGGCTGATCTGGTGCATTTCGAGGGGAATGCCAACGCCCTGCGGCTGCTCACGCACCAGTTCGCCGGGCGGCGCCGGGGCGGTTTCGCGATGACCTACTCCACCCTCGCCTCGATTGTGAAATACCCCTTCTCGTCGCGCCTGGCAGGCGACCGCAACAAGTTCGGATTCTTTACGTCCGAGGAGGAGACCTTCGTGCGAATCGCCGATGAACTGGGGCTTGTGCGCCGTCCGGGGGCTCTTGTGAGCTATTGCCGCCACCCGCTGGTTTATCTTGTGGAGGCTGCCGACGATATCTGCTACGAGGTGATGGATATAGAGGATGCCCACAAGCTCAAGATTCTATCCTCAGAGGAGGTAATCACCCTTTTCCTCGGATTTTTCCCCGGCGGCCGGCAGGAGCGGATGCGGCAGGTGATGGATATGCTCGACGACCCCAACGAGAAGGTCTCATACCTGCGGTCGTCGGTAATCGGAGCGCTTGTCAACGCCTGCGCCGCTACTTTCGTAAGGCATGAGGAGGAGATTCTTGCCGGCAATTTCGCCGGCGAGCTGCTCGACCATGTGCCGCAGCTTGAACGCGACGCCTACCGCGCCTGCAACGTCTTGTCGTGGGATAAGATATATCGCGCGCGCGAGGTGGTCGATGTGGAACTTGGCGGTAACCGCATCATCACCTTCCTGCTTGAGAAACTGATACACGCCGTGCGCTATCCCGAACTCAACTATTCGCGCCTGCTGCTGTCGCAGGTGCCATCGCAGTACGACGTCAATTCCCCCACCCTTTTCGGAAAGATACAGGCTGTGCTCGACCACGTCTCGGCCATGACCGACGTCTACGCCCTCGACCTCTACCGCAAGCTCAACGGCCTCTCGCTCCCCGCGGTTTAGCGGCGGCAGCGGCGGTGGGACGGGTAGGACCGGTAGGACTTGTAGGAGCAGTGGGAGCCTCCCACCAGTCCTACAAGTCCCACAAGTCCCACTGGTCCTACTATCCCTTTGTTATTTCGCGGGGTAATACTCTATTGTGCGGGTCTCGATGGTATATTCGGGTATTGCTCCGGTTGAGGGAGTCTCGTTGCCGGAATCATCCACGATGGATGTCTGACGGCGCGTGGTGGTGCGCACTGTCCAGTTGCCGTTGTCATCGAATGCGGGATATGTGTAGGTCTCGTCGCTCTTGTATTCCTCGCCCATATCGCTGGAAACCTGTTTTGCCGAGGTGCGGAGGCCTTTGTCATCGAAGTTGTAGCGGTGTTCTACGGCCCATTCGCAGCCCGTGAAATACTCGGATGTGATGCGTCCCTGGTCGTCCCATTCCCAGGTGACGTTGCGGCTCATCTCGCTGTAATCGTCGTAAGCGTACTCGAATTTCACAATGTGCCCTTTATCGTCGAAGGTGAGGCGCACAGGGAGGGCGGCCTCCTCGTTGGCGAGGATGTTGCGTGCCACCCCGATGGAATCGGCCTGGTAGTCCACCTGATAGCTCAGTAATGGTTTCTCCTCGAATGCTTCGGTGTATGTTTTCAGGCGCCCCTCTTCGTCGAATGTGTAGGTTACGGAGCTGTTGTAGAAGTCATTTTCGGCGGCTACGATGGAGTCGCCCTTGAGTTCGGCCGAGGAGGTGGTGACATTGATTGATTTCACATGGCCGTGTGCGTCGGCGAAAGTGAGTCCGGGGGTGGTGAAGCTGCCGGTTTCGGCGCTTTCGTTTGAGCCGGAGCATGCTGTCAGAATCATCGCGGCAGCAGCGGCGCCCATAAGATAGGTTTTCATCATTTAGGTAAAGGTTAAAGTATTTGATAATTGACACAGCCCCTGCTGTCACGCTTTGCAGGTGATGGCAGGGGCTGCGGTTATAGTGTTGTCAGAGTTGACGCGGTTTGATGTCAGTCGCGGCGGGGACCACGGTCGCGGCGGGGACCGCGGTCGCCGTCACGGCGAGGCCCACGGTCACCTCTCTCACCCCTCTCCCCTCTCTCGGGGCGCTCACCTCTGGGGCGGCGCGGACGCTCGGCCGGCTCCACCCATCCTTCGGGTTTGGGCTGGAGGGCGCGGAGGCTCAGGCGGTATTTGCCTGTCTTGGGGTCGATTTCGATGAGTTTGACAGTGAGTTCGTCACCCTCCTTGATGCCCGACGATTCCATGTCGGCCACACGCTCCCAGGAGATTTCCGAGATGTGGAGCAGACCGTCGCGGTTGGGCATGAATTCAACGAAAGCGCCGAAATCCTGGATGGTCTTCACCTTGCCGGTGTATACCTTGTCGACTTCGGGAAGCTCTACGATGCGGTTGATAAGCTCCAGAGCCTTGTCGATGGAAGCCTTGTTGGCGGCGGCAACTTCGATGTGGCCCCCTTCGGGGATTTCGTCGATGCTGACGGTGGCGCCGGATTCCTCCTGGATGCCCTGGATAACTTTTCCGCCCGGGCCGATAACGGCGCCGATAAGCTCTTTGGGGATGAGCATGGTGACGATGCGGGGCACGTGGGGCTTGTAGTCCTCGCGGGGAGCGGCGATGGTCTCCTCGATTTTCTCAAGGATGTGGAGGCGGCCGTCGCGGGCCTGGTTGAGGGCGCGCTCGAGGATTTCGTAGCTCAGGCCGTCGCACTTGATGTCCATCTGTGTGGCGGTGATACCTTTGCGGGTACCGGTAACCTTGAAGTCCATGTCGCCCAGGTGGTCCTCATCGCCGAGAATATCGGAGAGGATGGCGTATTTGGGCGAGTTGTCGTCGTGGATCAGACCCATGGCGATACCGGTCACGGGGCGCTTTATCTGCACGCCGGCGTCCATAAGGGCCAGGGTGCCGGCGCATACGGTGGCCATCGACGAGGAGCCGTTGCTCTCGAGGATATCCGAAACCACGCGGCACACGTAGGGGAAGTTGTCGGGGAACATACGCTTGAGGGCGCGGTGGGCCAGGTTGCCGTGGCCGATTTCGCGGCGCCCTACACCGCGCTGTGCCTTGGCCTCGCCGGTGGAGAAGGGGGGGAAGTTATAGTGCAGCAGGAAGCGCTCGCGGCCCTGGTTGAGCACGTCGTCGAGAATCTTCTCGTCGAGCTTGGTGCCGAGGGTCACGGTGGCGAGGCTCTGTGTCTCGCCGCGGGTGAACACTGCCGAGCCGTGGGGGCCGGGCACGTAGTCTACCTCGCACCAGATGGGGCGGATTTCGGTGGTCTTGCGGCCGTCAAGACGCATACCCTCGTCGAGGATGCAGCGGCGCACGGCGTCGCGCTCCACGTCGTGGTAGTAGCGCTTCACAAGGGGTGTCTTCTCGTCGCGTTCCTCTTCGGGGAGGGCGGCGATGTATTCCTCGCAGATGGCGTCAAAGGCCTGCTGGCGCCAGTGCTTGTCGGCGTTGCCGGCCTTGGCTACTGCGTAGGCTTTTTCGTAGCACTTCTCGCGTACGTCGGCGCGGAGGGCTTCGTCGTTTACTTCGTGGCAGTATTCGCGCTTTACGGTGGCGCCGGCCATCTCGGCCAGCTCTTCCTGCGCCTTGCACTGCACCTTGATGGCGTCGTGGGCCACTTTGAGGGCTTCCAGAAGGTCGGCTTCCGAAACTTCGTCCATCTCGCCTTCCACCATCATGATGTTGTCGTATGTGGCGCCTACCATCAGCTCCATGTCGGCGCGCTCAAGCTGCTCGAAGGTGGGGTCGATGACGAACTGGCCGTCAACGCGGGCCACACGCACTTCGGAGATGGGGCCGTGGAAGGGGATGTCGCTCACGGCGATGGCGGCTGAGGCTGCAAGGCCGGCAAGAGCGTCGGGCATATCGTTGCCGTCGGCAGAGAACATGATTATCTGCACGAATGTGTCGGCATGGTAATTGTCGGGGAAGAGGGGGCGGAGCACGCGGTCAACAAGGCGTGAGGTCAGCACTTCGTAGTCGGAGGCGCGGCCTTCGCGCTTGAGGAAACCGCCGGGAAAACGGCCCGCCGAAGAGAATTTCTCTTTGTAATCGACCTGCAGGGGCATGAAATCAACGCCTTCGCCGGCTTCCTTGGCCGAAACAACTGTGGCCAGGAGCATGGTGTTGCCCATGCGGAGCTCCACTGCGCCGTCGGCCTGCTTGGCCAGTTTACCCGTTTCGAGGGTGATGGTGCGCCCGTCGGGAAGCTCGATGGTCTTCTTGATAGGGTTAAGCATTCTGAGTATTAATGTGTTTAAACGTCTTAAATTCGCGCAAAGATACGAATTTCCCCCCGAACTTCCAAAAAAATAATCAGTTGCACTGCCGGCACCCCCGCATCACACCCCGCTCGTCTCTCCCGCTCGCCGCTATTCCAGCGGGATGTGGTAGATCGGGCACCCTTCGCGGAAGGGGGCTATCGTGCCCTGCGGATAGGAGAATACCAGGTCGTCGCCGATGCGCGCCACGTAGTAGACGGGGAAGTTGTCGGCGGTGAGCGATACCGAGCTGTCGGGGTTGCGGTAGGTGCTCACGTCGTGGAGATACTGCTCGGGCGAGAGGTTGCGCGAGGCGGCTATTTCACTGACCAGGCGCCGGCGCATGGCCAGGCGTGCCGGTGCGTCGGGCAGCAGGGTATCGAATGTCTGTCGTTTGCCGGTGGAGGTGTCGAATGAGAGATAGTAGGCGTCGACGTCGCACACGGCTCCGCCGCACGATTCCACATATGAGGAGTAGGTTATCAGCCCCTTTCCGTCGGTCCATGCCGGGCGCAGGTCCATGTTCATGAAGAATCCGTATTTCACCGATTCGCGCAACTGCGGCAGGATGGTGTCGGTGAACACCATGCCGTAGTAGTCCATCTGGCGCTCCACGGCGCGGGCGGTGTTGTCGTGCGGGTCATAGTGCACGTCGCCGCCGCTCACAATGTCGTAGTTCTCGGAGATTATGCGCGAGAGGGAGATGTTGACCGGCGAGTCGCCGCGCAGGGCGAACACGCGCATCGAGATATACACGTCGTCGTGCTCGGTGGGGAATATCCTTGCTATCTCGAGCGATCTGACGCTGTCGGCTCCGAAAACGAACACGGTGTCGGCCGTGTAGCATGTGTCGACGGTCTCGGCCTGCTCGCCGAGGTCGCGGTCGTCGGCGAATGTCACCTCGCGGGCTTTTTTCCCGAAGCACGACACTGCCGCCGCGGCCAGGGCGGCCAGGGCAAGAGTGTGGAATAATCTTCGATAGGGGGTCATATGAATGCGGCGTTTAAACAATTTCTGTTGTTTAAACGCCGCGGGCGATTATAAGGTTGACTTTTCTGCGATGTTTTTCGGCAGGTGTCACAGCACCATGTCGCGGTATATCTCGAGGGCGGCCCGTATGTTGGAGCGCGATGCCGGGCGGTTTATCTCCACCTGCCCCACGTTGCGGAGCAGGGTGAAGTTTATTCTCCCGGCGGTGGTGTTCTTCTTGTCGTGGAGCATCAGCGCCACGAGGCGGTCGGTGTCGCGGCAGTCGAAGGCGAACCCTCCGTAGTTCTCCTTGACGAAGGTCACATAGCGGTTGAGCCATTCGGTGGGGAAATCGAGCTCGAGGTGGGAGAGTATGAGGGCCGCCACCATGCCGAAGGCCACGGCATAGCCGTGCGAAAGGGGTGTGCCGCGCTCCATGGCCATCGACTCGAAGGCGTGGCCGAAGGTGTGGCCCAGGTTCAGGGCGTGGCGGCAGCCGCGGTCGCCGGGGTCGGCCTCCACGTAGTGCACCTTCACCCCCACGTTCTCTTTCAGCAGGTTGAGCAGCGGCTCTGGGGTGTAGCCGGTGATGTCGTAGGCCAGCAGCCGCGCTGTCATCTCCTGCGATGATATGAGGGCGTGCTTGAGCATCTCGGCATATCCGTCGAGTAGCTGCTGTGAGGTCAGGGTGTTGAAGAATGTGGTGGAGATGATTGTGAGGGCGGCGTCGCTGAAAAGTCCGATCTCGTTTTTGAGCCCGGCGAAGTTTATGCCGTTCTTCCCCCCTACCGAGGCGTCGACGGCGCCCAGCAGCGAGGTTGGCACATTGATGAAGTTCATGCCGCGCTTGAAGGTGGCGGCGGCGAAGGCGCCGATGTCGGTCACAACCCCTCCGCCGAGATTGATGAGCACCGACGAGCGTGTGGCCCCCTTTTCGGTGAGTTCGCGCCATATTGCCGAGAGGGAGTCGAGGTTCTTGTGGTCGTCGCCTGCCGGTATCACAATGGCTTTCCCCTCCCCTACGGCCCTGGATATGCCCTGGAGGCGGGGCAGCACGAACGAGGCGGTGTTTGAGTCGGTGAGCACGAAAACTCCTGACGGGGCCAGGGTGTCGACAGCCCGGTCGAGAGCCTGCTCCACATGGTTTGTAAAGAGAAGTTCTGCCATGTCGTTGGGTTGTTAGCGGGTTTTTATGCCATTTCAACGCCGTGGCGCGGCGCTTTGTTTAAGGAGCAGCGGCAGGGCGTCGGCAAAGGCTTCCATGGAGGGGAAAATGATGTCGGCGCCGGCTTTCTCCATCTCGGAGCGGGGTATGGGGCCTGTGGTCACGGCCACGGTGAAGGCACCGGCGTCGTGGCCCGATTTCACCCCCAGCGGGGCGTTCTCTATCACGATTGTAGAGGCGGGGGCGGTGCCGGCCATGGCCATGCCGCGCAGATATGGCTCGGGGTGTGGCTTGCAGCGTGTCACGTCGGCCGAGGTTATCCTCATCCCTTCCCCGAAAGCTCCGGGGAAGTCGGTGTCGAGCCGGTTGAGCAGCGACGACTGCCCCGACCCTGTGACAAGCACTCTTTTCATCCCGGCGTCCGCGAGAATCCGCAGCATCCTTGCGGCCCCGGGCATTGCCTCCGGACGCGGCAGGGAGTTGAAGTTGGCCGACTTTATGGCGTAGAGGTCGCGGCGCTCCTGTTCGGTGGCCTGGCGTCCGCGTTCGCGGAGCATGATGTTGTTGATGGTCTCGCCGCCGGTCATCCCTTCCACCAGGAAGAATTCCTCCTCGGTGCAGTGCATCCCCTGGCCGGTGACCATCATGTGCCAGGCGCGGGCATGGTTGCGCATGGAGTCGTAGAGGGTGCCGTCCATGTCGATCAGGGCGGCGGCGGGTGTGAAGGCCTCCGCTCCGGTGCGGGCCAGGTAGCGGCCGATGGCCTGTGTGATATATTCTGCTGTCATTTCACGGTGTCGTTTGTTATCAGTATTTTCCGGCGCGTATGCGGTAGAGTGTCTCTTTTGTCACTCCCAGGAATGAGGCTATCTGGGTGATTGTGGCGCGCTCGAGTATGCGCGGATACCGCTCCAGCACCCAGGAGTATTTCTCTTCCGACGAAAGGTTCTGCACCATGTTGAGCCGCTCCTCGAGCACGGCGTTGTAGCTCATCACGGCGGCGTTGAGGAAGAGCAGCGCCTGGTAGTTGTCGACGCTCCCCTTCCCTTTCAGGAAATCCTTGATGCGGAGGTGCGGCAGGTAGATGATTCGTGATTTCTCGAGAAACTGCACTGTCACCGTGTCGGGGCATTTCTGGAGTATGATGCTGGGCACGATGATGAAGCCGTTGTCGAAAATGAAGTCGATGGTGTGCTCTTTCCCTTTTATGATATAGAACATCCGGGCCGCCCCTTCGGCAAGGAAGAAGGCGAAGGTGGTGAGGTTGACGGTGCCGCGTATTGTCTCCCCTTTCTTCATTGTGCGCTCCACCATCATATCGCGCAGGGCGCTCTCCTCTTCGGGCCGGAGCGACACAAACTGCTTTATATGTTCGATCGGGTGCTTTATCATTGTTCGGCCACGGCTTTGGGTGAGCTGACTTTTATGGTGTAGGGTATGGCGGAAACCCGCGGGCGGGGGCCGCCGCTGAAGTAGGTGGTGTGCTGGGTGTCCCAGGCGGCGAAGTCGAGCCGGCGTGTCTCTCCGGCGGGGAGGTCGGTGTGCCGGCTTACGGTGCGGCTGTGGAGCTGGCGCCCTGCTGCGTCGTAATATGTGATGGTGAAGATTACGGTGCAGAGGCTGCGTGTGCCGCGGTTGGTCACGAAAAGTGTCTCTTTCGATGAGCGCAGTGTCTTCTCGTAGCCGCTGAATATCAGCAGCGAGTCAGCCGCGGCTCCCTGTATGGTGTCGGGCGCGGCGGTGTCTGCCCCGGCCGAGGGTGCGGGGCGAAGTGGGCGCACCGTGGTGCGCTGCCCTGCTGCGGCAGGTGCGGCCAGTGCCGCGGCCGTGGCTGTTGCGGTCAGTAGCTTCTTAAATGGAATCATAGATACACTGGTGTGACGGGCGGAGTGTCGGCCGACGGCGGCCAGAGGCGCAGCAGCCCGTCGAGCCCGTCGGGGGGCGCCGTCTCGCGCACTCCGGCACGGAATATATATGGCATCATGCGCCACAGCGAGATTTTTATGCCTGATGATGCCGGGGTGAAGGTGATGTGGTTGTCGTCGGCCAGGGTGAGCGTGAACCGCCGTGGGGTGTGCAGCTCGCGGCCGTCGGTGCGGGTGAAGATGCGGGCGTCCCATTTGCCGGGGGTTGCCGCCGGGGAGGCCCACCCCATCACGGTGCCCGGTCGCATGCCGGGCCGCGGCGAGTCGACGATCACCATCAGCAGGCGCCGTGTGGCGGAGTACCCGTCGCTGTCGGCTGCGTCGCGCCACAGGCCGGGAGCATCGCCGCCGATGAGCGCCACGAGGGCGCCGTCGGCTGTGGCCTGCCATATCCCTTCGGCGCGGCCGGCCCGGCTCTCCCCTATCGCTGCGCGCGCCGCATCGGCTGTCATGCCGTCGATTACCCACGAACGCCCGGGGCCGTCGCCCTCCGAGGCGAAGAGACGCCGCTGCCCCGGGGCGGGCATTGCCGCCAGCAGCGCGATGAGTGCCGCCGCCATATGCCGCCACACCGCTGTCATCCGCGCTGGAATTTATATGCGAACCCTATCGAGAGTATCTCTTTGAGCTGCCATTGGTGCCAGCGGGTGCCTTCGGTGCGTGGAGTCGAGGAGTCGTAGCGCAGGTGGGCGTAGATTTTTGTGGAGAGGAAGCGCGATATGTTGAATGTCACGGTGTTCTCCCAGTCGCCCTGCATGTAGGAGTAGTTGGTGAAGAGGAAAAGGCGCGAGAAATATTCGATGTTCCAGGCCATTTTCCAGCGCAGGGTAAGCTCAGCCGACGAACCGTACTGGCTCACTGACGTCTTTCCGGCGTCGATGCCGAACTGTGTCGGGTCGATGTTGGGGTTGGTGCAGGTCTTCAGGTTATAGGAGCCGGGGGCAATGGATGCCTTGAAATCAACTGTTTTACGGGCGTTCTCGTAGGTGTAGGTCATACCGAGACCTAAGTTGAGCTCCGCCGGCGAGAGAAATGCCGCCGCAAGGTCGTTGGAGTTTTTCTTGTAGTTGTTCAGGAGCTGGGTCTTGAACTGCCCGGTGACGGAATAGAACCACCGCTTGGCCGCGCGCACGCCGAAGTTGGCGTTGACCTGGAAAAGGTCCTCCGATATGTTGTACTGGTGCACGGAGTCGTCGGGGGCGTTGTTGGCTCCTAATTTGTAGGAGGCGGTCATCTCGAAAATCAGGTTGGGATGAAACGCCGGGTTGAGCTTCACATTGTAGAGGATGTTGGCGATGGCGTTGAGGTTGGAGTTGCCACCCTGGTACCAGTTGGGCGACAGGTAGGCCTGCGAGAACTGCACCGTGCCGTCAAACGTATGCAGCCAGTTTATGCGGCTGATGTTGGCCTCGATCTGGTTGGCGTTTTTCAGCGTGGAGGCCGAGGTGTCGAACTCCTGCACTGTGATTTGCGCCGTGGCCGGGTCCACGCTCATTATGAATTCGCGAGGCGGCTCGGCCATTGTTGCCGTGTTGTAGGGCACCAGCTCCGGATGCTTCAGCATCCACTGCTGTTGCATCAGTCTGAAACGCGAGTCGCGCGCCACAGCGCCGTCGGCCCATGCGCTCCATGCCGGTGATGCGCCGGGATAACTGTCGGTCAGAGGGTTGTAAGCCTGTTCCGGCAGGGTGATGCTCACCCGCGAGAACACCGCCGGCAGCTTCATCCGTACGGGCACACTCATGTACGACACATCAAGAGTGGTGTCGGCCACCAGCTCCTCCGGTTTCCAGCGGCGCAGTTGCTCGGCCAGTGTCTCGCGGCGCTCGCGGTGATTGCGGGGCGCCACCGGCACTGTTATTGCAGGCTTGGGAGTAATGTGAAGTGTATCAGGTGTTTCGCGGGGCTGAGGGGTGGGTGAGCTGAGCAACTCCAGCAGAGCGTCGTTGCTGAGTATCGCGTTGACCGAGTCGGGCAACTGCTGCGCCACGGCGCACACCGTGGCCGCCGTCATCATCCCTATATATATCAATAATTTTCTGAGCATAATGCAATAAGATCCATCGTGTTTTACCACTGCGGCGAGCCTCCTCTCCGCACATTGCAAAATTACCAAATTTTTCCCTAACCCCCAAATCATTCCTCTTCCGCTCTATGGCTGACGCTTACGTTGTCCGTTCCTGAAAATGGTTGACTCGATTTGGTATGTTTACTGATATTGGTTTACCCTATCTCTGGAGAGGGTTGACTGACCGGGTCCTATCCCTGGGCGGAGTTGACTGAGGGCGTAGCCCGAAG
>SCEJ01000138.1 GCA_004102785.1 Muribaculaceae bacterium Isolate-013 (NCI)
TCAAAGTTGTTGGAGATGAAATCCACAATTGTGTCATTGTCCGGGTCATATGCCCGTACAAATCGCATGTCATCAGGATAGAGTTTACTCGATTTATATCCGGTGACACGAATCCGAGAGTCTGCTATTATGCCGGACTTTGCATCGGGTATTTCCATTTGCTCGACAGTCATGAACTTCATGTTCTCTTTCGGACGGGATACCCAGAATGCCTGTGACTGATGGAATCTGAACAAAGCCTTGAAATCAACATAAGCCTTGTCCATCACATAGAAGGCGAATGGTTCCGGCAACAGTATGTCAAGTTCGTTGCTGTCATGCCATTTTCCATCGGTGATATGGATGTTTGCCGGTATGCTTCCACGCAAATCAAGCAATGTGTGCATCTTTACAGCGCCTTTGCTGTATTTGCCCAATGCCCATGTCGCAAGTTTTATGCTGGTTGATATGGTTGGAGTCCAAATGATAGATTACGTTGTCTATGGTTATCTCGGATAGTTTAGCCTTTGAATACATGGGTCTTACCAATCCTATTAGATAAATTCCCAGTCCCTCAAAAATTCGATAGTCCCGACTTTCGTTAGCCCGCGACAAAGATGTGTGGTTGACTGTTTTCCGAAAACCGAGATGATATAGCATCTTTGAATGGGCCTCCAGACATAGACAGATGTCTCGTAGCGAATCACAGCCCGTCAACTGTCCGAAGAGCAGATGAA
>SCEJ01000139.1 GCA_004102785.1 Muribaculaceae bacterium Isolate-013 (NCI)
CGATGCAATGTAATTATCTTTGTGGTGCATGGCAGCCCGGTTCGCAAATTTGCAAACGCATCGGGAAGGAGTTGGACACCGGCATAAGCTAACCAAGCTTGTAGAGGAAAGTAATAATCTTATATCTTAACCCGTGGCAACACTGACATGGGATGCATAATCACGCCTATATGTTCTGAAACATGGCCATTATGCTCTCGTTTTAATCTATTTTGACGGAAAGATGCCAAATACGTTTTAGAGGAAAGGTAATGAAATCATCCCCGTGTTCAAGTTCCTCTTGCGAAGGATGTAATGGTAATGATTTTACATATTTGGGATATTCTCGGTAACACTTCAGGATTACACGAGTAGGTGTTGAATATCCGTCAGAACAAATTCCATAGAAGTTTGCGAAGAAGTCCTTTGCAGAAAAATCTTCAGGATACATAAATTGCTCTGATGATAGTTCGAGTTTGGTAATGCGATCCAAGGCAAAAATCAATCGTTTGCCGCTGTTGACAGTTTGTCCGAGCATATACCATCTCCTTTTGAACAACTTTAAGCACAACGGCTCCAATATCCTATCAACGCGAGTTCGGGATAAGAACTTTATGATTTTCAACCAAGCAAAAGACATAGAGTATTGGGCGGCCTTTCAAGGTCGCCTGATTTATTTGTACAGTTTGGTGTTGTTAATCCCAGAGGACAAGCTGC
>SCEJ01000140.1 GCA_004102785.1 Muribaculaceae bacterium Isolate-013 (NCI)
CACGGCTTTTTCATTTAAGATAAAATAAAGCGTATACCTGCCCTTACCCGCTTCAGCCCGAAGCGGGTAATCTGTTATATCTGTATTTCAGTTGTTTATCTCTTCGTTAAAATCGTATTTTTTTCATTTTTGGCTTAAAAATCGCATCAGCCTGGTAAAGCTCATTGAGATATGTCTGATCAGTTCGGCCATGCCTTTATTCTTATCCGATTGTTTTTTGCGAAGTCCTTTCCATATTGAGAACACCGAGTAAACGATTCTCTGTATGGTGTCGAGGTTTCGGGCAGCTCTCGTCGACTTGCGTTTTATATTGTCCTGCTGAAGATTGCGGTCCAGTCCCCAATGCATGCTTTCTATCGACCAGTGGTTGCGTACGATGGTTCCGGGCTGCGGAGTATCCGTGGGCATACTGCTGACGTACAGGCGTTTTTCTGAGGTGTGTACTCCTGTTGACTTTTTGACTGTGGACGATTCATACTCTATGATGGTCATGTTTCCGCCCCATTTCTTCTTGTCTGCGATAATGTCCAGTCCGTCATATACGCGGCAGGTTCTCGTCTCTATCCTGCCGTGGGCCAGTTCGGGACCTTCGGTGTAAGAATATACCGGTGTGTGTTCCACCAGCCTGTCCTCAATGCCGTATCGCAATGACGGCTGGTTGGCTTTAAGTTCT
>SCEJ01000141.1 GCA_004102785.1 Muribaculaceae bacterium Isolate-013 (NCI)
ACGTGGAGTTCGACTTCACGCAGAGCGAGCTCTTTTTTACCCAGCGCATTCCTTTCGTGATAGCGCTCGGGGTGTTCTGCGGACTTGTGTCGCTCTACTTCACCAAGGTGATGAACATGATGGAGAATTTCTTCCGTAAACGTCTCGGCACACCGCTCAGGCGCACCATCGTCGGAGGCTCTATCCTTGCCGTGCTCGTATTCCTCTTCCCCCCTCTCTACGGCGAAGGCTACGGCGCAATCAACGGCCTTCTTGACGGCGACACATCGTCGATAGTCAACGGCTCGATATTCTATTCCGACGGCCACAACGCATGGTTCATACTCGGCTTCATCGGCATGATAGTGCTGCTAAAGGGATTTGCCACATCGGCCACAAACGGCGGCGGCGGCGTGGGAGGCACGTTCGCGCCCTCGCTCTACGTAGGCTGCATGGCCGGATTTTTCTTTGCGTTTCTTGCCAATCACCTCGGTCTCGGCATCGACCTTTCGACCAAAAACTTCGCCCTGATGGGCATGGCCGGTGTGATGGCCGGTGTGATGCACGCCCCGCTGATGGCTATATTCCTTACCGCCGAGATGACCGGCGGTTACTCCCTGTTCCTGCCGCTGCTCATCGTATCGACAATATCGTATGTGACGATAAAGTTTTTCG
>SCEJ01000142.1 GCA_004102785.1 Muribaculaceae bacterium Isolate-013 (NCI)
ACAAAATTCCCGGTCTATACGGGCTTCCTGAGCCAGCACAATCATATGGTTGGCGAACTCCTCGAACACATGCCAATCACGATTGGTATTGCATCTGGAGAGAATATTACGGTCTACCGCTTCTTTGCCAAATCCGAGATGAAAGGATTTCTTGCGATGTGCTGTAGTGATATCCGAGAGTTCACGGAGACTTCGACATCCGAGCAGTTGACCGAATATAAGGACAAGCAACTGTCCCCAATAAGACAACTGCCATCCGAGGGTTCTGTCCTCAACCTTATTTTTGGTACGATGCTCCATGATTCTTTCAAATTTGCGTTTTGGCAAAAAGTCAACAATCTGGCTGAAAATGTATCGTCCTGCATTCATGAAAAATTGGGGAACCGAGTTTTAAGGCTCCAACCCCAATATAATCATTTGAAAAGTGCAACAAGGTTTGCAGGCCTGAAAATCGCGTAACCAACATGAATACAGAGTTTAATAATTTCGCATTAACAGATTTTAAAAGACGCCAGTGATAGCGTCTTATAATTGGCAGAAATACGCTCGCCATACAGCACACCGACAATCATATCGTCTAATTGCAATGGGATTCGGTCAATACGAGCCTTTCCAATAAGTCTTTTAAAATGTCAGATCGGAAGAGCACACG
>SCEJ01000143.1 GCA_004102785.1 Muribaculaceae bacterium Isolate-013 (NCI)
CAATATCGAAGTTGTCTATCAGGACTTCGGGTAGGATGGCTCTGAGCAGTTGATCTGGTTTCATTGTGCAAAGATAACACTATACTCTTGATACTCTCTCCCGCCCACCGGAAAAATCCGCTGACCCAAAAATCCGCTGACCCTTCATTTGGTGGACAATTTGTGGACAATCTTTAAAAATAAGAAAACCCAAACATCTGATATGTAGATGTTTGGGTTTAATTTCAAGTGATCCGCCTGGGGCTCGAACCCAGGACCCCAACATTAAAAGTGTTGTGCTCTACCAGCTGAGCTAGCGAATCTCCTTGGGGCGATTGAAAGAGGTAAAAGAAAGAAACAGAAAAGTGACTTTTTGATGCTTTCTTTAGGGCTCCCCCTCAATTGCGATGCAAAGGTACGACTTTTTTTTAAACTGACAAACTTTTTATAGATATTTTTTACAAAAAACACACGGCTCTTTCATTTAAGATTTGGTCTCATTGTCGAGAAATGTGTTATTTTATAGCGAGAGCAGTGCGGACGGAGATGAGCTTTAGTCTCTGATTTTCAATGAAATAAGTGTGATAAAAATTTGGCCAAGTGGTAGATTTTTAGTAACTTTATAGGTGAATATCAAACAGTTACGTTAAAATGAAGCCACTTGACC
>SCEJ01000144.1 GCA_004102785.1 Muribaculaceae bacterium Isolate-013 (NCI)
CCTGCCGTTCCAAACAATCACGAACATCTTCACTGGGACCTAACAGATCCTGCACAAGCTGTCGGGAGCGAAGAAGAAATATTAGCGGAATTCAGAAACGTCAGAGAAGTAATCAAAACAACGGTTTCTGACTTAAATCAATATGCTCCAAGTTTATAACGGAATTCTCAAAAATGTTTTTACAATTAACTGATAAATAGAATTGTTCTCTAGCAAAAACTTCTTCTCTTCTTTTTGCTAGATCAATCGTTCCTCCCGTTGACAAATGGATACTTCTCTGCTATTTTATTAGCAATCAATGAAACGCGATGACAAAGAAAGTAAAGTAATGTTAGACGCCAAAGAGAGTTCCTGCTTGGTGAAAAGGAATGCGTATCTGTTACTTGAAAATGGCTTTTGAGCGGATTTCCCGAATATTTAAGGAAATACGGATGTCTACCGTTAACAAGGCACAGTTTCCAAAAGATGATTTTTTTGGGTACTGATCGAGGTAAAGTCTGTGAGGATTTTATAACCAAAGGTGGTAACGCATATCTATGCCCTTAGCAATTTTTTGCTAGGGCATTTTTTTGTACCCACTTTTGAATCGACTATCGATACTAATAAAGTCCATCCACTACTTGACCTTGGATACTATCGAAAGGA
>SCEJ01000145.1 GCA_004102785.1 Muribaculaceae bacterium Isolate-013 (NCI)
CACGCCACCATCGACTATGCCCGCCGCAAATGCCACAGGCATGTTAAGAGTTTAGAGCTGAAAGTTTAAAGTTTAGAGTTAATACATCCCACTTATAACCTCATAACCTCATAACCCCATAACCTTATAACCTTTGCCCGAAGGGCAAGTAAAAACATGGAATCATTTATCATAAAAGCTCTCCAGTTTATAATCGCCCTGGCCTTTCTTGTCATCATACACGAGTTTGGCCACTACATCTTCGCCCTCATCTTCGGAATCACATTCGACAAGTTTTACATTTTCTTCACCCCGAAGTTCAGTCTGCTGCTTTACGACCCGCGCCCCAACCGCGTAGGTCTCTTCGTCAGACAAGGCGACGAAGAGAAAAACACCCCCGACCCTGCCGCGCTGTCATTCTCGGTAGGCCGGCCCCACCCCGCCGACCCGTCCTGCGACAAGACCTCATGGCGCGACACCATCTACGGCATCGGATGGGTGCCGCAGGGATGCTACTGCGCCATCAACGGCATGATGGACGAGTCCAACACACAGATCAGCGACGTAGCCAAGTTATGGGAGTTCCGCACCAATCCCGCTTGGCAGCGATTGCTCGTGATTTTTGGCGGAGTACTGTTCAATTCCATCCT
>SCEJ01000146.1 GCA_004102785.1 Muribaculaceae bacterium Isolate-013 (NCI)
GCGCAGATGTTTGACCATAATGGTTTTGCTGTTGAGTGGCCTGTGACGAAACTGCTTGATGATAATGGTTTTACGGACATGTGGAGGGCGCTCTGTCCCGATCCGGTTAAGAATCCCGGTATCACTTGTCCCTCTGATGTGCCTACGCTACCGGCTGAAAAGATCTGTTGGGCGCCTAAGGCCGATGACCGTGACCGGATAGACTTCATCTTCGGCAGCCGGAGAGTGAAGCCTCTTGAGGCTGTAATTGTCGGTCCGCGTGCATCCATGTGCCGGTCCGAGAGAACTGAGGAAACTTCAGCCGACAGCATTGCCACTCCTGCCTGCACATGGTTCTCCGACCACAAAGGCATCCTTGCGAAATTCGTTATTTCCGATTATTTTTAAACAAGCTCTTAGTCTCAGGCAGCCGTTGCGATCAACAGCTGCTCCCAAGATACCTTTGTCGCAGAACTCAATCGAGGAGTTTTGCATAGATTCAAGGATGAAGCCCGTGCGTAGTTTTGGGGTATAGGTTTGGCGGTTGGGGGGAATTTTGTTAATTTTGCAGTGAACTATGTGGAACGGCTGTGCCGTTTTAGAAGAGTAATCACACAGTTCGTGTAAACCAATGGCAAATAAA
>SCEJ01000014.1 GCA_004102785.1 Muribaculaceae bacterium Isolate-013 (NCI)
CAATGCCAAAATCAAGGCGTTCAGAACACAGTTCCGGGGAGTCGGAGACATCAAGTTCTTTATGTTCAGACTGGCCACACTATACTCTTGATACTCTCTCCCGCCCACCGGAAAAATCCGCTGACCCTGATTTATAGATGTTTAGATAGTGACTATTGTAGTGACTATGGGCGATAGGGACTAAAAGAAAAATCGCCAACTCTTTTGGAATTAGCGATTTAACTTTCTTGGAGGTGGTGCCACCAGGCACAACGCGGTTACTGCTCGTCAGTAGTTTAATACCCTATTGTGCCGACATTGTGCCGACTTTAAGGGGTTTATTTTGCTTTACGGTCGCTCATTAGTATTTCGATTGTCCGCTCTTTTTCCTTCAGTAGTTCCTTCAGGTGAGCCACCTCGCGGCGGAGCGCGTCGGATTCATCGGCGGCGAATCCGTCGAAGAAGATACCAGCCGACACGCCTAATTCTTTGGCGATTAGCTCTATTGTTGTCGAGTTGGTCGAACCGCGTCGGATTGCGCTCTGTATGGAGCTTTCATCGCGGCCTATTCGTTGCGACAGCTCTCGAATAGTCATTTTCTTGCGCTCACACAAATCTCTGATTAAAAGAAGATTAGCCATCGGATTTAATATTTTACAATTTTTAACAGGGATTATTTACCTGACTAATGGGATTTATTACTACATTTGCAGAGTAAAATTAACAAAAATATTTCAGTTCTACAAATGAAGAATCAAATTAAAGACCTTACGGACTCTAATATTTTGCGCGGTTGGCTGGATTCTCTCCCCCGCGCAGACTACAACAAGCATAAAGCCGGTTTGGTTGTCGCTTGTGCCGAAAGCAGAAGCAAAATACTGAACTGGATATACGGGCGTTGCAAAGTGCCAAACTCGGCAAAGAAACTAATAAACGCCTATACCCTTCAGGTTTCAGGTAAGGAAATATTCACGATAGCCAAGCCGGAGGAATTGACCGAAGGCGTAAGCGGCCACGCCTCCGGCACGGCTATTTAATAACCATATAACCCCGCTCGAAATATGAAAAAAATTATCACCTTCGGACAGCACTCCGCAGAACTCCATGCCGGCGAACATCGTGCCGCTCTCGTAATATCCGAAAAGTGCTTACCGGTTGGCCTCGCCGACGTGCTTAATGAAGCCGGCGACATACACGTCCACAACGTCCAGAAGAATGACGACGGTTTCGGTTGTATCGGTATCACCCACGACCTCTCCGTTTCCGACCTTATAGCCGAGGTTCGTGACGCTATTACTCGCGTGTACGACACTGATACGACCGTTTCAAATGCGCGACCCTAAAACGCTGTATGATTTACGCTATTATGCCCGTCGACGTGGCTACCGTTTCAGTAAAACGGAGCGAGTAGTCACAACGCCGGAGGCGAATCGTTCCGCCCGCGTGGAGGAACGGCTGAAGGCTTTCGGTTATGGGATTCAACTAAATTTATTCAGCGATGAAAAATAATACCGTGTGCGTCCTTCCCCCTCTTTCGGTTTATTCGTCACTTTGCAAGACCGTTACCCCTCAATCTCGAAAAATGGGGGGGGGTAGAAATCGCCCTAAATTTTTGTAATTATGTAACTTGTCACATGATATGGTAACACCTGAACAGTTATACGCCGCAACAGACGACGGCCTCCGTATCATTGCGCTGCATTACCCCGACGCTCCCGAAGCTGCAAGGACTAACAGGTCGTTCAAGGCAAGACCCGACGAGCGCACTCCGAGCGCAAGGGTCAAACTAATGAAAGCCAAGGATGGGGCGCAAGTCTGGAAAATGACAGATTTCGGCGACGAAGGCAGAGCCGAAAGCCCTATTTCCATACACATGAAGCAAACCGGGTTAACCTTCCGTGAAGCTATCCTCGACCTTTCGGCTATCTTTAATATTACCGATGAAATAAATCGTTCCGTCAACCGGCCGGACGTTCGCCGTCAACCGGCCACAGTGGAACAAACGGAGGGTTCATGGGATAAGGATATTAACCAAGAGTTTACGGCAAAGGAGTGCGAGATTATGGGGCCGCGTGTCACTCCTGACACACTGAAGGCTCTCCACTGGTACCGGGCTAACCATGTCGTTACAGTCAGGAACCGCGAGGCTGTTTATAAATACTCAAACGAGAACTACCCGATTTTTATCCGCGAATGTTGGTTTACTGATTCAAAGGGTAATCGTGATTGCTTTTATAAGATTTACGAGCCTCTGAACCCGGAGAAACAGTGGCGTTTCCAATACCAGCCAGCCGGGAAGAAACCACAAAGCTACATTAATGGTTTGTTTGAGCTTGCCGCAGCATGGAGAGCGTACAACGATACCGAGGAAGCAAAGTGGACCGCCGACCCTGCAAACGAGCACAAGCCCTACCGAGAACAAAAATTACCCGAAGCGATCATTTGCTCCGGCGAACGCGACGCGGTTTGTGTCCGCTCTCTCGGTTACTACCCTTTGTGGTTCAATTCCGAAACTTATCAAGTAAGCCAAGAGGAGTGGAACCAGATAACGAAATATGTCGAAACTGTCTATAATATACCTGACATCGACGCAACCGGTCGCCTGAAAGGTACGGAACTCGCTTTACGCTTTATCGACATACACACCATTTGGCTACCCGAAAAACTGTCCTCATACCGCGACAACCGAGGGAAACCCCGTAAGGATTTCCGAGATTGGATGGAGATATGGAGCAGCAAGGGCGATTTTCGCGGCCTTCTGAACCTCGCTACACCCGCAAGGTTCTGGGTTGAATCATGGAACGAGAAAACCAAGAAGAAAAAATATTCGATAGACATTTCATGTCTGCACGAATTTTTAATGTTGAACGGATTCTACACCCTTCGCGACAAACACGCACCGGGTACGCAGTTCGTGAGGATTCAAGGCAATATCGTGAAGCTCGTTACGCCCAAGGAGATACGCGAATTTGTTCTAAACTGGGCAATAGACAGCAAACAAGAGCGCGAACTGCGCAACCAGATATTGCAAGATTCCAAGTTGTCGGCTCAATACCTCGAAGCCCTTCGAGAAATTGACCCGGATTTCACCAACTACACCGAGCGTTCACAGTTCTTTTATTTCCCGAAATTTACCGTCGAGGTTACAGGGCGCGAGATTATCAAGCACGACAACCGCGCCGCCTCTGCCGGTCGTTATGTCTGGGAGGAGAATGTTATCAACCATAACATTAAATTCCTTCCTGATATGTTCACGATTACCCACCCCGAAGGGCAATACGAAAGCGAAGATTTCGACATCGAGGTGGCCGAAAATCAAACCTCGAATTATTTCAAATACCTGATTAACTCCTCCCGTATTTATTGGCGCAAGGAGTTGGAGGAGCAAGTTAACGCTATGTCGCCGGAAGAAGGGGCGGCGTATCTCGCAGCTCATAAGTTTGACATCGCCGGCCCGGCGTTGACCGCCGCAGAGATTCAGGAGCAAAAACAGTGTCTTATCAACAAGATTTTTACAATCGGGTTTATGATGCACCGTTACAAGTCAGAGTCGAGAGCGTGGGCCCCGTTCGTCATGGATAACGTAGTGGGCGAGAACGACCAGTGTAACGGACGTTCCGGCAAATCCTTCATGTTCCGCGCCCTCTCGAATTTCACGCGCTGGCTGAAGCTGTCTGGGCGTAACCCTAAATTACTGGAGAATCAATTTGCTTTCGAGCAAGTAAGCAAACATCTCGGAATCGTTGTTGTTGACGATTGCGACGAATATTTACCGTTCAAACAGTTTTACGATAATATCACGTCGGACATCACGATTAACACAAAGAATGTTTCAGCCTACACACTGACGTTTCAAGACGCGCCGAAATTCGCCTTTACTACGAACTACGTCCCGAAGGAGTTCGACGGTTCAAGTGTTGGCCGTATGCTGTTCGTCGTATTCTCCGACTACTACCACCAAAGAACAGAAGATAACGACTATCTCGAAACCCGTCAGATTCGCACGGACTTTAACAAAGACCTGTTCGGCAGCGCATACACCGAAGCCGAGTGGGAGGCGGATATAAATTTTGTACTCCAGTGCGTGAAATTTTATCTTTCCGTCGCTCCGTTGCAAGTCAAAATCGAGCCGCAGATGGGTAATATCATATTCCGTAAGTATCTCCGGGATATGTCCGACAATTTCCGCGAGTGGGCCGAAGGTTATTTCTCTGTTGATGAAAACGGGTGCGGTGATAATCTTAACCGCGAAATCGTGAGGGAAGATGCTTTCGAGGCTTACAAACGATTCTCCGGCGTGTCTAAAATCACCATGCAGAAATTTACAAAATCGCTGAAGGGATTCTGCTTTACTTGTGATTATATCGACTGCCTCAATCCTGAAGAACTACACAATTCAGGTTCGCGAATAATGCGCCGTATCGAGGACCCGATAACACACAAGAAGGTACAGAAAGAAATGATTTATCTCCGCACCAAGAAAGAGGCCGAGCGTCTGAAGAATCCCCCGCCGCCCCCTCCAACCCAGCAGGAAATGCCCTTCTAAACCGTTACAGTTATGAAAATAAGAATATTCGAGGCGTTTGCCGGTTACGGCAGTCAGTCGATAGCCCTCCAGCGTCTGAAGGAGGATTATCCCGGATTCGATTACGAGGTGGCTGGATTCTCCGAAATAGACCGTTTCGCGGTCCTGGCATACTACGCAGCTCGTGACGCCCGTTTGCAAGGGCATAGTATCGACCGGCTAAATCTGGAGAAATACGAGCCGTCGCCGGAACTCCTCGCCAAATACCCAAACTTTGGAGATATTACCAAGATAGAATGGGCAGAGGTGCCGGATTTCGATTTATTTACCTATTCGTTCCCGTGCCAAGACATAAGCACAGCAGGGAAACAAAGAGGTTTTGATGAGGGCAGCGGTTCGCGTTCCTCATTACTTTGGGAGTGTGCGAGAGCTATCGAGGTGAAACGTCCTAAATTCCTACTTATGGAGAATGTCAAGGCGTTGACCTTCAAGAAGCACAAAGATAATTTCAAACGCTGGCGCGACACACTCGAAGCCCTCGGATATTCCAATTACTGGGCTATTCTCAACGCGAAGAATTTCGGCGTTCCGCAGAATCGTGAGCGTGTTTTTATGGTAAGTATCTGGGGGGGGCAAAGTTACGAATTTCCGCAGCCTTCCGAAACCCTGACGCGGAGGTTAATCCACGTTCTCGAAGAAAATGTGGCTGATTCATGGTATCTAAACGAAAAGCAATTACACATGATTATCAACCACAACGAACGCAAACAGTCTGAAGGGTGCGGATTCTCTACGAGTTTCAAGACGGCCGACGGTATTTCTTGCGCCGTTACTACGCTTTGCGGCAGTCGTCCGACTGATACCTACCTCGCCGAGCCTGTCGCGTGTGCCTATCGAGGGAGAAACCCGGACAACCCCGGCGACCGCCGTTCCGGGATTCCAACCGTTCAAAGGCTGGAGTTAGGCGGTTCGGTGTCGAATTGTATAACAACAGTTGACAAGGATAGCCTTCTCGCAGAACCTAAAGTATTAGGCTACACGCGCGACAACAAAGGCGTGGTGGTAGCTCGCCACCTCAAAGACGTAGCCGGAACAGTATGCAGCTCAAACAGACGTTACACAGGTTCAACGGCTGAATTTATTGTTGAACCCACTGTTATACAGCTACCGCACGGTTTCGCCCGTGGGAACGTCCTCGATATTGCCCCGGCTGTCACCGCCTCGGCTTATACCGATAACAATTTGATTTGCGTCGGCCACCTCATACGTAAATTCACACCGCGCGAACTGTTCCGCCTCATGGACTTGCCGGACATCTATATCGACGCGATTCAAGCCGCCGGATTATCAACGACCCAACAACGCAAACTCGCCGGCAATTCTATCGTTGTCGAACTCCTTTACCGCATTTTCAAAAACCTATTTATCCAATGACAACCGATATACTTAAAGAGCGTCAGGCGTGGACGCTTGCGCAAAAAGTCGACCACGCTCTCGCTACTATCGACGTGTTTATTTCCCGTATGGGCGGTATTGACAAAGTGTATTGCTCATTTTCCGGCGGTAAGGATAGCACGGTTTTATTACACCTTTGCCGAGTTCTTTATCCTGACATTCTGGCGGTGTTTTGCTCTACCGGCAACGAATACCCCGAAATAATACAATTCGTCAGAGAACAAGCGAAGAAGGGCGCAAATATACAAGTCATAAGGCCGGAGATTACACCGCGCCAAGTCTGGGCGAAATACGGCTTTCCTCTTGTCGGAAAAGAAACCGCACAAAAGGTTCACAAAGTAAGATTCAACCCGAACACCGTAACCGCGTCTATCATTATGGGAACCGGCTTTTTCTGTCTGGCTAAGAAATGGCGATACCTATTAACAGAACCTTACGAAACATCATCGCAGTGTTGCGATATACTGAAGAAACGCCCGTTTCATAAGTTCGAGAAGATAACCGGACGTCGCCCAATTATTGGAGTAATGGCGGACGAAAACGACCTACGAAAAGGCCAATATATCAAGGCTGGCGGTTGTAATGTGTTCGGAGAGAAAGCTGCTTCCCGACCGTTGTCAATATGGACGGAGGCAGACGTGTGGCAATATATCGAGGAGCAGCGGCTGGATATTGCCGAAATATACCACAAAGGCGCAGCGCGCACCGGCTGCATGGGTTGCGGATTCGGCGCACAGTTCGCAGACGACCGCCGGTTCTCTATTCTCCTCGATAATCACCCGAAGGCTTACGATATGGTAATGAACTACACGAACAACGGCGTAACCTTCCGCGAGGCTCTACGCAAAGCCCTCGCAGTAAATGGGCGATACTTGCCTGACGAGGAGCCGAAGAATCTATTTACCTCGCCGTCATGCTGATGAACGCGCACCACACGCATAAGGTATTTTATTTCGAGCCGGGAGCCGGGTCAACTCGTAACAAACGAGGCGGCCCGGCTCCTTCTTTTTACCTCCGGCCTCGTCCGGCTCCTTCCTTGCCTCCCCAATACCCCCTCCCTATTTTATTATAAATCTTTGTTACCTTGTAACAGAATATTTGCAAAGAGTGTAACAAAGTAAAAATCAATAGAAAATAAAGAGGGGAAGGCCGTAACAAAAGCGGTAACAAAGGCTATAACAAAAAAATTTCGGTTTGTTACGGCTGTCAGTAGGGGGAAAGTGTGACAAAATGGCGAGGGCTGTCACAAATTGCGGTTTCGGTTTGTTTCGGTCTTACTTTGTTGACTTTCAAAAGGTTGGTAACGAATAACATTGTAACAAAAATTTCCGATGATTTTTGAACTTGTAGGGTAAATAAATCAACACCAACGGAATATATTACCCGCATGTCGTGAAATTATTGTATCTTTGCGCTGTAATAATCCAATCCCTCCCCACATGATTACCGTTAAAATATCCGTTGAACAACACGTGGCCGAGTATATCCGAGGGAAATACTACGACCACGAAGCCGGAGCCGTCCGATTTCCGTCGGCTCTCGATATTTACATATTGATTTTCGACCTACTTAAGAAACGCCCCACGGGTTGCCCGGTAGATTCCGGCAATCTTGAATTTGCCTTACCTGAACGGCGCGAGGGTAAAGACCCGGAATATTACAACTACCTATCCGAGAGAGCGCAGAAGGTTCTCGGTGATAAATTACGTCTGATGATGTGGGCCGAGCTGCACGACTTTATGGACGAGAACAAACATATAAACGGGGTTCAGTTCAAAGATTCCGTTTTCCTGTTCATGTCGAAATATGGAATCGAGGGAATCACCGAGGATGCTCTGTTGAAAAACTACCAGAGGTGGCGCGATAAGTTGCGCCGTAAGAAAAAACGCGGATATAATCGAAAATAAGTTCATTTTTATAGGGTATTATTTCCCCGACATCATGCTCCGTTTTGTCCTTTTTTTGCGGTATTTTTGTCGGAAAAGTGTCGGAAAAATGCCGAGTGACTGATTTACAACATTTTACAACTCCAAAATATGACCCGTTCCACTGTTTCAAGTTGCCACAGCCTTAAAATTATTCCGCTTTCGCGTGTATCGAGGTTCGCCCGGATAAAATCGCGTGTCGTTATGCTTATTCTCGGAAGTGAGGACGACGCGGTGGCGGTGCCGGGCAGCGTCAAGGTATCGACGACCTCCGATAACGGTATAATAAAGAAAAAAATCACCTTTGAGCGTTCCGATGTTTCGGACAGCACCGCCGACGCTCTCGAAGGTTACAAGGTTTCGCGGCTGATAGCTACCTACGTCGATGAATCCGGCAAACGGAGGGTGGCCGGTTCTCCTGATTGGCCGCTCTCGCTTGATTACAGTATCGGCGACGGAGTTTTCTCCGTCACCCTTCAAGGCGAGGACACCGCGCCCGATGCTTTCCTTATGGATTAAAGTCCTTCCGCGCCCGCGCGATATGTAGTTATTTTGCTGCAAAAATAGCTACATGAATAAGCTACAACGATTTTTCTCCGATAACTGGACTATCCAGCGGCACGACCTCGAAAACACCGTGTCGCTCCTTTTGCCGTGCATACTCAACGGCAATATAGAAGCAGCAGTGGCGCAGCTCTCAAAAGCGAAATGCACCGTCAAGGCTACCGCCGCGCCTTATATGGCTAAATGGTACGAACTCGACGACATCACCCTCCCCGTTGATTCTATCGCAGTGATAACGCTGACCGGTACCCTCTATTCGTGGGAATCGGAATGGGTAATAAAGCAGATAGAGGCGGCGGAACTGAATCCGAATATTTGCGGCGTGGTGTTCGTTATCGACGGCCCCGGTGGTATGGTGTCGCACCTCGACATGGCAGCCGCAGCCGTAGAGAATTGCACCAAACCCACCGCCACAGTAGTAACCGGCATCATGGCCTCCGCTCATTTCTGGTTAGGAACTGCAAGCGACCGCACTTTTATAGCCTCGCCACTTTGCGAGGTTGGTAGTGTGGGTATCGTCTGCACTCATACCAGTTTCAAAGAATTTTTCAGGCAGAACGGAATCGACTACCGCGAAATTTACCCGGACACCGCCGACCTTAAAAATAAGGAATACCGCGCCATTGTTGACAACAACGATGAAACCCTCATAAAGCAGAAGGCCGAAAAGATTCACAAGGTATTTGCCGAAACCGTGGCGCGTAACCTCGGAATCACCTACGACCCTGAACTCCCTCTTTTCCGTGGCGAAATGTTCGCCGCCGACGAAGCAGTCGCCGCCGGATATATCGACCAGTTCGGAGGATTGAAAGACGCGGTTACATGGGTACTTGCACAGGCAACGAGCCGGAAGGCAGAACAATTATACAAATAATTTTAACAACCAAACAGTTACAAACATGAATTTTGCGAATTTAATCCCCGCGATTCTCGGTATTCTCGGCCTTACCTCCTTCAGTAAGGTGGACGGCAAGGAGTGCCTTTCGGACGAGGAACGCGCAGCGTTGAAGGGCTACGGTTTTACCGACCGTTTCCTCGACGACTTTAACGCCTACCTTCAGAATCCACCCACAGCCGCAACCGGCTCAACTCCCAATCAGCAGATGGCAGCCGTCGCCGCTGTTCTCGGTCAGACTACCGAGCAGCTTCAGGCTAAAACCGCAGAACTCGACGCGCTCAAACAGAGCGTCGCCACCGACAAAGCAGCCCACACCGCAGCCATTCAAGCGAAGGAGGCGGAAATCGCCGCTCTGAACGCCAAGATTCAGACACTTTCAGCTCTCCCCGAAACCGACCCCGGCAAGGGTGCCGGTTCAGCCACCGCCACCGCTCCGGCCTTCAATCTCGCCGATGAACAGCAGCTCGGCGGCCTCTCCGGCTCCTTCTTCAGCCTCGAACGCCCCTACAACCAGCGCGCCCGCGCCGCCCTTCTCGCCAACGAAGGCAAGATGCTGGCCGTCGCCGCTCCCTCGTCGGTCGATTACAAGGGCCTTCAGGACGACCTCGGAGCGTTCTACCGCACAAGCTGGAGCGAACGCCTTCAGTCGTTCCTCGTCGAACTCCCGACAATTACCAAGCTGTTCCCCACCGAAGCCGGACACCAGGACCTCGAAACCCTCGTTAATCTGTTCCTCGGTGAGTTCTCACAAGCCGACACCTCCGATAAGAGCGAGTTCGACAAGGTTACAAAAGGCACTTACGAGTTCGGACACGAAACGCTCCGTATGTACGGCGTTATGTTCGTCCACAAGTTCCAGAGCCTGAAGCAGCTCGAAAAGAGTTGGATTGGCTACCTCAATCGCGAAGGCTCGAACCCCGTAAAACTTTCGTTTATCGAGTACCTCCTCGTTGAAACCGCGAAGGCCCTCCACAACGAACGCGAACTCCGCTATGTCAACGGTGTGCGCAAAGAACCCGACCCCGACAAGCCCGGCCGAGCTATGGACGCGGCCGACGGCCTCTACGAATTTTTACGCAAGCGCGTGGACGGTCATGTCGATTTCACTCCCAACGGCGGCACAACCGGCAAAACTGTTTACCAGATTAAGCCTTTTGCGCTCCCCCGTATCACCCCCGGCAATATCGGCGAAGTGTTCTACCAAGGTACGAGCATGATTCCCTCCGTGTTCCGCGACACCGGCAAAATCGTGCTTTATATCCCCTCGTTCATGCTCCCGTGGTATCACAAGTACAACGAAACCCACTACGGCCAGAATCAGGACTACAAAGCCGGTATCAACTACGTTAAGGAGTTCCCCGGCGTAAAAATCGAAACGATTCCCAACGCCGACAACCACCATCGTATCTTCTGGACTATCGACGGCAATATTCAGACCTTCTGCCAGATTTCCGGCGAAATGCTCCGTTTCCACCTCGAACAGCAGGACTGGACCGTTAAGGTGTGGAGCAACTGGAAAGAATCAATTCAGGCCACTGCCGTAGGTTACAAGTACATCAACCGCGCCGACATGGACGGTTCTCGTCAGCTCATCTGGTGCAACGACTACGACCTCCCCGAAACCTACTATGTAGAAGGCGACAAGGATAAAAATCCCGACGCGCTCCGCCACTCGTCTATCGTCACCGTCGCCAACTCGACCGCTTTCGAGATTACCGACATCACCAACGCCGAGGTCGGCAAGGTTATCGCCCTCAAATGTGGCGCGGACGGTGAAAGTGGCGTGACTATCAAGAAGGCCGGTAAATTCGAGCTGCTGACCGAGACATGGACACCGAAGAAAGGCGACGTTCTCCGCGTGATGAAACGCGCCGACGGCAAGTTCATCGAGGTAAGCCGCGCAACTGCCGCCGCTGATTCCTACCAGTTCCCCACCGACGCAACAACCCCCAGCGTTCAGGGCGCGACCGTGTTCATCACAGCCGCCAACACCAAGGCGACCGCAATCACCGACCTGACCGACGCAGTAGCCGGAGTGGTTTACACAATCCACGGAGCCGGAGCCGCCAACGCCTCGACCATTGCCAACGGTGGAAACTTTGTTCTCACCGCAGCCATGACCCTGAAGGCCGGCGCGTTTATCCAGCTCGTGAAGGCAGCAGACGGCAAGTTCTACGAGGTGGCCCGCGGATAATAACCGCGCACCAACAAACACGGAGGGCGACTGCATCCGCTCTTGCCCTCCGTTTTATTCTCTAACTGTTATTATTTCAAGGATATGACATATATTAAAAAATCCGTACCACGCGCCGAAGGCAATCCCGGCACAGGTATTCAGCCGCGCGACCAGCTGACCCTTATCGACATCGACGACATCGCTTTCATGCCGTCGGCCGACGACAAAGGGGTGGTTATCGCCGATAACATCGTAATGAAGCCCGGCCGTTACGGTTATAACATCTACATGACACAGGGCACAATCGAGGTAACGAGCGCAGCCGAAGGCGATACCGACAAAATCGGTTTCACACCCTCGATTAAGTTTGAGCACCCCGGCAACGAGCAGGAGGTGCGCGAGTTCAAGGCCAACAGCATTAACCGCAAGTTCATTGTGGTAATCCGCTATTGTTCCGGCAAGCCCGCCGACCTTATCGGTACAATCTGCAACCCGTGCAAGCTCACCCCCTCTTACACCGGTAACAACGAGAGCAACACCAACGAAATGACCTTCACCCAGATTTCAAAGGGTAGCGACATCTTTATTTATAAAGGTACTGTGACCCTCGAAGAACCCGTTTCAGTCGTTGAAACAGGGGTAACGGTAGTTCCGTTCATTTCCGAAGGCCAGTACCAGCTCACCGCCGGCGCCGCCGTTATCGACGAAATCGAGGGCGGCGCACACGACGCAGTTATTACCCTCCTCGGCGCGGCTGGAGGTTCATCGCCTACCGTTTCCGGCACCGGCGGTAAAATCCTCCTCCGTGGCGGCAAGGTGTTCACAGCCTCCGAAGGTTCACAGCTCACTCTCCGCGCGTTCGACAGCGGCGACGGCGGTATTATGTGGATTGAACAAAGCCGTTACGTCGCAGCCTGACAAATATCACCTACCTGATACCCACGCCCCGAAGGAATTACCGACCTCCGGGGCGTTTTGTGTCCTTCTGATTGGTAATTACCGGGCTTAATTTTGTAGCGTTAAATATAATAGCCTTATGACTACCGAGCAGAAAAAGGAAATTACCGCCTACCTTTGCGGCCCTCGCGACTATGCCGAAGGCGTGGCACTTTACCAGCGTTACGGCGTAAATTTGCGCCTGAAGCGTCAATTTGCGGTCGAAGATACCGCCGTTATCCGTGAAATTCTTTTCGATGAACTCCGTAAACTTGCCGGACTGTCGGAAATCGAGTTTAATCACCTTCCACGTCAAGCCGTCAAGAAAACGGCGCAGCTCAACGACGTACAAGCGAAATGCGTAATTCTCGACGACGAGAAAAACGACGAATCGGCGTTAATGGAACTCGCCGATTCTTTCGGTGTTACCGTTGACGAACTTGTTAGCCCTGATTTTCAGGAACGAGTGTTGGCAATGGACGAAAACGCCGACCGTATAGACGAACTTACCGACGAACTGGAGGCCGCACGTTCCAAGTATGCCGAAGCCCCGGAACCGGTTCGGAAAATGATACGTTTCCGCGAAAAATATCCCTTCCTCAATTCTACCGACTGCCCCGACGTACTGAAGATACTCGTGGCCGATATGTTCACCGCATACGGTAACTACAAGGCTGCACACGCCCGCCTTCAGGTACTCGGCGACGCAGATTCAGCCACCGCCGCCGCTGATTGCGAAACAGTAGTTACCGAGTATCTGAAAAACCGTGAAATCTGGGACGAACTCGAATATTACCGCGAAAACGGCGTGATTCTCGGCAAAGCTGCAAAGTTCCGCGAAATGGAAGCCGCCGAGGACTTGACAAAAATCTCCGATGTTGACCTTATGGGCCAACTCCGGAGCGCAGGGGTTCAGGAATCCAAGGCGAAAAAGGCGGTCGAGGAAGCCAAGGCAAAAAAGCAACCTAACGAAAAGGCCGAAGCCGCTTTTGTGAAATGGTCTAACCGTAAAAAGGTACTGAAGGCGGAAATCGACCGCCGAAAAAAAAAGTAATTGAGGCTATCGAGAGCGCGGAACGGTCGAGGGAGTATTTTACAAAATACCTCTCCCGTTCCGGCTGTCACCCGTGCGACCGCTCCGAGGCCGGGCATCAACTCTCTATCGTTAACAAGAAAATCGACGCGCTGAATGTATCGTTATCCCTCTTACAATCTTTCAACGACTGACCTCCGCGAGTTTCCCGGCGGTACGTTGTTCAACGGCGACTGCCTCGACGTTATAAAGACGCTCCCGGCGGCCTCTGTTGACTGTATTATTACCGACCCTCCTTATTTTTTAGGTATGACCCACAACGGGCAAAAGGGTAATTTCCGCGAATTGTCGATTTGCCGACCATTTTACCGTGATTTATTCCACGAGTACCGCCGAGTTGCCAAGCCCGAAGCCTGTATTTACTTTTTCTGTGACTGGCGCGGATATGCTTTTTATTACCCTCTGTTCGATGAAATCCTGAAGGCCCATAATATGCTCGTTTGGGATAAATTGAGCGGTCCTGGCAATCATTACGCATTTATCCACGAACTTGTGTTGTTTCATGCTGGCAAGGGCGCGAATATCGGCGGAACAAACATAATTTCCGACATAAAAAGTTTCACCTCCGGGGCAAAAACAACCGACGGCGCGAAGGTTCACCCCACGCAAAAGCCGGTAGCCCTGATTCAAAAGTTTATCGAGGACGCGACCGAGCCGGGCGCGGTGATTCTCGACACTTTCGGCGGTTCTGGCTCTACCGCCGTGGCTGCTGTACGCTCCGGCCGTCGCTTTATCCTCATGGAGCAAGACGAAGGATATTACCACACCGCTTGCAAACGCCTCGAAGATGAATACCGAGAATAACAACAAACCTACATTACCGGCCTTTCCTCTAACGAAAGCGGAGGAGGACGAGGTTATGAAACTGGCAGCCGTGGGATTCATGCCCCACGAAATCGCCGTGTCTATGGAATGGACGCGAGAGCGACGCACCGCCTTCTGTATTCTTGCAAATGTGCCCGGCTCCGCAATCTCCGTACTGATTACCGCCGGACGTGCAACCGGACGCGCTCAACCCCAGATAAAACTGCAAGAAGCCGCAAAAGCCGGTAACATAGAGGCGATAAAGGCACTCCAGAACCTCCAACGAACGAACCGATTTAATGAACTCGTTAACAATATGGACGATGACGAATTTACTCCGTAAGCCCTCCCGAATTGATTTTGAGGCGTTGGATTCCCACCAGATTGAACGGATTCTTAAAACCGGCGACCTCGAAAGCCTTACACCGGCCGAACGCGAATATTTCAACCTTATGGAACTTGTTCGTGGCCTACGGGCGCGAATGATGATGCCCGGAGGCAATCGCATAGTTACCAAGGCCGGAATTATCAAGGTTCTGAAATCTGATGTTTACGGGCTGTCAGACTGGATGGCGCGGCGTGTCTATTCCGACGCGCTGAATTTCTTTTATTCCGTCGATGATGTCACTCCCCGCGCATGGCGCAACCTCTACGCCGAACGCCTCGATAATATGGCGAATTTGTCCGCGTCAATGGGTAAAATGAAAGAGGCCCGTAGCTTTATGGTTGAAGCTGCCAAATTGCGAGGCTGCTACGAGGACCAGGCCCCCGAAATTCCGCAGGAACTCCTCGACGCTGCTCCAACGGTTATTTATACCGCCGACCCCGAAAGTATGGGCGCACCGAAGGCCGACCGCAAGGAACTGGAGGCGTTTATTGATTCAATACCGGATATTCCCGAAATATCGTTACGCCGTGTCAAGGAGGATGCCGGTATTACCAAACGTAACCTATTAAGCCGCATGATTGAGGACGCTAAAGAGTTTGGCGATGAAGAATAAATTTAACGACCCTGATGTTCCGGTAAAATTCGGCTCTGACGCGCTGATTTTCTGCGACTGGATAGATACGACAAATTTCGTATCTATCGGCGGCCGTGGTGTGGCAAAGAGTACCGTTATTCTGGCGCGACGCTCTGAACGCTGTGTGCGCCTCATGCCGGGCGCACCCGTGGCAATCGTCGCAAATACCTATTCTAACCTCGTCGATAACATCATGCCCGCCGTGCAAAACGGTTGGAAACTTAACGGGCTGATAGAAGGCGTTCACTATATCAAGGGTAAGAAGCCCCCGGAGGAGTGGCGGCGACGCTGCTCCGTTATTGTCGATGATTACCGGCACGTTTATAGCTTTTGGAATGGCTCGGTTATATTCCTCGGCTCTCTCGATAACCCCTCGTTACTGGCCGGTAAATCCGTGGCCCACCTTTTGTTTGATGAAGCAAAATACGCCTCTGATACAAGGGCGGCCCGTGTTCTGCCTATCCTACGCGGCGACGCTATCACCTACGGACGCTGCCACCTCTACGGCGGTGTTACCATTACCACCGATATGCCCGACGTTACCGAAGGCGAATATGATTGGTTTTTCCGCTATGCCTCCGAAATGAATCCGGAACGCATTATAAAGATTATGCAAGCCGCCGGGGAACTCAACCGCCTACGGATAAAACAGGAGCGCGAGAACCGCGCCCCTCGTCCTGATGAACGCAAGATCGCGAGGGTAGAAAAGAAAATCGACTATTATACCGAGGGCCTTCTGAAGCTGCGCAAGGGGCAAACCTTCTTTATGAATATTTCGAGTTTCGTTAATATCGACATTCTTACGGTCGATTATGCGAAACGCCTCTATAATGGCGCGTTGGAGCTGCACGAGTTCCTTAAATCCGTGTTAGGTATGCGCCCCGGCGTTCGCAAGGACGCGAGGTTTTACGTTCTGTTTGGCGATAAACACAAGTACACCGACGGAACTTATTCAGGTGAAGCGGCGTTCACATGGAACGAACTCCGTTACCTCGACCCCTCCCGACCTCTCGACGGCGGTATGGATTTCGGTAATATGCTTTCTTTGGTTATCGGACAGGAGGACGGTAAATATTACCGTGTGCATAAAAATTTCTACGAGATACCTCCGGGCTGGATGCGTGAACTTGCCGACCAGTTTCTTGACTTTTTCGCCGATTACCCTACAAAGGTGCTAAACCTCTATTACGACCGTTCAGGTAATAACCTCCAGCGTCAGGGCGTTGACTATGCCCGGCAAATAAAAGAGGCTATCGAGAAGGACGGCGACGGGCGGCGTACCGGCTGGACTGTTAACCTTAAATCAAGGAAACAGGCCAACCTTCCGCAGAACGCCGAATATAATTTCATGCACGAACTTATGCGCGGTGAGAATAAGAAATTACCGCTCCTTCTGGTTGATGTGCTGAACTGTTCCGAAATGATTTCAAGTATCGAGGGAGCAAAAGCCGAGGTAAAGTACCGGGGCAGTGTCAAGGTAGTGGCGAAGGTGAAGAAAACCGAGAAGCTGGAGGCAAAGAAATTGCCGAGGTTATCGACCAATTTCTCCGACGCTTTCAAGTACCTGATGATGCGCCGCCGTTGGTTGACCGCTACACGAGCCGCAGCCGATTCCAACACAGGAGCCGACGCAATGGCAGCGCAGTGGGTAGCCGACAAGTTCGACGGCTGACCGACCTA
The DNA here is from genome assembly GCA_004102785.1 of Muribaculaceae bacterium Isolate-013 (NCI). Lineage (GTDB taxonomy): Bacteria > Bacteroidota > Bacteroidia > Bacteroidales > Muribaculaceae > UBA7173. Next base: position 17,058 of record SCEJ01000014.1, read on the forward strand.
CATACCGACTATTATCCGACCATGTTACCGCCCGACGACAGCACAGCCGCCGGGCGGTGTCGTGTGCGCCCTCTCATAACGCCGTAACAGTTCAAAACCTCACATTTCACCCCCGGTAAGGGGTGGTAATTACTTTCGGCCGTCAGAGCGGGCCGCCCTACGGAGCGCGTCAAAAATTGCGTTTTTCGTTTCGGTCGCATTTAGTTGCTTGATATAGTGATGTTTGGCGAAAAGTAGAGCAAAATTTTACGCTAAAAACCGCATTTTTTGTGTTGCAATCTCCAATTTTTCACCCTATTACCGTGAAAAATCCGTAAATTTGTGCTGTCAAACTCCCGAAAACCGGCGGAAGATATTCAAAATCTTACGCCAAAGATGAAATATTTAACTTTGTTGTTCGGACTTCTTCTGGTTAGTTGCTCTGGGAACGTTAAAACCACAGCGCCGGAAAACATAGGAGCTGCAGCCGACAATATTACAGAATCCATTACCGTCGAAAAATCCGATACCTTACCCCCGTTTGAGGTCGCAAAAAGAAAGGCCGGAGGGTTCGACGCATGGACAATAACCGAAAACAGGAACAAAATAGCTGATATTCCATGTGTGTTGGAATCATGTCCCGCCGGCATCTTCGACACTCCGGCTTCCAAGAAGATACAAGGGGAACCAGTGTCGGCGCGCGATGCAACATGGTCAGCAGCTCTCCGCGCTCTGAAAAATCTCGTTCCCAATCCTGATGCAAAGATAATTTTTGATTATTCCAAGTTGAACAGACAAATAAACAACGGGAAACAGTGTCTATTTGCTGGACCGATTCAGATCAAGAATGAAAACGGTAAATACGTTGAAGCTGAAATCAATCTTACCGTCACTCACTTTTGGGATGATTATCGACAGCCTTCCTCGTGGTATGTTACTGGAAATATTGTTTTTTGATTTTAGAAATTACACATTATAATGCGCCGGAGCCTACGGGTTTCGGCGTTGTTATGTTAATTTATTTTTCTTTTCGTTAATAACATTTATTAACGCCTTTTTTTTTTTGTTCACATTATTCTGCCGAAATTTGCGGTGTCAAACATCACCAGTCACCCAACTGGAGTAGCCGTTTAATCGGCTCGAAATCTTTCGGGCGTTTTTTATGCCCGATTACATACGATACAGGCGACCGCCTACCTCCGCACTAATTAACACGACTATTCCGTCGGTTTCTCGGTGATGTTTGACGACATGGAGAGGTGGTCGCCTTTTTCATGTCCTAACGAAAACGTCAAACATCAAATTACAAACATCACCGAGAAATGAAAACAGTTACAGCGTTACCAGCTCCGGCTTTGTCATACAAGCCAAGAGTGAAAAAACTCCTTATTAAAGGAATTATTTACCTTACATCAGAAAAATTGTTTACCTTTGCAAGCGTAATCGCCGTTCTCTGGGAATGGTGGGGCGTATGCACCGACGACACTCACACAATCGCCTACGGTGCTATGGTATGGCTTGCAGCCTTCACCCCGTGGGCATGGCGACAGACAGCCCGCGACCTCCGTCAAGACCGCCTCGGCCTGAAGCAATGGTAAACCAACAATCACAACAAAAAATTACCGATATGGAAAATAATATCAACCTCACCCCCGACGCTGTAAAAGCAATCCAAGCACTCCAACACCCCTGCGGAACTTACCAGTTCTACCGCGCCCACCTCGACCGCCTGTTTAACTACATACTCAACTACTCCGACGAAATCGGCATGAGCGACAACGAGGCAATGCACACACTCCGCGCCCTGAACGCCCTCCGCGCCGATATTGCCGACATCGCCGGCCCTCCGGCGCCGCTCAACGAATACGTCGACCCCTTCGACGGCATCACCCTAACCGCCGTACCTGAACGGCTCGACTGCGACGCTAACGAAATCCCAACGTTTGAGGAGGTAACGACAGCCTTCAAAGAAGCGTGGGAATCCCTCAACACGGCACGTTACGCAATATTCCGTTTACTCCACTTTTCAGAGGTGGCCGAAAACGTCGAAGAACTCCGCAACCTTCCCGAACACATCGAAAGAGCGATGGTGAAAATCGGAGAGATTCGGAAACTGGAAGCCGACGGTGGCACTCAAACAGCAGATACAGACGAATAAGATACAGCCCCAAGGTAAAAGATTGATTTAGGTTTACCACATAAGCAGACGCTATCCAACCACCAAGAAAGGAACGTCCGTTGTGAAACGGGCGTTTTTTGTTGCTTCCGGGCATGTCCTTCGTTACGCGCGATATATATAAGACCTTTGCAGCAAAATAATACGAATCACGATGAAACACTTAAAACAAGAGTTCGACAAATTGACCTTCAAGGAGGTTATAATCTACATTTTGGCAATCGTGGTAATGATTGCCGGCCTCTCCCTTCTGTTTATCGGTTTATTCATACCGCCGGAGGGTGAAATCCATAGTTCAGTATTAACCGCGTTCGGAACGGTATGTATTTTCGTCGCCTCCCTTCTGGGTATCTCTATCCACTACGCTAACGAACTCGACAAGTTCAAGGCCAATGTTCAGGAACGCCTCGACGAAATCACGCAACCCCAATAAGTCACATATATGAAACATGGAAATAAAATTTTTTGTCAGCCTTTTGGCGTTCTCGCCCTTGTTGTTCTTATTCTTACCGCTTATTCTTTCACAAGTTGCAAAAGTAATAGAAAGGCAGTCGAAGAAACCAGAACCGAATTTCATTACTCTGGGCAAGATAGTACCCGGTTCGATTCGGTACTCATCGGAGGAAACGAGCGAAACAGCGAGAGCGACACAACAAGCGTTTCAACGGGTGCAAGTGGAACTGTCGAGATTAAACGCGATTCAGCCGGACGAGCTATTAAAATTATTTGGACGCGTTCGGCGCTTGTTTCGACCCTCTCGAAAAGAGATACGGAGAAGGAACGCTGGTTTTACGGCCTCAATGCAACGCGACACTCCGAGAGTTCCGGCGCGGTGGATTCCGTCAACGAGAAAACGGAAGAAACTACGGAGGAAATTAACACCGCAATATCTTTAGAGAATATCATCGGCCCCGGATTGCTGGGCCTGATTCTCCTTTACCTGATATATCTATTTTTCGCCGACATAGTATGGCCGTGGATAAAACAGAAGCGCAGCCGATAGACCTTTACGACGCTATCGAGCAGATGAAGCGGATAAGCCTCGCCGGTGGTACGTTCTCGCTCACCTTCCGCAAGTGGAACAGGCAGACGCGCAACGGTGGCTACGTGGTTAAAGTCAATGCGGCGCGAATCCGCCCCAAGACAAAAGACGACAAAATTTCAGACGCAAGTTATAAACTATTTTTCACCGATACGGAAACAGGCCTCGCCCGTAATTGCTGGCAGGTTTTAATTACCGAGTTCAACGGTCGCCGAACGGTGTTAAACTAACACTTTAAGCAAGATGATACGCAGAAGCGGAAATTTCGGTTTCGTAGATAATGGAGCCGGTGAAATATACACCTTCAGCATGAACGCCAAGGGTCGCGGATTCACACCCTCGACCTTCATGTTACGCGGCGGCTCTATCGCCTCGTTTGGTTATAAATATATGAACGTGAACGGTACGCCGATAATACCGTTTGGACGCGACAACGACCTCCCTAACCGTGTGTGTATGTTGCTCGAAAAGTTCTACGCCGGTGAAGGTATCATGGGCAAGAAGGCCGGCCTCCAGTGGGGCGAGGGTCCGAGGCTCTACCGCGACGCTGTGGACGCGAACAATATCTTTTACCGGGCGTGGGCTGTTGACGACCAGATTACCGCCGACCTGAAGGCTACCGACTACCTCACACAAATGCACCGTTGTCTGATAGACCTCTGTCATTTGGAGGGGTTCTGGGTTAAATTCACACGTTCACGCGGGGCGCGTATCGGCTCCGGGCGTATTGCGAGGGTCGAACACGTTCCGGCTGGAAAGGTGCGTTTCGTATGGCCCGGAGAAAATAAGCTGCCTACACAAGCGATGGTGGCAGATTGGCCGCTGGCCGACCCTCGTACCTCACACGTTTACCCTCTGTTTGACCCCTCCGACCCTCTGAAATATCCCGTTTCGCTGGCATATTACAACATTTACAGTTACAACCACGACCATTACAGCGTACCGCGCTTTATCGGTGCGTTCGATTGGCTGGAGTTGGCCGGAACACTCGCGCCACTCCTCGCAGCGTACAACGAGAACGCCTCGGCTATCTCGAAACATATCGAATCGCCCCAGTCATATTGGGACCGCGCCGAGGAACAGATAAAAATGGCCTGTCAGCAAAGGGGCATACCCTATAAAAAGGAAATGTTAGAGGAGTTCAAGGACGCAGCGATGGAGAAATTTGCCGCCTCGATGTCCGGCAAGGAGAACGCGGGCAAGTTCCTGCATACCTCGCAGTTCTGGAACGAGGAGGCTAACAATTTCGAGGGGTGGAAGATTACCGCTATCGACAACAAGGTTAAAGAGTACATCGAAGCAATGGTGGCAATATGCAAAAAGTCAGAGGCCGCCGCGACCTCCGGTTTTGGCCTCGACCCCTCACTCTCTAACTTGATACTTGATACAAAACTCGGTTCAGGCTCCGAAAAACTCTACGCCCTGAAGGTGTATAACGCCACAGAAACCGCCGTGCCTGATATGGTGCTATGTAAGCCGTTCCAACAGTTCATCGACACCAACCACCCCGGCACAGATATACGAATCGGCCTATATCGTACCGTTGTCGAGGCCGAAAAAAATGTCAACCCCGAAAACAGAGTGAAAGCAAATGCGTGATTTATTCGCCACCCCGGAGCAACAGCCGGAGAACAAAGGCAAAGGCAAGGACGAGGCCAAAGAACGCGCCGAGGATAGGAACACCGGGAAAGAAACGAGGGTATTCCGCTCGATGTCGCGCAACTTTGAACGCCGCGTAAAATCCGAGCTTTTTCTCGAAAATGTCCTTCCGTGGCACTTTTCACCGGGCGAGGCGTATCACTGTTTTTCTTTCGGCGATGTTGACGCGCTGACCTATCTCCGGGCAATTCTCAAACAGCAACCGCTGGAGTACGTTTGTTTGTCCACCTTCTCTATGGCGTTGACCGACGCGGAAACGCTTTTGAAATGGCAGCGCAGCGGATTGATTGGACGGCTCGACCTCTATCTCGGTGAAATTTTCGATTCCAAGTTTGCCGAGGTTTACAACACTTTGCACGAGGCCGTCGCGCTCATGGGCGGCCGCGTTGCCGTGTTCCGGAATCACTCTAAAGTTATGGCCGGTTTCGGTGAACGCTTTGATTTTGCGGTCGAAGGTTCGGCAAACCTTAACAGTAATCCGCGTTGTGAGCAGACGGTTATAACAGTCGATGAAGGCGTGGCAAGGTTCTACAAAGAAGAAATTTTCGACAAAATCCATTCGTTTAACAATGATTTTGCCGATTGGAAACCCTATAAACTGAAACGCGATGAATAAAAGAACGACGCATTACATTAAGCGCGTTTGGCTTAATGCAGAAAATTCACCTTCTACTGGTTCAATAGTAGTTTTTGATGGTGAGCTACTCGACCATGATAATAGTGTTTATCGTTCAACCTTTTTTCGACTGTCGGACTGTCATGTTTCCGCTAATATCCATAAAGCCTCATACGACACAGATAAAGAATTTATCGAAAAAATGGAGATTGTTCGCAATACTCTCAGTGATTTTATTGAGCATCTAAAGAAACAATATAAAAATGAAACTATTTGACCGCGACGGAAACGGAAGCGAGGAAATTACCGCAGCCGTCGGAATAATCTCTAACGGTATCACTTTCGACAAGTGGCGGCCCCTGATTCCGTTCGGAATCCGCGATGTCGTCGCAATCGTAGGCCGTGAACCGGTCGAGGCTCTGGCCGACTATTACGAAAACGGAGAAGGCGACGACGCGGCTATGGCTGACGCTCTGGCTTATCTGCAACAGGCGGTGGCCTTCTTTACATGGCTGAAGATAATCCCGACCCTCGACGCACAGCACGGAGATACAGGAAGGGCGAAAAGCCTCGGAGAGAACGAAAAAGGGTTAACGGCCCTTCAGGAGTTCAAGGACGAGGAAAATATTTTACGTCTGGCCTACGAGGCTACCGACGCACTTGTCGAAGCCTTAGACCGCGAGGCGTTCCCGTTTTGGATTGAATCGCCCAAGTGCCGCCAGCGCGAAGGGTTGTTAATACGCAGTAAGGAGGAGTTCGATAATTACTACATTATCGGTTCTCATCGCCTTTTCGTTACCCTCGTTCCTATTATCCGCGAGGTTCAAGGCGCAACCGTCGCCCCGGTACTCGGCAAGTATCTCGCTCCGATTCTTTCGGGCGAGGATTCCGATACCTTCACGCTGATGAAGGCGACAGCAGCCCGCGCCGTGGCTTTGCTAACTATGCAGAAGGCGGTGGAACGCCTTCCGGTCGAGGTTATCCCGGAGGGTATCGTACAGGTTCAGCAGTCGCAGCCGGTGAAATCAAGGTTACGCGCCGAGCAATCGGCCCGCGCCTCGGTCGCCGCCTCTCTGGGTGCTGACGCTACCCGCGCACTCGAATACCTTCAGCAACTCGTGGCGCAGCTCGACGCAGACGGCGAGGAGGTAGATACATCAATTACCGGGCCTATCGTCCACAGTAAAGGAATGTCGTTTTAATGGAAACAATTACCACACGAGGCCGCTCCGTCAAAATTCCGACCCATGTCAGCGAATTGACCCCGGCGCAATACGAATATTACGTTTTTCTCGCCTACGCTCTGGGCGCGGGTGTGATTGACGGCGATTATTTCCGGGTTCGCTGGCTCTCCTTCCTGATTGGCCTCGGCAAAGCGGATTACACGTTGTTGAAGGAGCAACACGTCGAGGAACTGAAAGCACAGGCCGGAGCGATTGAAGGTTTTTTCGTGGCTGAAGGCGACCGCGTTCATCTTGATTTCAATACGCCCGTTAACCTCCTGCCTTCATACGGAGGCTATCAAGGCCCCGGCGATTGGCTGGAGGGTGTGACATACGGCGAGTTTGTGGAGTGCCTTACCATAGCCGAGAATCTTCACCAAATGGACGAGCAAGAGGTGGCTGAAGGTTACGCCCATATTGCCCGGCGGCTCTACCATATTCCCGACGGAGAGAAAGTGCCCGACCTTCTGGCGTTCCATGCCCCGACGCTCCTCGCCTCCGTCTGGAAGGCAATCCTTGCCGGCCCCGTGGAAATCAACGGAAAGAAAATTGATTTACGGATTATCTTCCGCAGTTCCGGCGGAGGAAAGAAGCCGGACGACAAGACCGGATGGACCGGTATAACCTTCGAGGTCGCTACCGCCGGACTATTCGGGAACGTGGCGGAGGTGGAGCGCACCGATATGTGGGCCGTCCTCATTTACCTGTATAAATGCAAGTTTGAATATCTCAACGAGAAACGTAACACCCCAAATAAATAAATCATCATGCAACTTTCAACCACAATCAAGAAAAAAATTAAGGCGTGGGAAGGCTGTCGGCTTACTGCCTACCGTTGCCCTGCCGGAGTTCTCACAATCGGCTACGGCCACACCGGAAAAGATGTCACCCCCGGCAAGAAAATCACACAAGCGGAGGCTGACGCGCTTTTCGATACCGATATTACCAAGTTCGCCGCCACAGTTGCGCCGACCTTTGCCGGGGTGCGGCTCAATGGCAACCAGTTCGACGCGCTTGTTTCGCTGTCTTACAATATCGGTTCGCTCACCGTCAAGGCCCCGACGCTTGTCCGTAAAGTTAAGGCCGACCCCAACGACCCCACTATCCGCGCCGAGTTCATGAAACACGTTAACGCAAGGGTTAACGGTGTACTGAAGCCCCTCCCCGGACTAATGAAACGCCGAGCAGCCGAAGCCGACCACTATTTCGGGAAGATATGATAAATCTCTTACAGTACCGCGAATATTGGGAAGGAGTAGGCCGCCGCGTCGATTCAATAACCGAGGTTCTGCCAGTCACCATAGACGAGCAGATGGGTAAGAAAATTCAGTCGTTACCGGCGAACTCTGTAAATCTTTTCGTTTTTCCTCCTTTGGCTGAATCCGACGCGAAGAATGTCGATAATTTCAAGGAGGTGAACAAATGCGTGGTTTTCGTTATGGCGAAATACGACCCGCAACGCCGCAGCTCCTTCGACGTGCTGGAGCAGACACAGCCGATTATCGACGAGGTAAAAAGTATATTGCTCAACGACCAGAGAGCAGGATGCCCGGTTATGCGTGTCGAGGTTGACAGTATCGACACCGCTCCGGAAACGGAACTTTACGGACGCTTTGCCGGTTGGTCGATAGCCTTCAAAGTAACATCTTACTGATATGGACGACCCCGACCAGATAGCAAAGTATTTCACCGAATACGTTAACCGAGGATTCCGCCGGATATTCGAGGAGCAGCGACGTATAGCCGCCGCCAAGATATACGGAAAACAAGCCTACCGCACCGACGGAACACCCCGGAGCCGTTCGGGGAGGCTGCAACAGGCGTTAGCCTCGCCGACCTTCTCGATAACCGGCTCCGGCTCCGGCATATCGGCAAACGCGCAGTACCCGACATATCTCCGATTCCTCGACATGAAGCGGCTCGGTAATTACCGAATCTATAACCGCCCGGTCTGGGGGATTCTCTATAAAGAAACATTCAACGACATACGGTTTGAGTTCTCGGCGTGGTTACGCAAGAATTTGGCCGATTCTATCCGCGAGAGTTATCAACAGTCATAACAAGTTATCAACAATGAAGAAAGTAAAAATTATTGTGGGCGCAATCCTTCGGGGTGCGCTCCTCGTTGCCCCCGGTGTCGCTTTCGGCTGGTGGGCATGGTACAAAGCAATGGCGTTAATCGCTATCCTCGCAGCCGTCGGTGTCGAAACCCTGTTCCTGTTCGTGTTCTCGTTCATCACCGTGGCCGTCCAGGCCCGCCGCGACCTCCGACGTAAGAAGGCGGAGGAAGCAGAGGCGGACGAGGGAAACGACACCGCAGCACAGTAAACCAATTTTCACTAACTTAAATTTTTGCATTATGTCAGTATGTAAAGACAGTAAGGGGCAGGATAAACTCCTGCACATTTTTGTGGTGTTCTGTATCGCCGCACTCATCGGCGCACTCATCGCCCACATTCCGCCACATAAGGAGTGGGTGGCCGCTCTTGTCGCTTTTACCGTAGCCCTCGCCGTCGGTATCTGGAAAGAGTTCCGCGACCGTCGCCAGAAGGGAAACCACTTTTGTGTCTGGGACATCGTGGCCGACATCATCGGCGCGGTTCTCGGTAGTGGTGTCGCATGGCTTGCGGCTCATTTCATCACGCGCACCCTCTAAAGGGTGAACCCTTCCAACTCGTTGCGCACCTCGCCCGAAATCGTGGCGGGGTGTTTTATGTTTTATAACATATACTTTTTTATTTGAATATGTCGCCTAAATCAAATAATTTGCTTAACTTTGTGGAAACGAAAATAATATACAGTTATGGGCGGTATAGGCAGCGGCGGAGCACGAGAAGGCGCAGGGCGTAAAACAGTGGACGGAGAGCCGAGGACTAAAATCTCGGTCACTTTGCCCACATGGTTGTTAAACCTCATACGCGACGAAGCAGACCGCCGGAAAGTTTCGACCTCTCAACTTATTACCGAATTTTTAACGAAAGGGCTTGAACGATGAAACGGACACTGAAATATATATTACTTGCTATCGTGGTAGTCGCATGGTATGGAGTATTCTATCGTATCGACCCCACAACTCCAATACAGGCGTTTTTTGCGGCACTGTTTTTAAGTGCTGTAAGTGTAATGATATATTTGGCTATTGCTGAAATAGTCAGGCGCTATAAATCCGGTGAGCAGATATGGACGTGGCAGGAAGAAAAGCCGCGAAAACTACCGTTATGGTATAGGATATTATCGAAGATTTTCCGTTAATTAGGTGTCCTTCATAGACTAACCCGAAGGGGGTAATTTTGCCGCAAACAAGATTACCCCCTTTGTCATGGCGAAATTAAATAACGATAAAATCGCGGTCGAACTCGACCTTAAAGCACAGAAGGCACAAGAGGAAATTCACCGACTTACCAAAGCGACAAAAGAACTACGCGACCAAAACAGCCAACACCGTAAGGAGATTTCGCGCCTTGCCGCTACTGAAGGTGACTACTCGGCGGAAATTAAAAGGCTTAACGAGCTGATTCGATCCAACAAGCGAGATATTGAAGCCAATAACCGTGCAATGGAGAAAGCACGGAAAGAGATCGACATTTCAAGAATGTCGGCCGCTGATCTTGGAAAAGAATTAAAGCGACTGAAGGGCGAACTGAACAAGACTTCAAAAACCCTATACCCGGAAAGATATAGAGAGTTGGAGAATGAGATCCGGCGAGTTGAAAAGGCTCACGCCGAAGCAACCCGTTCGACACGCGGTTTTCTGGCGTCGCTCCTGTCGCTCGATAAGATAGCCACCTCGATAAAGGGCTTTTTCATGGGCCTGGGTATGGTGATAATGACGCAAGTTATCGGGGCGTTCAAGCAACTGACAAACATTATTCAGGATTTCGAACGGGCTAACTCCAAACTTGCCTCCGTACTGGGTACGACTATCGACGGAGTTTCACGTCTGACCGATCAAGCGAAATATTTAGGGCGCACCACTACCGCCACCGCCTCGCAAGTTACCGGCCTTCAGACCGAACTTGCAAAACTCGGATTCACGCAGGACGTTATCGAGAAACTGACCCCCTCGGTTCTGAAATTCGCGAAGGCTGTCGATACTGACCTATCGAGCGCGGCAGCGTTCGCCGGTGCCGCCATGCGTATGTTTAACAAGGACGCAGACCAAGCCGAAGCGGTGATGGCCTCTTTTGCCGTTGCCACAACTAAAAGCGCACTTGATTTTCACAAGCTGGAGGCTTCGCTGTCAACTGTCGGCCCGGTTGCCAATGCGTTCGGGTTCTCCCTCGAAGAAACGACCGCACTACTCGGCCAACTCTCAAACGCCGGATTCGACGCAAGCAGTGCAGCCACTGCAACCCGTAATATCCTCCTGAATCTGGCAGACGCTAACGGCGACCTCGCGAAAGCCCTCGGTGGCCCGGTGACTAACCTCGACGAACTGGTTAACGGGCTGAACAAACTTAACGCGGAAGGTGTGAACCTCGCGAAAGCCCTCGAACTGACCGACAATCGAAGCGTGGCCGCGTTCTCGACTTTCCTTAACGGTTCTGATTCAATTCTCGCGCTCCGTGATTCGATAACCGATTGTACCGGTGATTTCCAACAAATGGCCGCGACAATGGCCGACAACGCAGCCGGTTCGTTCGCCGGATTCCAGTCAGCAGTGGAGGGCTTAATTTTGAAATTCTTTGATTTCCGCGAAGCCCTGAAAACTCTCTACGAGTGGGGTACGGCCGTAGTTAACTGGTTAGGTACGTTTATCGATGCACTGACACCCGTCGGAACGGCGTTCGGTTTTGTCGTTAAAGCCGTTGGAGGATTGATTTCCGTACTCGGTTCGGCGATTGGTTGGTTTACAAATCTATTCACACAAACAAAATTAGGAATCGCGGTTATTAACGCGCTGGTAGCCGCTTTCGTGGTGTATGAACTTTCGGTAATCGCCACCTCCGCAGCCGTAAAAAGGTTTATCACCGATATTGTAGCGAAAAAGGTAGCGATGATTTCCGAAATATCCGTTACCAAACTCGCAACCGCAGCCACCCACGCCTTCAACACCGCGTTAAAGTCGAATCCTATCGGTTTGGTTTTGGCTGGTATCGCGTTACTTGTTACGGGTATCATGTCGTTTATAGACGCTTCAAAGAAGGCTACGACCGAAACCTCCTATCTTACCGAGGCTACAAATAAGTATCGGGAGGCCGTGACAAAGGCCAACGCGCAAGCGCAAATGGAACGCGACCGCCTTATGGAGTTGCGGCGTGTCGCTATGGACGAACTCGAAACGAAGGAACACCGTATAAAGGCAATAAATGAACTGAATCGAATAATTCCGGGCTACAAGGCTCAACTTGATTCTGAAACTGGGGCTTATCGGGAGAATAAAAAAGCCCTCGACGATTATATTTTGTCGCTTGAAAAGAAATTAAGAATCGAAGCCGCAAAAGGCCAATATCAAGAGTTATTAAAAGCCGACGCAGACGCACAGCAGGAAGCCTACGAAAAGTGGAAACAGCAGCGTATGCGATTAGCGATTTTGCAAGCCGGCAAGGCTAAACGCGACCAAGATTTAATGAGGGCGAACGACCCTTACGGCATATTAAGGAGCGAAAATGCCGAAATGCTGAAACTGCAACAAGAATTATCCGGCTCGTTTACTGACTGGTATAAACAGCAACGCACCGAACAAACCCGCGCTCTTGAAGAATTTCAGGAATATCTTCACGAAATTAGCCTTACTTTCGACGACCTCGCCGACCCTGAACCGGAGGTGGACCCGTTCAAACCCCTGAACGATTCAGCAAAGGAGGCCGTTACCAGAATTAAAGAAATTAACGCAGAGTTAAAACGCCTCCGAAAAATTGACCCGGAGAGTGATGAAGATCTCGACCGTATTCAGAAACGTATCAAACTCCTTCAGGAAGAAAAAAAGGAACTCCTCGGAAAAAATAAGATAAAGAGAGAGCCGGGTACTTACGGCGCGGATTCTCTCGACGAGGTTACAAATCCTATTTCCGACGCTCATCAACGCCGACTACTGGAAATAAATAAACAAAATCTTACTCAATCGGAGCAGACGATCGCGAAGAGCCGGGAGTTAATTCGGTATGGCCGCGAACTTTCGGCTGCCCTCGAAACGCTCCGAGAAAAAACAGACAGCACCCACACGAAAACCCTCGACGCAATCAACGCCGCCCAGACCCAAATCGAACAACAGACGGCGGCAGCTCAAAAGGAAATCGACAAGGCTATCATAAAGCAAAATGATGAATATTATAAAAATCGACTGACCGCAGTAAAACGATTCTACTCGGAACAGGAGTTTATAATAAAAGAATCTCAGGCAAAAGGCGAAATCTCACAAGAGGCCGCAAGTTTATACAGCCTTAATTTGCAGCGTCAGAGCCACGCCGACCAACTCGCCGAAATACAACGGTATTACGACGAGTTGGAGGACGATTATAGCATGGACGCGGAAACGTGGCAGCGTACCCGTGAACAGTTGGAGGCAAAGATGCGCGAAATGAATAGCAATTTACTCACTGATACGGGTAAACTTGTCGAGCAAATCCGCCAACTCTCTACCGATACCACCAGCGCAGAAGGGATAAAAAACGCCTTCGACCTTCAGCGTCAAGGTATCGAACAGACATACGCCGCAGCGGTGAAAGTTGTCGGAGAAGGTACAGAGCAAGCGGTAGCACTCGAAACGGAGAAACAACGCCGTATCGCCGCCCTTAATTACCAGTATCAAGAGCAGATGTGGCAGCTTCAGGAACTTGTCGGGCTATCATGGGCCGACGAGTACGAACGCGAACTCGCCCAACTCGAAAATTACCACCGTCAGGGCCTTATCTCAACTAAGGACTACGAAAAGAAAAAATTACAGTTAGGCGTTACCAACGCTAAAAAGTATTTCGATTATTACGCCAATCTTTCCGGCTCGATGTTCTCGGCCATACAAGATGCTGAAATCGCGCAGAGTGACGCGAAATATGATGTCTTGATACAACAGGCAAAGAATAACGGAGAGGACACTGCAGCCCTCGAAGAAGAAAAGGAAAACAAGAAACTCGAAATACAAAAGAAATACGCCGATGTTGATTTTGCGATTAAAATCTCCACGATTATAGGAAATACCGCCGTCGCCATAATGCAGGCTTTCGCGCAGCTCGGCCCGATTGGTGGAGCTATAGCCGCCGCCATGTTGACTGCTACCGGCGTGGCCCAAGTAGTGAGCGCAAAAGCCGAACGCGACAAAATCAAGAATATGCAGCCGAGCAATACCGCCGGCAGCTCCGGCACCGTTGCCGCTCCGGCCAAGGCTGAACGAGTGCTATCCGGCTACTCTGACGGCGGATATACAGGCGACGGTGACCGCTACGAGGTTGCGGGTGTCGTTCATCGCGGCGAGTACGTCGTGCCGAAGCCTATTATGGACAACCCTCGCGTAGTTGACGCGGTGGGTACAATCGAGGCGATACGCCGTAATAAAATCCTCGGTTCAGGTATGGCCGCCGCTCCTTCCGCCGGTTACGCCGACGGAGGTTATACCGTCCCGGCTCCCTCGTTGAGCATGGAGGAATTTACAAAGGCCGTTCAGGAGTTCCGGGCGGCAACAAAGGCAATCCGGGCATATATCGTTTACAAGGACATAGAGGACGCGAAGGAAACGATGGACCGCGCCCGCGCTCCGTTCACCAGAAACAAAAAGTAATTACCGCTATGATAAAAATACTTATCAAAGGGGAAGCCCTCGACCTCCCCGAAGGTTTCAGCATGGCCGTTGAAGATACCAACCCGATATTTAACGACCAAGGCAGCCAATCAATACCGGCCACCGTTCCACCGACGAGGCGTAACAACCGACTGACCGGCCACGTTGTCCGAGTTGACAACGCCGAGAATCCGAACGAGCCGGAGCGGACTTGTATCATAGAGAACGGCGCGTACCAACGTCGCGGCACACTGAATTACACAAGCGCAAACAGCCGCGACGGTATAACCTTTAACGTCGGGTTCGACAACTCCACGGCCTACGAAAAATGGAAAAATAAGAAACTGACCGAACTTTCGACACTCCCCATGTGGCGACACTCATCGCTTGCCGTCCTGATGTCGGAACTTAACGAGATATATCACAACGCTGACCCGAAAACCAACCCTTTGGCGGTTTTCCCTATTGTTACCGCTATCGACAAAGAAGGATGGCTCGAAACATATTCTATTATCGACCCCGAAAAGGTCGAAATATTGAATATGTGGACGCGCACCGCAATGCAATACAAAGCGTTAAGAAGCGTCGATAAGGTGACAAGGACAATCAACGGAACAGTTACGGAGGTTTCAGTTCCGGAAAACTACGGGTTCACGCCATTTGTAAGGGTGTGGCGTGTTCTGGAGTTGATATTTTCCGATTTAGGTATGTCAATCGCTGCGAATCCGTTCAAGACTGATAACGACCTCGCCCGGCTTGTCGTGCTGAATAATTGCGCTGATTCCTGTTGTCAGAAAGATGTTAATTATATCGACCTCATGCCGGACGTGACGGTCGAGGCGTTCATGGCCGCCCTCTGGGCGCGTTTCGGCCTCGTCTATCATGTCGATTTCAGCACTTGCCGCGTAACTATGGCCTTTATCGGCGACATAATCAACAAACCGGCTCAAAAGGATTTAAGTAATATAATATCCGAGCCGCCCGTGGTGAACTACGACAAGGGGAAATATATCAAGTTATCCGCCTCCACCTCGATAGATTGCGCCGAGCCGGAAACGGAGAGATTCGAGGACTTTTTTAAGAATTTCGATTCCTCTCAAATCGGTGATTCAGTTGTCGAAAATGAAAATATAAGTTTTACTTTTAACCGAAAAACGGCGGTATGGTCGAGATATGATAAAGTAAACAGGAAATCGAAGGAAGGTTCTACCAGCTTTTTTAATTGGGACCCGAAAACGCCCGGAGTAGAGGCTGAAGAAATCACATCGGACGACGAATTTGTGCCGCTGGCTCATGTCCAGATACGAAAAACCGCTTACGGAACTTACGGCGATTTTGCCGACGACGTACCTTTTTATCTGAAGGGTATGCGTCACAACCACAGTTATATTAAAGGTTCTGACGGACCGGAGGGTGGAGATACGCCGCTGGCGTTTATGTTCGCTTTTACCGGAATTGAAACGAGCTACGACAGTACAGAAGGCCGGTTCGCGTCAGTGACAGGCGACACGTTCAAGGACGGAAAGCAGCACACAACCTCCCTACTGTTTCAGTATAAAGGCGGCCTGTTCGATAAGTATTGGCGGCAGTATGATGAAATTTTGAGGCATGGAGCGCGAACGATTGAAATTAAAGGCCGCCTAAAGCTGCAAGAGATTCAGCAGCTCGATATGTTCCGCCCGGTAATGTTCAAGGGTGTGCGCTGCCTGATTGATACCGTTAACTATTCTTTGCCCGGTGGTAAAGAGATTGCCGTGGAAATCAAGTTACGGACAATTCAAACGCAAGGAACGTACAACATCGCCACTGAACAGAATATACCGAATTTTACTTTGTTAGATACCGACTATTACTGGAAATACGTTTCGGACACCCTTCAGACGGTTTATAACTCAACCGAGAGCAAAAACGCCGCAATCAAGGCGTGGAAAAATGCTAACCCGGACTATCAAGCACCAAATATTTACACATGGCCCGGCCTTGCCATGCCTGTAACTGTGCAGAAAACCGGCTTAACGTGGGAATCCGACCCGTACAACGCGGACGGTACTTGTAATATGGAGGGAGCGACCAGAACGCGCCAGTACCAGGCCCGCGCCACCTACGAAATATGGGAACTGTACGACGTTTCAGAAGGCGACCCGGACCATTACGAAACGGAGCCGGGCGAAATCCCGTTAGGACAAATCACTATTACAATCACCTATACCGTAACGCTCGTAAGTGCGCATCGTTAGTCCTTTGCCCTCCGTGGCAATTCAATGAAATTTGCAATCATGGAAGCCAATAACATAACAGCAGCCCCACAAGCGGCAGACGTTAACGCCCTCTACGAAGTGTGGCGTGAAACGAATGTGGGGAATAAGGAACAGTTTTACAAGTTCCTGACAACACCCAGTACCGAGCGCGACGAGTTTATTAACGCTCACCCCGTTGAAATCTCCTTCACCGGTTCTATACTCATGGTTACGGCCAAACCTTAAACCCGCTTACAATGGATTCAAATGTAAAAAAGGGTATCGCCTTTTCAAAAAATCCGATATTGCTACGCAGCAGCTTGACGGTTGACGACTACAATCCTATTACCGGGATTCCGTTCACCGTCTATGCCAGCGGCATGAACCAACGCTATGTGGGTCGTTATAACCAGCCCTTTAGCGTCAATATCTCCGAGATTGTGGACGCATACGCCTACACTATCGGCGAACCGATAATGTCGTACCACATAAACGGAGTTCGTGAGGTCGAGGACAACGGCACGATTTCCGAACGCAAAATTTACGTTGATATTACCGAGGATAATCTGGACGAATGGGAGTGCCTTATTATCGCCGGAGGCGTTTCGCGTCAGAATTACCGACGTTATGCCAGAATGAAAACCGACGCTTTCGAGGCCCGTTTTCTCAACAACGCCAATAACTTTTTTATGACAACCCGAACCGCAGGGTGGCGCATAGTGATGAAGGAAACGGAACTTTATCCGCTCTATTTCATAAGTCTGGAGAGATTTCTGTATATGACCGTTGTAGAACGAACGACGGGCAAAACTCTGATACAAGACGGGAATTTCGACAGCGGTATTTTTGCGCTTGATATTGACGCGCTACGAAAACAGTTTTTCGATGAATACGGAGTTTTGTCGAATAGTTTCGACATATACAAGGGCGACCCCTCACAATACTCTTGCAGTATAGTAATTGAGCGGAGCGACCCGGCGCGGGAACGCTACCGCCTGAAATTCCGCAATTCTCTCGGTGTATTCGAGATTATCGAACTTGCCGGAGAACTTACCATTACACCCGATTACGCCGCAGCCGATGAAGCAAGATTCAGCAGATACGACGCTGAAACCGACGATTTCACCGCCGACCGCGAACGTATCACACGCCCCCAATCGCTAACAATCGAAACCGGAGTTATGCGGGCTGATACCGTCCGTTTCCTCATGGATATGATAGGCAGCGAGGAGGTTTATTTGCTCGACCTCTCGGAACTCCCGGTTAAAGTTATACCCTCTATCGAGGAACTCAAATACAAGCCGCGTCCGGAAACGCCCCAAAAATTCACCGTCAAGTTGCAAATGGCAGAAGATGAAACCAACATCATGCAAGACATCATCGACGGAACGGAAGGCCGCAAACCGCGAGTATTCTCGAAGCAGTTCAGCAAACAATTTAATTAACTCATTATCACAATGGCAGACACGACACAACAGTTTATTGATAACCTTATAACGGTTATCTGGAACGCCGAGGACCCCGAAAGCGTTACAAACGAGATGGTCGCCCGTGTGTTCGATTTTCTCAATAAGGGATATAAAGACCTTTTGACGAATAACTCGGCGGTAGCAACCGAGAAAGCCGAACGACAGGCAGCCGACGCGGCTCTGCAACGCACTATCGACACGCTTAAGCTCGCTCTCCAGACGGTGACGCGAAAAGCTTCAGACGCGCAGACGGCCGCAGCCACTAACCGAACGGCAATTAACAACCTTCTCGGCAAGAACGCATCGACGGCAATCGAGAATTTTAACGAAATTATCACCTTCCTGAATGGCATAAAGGATTCGGACAGCCTTGTGGCGTTGCTCTCGGCTATTGACGAGCGTATCACCGAAAACGCCAAGAAAATACGCGAACAAGGCTATTCGATTAGTGAACTCCAATATAAAACCGAACTCCTCGAAGCCGGTTTCAAGGTTGAAGATAACGGCTACAATCTGAACGCGCTCACCGAAGCGGGATTCTATTTTCTGGAAGGCCCGACCGATGAAATTCTTATTGTTTACCGTTATGCCGGTCCGAACGCCGTAGGAAAACCAACAACGTACCACTTTGTTCAATATCTGTTTACCGCCGGAGGCTTGAAATTCCGTAACGGTAGAGCCGCAGGCCTGACAGCGGCGGCAGAGTGGGAGGATTGGCAGGGTGTAGGCCAAAAGGGCGCGGGTAATCTTATTAACGTGACGGAACTCGTTCCGCCCGAAAACGGATTCTATGACCTTCAGGCCGCTATCGAGGCAGTTCCGGCCACTCACCGCGCTCTCGGTCGCTGGATAACCTACCGCCTCGGCACAGGCGACTGGGAAACGAAGCAGTTCAAAGGCTCGACGCTCACCCAGTGGGAAAAGGCGGAAAGCTGGGAGGACACCGGCGGAAAGGGTACAATTACCGGGATTAAACTCAACAACATCCCCGTAAATCCAGACGCTGAAGGTATCGTAAATATCACCGTTGACGAGGTGGAGGTGGACGAAACTCTAAACGACAAGTCAACCAACCCGGTACAAAACAACGTAGTAACGCAAGCAATTACCGACCTTCAGGGTAAAACAGTCGCCGACCTTGACGCTACGATGAACGACGAGGGAACGGAGATTCACCTCGCAATCATCAACGACCAGCGTCAAGAGATTGCCGGGTGTGATATTCCCGTAAGTACAGGCGGAAGCGGTGAAACCGGGGCTACCGCTAAAATCATACTTTCCGCCTCGGTTGATAACGATACAATCCGCGAGGGTAGCCCCGTGAAACTCCTTTACCGATACGACCACCAGTATCTCGGAGGCGACCAAGGCGGAGAATCGACCGGCCAACGCGCCGACATCGAAATTACTGTCAAGAACGGCGCGGTTACTACTTTTACGACCACTCTCAACGACGTGGCCGCAGGTGATTACGAACTCGACATAACAAGTTACGTCCGAAGCGGAACAACCGACATCACGGTTAAAGCCTCGGTAATCGACCCGGAAACAGGAGCCACGCGCACCCGTCAGGCTACCGCCCGCGTCAAGGCTATGACGCTGACCCTTTCGAGTGCCTACTCGTTGGCGAACTCTATCGCCGGAGGCGGTTACGGCCCATACGATACCGTTGCGATTCCTTTCACTGTGTCGGGTTCCGGCCGCAAGACCATAACCCTATATCTCGACGGAGAGGCATACGACACGAAGGAGGTAACGAAATCCGGCAAAACGAACGGCAGCTTTACCGTTCCGTTGTCGGGGCTTACTGTCGGACGGCACAACGTTCAGATGGTCGCCGAACTCGAAGCCTCGGACACTCTTACTCTCCGTTCGGAATCTATTTTTATCGACCTTCTGAAGAAACCGGCCACCGGTTACGCTCCGGCTCCGTTTATCGGTACGATGATTATCTTCCCCGACGGGCGGATTTTCGAGAATAACGATTACCTTACTCCAACGCTGGAAATCGGTCAGTTTGAACGCCTCGATTTTGATTTTGTGGTGTTCGACCCCGATACTACTCCGGCGAGCATGGACGTATATCACGACGGAGTGGTTACGCAGTCTATAACAGCACCGCGCACCGTTCAGCGGTACACTAACCGTTTCACCGCTCCCGGAACGGAGGCGATGAAATTCAAAACAGGCGAAACCGATTACCTCTTTAATATCGAGGTTGTAGAATCCGACATTGATTTAATAGAGGTTACGGATTCCCTTCGTGTAAGGTTGTCCGCAGCCGGACGCAGTAACGCTGAGGGGAATCCGGGCGTTTGGGAATTTGAAGGTATAACGACCGATTTCCACGGTTTCGACTGGAGCAACAACGGATGGACAGGCGACGCGCTTTTACTTACAAACGGTGCAAGTATCACAATTAACGATACCCCGTTTGCAAAAGACGCGACAGCGACAGGCTTCACCGTGGAGGCGGAACTGATGTGTTCCAACGTGTCAGACCGTAACGGCGTTGTTATGTCGTGTTTCGCCGACGGCGTGGGTTTTGAAATGACTACCGAACAGGCTCGTATGGTTGTTTCAGGCGGTCAGGAACTTGAAACGAAATTCGCCCCGGATATTCCGATTAAAATAGCGTTCGTGGTTGAGAGCAAAAACGAAAACCGCCTTTTACATCTGTATGTTAACGGTATTCGCGACCGCTCACTCCAGTACCAGGCCGCCGCCTCGCTCATGCAGATAAACCCGGCTAAAATTACCGTAAGTTCTGACGCGGCAGACGTGGAACTCCGTAACGTGCGCATATACGACCGCGCCCTCTCTGATGATGAAATGTTGTCTAACTTTATGGTTGACCGCTCGACGGCTGACGAAATGGTTATACTGTTCCAGAAAAACGACATTCTCAACGACGAGGACGCGGTGGACATCGACAAACTCCGCGCACAGGGTAAAGGCTGTATGCGCATTGTCGGCGATGTTGACCTTGTTAACCAGACGAATAACAAGAAATTCGAGGTTACGGTTGATATATACTTTTATTCGCCCTACGGCAAGGAATACGATTTCGTTGCCCGTAATGTAGGTTTGCGAATACAGGGTACCAGTTCGACGACATACCCGCGTAAAAACTACCGTATCTATTTACTCCGAGAGCAATACGGTTGCACTCTGGAGGTTAACGGAGTTCCGGTTCCGGATATGACTTACAGTTTCAAGCCGGGGGCGCGTCCTGTATCAATCTTCTGTCTGAAGGCGGATTTTTCGGATTCGTCGAGTACGCACAACACCGGCGGCGTTCGTATAGTTAACGATATTTTCCGCCGCTGTGGCTGGCTCACACCCCCGCAAGCTGCCTATAAAGGTGACTACGATGTGCGCGTGGGCGTTGACGGTTTCCCGATAAACCTTTTCTACGACAACAACGGCGAGGGAGTGGCGAAATTCCTCGGTAAATACAATTTCAACAACGAGAAATCGGAATCGCACCAAGTTTACGGGTTCGAGGGTATCGAAGGTTTCAACGATGAAGCAGCCCTCGGCGGTGAACGTAATCGCTGTATCTGTGTCGAGTTCCTGAACAACTCGGCGGCTCTCTGTCTGTTCGGCACGGCTGACATGACGAATTTCGATGATGAATTGGAGTTCCGATTTAAGGCCGACACCAAATGGGCAGACGCTCACGAGGACGACAAAGCGGCAGTTATACGCTTATGGTCGTGGATTCAGAGTTGTAAGGGCAATCCGTCGAAATTCCTCCGCGAATATACGCAGTATTTCGCCAATGAAGCCCCGTTCGCATGGTACGCGCTGACGAACTATTTCATGGCGGTGGATAACCGCGCGAAAAACATGATGTTCGCAACGTGGGATGGCCTTATATGGTACATTTTGCCCTACGATATGGATACGCTTTTCGGCGAACGAAACGATTCGTACCTGAAATTCGATTACATGATTGATTTCGATACCGTGGACGAGAGCCAAGGCGCGTACTGTTTCGCCGGACATGATTCGGTACTCTGGGAACTCGTTCGCGGTTGCCCCGAAAAACTCGCCGAGGTTGCCCGTTCTATCCGTTCGGTGATGTCAACGGAGTACGTTCTGGACGTGTTCAACAACCAATTTATGGGCGAATGGTGCGAACGTATCTACAATAAGGACGGAGAATATAAATATATTCTTCCGCTCATCGAAGAAGGGCGCGACTATCTCTACGCCCTTCAGGGTTCGCGCTACGCTCATCGTACCTATACAATCGTTAACCGCTTCAACCTTCTGGATTCGGAGTATTGCGCCGGCACATACCGCGACGACGCGTTCCCGGTGTATTTCTCGTATAACTTTGCGGCGAATCCTCGCAACGTGAAGATAACGGCGGCGGAAAGATTTTGTTTCGGCTATGGCTACACCAACGGCGACCCCACGGTTTCTGGCCTCCGTGCAAATGGCCAAGGTGACGAAATAACTCTTACCTTCAAACAAAATCTTATCATCAACGACCCGCAGAACATTTACGGGGCCTCTCGTATTCAGTCGCTCAACCTTACGGACATAAGTCACGCTATTGTCGGAACGCTTAACCTTAACAAGTGTATTCGCCTCCGCAATCTTGACGCTTCTTGCTCGACTGGGCAGAAGGCTCTCACAGGCCTGATTCTCGAAAATTGCCGGAACCTCCGTTCTCTTGATGTTAACGGACTGAACGGCCTTACCTCTCTGAATCTGGCCGAAAATCGTAAACTCGAAACTCTCGACGCGGCAGATACGCAGCTTACAAACGTGATATTCGCACAAGGCGGAACGATGTCAACGGCAAAGTTACCGGCCTCGCTCCAGACGCTCGAATTACGATACCTTCAGAACCTCGCGCCCGACGCGCTGACCTTCTCCGGAACTCCGGCGGTTACTCGCCTTGTCGTTGATAACTGTCCGCTGATTGACTGGCAGACCCTTCTCAACCGTTGCCCCTCTACGACCTACCTCCGTGTTACGGGCATAGACGAGAGCGGTCGCGGTGAACTCCTCCGCAAGTTCCTGACGATGAAGGGTGTCGATGAAAACGGTAACAACGTGACGACTTGCCGCCTCGTAGGTACTTACCAACTCACGAAATACCTCGAAGAATCGGAGTTCAACGAGTTACAGGCCCATTTCCCCGAACTGAACATAAAGCAGCCGGAATGGACAGTTATAAAGTACGATGAAACGGTGTCAGATTCAAAAAATATCTCAAACCTCGATAACGAAACGGGCTACGACTACGACAACACTTTCAAACCGTCGGCGCACGTCGCCGCTATCATGGCGAAGCGTCACCGCGTAATGGCTAAATATGTAGCGTCCGGCAAAATGCTTGTTTGTCCTCTCGACGATACCGATAGCCGCCGTTATCACGACGGCACGGAGGCCAATACGCAAGGGTTCAACCACCCGACGAAGGCAGACGAAGGCGATTTCATGATGTACGAGCCTGACCGTTGGTGCAAGGGTATCGACGATTTTATTAACCGTTGCCATTACCACTGCTTCAGCTCTCTGAAGGCTGTAACGCAGCCGGAGGGCCGTAAACTTTACCCGGAAGATATGGAGTTGCACGACCGCGCAGCTTGCCGAGTGGCTACCACTTACACCACCTTTGACGACTGCCTCGCGGTTTACGATGATTACCGCGTATATGTTGCCCCGGTGAAGGGTTACAAGCAAGCACGATGGCCGGCCGTGAACTCATCGGTTTACGGCGCGGTGTTCCTCGACGCAGACAACAACGTGGTGGGTCGTGCCGCAGCCAATAGCGGACGAATGACCGAAGGCTCTTACCTGTTTACCTCCGTTCCGGCCAACGCTGAAAAAATCGCGTTCACCTGCCACGCCGACGCTCCTTTCTCCTTCGTATGGCTTACCACCTCGCCGGAGATTCACGCTATCGAGCCGGACGCATGGCGAACCGGCCAATGGCTTGCCGGTGTTGTGAAAGCCTATTACGGTAATTTGCAGATTCGCAGTATTACGGGCGTTTCGGCGACCGTCAGCGTATCACAATCGCAGTTCGTTGATTACTGCCGCAGACGTGGTGAGGGATTCACCCCGATAACGTACCCAATGCACCGCGATATTGCTTGTTTGTTCTGGGCCAACTATGGCGACCGTGACAGTTCAGGCGTGTGCGGATATGGCTCCGGCTCAAATACTACCGTTCAAGGCTTGACCGCCTTCCTCGGCATGAAGGACACCATAGCGAACCCGGCTAATGCTATCGGTGCGGCCGGAGGCTGGTATTACGACGATACGCAGACGTTACGAAATGCGACATCTATCAACGCCATAGGTTACGAAAATCTTTGGGGCAATGTCGCAGAATGGATGGGCGGAGTTACCTCCGATTACTACGTTTGGAAATTTACCGAGTACGGAACCGGTGAAGAAAGAACCGTCAAGAGTGGTACAATCTCCGATTCATGGATTACCGAATTACATAACGGTCGTTTCATGGACGTGGTGCCGGTGTTGCTCAACGCCACAGAAACAACCCACTACGGCGACAAATTCTGGTGTTCCAACTCGTCGGCCCGTGTGGTGTACCGCTCCCACTACTACGCCAGCTCGAGCGCCGGTGTTTCGTACACGAACGCGTTCAACGATTCATCGAGCACGAGCGCGTGGGGCGGGTCGCGCCTTGCCTTCATCGGAGAAATCGAATATACGTTAAACGTCGCGGCCTTCTTGGAGGCCGAGGCCATAGCCTAACCGAATAAACTTGAACGTATGATGTTAAACGATACACGAGGGCGCAGCCCTCCCACCGCAGAGCAGCCCCCGAAATGGTAGATTTCCCCAATCGTCGTCGGCCCGTGTGGTGTACCGCTCCAACAACAACGCCAACTCGAACGCCGGTGTTTCGTACACGAACGCGAACAACGATTCATCGAACACGAACGCGTGGAACGGGTCGCGCCTTGCACTCAAAGCGTTAATTTGCCAAAATCGAAAATATATAGTTTCTCGTATCGTCAGCGAGAAGCAGGGGAGAGAGCCACGGCACAGCCGTCCACAGGACGGAACGCCGAAACATCACGCGCAGGGGTGGAGTTTAGTAGGGCCAGCAATGGCAGCCGAATAACTTAGGCCCCAGAAAATGAAGGCAAAACAAACAACATGAAACGTATAAAGGATTCCGAAATAATTCCGCTGATTGTCGCCCCGTCCAATATCCGGGAATCTATTGCAGCCGTACTCCGTGGAACTGCCCGAAAGCAGTCTAAACAGGGGCGCGAGATTCTTGCGCATATCGACGGGATAGAGGCATGGCTGGCCGCTGAAATATCGGCGGGCGTGTTTCGACTTACCTCCTACGGAGAGGAGATAATTACCGAAGGAGGGAAGAAACGGCGGATTCAATTCCTTTACTCGTATTATGAAAAAATAGGTATTCATGCAATAATGAATATCGTCGAGGAACTGACGTTCAAAAAGTTGATACGAACCACCGGGGCATCGCTGAAAAACCGTGGTACGCACGACCTTCTGAAGCTGATACGCCGCGACCTCGAATTATACCCCGATGAAATACAATATGTTTACGAGGACGATATTACGAAATTCTACGAAAGCATATTGCAGGACATCATGATGGACACGTTACGCCGCTTATTCAAAGGGCCGATAATCCTTACCCTTCTGGAACGGTTTGTGCGTTTCCTCGTCCGTGGGCTGTCTATTGGGTTACGCAGCTCCCAACATTTCGGCAACCTCCTTTTATCGGTATGGCTCGACCACCACGTTAAGGACAAACACCGCTTCAAATTTTATTATCGTTATTGTGACGATAAGAGGGCGTTCGGTTGTGATAAGCCGACACTTTGGAAATTGAGCGGTATCGTTCACGAACAGGTCGAGGGCATAGGGCTGAAGGTGAAAGCGAATGAACGTATTTACCCGGTTTCACAGGGTATCGACTTTGTCGGATATGACATTTACAAGGATTATACTCGTATTCGTAAGCGCAACAAGAAGAAGGCAGCCCGTCGCCTCCACAAAATCAAAAGCAAACGCCGACGCGCTGAAATACTCGCGTCGTTTTACTCGCTCTGCAAACACGCAGACGCTAAACATCTTTTTTACAAAATAACAGGCTTAAAAATGGCTGATTACTCAAATCTTAAATCGTTGGCCGACCTCGGTATCTCGACATCGCCGGGAGTGCGTCGGAACGGTCAGAAAAATTTTACTTGCCGCGAGGTCACTCTTAACGCGCTCGTAGGCTCGACGCTTTGTATTCTGGATTTCCAAACAGGCGTTTCGACAAAGTGGTCGCGTAGAGAACACAAGGAAGCGGTGGCCAACGGTGACACGGAGGCAAAGGAGAAAACGAAATATCTCGTTTGCGCCCGTCTTATCGTCCCGAACCGGGCGCAGCTTGCGGCCTGTAACTTACCCCTGAAGAAGGGCGACGTGGTTAAATTCTTTACCGGCTATCCTGATATGTGCGATATATGCGACGCGCTGAAAGAAAAGGAACTACTGGGCGAGAATAAGGTGACTATGGCGCGTAACGCACAGGGTAATTTTACCGAATATCTTTTCACTTAACAATATATCGACATGAAAACGAGAGAAATATCATGTTCCGAGGTGCTTGCGCCTATCGAGTGCATAAACCCACGCCGCGACCGCTGGGCGGTGCGCTGGAATCACCACCGCGACGAGGAGCGCGGATGGCTGGCCGTTGAAATGATTACCGACGGCCGTCCGACTATTGACGAGATACGCGACGCAGTGGCGGAGTATTTCGACGCACAGACCCAGGACCGAATCGCTAATACGTTCTTTTGGAATGGACGGAAGGTAAGGCTGACAGACGCGGCACAGCGTAATTTTCTGTTTGCGGTGTACTCGCTCGATAAGACCGGCGAAATCGACCGCGCCCCGTTCATCGGACTGCTGGAGGCTGATACGGACGCAGCCGCAGCCGACGAACTGGGCGATATGGTCGCAGCCATGTGGACGCACATCAAAGAGTGCCGAGCCGCAGGAATCGAAGCGAAAAACGCCGTCGATTACTCACAATACGAGTTATAACATATCGTCGAAGGCAGACACCCCGGCGACGCGGTTTTCTTTCATTATGTGGGCGTATATCATGGTGGTTGTTACCGAGGTATGCCCCAAGAGTTTTGAAAGAGTGCCAAGGTCGCCGGAGTTCTTTTTGTAGTAAAGGGTGGCGAAGGTGTGCCGGGCAGCTTTCGCGCTGACCGCTTTTTCGATACCTTCACGTTTACAGATTCTTTTTATTATTCTGTTGAACGCCTGGTCCGTCGGCAATTTCCTGAACAGATTGCCACGATACCGTCCGTCGCGGTAGTATTCGGCCAATTCAGCCGCCGGACGCGATAGCGGCATATTTACGCGCGTGCGTGTCTTGATTCTCTGGTAATGGATTTCGCCGCCGCTTATCTGCTCTAAATGCAACGCTCTGGCGTCGGATATGTGCATGGCCGTGAATGTCATAAACAGGAAGAAGCGAAGCACGTCCTGTTCTCCTTCGTCAAGAATGGCGGAGCGATAGAGGCTTGTCAGTTTGTTTAATTCCTGTTCGGTAAGAAATATAACAGCAGGGTCGGCGGCCGGAACCCGATACACCTCGAACGGGTTAACCTTCACTTTCCCGGCTCTCATAGCCGCATAATAGTGCATACGGATAACGCACATATTTTTGCGTATTGTTCCGGCGTTGTTATTGTGCTTATCTCGGAGGTGGGCGGCATATACGCGCAGCCATTCGGGCGTTATCTCGGCTATCTGGAGCCGTGGGTTATAGTGCTGGAGTTTCGTTAACGCCGCTTTGTGGTGCCGGATTGTTTCGGGCTGCATGGCCGTGCGCAGCTCGTCGAGGTGCCGGAAGGCGTATTCAAGAAAATTCATCGTTTCACCCGGACGACGGTAGAGCGCGAGAAAACTGTCTTTCGTGAGTGTTTCGCCCGTGAGCCTCGCCCGGACGAGTATGTCCGAGATTTTCGCTTTCGTGTTGGAAATTATAAGGTTCTTATCTTTTACCTCCTGACCGCGCCCCTTGATTCTCTCCGTTACCGGGTCCCATTCCGCACCCGTTACCGCTATATCCAGAGGGAGGCGGATTTTTATACGCTCGATGTTTAACACCGCATACAGAGCGGCGCGGCCGTCCGCTCTTTCGCTCTCATTTCGCCGCTTGATTGTTACTTTCGCCATTTTGGGTGTGCCAACTTTTGTGACGACATTTTTTGTAACGCTCTGATTTTGAGCCTACATTTGTGCCGACATTGTTTGAAAATTGACTACCGACGGGGCGTAAGTAATCCGCTGATAATCTGCTATATAAGCAAAAAACCCGACCGAAGTCGAGTTTTTTCGTGGTGCCACCAGCACCTGAGTTTCTGAATGAATACGAATGAATTTGAATGGCTTGTTTAGGCAAAATACTGAATAATAGTGCAATATGAACTTTGATGAATTTTGGGAATTTTCAGATTTATTCAAAAAACGTGGTGACCTGCGTGGTGACCCGACTTGACAAAATGCGGTTTGGGTTGTTATATTTGCAGAACCAAAGTGGCTGATTGTGAATAACTGTGAACGCCACCACTCAGAAATTTATAACATCGAAGATATGACAAAAACACCCTCTCCGAAAAAATTGACCCCGTTTCATGTCCGAACCAAGGATTTGAAGAAGGATACCGCGACTCTCTTTATCCGTATCCATACCCGCAAGGTTGATGTGCTGATTTCGACCATGCTTCAGGTTGAGGTTGCCGACTGGCAGAAGGCTACGACATCACCCCGCGCATGGCTGGCGCATCAGAAGAAGAATTATCAGCTTCATGCCAAGCTCACGCAGATTGAGGGCATAGTCAAGGCCCATCTCGCAAAGGTGAACTTTGACCGCGAGGCTCTCGACATGGATGTGCGCTATATCTCAGAGCCGGAGAAAGTGGACGCTGAACGTCGGGCGATGGAGGAAGCCGCCGAGGCTGAGCGTAAGGCTATCGCCAAACGTGAGGCGGCGAAAGAAAAAGCCCGCAAGAAAGCCGAGGAAAAGAAACGTATCGAGGATGAGAAGAACCGCCTTATCTGGCCGTTCCTCGTTCAGTTTGTCGATGACATCAAGAGCGGGGCGCGCAAGATTGGCAGTGACGACTATGCACCCGGCACATGCAAGGCATGGAAAAGTTTTATTGGTGTCTATGAAGGCTTCGACACATTGCACAAGTTCGGATGGGCAGACATCGACCGTGCGTTTGTGTCACGCTACATCAACTACTTACAGAAGCACGGCTACATGGCGAAGGTGGTCAACAAGCATCTGACAAACCTGAAGGCTCTTATCAATGCCGCATTCGTTGACGGCGTACATGATAATCAGAGAGCTGCCGCGCTCATTGTCAAGAAGAAGATTGAAGACCGCGACAAGGCTGTCGAGATTTATCTCACCGAGGAGGAGTTGCAGGCTCTCTATGAAATGCCTCTGACCGGGAAGAAAGAACACATCCGCGATGTTTTTCTCATTGGCTGCTACACCTGTCAGCGTGTAAGCGATTACAACAACCTCAATGTTGACAATTTTGAGACCACCCGCAAGGGGACGCGCATCATCCGTCTTGTGCAGCAGAAGACCAAGACCGAGGTAACAATCCCCATTCTCAACGAGAACCTTATCACCATCTGCGAGAAGTACGGCTACAATATTCCGAAAGCCAACGAGCAGGTGCTGAACCGCTACATCAAGGATATTCTCAAAGACCTGTCGGAGCAGTTGCCGTCACTGAAAGAGAAAGTGCCGACCAAGCTCACCATGAAGCAGAAGGAGGCGTTGAGAAAAGAGAAGAAGGAACCGGAGACCGACCTCAACGGCAACGTGATTGTGCCGCGCTATGAGTGTGTGACAAGCCACACCGCCCGACGCACCGGCATCACGAATATGTACCTCAGCCACAGGTACACCATCTTCCAGATGATGCACGTCAGCGGTCATAAGACCCAAAAGACCTTCATGGACTACATCAAGCTATCCTCCGAGGAGATAGCCGACGAAATTGCCGCCATGTCCAAGAAAGAGAATGATATGTGGTAAACCCTTGGCTCAACTCCTCTCAAGTGGCAAAATAGCCGCTTTCTGGGGTGGTGAGCCTTTAATCCTCTCACTAAAAGCGGATAATTCAGCATAATTTTGTATCTTTGCAAAAAAATAATTGCGCAATAAATGAACAATCTATATACTAAAGATACGCTCAAGCACTATCTCCATAATCCTCTTGGAATATTGGGGATGTTTATTACCCTCTGTTATCTAATTGCGGGCATTGTCTTTTCAATAGGATTAGGTCAGCTGCAAGGAGATTCTGAAAGATTGCCATTCATATATTTCATTATAGGTTTCCCCTTAGTTATTTTGATCGCGTTTTTATTTTTGGTTATATGTCACCACGAAAAGCTTTATAGCCCACAAGATTTTTCAGATGAAGCAAATTTTGTAAAATTAACCGGTAAAGAGAGCACTGAAAAACTTAGGAAGGAGGCAGTAGAAATAATTTCCCATGGGAACAATGTCCTCAGAGAAACAAAAAATGTTACAGAAAAAGTCCATGCATTGATGCCAATAGTAGAAAATGTAGAGAAATTAGCCGTAAAAAAAATAGAGAGTATCTATGGCATTCAATTTCAAAGGGAAGTTCAGTATGTTTTAAACCGCCATCGATATATATTTGATGCTTTTGCACAAAAGGATGAGATTTTTTATATTTTTGAATGCAAATATGTAAGAAATGCCATCTCTCGTGAAAGGTTGAGGAGTGTGTTAGAGCAAATGTTACGATATAAACAGATGTTCAAAGATCAAGGTATTGCAACTAAATTTATTGTTGCATTTGTATTAGATGAATTTACCGAAAACCGTCAGCACGAAATTATGGATTTTTATTCATCAGTTGCACCTGAAATGACAGTATATGTATTTGATTTCAACAAATTAAAGGTAGAATTCTCTACAAAATCCTGAAAATGCCCAGATATACAATAGAACAACTTCAACATATGCGTGAGTCGGAAGACCACGTTGAGTTCAAAAAAGGGGAACACGGAAACGTATCCTATAACGGTGCGGGTAAAGACAAACCACAGGAGCGTCGCCGGTGTATCCTCGGATATGTCGCTGCTCTCTGTAACGAGGGTGGCGGTCGTATCGTCATAGGTATGCACGATGCCTATCCTCATAAGGTTATCGGCACAAAACAGTGTCTTAACGGTATCGGGCAACTTGAGAGTGACATATATCGGGATATGGGCATACGCCCCGACATCTACGAATTGTATGAGGACGAGGAAGCAAAATCCGGGCGAGTGCTTGTAATCGAGGTTCCTCCGCATCCGATTGGCAAGGTATTCAAATTCGAGGACGTAGCACTTATGCGTGTGGGAGAGGAATTGAAGCCAATGGATGACAAGACTTTCATCTCCATCATTCAGGAGCAGGAGCCTGATTTCTCGGAGCACATCTGCGAAGGTATCACCATTGATGACCTGGACAAAGAGGCAATCAAAGTGATGAAGGAAAGATACGCTGAAAAGCAGAAGAATCCAACATTTACATCATTGTCCGATGCACAGGCATTAAGCGACCTTAGGCTGATAATTGGAGATAAGGTTACGAATGCCGCGCTACTGCTGGTCGGCAAGGAAGAAGTGATTGAGCGTTTCTATCCTCAGGCAAAAGTAATGCTTGAATATCGCAATACAGAAAGCCAGATACACTTTGACAACAGAAAATCTTTCGGTCAGCCGTTCTTCCTTCTGATTGACGAGCTTTGGGAGGAAATAAATCGACGTAACGGTTCCGTGCCGGTAAGAAAAGGTCCGTACATATTCGACATTCCTTTCTTCAACGAGGACGTTATACGAGAGATTGTTAATAACGCTTTTTCTCATAGAGATTATAGATTTGGCAGTGAGATTGTAATCAAGCAATATCCTCTAAAATTCACAATCATCAATGGTGGCGGTTTTCCTCATGGCGTGTCAGTCGATAATCTTCTGACTACTCCGAGTATGCCACGAAACAGGCTCATCGCTGATGTTCTGTCCAAGACCGGTATCGTAGAACGCTCCGGCCAAGGAGTTGACAAGATATTTCTATACACGCTTTCAGAAGGGAAGCCTGCTCCGGATTACTCAAAGACTGACGAGTTCAATGTTACAGCGACATTATCAGCCACTGTGAAGGATACCGGATTCGCCCTTTATGTGCAGGATATTCAGGATGGACTGCCGGATGACAAGAAACTTACGGTGTTTGAGGTGCTTGCTCTATGTGAAATACGGGATGGAGCAAAACGACCATCTGACAAGGAGATAGCCTTAAAGCTTGAAAAACTTGGATTCATAGAGAAGCATGGCAAGACCAACGCACAATACTACATTCTACCCCGCAAATATTATGAACTGAGTGGTGATTTGGCAGCCTATTCGTTAAAGACCGATTGGGACATCAATCAGGTATGGGCTGTACTTCATCCTTTTATGGTCAAATATGGCAAGGCAAAGCGGGCTGATATAAATACCCTTATTGGAACCCATTTGTCGGAAAAGCAACTTCGTAATTTTATTGAGGAGTTGAAACAGCAGGGAAAATTGAGAGCAGAAGGAGGAAGAGGGTATGTAGTGTATTATCTTGGAGAGAACGCTTAAAGGGCGAACTAAAGGGCGAACTTTTACGCCTTATAAGCCATTTCAACTTGAAATCATCCTCTTATCATGTTGATAATTAGAACTAAACATTAACCGTCAAAGGGCGAACTAAAGGGCAAAAGGATTATAAGCATATTTTAGGAGACAAAGGGTACTCAGAAAGGAAAAGAAGGGAGCCAGAACGCAATAACGGGAACCATGCCCGGAATAATTTGGAAAGTCTGATAAGGTGGTATTATCTTTGCCAGAGAATTGTGAGGCGACCATTGCTATATCGGTTATATATACTGAGATACATGTACAACCTTGTGCTATATCCGGCGGAAAATATTTGGCGGGATTGAAAATTACACTTTATCTTTGCCGCTGTAAGGATGAAAAGAAAGTCCGGAACCAGGAGTAGGGGCTAATGCCCGGTCATGCACTACTTTTGGCTATGGATGATTTTCTTTCATCGAATCGTGAACTTTTTTGAACAACGCTTTGTTAGGAAAGTTGCGGTGGCAAATTTTGCGACCATAGCGGAGCGTCAGATTGCTCTGCCGTGACGGTTGCGCCCTTATCCGCCGCAGACATAACCCACAGCCCAAGAGTGGGCTGACTCTCTATGAGCCGACCCCGATGGGTCAGACTCCCCACGCACAACACCCGGAAGTGTGTGCCTGAATTTCGCAGCCGGATGCGCAATACCTTGCGAACAAATCGGTGTGCGGGTACTTGCCCGAACCTTACACCGACATCGGTGCCCATGTTCAGGCATGACACTTGTGGACGCTATCGACACACACCTACATCGTACACACCCGATAGCGGACAATGTCAACCGCCGACGGGAGATTGTGCAGATTTGGAAGTCTCGTAAAATTTTGTTATCTTTATGTAACGATTGAAGGCAGCGCAAGCCCGAAGCGACACGTTCAGCTTTATAGACCGGAACAGGAACGATGCTACCCGACGGATGCCATGCCCGATATTGACACTGAAACAATAATAACGAGGTACCTGATCAGAAGACCGGACTCAGAATCCGGAACCACTATGAAAAGCCTGCTGTTGAATGCGGAACAAACCGCAACGGTTTAACCCGGCAACAACTCGCACTAAGGAAGCGATGCTCAACGGATTAAATGCGTGGAACAACGGCAGAAGAAGAAAGAACGGCACAGCCATAAACTGTCATAGAGCCTATACGAGCTGAATTTTGCGACAGCCACAACTGTGCCCGTACAGAATCTGTACGTCAAAAAAATCAATTAAAAAGAAGAAAAACGCGTATGCCTTACCTTATTGCAAAGTAAGACACAACCGCCCTTGTATCTGCCCTGTATAAGGAACAGATGCCCCTCATGTTGTTGCCTTTCGGCACGGCGTGGGAAAGGGTGAGCTACGCCCTCTGCCGACCCTGACAAGCCGGCAGCAACAACCGTCGGCTTTAACAATACATAGCCGACAGCCCCTCCTATGTCCTTTCGGGGACACGTCACCGCAGCCTCTTTCATCGCCGGGGCTGTGGTTGATGTAAGTTACTCGGCGATATAACTCTTCAAATTCATTTTCCTCAGATGAAATTGAATCTTTTTGACCTCCTTCAGGCGTCGGCACTCGACCCTGACTCTCCAAATATCCTCCTCAACGTCCGCCTCTCTGACCTTCATCAGCTTGTGGTGGACACAATCGAAGCCACCCGCGAGCGTCTGCTCCCCCTCTACATGGAGGCGGAGCAGGACAAATCAATCACCAAGAAAGAGGTTGCCGAGCGGCTCGGCGTCTGCGAGACCACGGTCTATAACATGACCAAAGACGGCAGACTACACCCATTCAAGGTGAACGGCAGCACCCGCTACAGCCTGCGGGAAGTCAACTCCATTATCAACCCCTCTAACGATGACTGAGCTTATGGAAGACGTAATAGTTACACCTCCCGCCGACGACCGCTTCGAGCGCATCGGTACCACTTACTACAAGATTGTCCGCCAGCCCAACGCTGCCGGACAGCTCATCGAGCGCAGCATACCGTGGACTATCGAGGCAATCCGTCAGGACTACGGCAAGGACTTCCTTGCCAACTTGCCCAAGTACGACGGCTTCTGCTGTGTTCCCTCGCATCTGGACTATAAGCCGGTTGTCGGCAGTTTCAAGAACAAGTATTCGCCGTTGAGCCATATTCCCGCCGATGGAGAATGGCCATGCATCGAATCGCTTGTGCGCCATATCTTCGGCGAACAGTACGACCTCGGTCTCGACTACCTGCAAATACTTTACACCATACCGTTGCAGAAACTTCCGATACTGCTGCTGGTGTCGGAGGAACGGAACACCGGCAAATCCACCTTCCTCAATTTCCTCAAACTGCTCTTTGAGGCTAATGTCACGTTCAACACCAACGAGAACTTCCGCAGCCAGTTTAACGATGATTGGAACGGCAAGCTGGTAATCGTAGTGGACGAGGTGTTGCTCAACAAGCGAGAGGATTCCGAGCGTCTGAAAAACCTCAGCACCACCTACAACTACAAGATGGAGGCCAAAGGACGCGACCGCGAGGAGGTGAGTTTCTTCGCCAAGTTCGTACTATGCTCCAACAACGAGTATCTCCCCGTGGTCATCGACCCCGGCGAGACCCGCTACTGGGTGCGGAAGGTTCCGAGGCTTACCACGGACGATACCACGTTTCTGGAGAAAATCCGCTACGAGATACCGGCATTTCTCCATGCCCTGACCTATCGGCAGCTGATAACCGCCGAGGAAAGCCGCATGTGGTTCAATCCCGCGCTGCTCGACACCGAGGCATTGCAGAAAATCATCCGCGCCAACCGCAACCGTGTGGAGCTGGAGCTTGCCGAGCTGCTGACCGAGATAATGGACTCGCGCAAAATCGACGAGGTGGATTTCTGCTTCAACGACATCCTGAGTCTATTCGGCTACCGTCAAGTCAAGGCTGACCGTAGCCAGCTCCGGAAGGTGGTGCAGGACTGCTGGAAGCTCAGACCTGCCTCCAACTCGTTCTGCTACACGACCTACACCGTCGGGATGTTCCTCAACGAAGAAACATACGTTGAGACCCGCCGTTGCGGACGATACTACACCGTCACCCGTCAGATGTTGGAAAATTTATAATTTTTTCTCGTTGAAATTTGATGAACTGATGAAAGGAGAGACAGTCTATTGTTTTTCAGTGCCTTTTCTTCTCATCGGTTATTCATCAACGCTTCATCAAAGGATGAAAGGCAATGAAAAGAAAATATAGTGGCACTGAGAGAAAACCTCAATTTTCTTTTCCCTCGCCGAAATTTTCTTCTCACCGCCCATATAATAACGATGAAACAATGATGAACAGATAACGCACTGATATGATTAAATATACCTGTCCGATTCATCAGTTTATCAAATTCAACACCTCACCCGGTCGCCGAGACTTTTATCTCGGTGTCCACAATTCACAATGATATGGCAAAATCAACCAAATCCACCAAAGCATCAGGTTTTGATGCGGATAAATACCTTGAGGAACTGGAAGAGGAGTCCCGAAAGGAAAAAGAAGCTGCAAAGAAAAAGGAAGCTCGCATTATGGAATATTCAATTCCATGGAACATGACAGATAGAGAGCCTCCGCTCCCGGAAATGAAGTTGAACGCATGGCGTTTCAGATGGGAGCCCGAGAATCTGGAAGAGTTCATACCGAAATATGGCGAAGATTGCAAGAGGATAATTGCGGAAATCAACGCCGAAAAGAAAAGACGACTCGACACGATTCCGGACGTAAGGCGACCGGGCTACTCGGTGACAGGGAATAAGCTCGATACTGATGAGCCAGCCAATCAACCGGATGCACAGGCAAGCAGTCAACCGGAACATCAGTCAACCAAGACAACGGAGACCGAGATACCGGACGATGCGGTGCAACCGCAACCTCAGTCTACCGGTACACCGGTTACACCGTCCGCAGCTTCCGAGCCGGAGGTGAAAGATGTATTGCCTCCGTCATCGCCGATCACCGATGCTCCCGACGTTCAGAACTCCGACACGGACACAGCTTCTGTTCCGCCACAAGCTGAGTCGCGGCCAAACTCCGCCACCGTGGAACAATTGAAAAAGTCCCGCGTCAGTGCCAGGAAGGTCGATGCCGATTTCGAGGAATTGTCCCGAAGGTATCTCCACGTCGTCAGTCTCGGCGAGAAGAAACCGGTGTTCCTCCCTCTCGAACTCCGCAACGCTTTGGATACTCTCGCCCGGTTGAGTGGTGTACCGAATCTGGCACCGTCTCACATTGTCATCAACATTCTTAAAGCGTTCTTTGACGATAACCGCGAACTTATCAACTGCAAACTCTCACGTGAGAAATTAAGAATCTGAAATCTACGTGATTCAGGGCGCGGCGGTATCCATCCGCAGGGCTAATGGAGGGGCTAAGCGAGGTTAGATTTTTGTGATACAAAAATCGTCGCAACCATGTTGCTCCCCTCGCCACCCTCCATTACACCGGGTGGACCGGTACACCGGTGTAACGAATCCGCTTTGCCCCTCCATTTTCAAACCCTCAATCCACCCACGCCAATGAAACCGAAATCCCCGACCCGCAAATCGAATCTCAAGGCAGGACACCGCAACGGCCGTCCCGCCTTGCCGGAAGAAGAACGTCAGTCCTACGTCCGGCACACGCGATACAACGAGGCTGAAAACACCCTCCTGCTTGCCAATGTCAAGCGCACGGGAATGAAAAATGTCAGCGAATATATACGATCGGTGACGCTCAATCCTCACATTGTTCCACGACTCGATGAGTCAGAAATGAGAATCGCCCGCAATCTCTCCGGCATGAGCAACAATTTCAATCAGCTTCTGCGTCTCTGCCATCAGCGCGGACTCGACGCCATGGCCCGCGATGTGCAATACTGCCTCAGCCAATTCCGCGGACTTTTCGCAAAATTAAGTTCCTAATTTCCTATGATAGCATATATAATAAGCGGCTCAGGCTTTGGCGGATGTGTCGATTATGTCACCCGCCGCAAGCTCGAAGAGAAGCTCTATAAGGAGCAGTCGAAAGGTCTGAAAGCCGATGAAAGAAAATATGAACCCGCGAAGCGGCTCGCGAGTGGGCTTGAAGCGCATGTCAGCGGAGCTGGTGCGCGGTGGCAAAGCCATCAAGACCCACCGCAGCGCAACAAAGGAGAGGATATAATCGACCATCTTTCCAAAGACTGGAAACTCCTGTCTTCCTCCGGCGACATAAGGATATATGAAGGCCGCAAGGCTATGGCTGACGACATCGCCCGACCGTCACGACAACGTAAGCCTATAAAAGACCCGGTCGGTCATATATCACTCGACTTTCATCCAGACGATGCTCCGAAGATGACGGACGAACTTATGACCGAGGTGGCGCAGGAATATATGAGGCAGATGGGGCTGACCAATACCCCGTACATAGTGGTACGACATTTTGACAAGGCGCATCCGCACTGTCATATAGTTTTCAGCCGGGTTGATTATGACGGCAAGATTCTGACTCAGACCACCAACTTCAAGAAGAATGAGCGCGTCTGCAAGGCTCTCAATCTGAAACACCGTCTTACGCAGGGAAAGAGCAAACTTAATACAGATGTTTCAAAACTGCGGGGAAAAGATAAAATCCGTTACCCACTTGTCCACAATATAGCCGGAGTGTACATCCGTCCGGAGATTCAGGACTGGAACTCGTTTCTCATTGCTCTTAAGCAACAGGGTATAAGGGTCAAGGAAAAGACCGGCCAATCAGGGAAAACGAATCTGTATTACTGCACAGGCAGACATGAATTCTGGTATAAGAAACTCGATTCCTTTTTCAGCCGCGAGAATCTTGAATTGAAATTCAAGGCTCGTCGAGAGAAACAGCAAGCGGCAAAGACTCAACCCGGAACCGCACCACAGCCTAAACCGCAACGGCAGTCACAGCCTAAATCAAAGCAGCCGGAGCCTATTGTTATCCCGCCATTGCCGGATATCGTATGCGGCGTAAGGATTGACCGACTAAAGCAGCAAGCCTATCAGGAAGGCAAGTTCATCAGCATCGGAATCTGTGACCCCGGAGGCGTTGTGCCAATCAATCATTGGATTTGGTACGATTTCGACAAACGAGAACCCGTAATGAGCCGTACATATCCCTACGACCACAAAATCCCCGAAGCCTTCCAGCGACAGTTGGCGTCTAAGCAATCTCCCGCATCATCATCGCAGGGCACCGGAATCCGATTCTCATCGCCTTCTCTCGGTGGAAACATTCCTGAAGAACAAGGTTTCGCTCACGACAGAGGAATGCCGGACGACTTCAAGCACTTCCTTGAATTGCACCCCGGCATGAGCTTTGAGGAAGCCAAACGCCGCTTTAAGGACGAGCAAAAAGCCAAGCAACAACGCAAAGGTCCTAAACTGCACTAATCAAAAATCCACCGAGAGAAGATCGTTTCTTTCGGTGGATTAACTTTGTTTTTTTGTGTAATAGTTCGACGAAATAATTTCGTTCTTAGCTCATAAAGTCTGTCCAATATCTATTTTTCTTTGCCTACAAGCCATTGCATACTCATATTCAAAGCCATTGCTTTGATACTATTTGGTGCCTCTGATTAAATTAGTTAAAATTATCAATGACAAATGCCTGTCCAATATTTGATGTCTGATTATTTATAATTTAGACGAATTTTTGCTCTCCCTTTTTTCTTTGTTTCGTAGGTATCTAGTAGCCAACTCATGATATGATGAGTCTGATTTACTTAAAAATAATTTGCGTGTGTCGCTGTCGATATCATATTCATCAATTATATCGAAAGTGTTTTGGAGCATTTTAATCTTGACATTGACTCGATCTATTCGTGACGATATAACCCCCTGCCTTGAAGCCATATCTTCAATTACTGAAAAATCGAGCACTATTTCTTTAAATAGTTTAAGTGCTTCAGGGAGATTTGTCAGAGACAGTTGTCTTTGACATTTTTGTATCAGGCTATGGACGAAAACAAGCATTTCTGAAAGTTTTTGCCCTTCAGATGTTTGTGGGAGTTTATCCCTACGCAAATCCCTAATCTTATACCAAGTTTTTTTATCACGGATATCATTAGCCACGGCTTCCCCCTCATTGTCTACGCTGGTTACATGCCAGGCACAACAAAATGAGCAGTAGTAGCTTCTGGACGGGACTTTCCCAGACAAAGAGGCTATTTCATCTCGATTGAACTTGATGAAATTATCTGCCTTTGCTTGAGTTTCAAAGAGCATCTTTGGATGTCTGCATCCAATGCAGTATACACGGTTCTTCGTTGGCTTCATTGTTTTAGAATCGTTTCCCAGCGGTCTATTTTAGCGTCTAGCGTAAAATGGGTGTTTGTTGAACTGGAACTTGGGAGAGAAACGACACGTATATGTTTCGGTAGTTCATCTATATTTATATATGTTCTAAAATAAGTTGAAGCTTTGTCTCCGTTTAGACCGATGACACGAATATTTGGATGCTTTGAAATAAA
Source organism: Muribaculaceae bacterium Isolate-013 (NCI) (assembly GCA_004102785.1). Taxonomy (GTDB): domain Bacteria; phylum Bacteroidota; class Bacteroidia; order Bacteroidales; family Muribaculaceae; genus UBA7173. The sequence goes on from SCEJ01000014.1 coordinate 57,381, forward strand.
CCCTAATATATCATTGATAGTTAAGTTTTTGATGTCTGAATCGAGACTACTGATTCTTTCTGCTGATTTGAGCACATCCCACAATGCGATATGGTGTTTCTCCAAAAATCGTAGCCTGTCTTCATAAGCGAGTGGTATACTTTCGTCAAACAGACTTGACATGATTTTCCAGAATTGATTACCCTGATTCGCATAGTAACATTGTGTCTCCAATGATACTTTGCCCGGCAATGTCCCTAAGATCAGAAATTCCGATTCTGAATCGGCGATGGGCGCAAGACCCTCTGTGACAACGCTGGATGTCAGGACTTTTGTCATGATGACTTCTGTCTCTGACGTATGTGCCGGGGTGGAAAGCGATGTTTTTTTACAATTTGAATGTCGGATATACCATGATTGTTTTTTACCGCCGGGTTGCTCTGCATTAGGAATTTTGCCATCTCGCAGGTGTCTGCGTAAAGTTTTTCCTCCGTCGGAAGGCAAAGCCCCGTTTTTAGCTAAATAGGCGGCGACTTCACTGGGCCCCACATGATTTAATCTGTTTGATTCGAGGTATTCATCAATCAGATATATGATTCTGTTTATGTCTGCCATAGCTGAAATATTTGTTTTACGGTATTATCATTTTTATGGGGTTATTTAAAAATTCGGTCTTTATAAGGCGTAGATTCAACGCCATTTACTTGAAGTTTACGAACAAGTCCGTCAAGTAGAGCAAGACAGATTCTCTTAAAGATTGCAGTGTTGCCAACCCATTTTACAAGGGTCGGACTAACAGCATAGTAGGTGCGTATGAAAGCGCGCCCATACCAAGTTTCGGCGAGTGTGTAATCGCGGAATCTGCGTAGTGTCCAAACTTCGGGACAATCGTAAGAGCCATATACCGCTGTTGCAACATAGCACGGTCCGGAAGATGGATTTGATATATGCTCCTCATTAAACGTGTCAAGATTTCCGCTTGGAAGACCCTGCTTGATTCTATTAAGTATAGCGCGAAATTCCGTAACGGATTCTTCGTTAAGATTCGATTTAAATACGTTAAAACGAGCGTTAACAGCTTGCGTGAAATTAATCCAGTTTTTTGCCGCAAATCCTACAAGGCAAGAAAGTTCCTCATGTGCGACTTTATCATCCGGGATCACATAGCGTAAACTCAGCAACAATTCATATTGGCTCATTATAAAAGCAAATATTTCATCTGAATCGGCTGTAAGTTCTGATGCTTTAAATGGATTCGATATACAATTCAGTTCATATATCTGCTTTAAAGCCCCTGTGTTTTGTAATTGCTCGGTAAACGACTGAAGGTTTACGTTGAGAACTGTTATATAGAAGCCGTATACGTCTATTTCCAATTCTCCATTGGATTTTTCGATAGCCTTTTTTCCGGCAGATATTATCTCTGTGACTCTAAGGTTGTCAATACTTGAGGATAATCCGATGGCTTTCATCTTAATAAACCATGCCTGGGCATTGTCGCAGTCAATTTCAAGAATACGTTTAACATATGACTCCGCTTCATCAACATTTAAACTGTCAATGGCATTCTGAGCAAGAGACAACAAGTTTGGAACTTTGTCCGATTGATCAATCTTGACTTTCCCTTCAATGTTGACAACTCCTTCGACCATCATTTTCTTGGCTTCTTCAACGGAGTATTTGGTTCCGCATGACTGACATACGAATACACCATCTTGTTTAAGGATATTTGTGCTTCCGCACATTTCACAGGTAAGTGGTTTCATGAGGATTTACAGTCTTGTGAGGGTTTATTTTTGACTTGATTTGCAGAACGTTTGGCAATGGCATAAATGAGACAGCCATTAAATGCCATTAGACAGAGGATAGCAATGATTCCCCAATTGTCTTCTAACTGAGAAGGCATTAATAGTCCCATAATAAATTCTATTAAAGTAAATAACGGGATGATAAAAGCCAGAGATATTGTAAATGCAGATTTAAAAGACCCTTTGTTGACCCAGTAGGAAAACAAGGCTGCAACGCAGATTACAACTGTATTTATTCCCATATTGAACATGGGATAGCAGGATAATATCAATCCGGCTACGATATTTATCATCAGAAAGATGACATATAAGATTGGGAATATTTGTTTCATATTATGGCAAAGGTGGTGGTGTAATAGAATTGATTAACGATGCTAATGTCGGAATCTGAGAGATAGGAAGCCAAGCAGACATTCCAATCGTCCACGCAAGCGTGGAACCATCGACAACACCACTTGAGATGTAAGCCGAAATACTCTCGGTCGTTAGATTGGGGACTTGTTGACCATCTATCAGCAAATAGTATGTCGGAGCGGACTGAGGGATGGGCGGCACATGAGGATTGGTGTTTAGATACTGGCCGGCAATATTACCGGCTGCATTACCCACGCCCATCCCAGCTCCGAGACCTACGCCTAACCCCATCATCTGACCTCCTGCGCCATCATTGTTAGCAGCGGCTTCAAGGACGTTGAAACTACGTTCCATTTGGTATACATCGCGTCCGGTAATACGAAGACGCGCGGCAAGATCTTTGGCGTTTTTTAGCTTAATAACACTTTCGTCATCCTGAGGGAAAGTAATTGACATTATCGAAAATTCGATAATTGAAACTCCGTATTTCCCAAGCAGTTGATTGAGTTGCTCATTAATGGAATCAGACATTGACAACAATAATGTATTGATGTCAAGAATTGATATGCCGTTGGTAACAATTTGCCTCGCGAGCAAAGAGTTTAGGGCGGAAATGATTCTGCCCTTATAAAATTGTTCAATCTGTTCAGATGTAAACGCCCCCATGCTGCCGATAAGAGTTTCCAAGAAGATACGGGGATTAGTGACACGGATACCATATTGACCATGAGCTCGAACAGGCACAATAATATGATACCGAGGATCTTCAATTTGAATTGGGTGCGGAGTGCCCCAGGGAAGATTGAGTTTTGCTGTTTGATTTATAAACCATACCTCGGCTTGGAACGGAGATTCCGAGCCAAAAGGCAAGTTTATAATCTTATTAAGTATCGGTATATTTTCAGTATCAATTCTATATGTTCCCGCAGTAAATTCATCACAGATGGCACCTCCTTTTACAAAGAAAGCTGTTTGAGCTGGGTGTACCACAAGCTGAGTACCCATACGCAGGTCATCGGAGTCGAACTTATGACAAAGTTCACCATCAACCGTTTGATATTTTACAACGTCTATTATTGCCATATACTCAACTTAAAACTGACCAAAAGCCCACTTGGTCATAAATAAAAAAGAGGCGTGGGCTGCTATGCCACGCCTTTACGGATAGGTGGTAGGAATACCTGTATATGAAGATGTGGAAATAACAGCTCCACGCCGTATGGCATGGAGACTGTCATGACTTTCTCTTGCATATACTTGGATGTAAGTTTCCTACGCTTTATCCGTACAAGCAGAAGACATAACGCCTCTTTGATTCAAAAATGTTTGGACAGACCACGGCCTATCCGACTGCAAAGTTACGAAAATATTTTGATATTTTAACCCTAAGGTGTGGTGACCCGGCGAGATTTTGGCTGAGGTCACCACATTTTTATTGCTGGAATATGGTTAAAGTCTGTTAATGTTTGGGGTCATCAGGCGGTGATGTGGGGATGAATGACGCTGAACGGATTTGGTTGAATTTGAAATATATACTGATTATCAGCGCATTAAACCGCCATGATAAAAGATATGCGCCTATACAGACACGCATAATAAACAATATTTCAGTGTATTAGGATGGGCGTGGTGACTTTTGTGGTGACTTGGAGGGGTATGATTGAATAAAAGACCGCTAACTCATTGAGAATTAGCGGTCTTTTGTGGTGCCACCAGGAATCGAACCGGGGACACAAGGATTTTCAGTCCTTTGCTCTACCAACTGAGCTATGGCACCGTGCAACTGTTGTGATAAGCAGGCTATCTGTTTTTGCGTTGCAAAGGTAGGGGTAATTTTTGAATTGACAAAATTTTTGGAGAAGAATTTGTGATTTTTTTGCAAGTTGAGGTATCCTACACTCAACCCTACACTCAACTGACATGTGCAAAATTAGCGATTTGTCGGAAGAAAACATTTTTAGGAGAGTCGAAATTTAGAGGTTGTAAAAAAATAACCTCTAATGCTTCGATATTGCCTGATTTGGTGTCATGTATAGATTCCTTTATTCCTATAACGGCCAATGAGCTTTGCCAATTTCACCTGAGTAAGTATCACGGCTTTTTCATTTAAGATAAAATAAAGCGTATACCTGCCCTTACCCGCTTCAGCCCGAAGCGGGTAATCTGTTATATCTGTATTTCAGTTGTTTATCTCTTCGTTAAAATCGTATTTTTTTCAT
>SCEJ01000147.1 GCA_004102785.1 Muribaculaceae bacterium Isolate-013 (NCI)
ACGAGAAACTGCATCCGCGTTAAGAACCGCCGTATGCCGAACGGCACGTACGGTGGTGTGAGAGGTCGGTAAACACGAAAGTAGGAGATAAACACCTATGATTAGTGTTTACCTCCTACTCGATTATAAGTCAGCAGGTTCGATATATAAGTCAGCAGGCAATTATTTTACATACTCTCTTGCAACCTTGTCGCCGCGGACCACGATGTAGAGCCCTTCGGCTGGGGCGGCCACGCGCACACCCTGGAGGTTGTAGTATACGGGAGCGTTGTCAGCTTCGGCTTCAACGCCTTCGATGCCCGACAGTCCGTTGGTAGTTGATGAAATGCAAGTAAGAATTACGCAATGAAAAAGATATAAAATGTGTTTTACAACATATTCTTAACTATTCAAAGGGCATAAAATCAAATTGTTATCCAATCGCTGCTAAAGTGGCTGATTTTATTTGTACTTCAAACTTTTTAACCTTAATTAACCAAAAAAGTAACTATTCAGCGGACATGTTACGGCGATAATGTGGAATAGACATCACCATTATAGGTAAATTTAACCTGCTGGTTTTATAGAGATTAGCGGCAATTTTATTTGGTAAAGTCAAATAAGTTTT
>SCEJ01000148.1 GCA_004102785.1 Muribaculaceae bacterium Isolate-013 (NCI)
GGACGTGGTACCCTGACCTCTATTTTATTAGTGTTGCTGGCATTGCCCCAGACACTGCTGATCGGAGATATCATTATTCAGAAGACGGCATTTACTTTAAAGCGTGATCTGGCGAAGCCGCTGCCTTCTGCCGGTAGGATCCGAATGAACGGTCATATCAAGGGTTATGTCAACGGTGTGCTGGAAGGTGATTTCATCGGTGTCATCGACGGTGAGATGGGAGCGGTGGTGCGTCCCAAGGATACCGTGACCATGGAGCGGGAGGATGCAGCGGAGAATGCGTACCCCAGGTTGGAAGCACAGGAGTTGTCTGAGGATGGAGAATCCTGTCGGGATAATGAGACTGGAGACAATGCACCGGGAACCGATGAGAATCATGCAGATAAGAATACAGCAGAAAGCGAGGGAACAGAAGATGAACAGTAAGAGATTATTATGTTTCCTGCTGGGAGCGGCATTACTGCTGCAGACACCGGCAACCGCTTATGCGGAAGAGACGTTAACCTATGAACAATATAAGGGCGGCAACGGTTATAGAAGCACCGCGCAGGAGCAGGATTATGCAATTGTAGAGATCAGCACGGAGGAGGATCTTCGCAGGCTTG
>SCEJ01000149.1 GCA_004102785.1 Muribaculaceae bacterium Isolate-013 (NCI)
GTTTCCACTTCAATTCGTACCGAAACTTCAAGCACTATTATCTGGGATGTGTGCGCATTCACTGGAAGCATCTGTTTCCGCAGACATTCTCCTACAACCGCTTCGTGGAGGTCATGCCCCGATGTTTCGTGGCTCTGACCATGTTTCTGCGGCTCGCTTGTTTCGGAGAGTGCACGGGGATAAGTTTTGTGGACAGCACCTGCATCCCGGTCATACACAACAAGCGCCAGTTCAACATGAAGGTGTTCAAGGATATCGCGGCCAAAGGGAAGAGCACTATGGGATGGTATGTCGGCTTCAAGCTGCATCTGCTATGTAACGAAAAAGGCGAGCTGATCAACTTTGTACTAACACGCGCCAATGTGGACGACCGCAACAAGGTTGTCATTGACACGCTGACTGACAGGGTGTTCGGAAAACTATATGCTGACAAGGGATATATATCGCAGTCTCTTTTCGGACATCTCTGGGATGACGGCATACATATTGTGACAGGCCTTCGCTCGAACATGAAACAGCGTCTCATGCCGTTCTATGACAGGATGATGCTTCGTAAAAGGAGCATCATCGAATCCATAAACGACATGCTGAAGAATGTGGCGC
>SCEJ01000150.1 GCA_004102785.1 Muribaculaceae bacterium Isolate-013 (NCI)
GTTCACACGCCTCCAGACTCTCAGCGAAGAGCATAAAGACAAACTCATGCTCGGCTACACCCACCTGCAGGTGGCGATGCCCTCGTCGTTCGGACTATGGTTCGGAGCCTATGCCGAGTCGCTTGTTGATGACATGCAGATGCTCGCCGCAGCCTATAATGTGGCCAATCAGAATCCTCTCGGTTCGGCCGCCGGCTATGGCTCGTCGTTTCCGCTCGACAGGGAGATGACCACCCGTCTGCTCGGATTCGAGACGCTCCACTATAATGTTGTGGCCGCCCAGATGTCGCGCGGCAAGACCGAGCGCGCCGCGTCCATGGCCATAGCCTCGATTGCATCGACGCTCGGCCATCTGGCTATGGATGTGTGAATGTGGGTATGCTAGAACCTCGGTTTCGTCTCTTTTCCCGACGAGCTAACCACCGGCTCGTCAATCATGCCCCAAAAGAAGAATCCAGATGTCTTTGAAATCATGCGCGGCAAGTGCAACCGTCTCCAGTCCGTACCCAACGAGATAGCTCATCTGACGGCCAATCTGCCTCTGGGCTACAACCGCGACCTCCAGCTTCTCAAGGACAT
>SCEJ01000151.1 GCA_004102785.1 Muribaculaceae bacterium Isolate-013 (NCI)
GAGCATGTCCTTGGGCCATTGGTTTTCAGGTTGCAACTCTGTCAGATAAACGAGATTACGCTGGAGATGTACGAGGCAAATCTGGTGGGTCTTGACATTCATGCTGAAGTAAGCTCCGTGCCTGTCCGTTACAAGTACTGTATCTGGGAGTCCCTTGTCAAATGTATCATCTATTGCTTTGTGACCACGTTTTGCATGTGCTTTGAAAAAAGACGCAGTCTCTGTCTGCCATACCCACAGCCAATGCAAGACTCCCGCAATGTCTATACCCGTCTCATCTGCGCCAGCTACTGGAGACTTGCCTATCTTTGACTTGATTCTCTCGTAAAGTGCTCTTGCCCGCTTGGTCATCCTTTGCACTATCTTGTTGATCGTACCGTCACTCATGTCTATATGGAACATATCATTCATGAGCCTTTTGATACGCTGGTATGATACAGCGTGCTCTTCACAAAGATATACAACCAGGGCCTGTACATTCGGGCCGTAGAATACGTCTCCGTTTACACCTTCCGGAAACTCGCTGCATACAGTATGCCCACAATTAGGGCAAACCTTCTCCAATATGGAGTACTTG
>SCEJ01000152.1 GCA_004102785.1 Muribaculaceae bacterium Isolate-013 (NCI)
ACTGCGCCGACAGTTGTCGTCGGCATTCAACACCCCGGTGCAGTTTGCATGCGACAACTCCGGAAAAGGAAAAATCACATTCCCGTTCAAAAATCAGGATGAACTTGCCAAATTAATTACTATCTTTGATAGTCTGAAAACAAGAGAACAATAGGCACAAAGCGGCGCAGTTGCAGACAAAGACATCCAACTCGCTACCGATTAGCCGTTTATGCAATGAAAAAAGAGACTACCTCAAAAAAAGAATATATCACTGCGGTCGCCGGAAAGTCACTGTTGTCACTTCTGGCGGCGCTTTTGCTGTGCCCATTTAACCTTTTTTCAAATTCTTTTGCAATTGGCTCGGCTGACGATGACCCGCAGCTTCCGCAAAGCATTCCGGTGGGCGAGACACCGTTGCCGCACAGCATCATCAACCGCCCCGTGGAAGCGGAGGATGCCGAGCGTTTCCAATCCACCTTTCCCCCCAACTAAGGAACGTTATCGCCACCAACCGCCAGTCTGCACTTCGACCGCGAACTGCGCAAATCCTGGGACTTAATAGACAACACTTTTCTCACACCCACCCTGCAGCC
>SCEJ01000153.1 GCA_004102785.1 Muribaculaceae bacterium Isolate-013 (NCI)
AGTAAGCGTTGCAAGGATTTCGGACAGGGCTTCTATCTCAATGCAAATCCAGACCAGGCTATGGAAATGGCAGTCCGGACAACCCGATTTCTCAACGAAGGAGCTGCCACTTTATCGTGCTTTGAGTTCGATGAATACGAGGCTGCAAATAACGGGCTGAACATAAAGATTTTCCCTGACTATTCCGAAGAATGGGCGGAATTTGTGGTGATGAACCGCAAGAACAACTCCGACATTCCGGCTCAGCCCTACGACATTGTTATCGGGCCTATTGTCGATAATACTGTTGGCGTTCAGATTCGCCGTTTCATAATGGGCTATCTGTCGGCATCTGCATTGGTCGAAGAACTGAGATTCAAGGGCGACCATGCTGTACAATACTTTTCCGGCACTCCCAAAACCATACAACTCTTAACACGCATCGAATGATGACACAAAACATACACTTTCAAATAGAATGCCTTGCGGCAGAACTTGCAGAGATGCTTATGGCGGAATATGGCTGGGACATACACCGCGCCCTCCACGAACTATATTCATCAACCACTTTCGCCAAGCTAAGCGACCCGGAA
>SCEJ01000154.1 GCA_004102785.1 Muribaculaceae bacterium Isolate-013 (NCI)
GTTAGGGGGGGTGGTTGTCGGTGTGTCTCACTTCGGTATGTGGACCACGATATTCCCTCTGAGTGGCGGTGGTTGTCGGCGGGATGCCTATCTCGTCGTCATTGTGTTCTAGAATAAATCAATCGATTACCGCGTGACGTGAGTTGTCCGCCGGGCCGTCGGTGGCTTCCGGTAGATTTTGCTCCTGCCCCCCGGCCCGGGGGTTTGGGTAGTGGGGAGTGGGGTTGAATATCAGACGCTCCAGCAGGGCCTCCTCACGCGGGTCGGTGTGGCCGTATGTCTCCAGAAACTTTGTGATGGCGTCGTTGGTGGTCACGCCTGTTGATGCCGCTGGATAGAATTGTGCCCAGTCCTCATATGCCACATCGGCAAGCATAAACATTGCCTGCGGGTCGGGCGAGTTGAGGGCTATGATATTCATCAGTTTTTGGCGCAGCGGCTCCGAAATCTCTTGGCTCCGGTGGCGCAGGGCAAGCACGGCCGGGAGTACAAAGAATGGGTATTCCCTCGTCAGAGTCTCCACATCGTCAATGGCCGGCCCCGCTGAGGGGTCGGTAAGCGTTGCG
>SCEJ01000015.1 GCA_004102785.1 Muribaculaceae bacterium Isolate-013 (NCI)
AAATCTTATGATAAAGAAACACCGAAGGCGGTGCTTCGGCATCGCTATGTGCAAAGGTAGACATTTTCGCTATAAAATACCACTATTTTTGTAAACTTCGGCCGATTTTAAATGAAAGAGCCGTGTATATGGGCACGGCTCTTTCATTTAACTTTGATGCTATAATGCGCCACTGTTAATCAGGTAGTTATATGTAGCAGTTACGCAATGGCTGTATTAATCTCATTTTGGATAAAAGGGTTAATGGCTTTTAACTAACTATCAGTCATACACTTTGAAAATTCCAAGCATTTTTAAATGAAAGAGCCGTGGTATATGGGGTTGTTTTTTTGCATAAGGTTAGGCTTTTTGACGGGGATTTGCTAACTTTGCGGTAATTTCCGGCAGTAGCGCCCGGCGCCGCTGCATGGTGTTTTGTAACCTCAGACACAGAACTTCATATACGATGAATATTCTTGAACTTAGCGAACAGGAGATAGTGCGCCGCGAATCTATGGCGCGTATGCGCGAGATGGGTATCGAGCCTTATCCCGCAGCCGAATTCCCCGTGACGGGTTATACCGACGAAATCCGCGCGAATTTCACCGACCCCGCCCTCGACGGCGAGGGTAACCCTCTGCCCGGTCAGGAGATGCGCCGTGTGAGCATCGCCGGGCGCGTGATGTCGCGCCGCATCATGGGCAAAGCCTCCTTCATGGAGCTGCAGGATTCACGCGGCCGCATACAGGTGTATGTGAACCGCGACGAGATATGCCCCGGCGACGACAAGGAGCTTTACAACACGGTGTTCAAGAAACTTCTCGATATCGGTGACTTCGTTGGTGTGGAGGGATTCGTGTTCCGCACACAGACCGGCGAAATCTCCGTTCATGCCCAGAGCCTGAAAGTGCTCTCGAAATCGCTACGCCCCCTGCCGGTGGTGAAGGTGAAGGACGGCGTGACCTACGATGCCTTCGATGACCCCGAGCTGCGTTACCGCCGCCGCTACGTGGACCTGGTGGTGAACGACGGCGTGAAGGAGACTTTCATCAAGCGCACAAAGGTGTTCAACGCCATGCGCCGCTATTTCAACGACCACGGCTACATGGAGGTGGAGACCCCGATTCTGCAGTCGATTCCCGGCGGCGCGTCGGCGCGTCCGTTCATCACTCACCACAACGCCCTTGACATACCGCTGTATCTCCGCATCGCCGACGAGCTTTACCTCAAGCGCCTCATCGTGGGCGGCTTCGAGGGGGTATATGAATTCTCGAAGAATTTCCGCAACGAGGGTATGGACCGCACCCACAACCCCGAGTTCACCTGTATGGAAATCTATGTGGCCTACAAGGACTACAACTGGATGATGGCTTTCACCGAGAAGATGCTCGAGATGATCTGCCGCGAGGTCAACGGCACCGACGAGGTGAAGGTGGGCGACAACCTGATATCGTTCCGTGCGCCGTTCCCGCGTGTGACAATGCGCCAGGCCATCCTCGACCACACCGGCTTCGACATCGAAGGGAAATCGGAAGAGGAGCTCCGCGCCGCCGCACGCTCCATGGGCATCGAAGTTGACGACACCATGGGCAAAGGGAAGCTCATCGACGAGATTTTCGGCGAGAAGGCCGAAGGGAAGTACATCCAGCCCACATTCATCACCGACTACCCCATAGAGATGTCGCCGCTCACCAAGCGCCACCGCTCCAATCCCGAACTTACCGAGCGCTTCGAGCTGATGGTCAACGGCAAGGAGCTGGCCAACGCATACTCTGAGCTTAACGACCCGATTGACCAGTACGAGCGCTTCGTGGAGCAGATGCGACTCTCGGAGAAGGGTGACGACGAGGCCATGATTATCGACCACGACTTTATCCGCGCGCTCGAATACGGCATGCCCCCCACCTCCGGCATGGGTATCGGCATGGACCGCCTGGTGATGCTCATGACCGGCCAGACCACCATACAGGAGGTGCTCTTCTTCCCGCAGATGCGCCCCGAGAAGGTGGCTCCCCGCGACAAGGACGAGGCTTTCGCCGCCGTGGGCGTAGAGGCCGACTGGATTGCGCCGGTGCGAAAGGCCGGATGCGCCACAGTGGCCGCTCTCGGCGCCGCCGTGCCCGGCAAACTCCTCCAGGAGCTTATCGGTATCAACAAGAAGTTCAAGCTCGGCCTGAAAGCTCCGCAGATGGAGCAGGTGGCTGCATGGGTGGAGGCTGCCGCAGCAGCCACTGCCGCCGCCGGAGCCGAAGAAAACAACTGAATATATGGCTGCTGACACGAAATTTCCGGGGCGTGTGGCCGTGATGGGGGGTGGCTCATGGGCCACCGCCCTGGCCAAACTGCTGCTGAAGAATTCCGAATCAATCCTGTGGTATATGCGCCGCGACGACCGCATCGAGGAGTTCAGGCGACTGGGGCATAACCCGGCCTATCTCACCGATGTGTCTTTCGATGTTGACCGCATAGAGTTCTCGGCCGATATAAACTATGTGGCCTCGGAGGCCGACACGCTGCTGCTGGTGATGCCGTCGCCTTATTTCAAGAGCCACGTCGACAAGCTCTCGGTCGATATCTCGCAGAAGCATGTGGTTTCGGCCGTGAAAGGGATTGTGCCCGACTGCAACCTGCTCGTCACAGACTATATGCGTGAGCGGTTCGGTGTGGCGCAGGAGCGTATGCTCGTGGTGTCGGGACCGTGCCACGCCGAGGAGGTGGCACTGGAGCGTCCGTCGTATCTCACCATCGGCTGCCCCGACATCGAGGCCGCCACAGTCTTCGGCCAGCGTCTGTGCTCGGGGCGCAACTGCCACTTTATCCCCACCACCGACGTGGACGGAGTGGAGTATGCCGGAGTGATGAAAAACATCTACGCCATAGCCGCCGGAATAGTGCACGGCATGAAGAAGGGCGACAACTTCCTGGCCATGCTGGTGTCCAACGCCATACGCGAGATGGAGAGCTTCCTTGACGCCGTGAATCCGCGTCCGCGCCAGATTTGCGACTCGGTGTATCTCGGCGACCTTCTGGTGACGGCCTACTCGCGCTTCTCGCGCAACCACAATTTCGGCTCCATGATCGGAAAGGGCTACTCTGTAAAGGCTGCCCGGATGGAGATGGAGCAGACGGCCGAGGGTTACTACGGAGCCAAGTGTATCCATGAAATCAACCTCGCCCACCAGGTGAACATGCCTATCGCCGAGGCTGTCTACGATATTCTCTACCGGCGCGTGCGCCCGGAATACGCAATATCGCGTATAGCCGACACGCTCACCTGACGCTTACCGGATTACCGACGTGATAACTTGCAGCGGCATACACAAATCGTTCGGCTCACTGGAGGTAATCCGGGGGGTAGACCTCTCTGTGGGAACCTCAGAGGTGACTGCCATCGTGGGCCCCAGCGGTGCCGGAAAAACCACACTGCTGCAGATTCTCGGCACTCTTGACCGCCCCGGAGCGGGCACGGTGCGTTACGGCGACGTCGACCCATTTGCGCTGCGCCCGGCGGCGCTGGCGCGCTTCCGCAACAGCAATATCGGCTTCGTGTTCCAGTTTCACCAGCTTCTGCCGGAGTTCACCCTCCTGGAGAATGTGGCGATGCCGGCGCTGATCGGCGGCATCGCGCGCCGGGAGGCTTTCGCACGGGCGTCGGAGCTGGTGGCCATGCTGGGGCTTAAGGAGCGCGCGGCGCATCGCCCCGGCCAGTTGTCGGGAGGAGAGTGCCAGCGGGCCGCGGTGGCCCGCGCGCTGGTCAACACACCGCAGGTGGTGCTTGCCGACGAGCCTTCGGGTTCGCTCGATTCTGCAAACCGCGCCGAGCTGCACCGCATTTTCTTTGACCTGCGCGACAGGCTGGGGGCCACATTCGTAATCGTGACCCACGATGAGAGTCTTGCCGCCGACTGCGACCGCGTAATCCATATGCGCGACGGTCTTGTAACCTCAATCTCCTCCCGAAATGAAAAAAATCAGCTTTGACACCATGATGGCTGCCTCCATGGCCGCCTGCGCGCTCCTGGCCGCTTGCTCCGGCAACGGCGACGATTCACCCCGCCTGCCGGTGGTGCAGAATATCGTGGAGTATGCCGGCACATCAGAGGGGTGTACTGCGTTCATATATTACGCTCCCGGCTCTGACAACGCCGAGGAGCTGCGTTCACGCGGCGGCTTTGCCGCCGATGACCTTGCGCAGGGTGACGCTCTGCTGCTTTCATACACCTCCGACCCGGCCGATCCGGGATATATAACCGTGACCGGCGCACGCGGCATAAACAACATGGCTCTGCTGCAGACAGAGCCTGCCGGACTGGCCGGCTGGGATTCCGAAGGGGTATATCTCCTTTCGGCCTGGAGGGCAGGCCAGCGTCTGAATCTGCGCCTTAACCTGACCTACGACAGCGAGCCGCGCCGTTTCGCCATAATCGTTGACAAAACCACCATCGACGACCCCTGGCCTGTGGCATACCTCTTTCACCGGCGGGGCACTGAGACACCTAATTTCTCACGCGAATATTATGTGAGCTGCCCGCTGACTCCGCTTTTCAGCCGCGACGGCATCGAGGGGCTGAAACTGCGCCTGATTGACACCAACACCTCGTCGGCGCTGCCGGAGGAGCGCACCCTGACTTTCCCAAAATAAATTCACATATAGACCTAAAGCGCTTTAAACCAATAAAATCTATGAAAAAACTATTGTTTTTCTTTGCGTTAATGGCAGGAGCCGCAGTTCAATATTGCGGCGCTCAGAATTACACCGTCTATGCCGGAGCAGTGCCCGGTGCTACCGAATACGTATTTGTGACCAATGGCTCGCACGCGGTCGGCTTCGTCACCGAAGATTTTCGGCCGTGCGAGAGTATGCCGCTGAAAGTCACGAACGTGACCCCGACATCGCTGGTGATGATGGCTGACGGGTTCGATTCCTCGTGCAACGCCCGGGTTTCGGCGAACAATATCAAGATTGCCGATTTCGGAGAGTATGGCGTTTTTGCAAAAGGGACCCCTGCCGAATACTGTTTCTTTACAGACGGCGAGTTTGTGCTTCTTGGAAACAAGGAGGGAATGGAGGATGCCGACAGCAATCCCATTGGAATGGGAGTGCTCTACCGTGACGGGGAGATGAGCGGGATGCCGGTGTGCATAGAGGGGCTTTCCGCTTCGGGCTTCACCTTGGTTGACAACAGCGACTGCATGGATGAAGGCCAAAGTTTTAAGTTTGTCAAGGAGGGCGATGAGATGGTTGGTACGGTTAAATTCGCCGACGGCGCGACGCGTACACTCCGCCTGAAAAAAATACTATAAAAAGTTTTGGCTGAAAACAGTCAGGTGTATCTGAACTGCAGGAAAGTGCAATTCAGATACACCTGACTGTTTTATTAAGTAACTGGTCGAAATTATTTTAATGTTTATGCGGGTGAAATTTTTAGAATATTTGTCTTGAAGAGGAAGGAGCGTAGCGAGCTACGTGACTGACGATGAGAGGTAAATATTCAAAAATTTCGCCGCAGAAACATTGAAATAAGATGACCGGTTAGTATAAAATAATTTTGAACAGTTACTTATCTGCCGGGGGCGTCAGATTTCGCCGCGCATGGCATCCTCGAAAACGGAGAGTGCAGCCTTGCCCCCTTCGCCCATGGCGATTACAATCTGCTTGTAGGGCACATCGGTGACATCGCCGGCGGCATATACCCCTTTCACAGCGGTGCGGCAGCAACGGTCCACCTCGATTTCGCCGGTGCGGGTGAGGGGGAGCGAATCTTTGAACAGAGTGCTGTTGGGCACAAGTCCGATCTGCACGAACACCCCCTCCACGGGATAGAGAGATTCCTCGCCCGTGACACGGTCCTTCACTTTTATGCCCGACACACTTTTGCCGTCGCCGACAATTTCGGTGACCATCGACGACAGGTGGATGTCAATGTTTGGTATCGAGGTGGCCTTGTCGCGCAGCACGCCGTCGGCCTTGAGGCTGTCCATGAATTCAAACACGTCAACATGCGGGCAGATGGCGGCCAGGTCGATGGCAGCCTCTATGCCGGAGTTGCCGCCTCCGGCCACGGCTACCCGTTTGCCGGCGTAGAAGGGGCCGTCGCAGTGTGTGCAGAATGCCACGCCGTGGCCTATGTGGTCGGCTTCGCCGGGCACCGAGAGACGCCGCCAGCCGGCTCCGGTGGCGATGATCAGCGCACGGCTGCGGAAGGTCTCGCCGGCGCACGATATCTCTTTGATGTCGCCGGTGATGTCGGCGGCGGTCACCTTGCGGTTCTCAAACAGATCTATCGGATATGCGGCGAGGTGGGTCCTGAGGTCGGAAGCCAGCCGCGGGCCGGTGGTCTGCGGCACGGAAATGAGATTTTCAATACCCATGGTCTCGCGCACCTGGCCGCCGATGGCTTCGGCTATCACGGCGGTGTTGAACCCCTTGCGGGCACAGTATATCGCCGCAGCCGCGCCGGCTGGACCTCCTCCCAGCACCGTCACATCATATTCGCGCACGGTGGTGGCTGTGGTGCCTTCTGTGCCGTAGAGCGTCTCGAGTTTTGTCAGCAGGTCGCCCAGGGTGGAGCGGCCCACGCTCATGAGAGTGTCGCCGGCATATACGGCGGGCACTGACTGGATGTCAAGCTCCTTGACAGTCAGAGGCACCACGGCTCCGTCGGTCACGGTGTTCTCCACCGAGGGGTTCAGCAGCGCTATGAGATTAAGCGCCTGGGCCACATCGGGGCAGTTGGTGCAGGTGAGCGACACGAAAGTGCGCAGCCGCACCGGACCTTTCAGTGCTGTGATTCGCGAGCGCAGGGTGTCGTCGGGCAGGTTCTTCCCCTGGCCGTCGGCATTGAGCACCGCCAGCAGAAGGGTTGAGAATTCATGGCCGTTGGGGATGCCGCGGAATCTCACCCCGGTGGGGGTGCCGTCGCGGATAATCTCGAAGACAGGTGCCTCCTCATCGGCCTCCGATGTCGCGACGGCCAGGTGTGGCGACGTGGAAGCCACCTCCTGAAGAAACTCCAGCATTTCAGGCGCTGTGGTGTCGGCGGGGCGTGCGCTCATTCTGAATGAGATATGGCCGCGCAGGCCGGCGAAAATGGTTCTGAGCTGTTCGATAATATTCTGGTCAAGCATGGCTGTCAAGGATTAGAAGAACAAGGGGGTATCAAAACCGCATCACCGGCAGGCGGCAGTCCTGATACCCTGTTGTTATTGTGTGTTATGCCGGGGCGATGTGTCAGATTTTGCCCACGAGGTCAATGCTGGGCTTGAGGGTTGCCTGCCCCTGTTTCCACTTGGCCGGGCATACCTCGCCGTCGTGAGTGGCCACAAATTGGGCGGCCTCGACTCTGCGCAGGAGCTCTTCGGCGTTGCGGCCGATGCTGTTATCCTGTATCTCAACAAGTTTGATGAGGCCTTCGGGGTTGCTGACGAATGTGCCGCGGTAGGCCATGCCGTCCTCCTCTATCATCACTCCGAATGCGCGGCTGAGCACTCCGGTGGGGTCGGCCAGCATGGGATACTGGATTTTCTTGATGCTGTCGGAGGTGTCGTGCCATGCCTTGTGAACGAAATGCGAGTCGGTGCTTACCGAGTAAACTTCCACGCCGAGGCGTTTGAATTCCTCGTATTTCTCGGCCATATCCTCCAGCTCAGTGGGGCATACGAAAGTGAAGTCGGCGGGATAGAAGAAGAACACAGCCCATTTTCCGAGCACGTCCTTGTCGGTTACCGTCTTGAATTCACCGTTATGGTATGCCTGGACCTTGAATTCCGGGATGTGGGTATTGATTATCGATTCCATGATTATTGTTGTTTTTTATGTTGTTCCGCTATTAGAACGAACTGCTCTCCGCCGTGGTTCACACCGCAGCGGTTCTTTAAGGAAATTTTGGAATCGACACACACCTCCGGCCGGAGCCGCGGCGTCCGGGGAGGGCTATACGAAGCAGATTATCAGCAACTGGGCGATAACCACGCGGGCGAACATCGACAGGGGGTAGGTGGTGGCATAGGCCACCGGGGCATCGTCGCCGGGGGTGATTTCGTTGGCATAGGTCATCGACATGGGGTTGGCCATTGCCCCGCTCACCATGCCGGCGGCAGAGCCGAAATCGAGGTGCCACCAGCGCATGGCGGCCACGGTCATCGCCAACGACGGCAGAAGGGTGATGATGAAGCCCGCCGCAATCCATATCAGGCCGTCGGCCCGCATTATCGTCTCAAGGAACTTGCCGCCGGAGTCGAGCCCCAGGCAGGCCAGGAAGAGTGAAAGACCGATGCCGCGCAGCATCAGGTTGGCGCTGCGGGTGGTGTAGGTCACCATGTGGAAGTGCGGGCCGAAGCGCCCTATGAGTATCCCCACCACGATGGGGCCTCCGGCAAGTCCGAGCTTGATAGGCACCGAGATGCCGGGGATGGCGATAGGTATCGACCCCACGATGAGCGACAGCACCATGCCGATGAAGATGGCCGCCAGGTTGGGGTCCTTGAGGTCGGTGACGGAATTGCCCACAAGGCTTCCCACCTTGTTTATTGCCTCGGGAGTG
Organism: Muribaculaceae bacterium Isolate-013 (NCI); assembly: GCA_004102785.1. Classification (GTDB taxonomy): domain Bacteria; phylum Bacteroidota; class Bacteroidia; order Bacteroidales; family Muribaculaceae; genus UBA7173. Next base: position 8,523 of record SCEJ01000015.1, read on the forward strand.
CCGACGATGGTAAGGCGGTCGCCAAGCTGAAGTATCAGGTCGGGGCGCGCAAGGAGTCGCACCCCCGAACGCGACACGCGCGAGATGTTGACCAAATAGTGTTTGCGGAGCCTCAGCGAGCCGAGTCTGCGGCCGTTGAGCTGCGGCTTGCTTATGGCGATTGTGCGCGACACAAGGTTCTTGTCGAGTGTATCCCAGTTTATATCGGGTTTGTTCCAGTCGCGGTCGCTTTTCTCGCCGAAGAGCACGCTAAGGCGTGTCACCTCGTCCTCGGTGGTGACTGCCAGCACACGGTCGCCGATGTGGAGCACATCGTCGGGACCGGGAATCGACACTTCGTCGCCGTGCCATATGCGCGACACCACGAAGTTGGTGGTGACCAGCCGGTTGATTTCGCGCAGGGTAAGATTGTCGATGCCGGGATTCGTGACGTGGAACTCAACTACATACGTGTGGTCCGACTCGCCGTGATGGCGCGGTTCGTAGTCGGCCTTGCGTGCCACGAATCTCTTCACGATTATAAATGCCAGGATTACGCCCACCACCCCGAGCGGATAGGTCACTGCGCAGCTCAGGGCGGCCCCTTCGGCCGGGAGTCCGAGCTGGTTTATGGCCTGCTGTGCGGCGCCGAGCGAGGGGGTGTTGGTGGTTGCGCCACTGAGAATCCCCACCATGTCGGTCATCGGTATCGACAGGATATAGCTCAGGGCTATGGCGGTGGCCGTACCGGCCAGCACAAGCCCCAGCCCCAGCATGTTAAGCCGTATTCCCCCGGTGCGGAACGAACTGAAAAAGCCCGGCCCCACTTTCAGCCCGAGTTCGTAGACAAACAGCATCAGTCCGAAATTCTCGGCATACTTCAGTATCACCGGGTCGATAGCCAGGCCGAGATGCCCCGCCATGATGCCGGTGAAGAACACGAAGGTGACGCCCAGCGATATGCCGCATATGCGCAGCTTGCCCAATCCCAGTCCTACTGCGATGATGACTGAAATCACGCACACGGCCTGCAACGCCGACTGCTCGAAAAACAAACTTTCAAACCAATTCACCCTGCAAAATTACATATTCTCCCCCTTATTTCATCATCATCACCGCAAAAACTTCGGTAGGACCGGTAGGACGAGTAAGACCGGTAGGACCGGTAGGAGCAGTGGGAGCTCCCACAAGTCCCACAAGTCCTACCGGTCCTACTCGTCCCACCCTGGCCGCTGTCAGAGGAAGAGGCGTCGCAGGGCGTCGGCGCGGTCGGTGCGCTCCCAGGTGAAGAGGTCGACCTCCATTGTCTTGTCGCCGTTGTAGGGGGAGCGGAAGGTTTTGGTGACACGGCAGGGGGTGCGGCCCACATGGCCGTAGGCTGCCGTCTCCTCGTAGATGGGCTGCCGCAGGCCGAGCTGCGATATGATTTCGGCCGGACGCAGGGGGAAGAGCCCCGATTCTACGATGCGTGCCGAAAGCTCGGCGTCGCTGATAGCCAGGCGCGATGTGCCGCGGGTGTCGATGTTGACGCTCACCGGCTCTGCCACGCCGATGGCATAGGCGAGCTGCACCAGTGCCTCGTCGGCCAGGCCGGCGGCCACTATGTTCTTTGCTATATAGCGCGCGGCATATGCGGCCGAGCGGTCGACTTTCGAGGGGTCTTTGCCCGAGAAGGCGCCGCCGCCGTGGGCGCCGCGGCCGCCGTAGGTGTCAACGATAATCTTGCGGCCGGTCAGACCGGTGTCGCCGTGGGGGCCTCCGATCACGAATTTGCCTGTGGGGTTGACATGGAGGGTGTAGCTGCCGTCCATAAACCGGCGCAGGTCATCGGGCAGAGCGGCCTTCACGCGCGGCAGGAGCACCTGCTCCACGTCGCGGCGTATGGTGGCGAGCATCTCGGCGTCGGCGTCGGCCTGGGAGCGCCCCGGGGCGGGGAGCACGAATTCGTCGTGCTGGGTCGACACCACAATGGTGTCGATGCGCACCGGCCGGTTGTCGCTGTCATACTCCACAGTCACCTGGCTTTTGGAGTCGGGGCGCAGATAGGTCATCTCCTTCCCCTCGCGGCGTATGGCGGCCAGCTCCTTTACGATGGCATGGCTCAGCGAGAGGGTCAGGGGGAGATATTCGGGGGTCTCCGAACAGGCGTAGCCGAACATCATGCCCTGGTCGCCGGCGCCCTGCTCGGCAGGTTCGCCGCGCACCACGCCGCGCGATATGTCGGCCGACTGCTCGTGCACCGCCGACAGCACGCCGCACGACTCGCCGTCGAATTTCAGTTCCGAATTGTTATATCCGATGCGGGTGATAACCCGGCGCGCCGTCTCCGGTATGTCGATATACGCCTCCGAGGCGATTTCGCCGGCGATAACCACCTGGCCGGTGGTCACAAGGGTCTCGCAGGCCACACGGCACTGAGGGTCGTAGGCCAGCAGTTTGTCAAGAATGGCATCGGAAATCTGGTCGGCTACCTTGTCGGGATGCCCCTCGGAGACCGATTCTGACGTAAAAAGATAGTTCATATTCTTTTTAGCATTTTTTCAAGTGGTTGCAAGCAATCAAATTTGTCCACATCCGGCCGCGGCAACTCGCGCTGAACGCGCCGGCAACGATATGTGAGGCCTGCCGGGATTGCTATATATCCGGCAAAAAGCGGTGCAAAGTTACGAAGACTTCGGCTAAATTCGCTACCTTTGCAGAAAATTTCACCCGCGCCAAATGAAATTTATAGAAAATTTACCATTATTCCTGCTCAGGCCCCTGGCAAAAGCCGTGGGCAACCCCTCCATGGCCCGGCACATACTGGCCCTGCGCTACCGCCGCTGGACCGGACGGACCATTGACTGGAACCACCCGGCCAACCTGCAGGAATATATCCTGGCGCAACTAATGGACGCCGCCGCCGACCCCGCCAGACTGGAGCTGTATGCCACCCTGGCCGATAAGGTGGCCGTGCGCCGGTATGCCGCCACGCGTGCCCCGGGGCTGCGCACCCCCGCCCTGCTGGGCTCATGGAGACGCCCTGAGGAAATCGGCTGGGAAAGCCTCCCGGAGAAATTCGCGATGAAAACCAACAACGGCTGCGGCACCAATCTCATTGTACGCGACAAATCCGCCATCGACACCGCGGCCGAAACGCGCCGCCTGCGCCGGTGGCTGCGGTTCCCCTACGGCGAACTCTCGGGGCAGATACACTACTCGCGCATAGAGCCGCTGATTTTCGCCGAAGAGCTTCTCGAGCCGGCGCCCGGCACCGACAAACTGCCGCTCGACTATAAGTTTTTCTGCTTCAACGGCCGGCCACGCTTCATATTATATTACGAGGAGCGCAAAGTCAACGGACACCTCACCCCCAACATGGCATTCGACCTTGACTGGCAGCCGATGGAAGTAGTGAACCACCCCACCGGCCACATCGTGCCCCCCCCTGCATCGCTGCACGAAATGATACAGGCCGCCGGGAAGCTGAGCGCCGGGCTCCCCTTCGCCCGCGTGGACTTCTACGACGTCGACGGCCACGCCCTCCTTGGCGAGATAACAATGACACCCGATGTCTGGACCAACTTTACCCCCGAATTCCTCGTAAAGGCCCTCGGCTACACCAGGCCCTGACTCCCGCCCCATGTAGACACTCCATGTATATCCCCGCTCCGAGTATAGTATATTCCCCGTATATTCCCCCATGTAGATTCCCGTCCTCCGCAAATTTTATTTTGCAGAACGGATAAAAATCCCTACCTTTGCCCCACAAACACAACCGCCACAATGCCCGGATGGCGGAATCGGTAGACGCGACGGTCTCAAACACCGTTGGAGCAATCCATCCCGGTTCGAGCCCGGGTCCGGGTACTGAAACGGAGGATTCTCACTGCGAGAGTCCTCTTTTGTTTTCTTTACCGGCCATTCAGCCATCGCCTGAAGAACAAACTTCACGTTATAAAACAGCCTCATGAATAACCTCTAAGGTTGCGTAACCCAATTATAACCGTCAATTTCATATTGGTATCTCAGCATGGAGGAAAACCTATTATAGTTGACGACACATGCTATCAGCTTGATTTCGACAATCCGACGGAGGCTGCTAAGGCATATGAGGCTCTTAACAGCACTGAGATACAATCATTATTGAAGGCATTGATGTTCAAGGATGCAAAGCGCGTTGTCACCAAGAATCTGTTGATGCGGCTGGATCTTACGCGGATATGCCGTGAAAAAGGGGCGACAGAGGCCAATCCTGCCACTAAAGATTGTCTCAATCCTCAATTATCCCTGTTTGAGAAGTGACCTGGCACTGAAGGAGGCTGTTTCAAATTTGCCAGATTCCATCAAGCAGTAGGGACGCTCCGTGGAGCGTCCGCAGAATCGACTTATTTTCAATCCTTTGTGCGGATACTCCACGGAGCGTCCCTACTGCAAGAGTGTTTCCGGCATTTTGACACACCCTCTTGGTTTGTTATGGGGAGGGGATTATTCGAGGACGAGCATGGTCCAGTAGTCGAGGGAGGGGACGGTGACTTTCACCGAGCGCCCCTGCTGGGTGAAATCCAGAGGAAGCGGCACGCCGGCATGCCGGTCGGGGGTGGCTGCCCATACTTTCGACACCATCCTGTCGGAGTCGATGTCGAGCGTGATGCTCTCATGGCGCTCCGGCGAGGGCATGTCGGCGTTGAGGTCGCGCCAGCTCATGGAGTTCACATTGCTGAAGTTGAGCAGATGGTAGACGGCGGCTCCCGAATCCGCTCGGCGCCCGTGAATCACGATTTTGCGCGGCGCCGGCCCTCGATGGGCGTTCCATACGGAGAGACTGTGGCCCGATAGGGAGGTGATGCTTTCGCCGAGCTCGGACGAGGTGTCGTAGATATAGTTCTCGTAGGCGGTGACAAAGTCGTAATAGCGGGTTATCGCCTCCACGAGGGTATCGTCCATATGGAGGTTGGTGTTGGGGAAGTATTCGTTGCAGAGCATATTGTAGCCGGTGCCCAGCTCCAGGTGCGCTCCGCCGAGGGCGAAAATGCACGCATCGGTCAGAAGCACCCCGGGGGTGTTGAAGTTCTTGCCCCGGTTATCCTTGCCGTAGTCATAGTTCATGTAGTTGGCAAAAACGGTTTTCATGGCGTTGCCGCCCGAGGCGCGGTTGGAAGCCACCACCTTGTAGAGGTCGTCGAAGCCGTCGCAGTCGGCCCACATCTCGTTATAGCATACGTCAATTACCCCGGAAGAAGCGATTTCCTGTTCGCCATATCGCGACACAGAGTTCATTATCAGTGTTTTCGACGGATGGCGGGCTTTCAGGGCTTTCAGCAGCGAGGGGTAGTGCGAGGCAAGGTCGAAGCGGTTTCCCCAGTAATCGTAGACCCATCCGCCGTCGCCGCGCGAGCCGAGCTGGTCAACCTGGAAGCCGTCGAACCCGAGTGCCGAATAGACCTCTTCGTTGCGGTCGCAGAGATAGCTCTGCCAGCCGGCATTGCCCGGGTCGACCAGAAAGATGTCGCTTTTCCATCCCGAGGGTAGCTGGTGCGAGTCCTTGCGGGTGCGCTCCGGATCAAGGAAATAGTACCACTCGGGGCTCACCCCGTCGGCAGCGGCGCCGGCCTGGTCAAGGGCGCCGAAACCGAGGTTGTAGAAAATCGATTTCATGTTATATCCGTGCTGCACGTCGATAAACATCTTCACCACATTGTGTGAAATCTCGCGCATGGATATATCGGTGTAGAAATCATCGGCGCAGTATGGCCAGTGATGTTTCCAGTGCCAGTCCTGGAACTGCACGGCGTTGATGTGGCGGCGGTTGAGGAAAGCCACATCGCCCGGCACCCACTGCTCCTTTCCGCGTTCATACCAGGCGGTGTAGCCGTAGCGCGGGAAGCGCTTCCAGTCGGACGACACATCCACCCCTATCGAGCCTAGAATCTGCTCGGCGCCATCGGAGTCAAGGCGGTACACATCAATCATGTATCCCTTGAAATCCTCAGCCGGCGGAATCCACTCCCACCATTCCTGGCGCAGAGGTTCCTCTCTGAGCACCAGAGCGCCGTGACGGTAGCGCACCACGGCATCAGGATAGTCGGCGAATCTCGCGGCCTGAATCCATACCGGTTCGCCGGGGCTGTAACAGGCCTTGTCGGTCCAGAGGTCGAAATCCGACATCGGGAACGACCCCGCGGCCGACAGCCTCGAGGCAGCGGTGCCGTGCACCGAGTCGTCATCACCGATCTGATACACCCAGTTGCCGGCGCCGGCAATCTCCTTGTGCCCCTTGGGGCCGATCCGCTCCGGGGAGGAGGGGTCGCCGTAGTCGGCGAACACAAACCGCTCGCCGGGCGCAACCGTGGCGACAGCCACATGGAAATTGCCGTCGGGTAGCGCGGTCATGGCCTCGGTCGACGACGGCGGCCAGTCAACCGACCCCGTCCCGCGGGCTATATGTATATCCCCGGCAGATGCCGCCACAGCGGCCGCGCCTGCCAGCATTAGGATAAATCGTCTGTTCATTTCACTGATATTTTGAAGATGTTATTATCAACTTTCACCACATAGACACCGCGCGAAACACGGCAGGGAGCCGAAGACGCCACCATGCGCCCGGCCACATCGTAGACCGCAAGGGCCCGGTATTCCCCCTCCACGGCAAGCACTCCGCCACGCACGCCCACACTCACTGCGGCACCCTCCGCGTCAGCGACAGCAGAGAGCTCATGGCGCCTTGCCGAAATGGCAGGAGCGGCGCCGCTGAAGTCAACCGACACGTCGTAATAGCCGTCGGCGGGCACGATATAGCTGAAGCCGTGCATCGGGGCAAGATTGGCCGTGGCGCCGGCCGTGAGGTCGGTGTCGGTGTCGGGCGATAGAGCGCAGTTGTCCCAGTCGGCGGGATCGGTGCTCAGCTTATAGTATTCACCCTGCCTGAGATATGCCACGGCAGAGAAGCTCTCGCCACTGGCGCCGGCGAGCTCCACGCATTCACTGCCGGATGTGCCGATATAGAGGCGCTGCGGCACCGCCGCCACATGCACCCGCCGCGCCCGGCGGTCAAGAGCCACCAGATAACGCCCCGGCGCTGCGGCGAACGCCCCGTCGAGCGACGGCTCGGCGCCCGTGGCCACATCCACGCCATAGAAACCGCCGCCCGACAGTTCCCCCTTGAATTTCAGGGTGTAGGTGCCGGCGCGGGGCACATTGTATTTGAAATCCACGAAAACCCCATCCTTATAGTCCGAGGTGTTATATACCACGGCGTGGCCTCCGGCCGAGAGCACATCCCCCTCGAAAGGGGCATTGTAGCAGGGGACCCAGTCGCGGCATCCGTCGGCGAGAATCTTAAGCTCGCCGACGCGTAGCTGCCCGGTCCATTCCACATTTCCCTCATCGTCGGCAAAAATAGGTATCACCGTGCTCCCCAGCCCCCATCCCAGCGCCGCCGGGCCGGTAAGCCCCAGCGCCGGGCGCCGGAAATTCACACTCATATCCCTCATGTTCACAACCATTCTGAGCCATCCGGCCTCAGGATTGCGGAACGAGTTGGTGCCATAAGGCTGGCGGCTGATGCCCATCTGCTCCATCATACGGATTTCCACACTGTCGCCATCGGGCGCTATTCCTGCGCCCCAGTCACCACGGCTGTCAAGAAACTTGAAGTTGCCGGCTTCGAGATATCCGTCCCATAAAAAGCAACCGTTGCCGATATTGACCATCTCCTCCGGAAGCCATTCGTTCCATCCGGCCTCGGTGGCGTCGCCAAGCAGAAACAGCCGCGGCGACTCGCCCCGTGCTCCGGCAGGCACCGCCAGGATGCCTGCCTGAAGCAGAAGCATGAAAACAAGTTTTGAAATTCTCATCGTTTTATGAATCGTGCCGAGGCATTATTGTTTCTTGCGATATACACACCCGCGGGGAGAGCCGAAATATCCATCTGCCCTGCCGAGCCGTTGAGCTGCGCTTCGGCGACCTTCACGCCGCTCACAGAGAAAAGCATCAGCCGGCCGATTTCGCCCGAAGCGCTGAGGTCAAGGCGGCCGTCGGCTGTGGCGCCGGCCTTGAGCCAGTTGTCGGCGCCGGAGGCCATGCCCACCTCTTCGATTCCGGTAGGATCGTAATATTCAGCGGTTATGGGCACGATATTGGACTTGGCGGTCTGCCGGTGGCCGGGGGTATTGCGGCGTATGGTGGTAATCTGGTAGCGGTAACGCCCGGGGGTGAGCCGCTTCGGGTCAAGAACACCGGTGTACACGAAATCCTTGCGCGGCACATCGGTTTCTGCGCTCTCCACAAACACCGGGGCATCCTCCGAGCCGTCATCGTTGATTCGGATGCGGTGGATTTCATAATATATCACGTTGCCGAACTCCGCCTGCTCCGTCTCGTCCGACATGTTGTTGACAAGCGGGATATTGAACGAATATTTCAGATGGTTGTCGTCGTGCTTCTCATTGGTGATGTTGGGGCCGCCCTTCTCCTGGTAGAAAAGGAGGAACGACGCGCCCTGGTCACCCTTGTAAGCGAAACCATGGTTGAGGTTGAACCATATCTCCACACGCTTGAAGAATTTCCGCTCCGGCTCGCCGCGATACTGCGGCAGAATCGACCCTTCGGCTGTCAGCTTCTCATTGTTCTCGCCCACGGCGCCGAAACCGATTCCGAAGTTGGCGGCATCCATATCCTCGAAAAGGGTGTACGCCATAATCTCGCCGGCCGAATAGAAGGCGGCGCGGTCATCACGCCAGGCGCCGTGGCCGGCGTTGGAGAGGAACCAGCGCGTGTGGGTGGTGCCGTTGTCGTCGTACTCGCAGTTTGTGGCCGAGCCTCCCCAGCCGCTCCACACCTTGAACATACCTTCCATCCATATGTCGTTGACCACAAAGCAGGCGCGGTCGGCGGCAGCAACGGTCATGCAGTCGTCAAGATTCTGCACGGCAGGGATGTTGTTGCGCAGATAGCTCTCATCGGGGCAGTTGTAATATGTGCAGAGCACTTCGCGGCGAGTGAAATCATCCTCGGTCACATCGATCTGTCCGAACTGGTCGGCGTGAGTGCGTTCCGGAGCATAGTTGAATGTTATGTTGTTCGAGGTATATTCAAAGTCGTCGCCGAAATTGAAATATGACGGATGCGCCCTGAGCCAATCGCGGGTGAAGCTCGTCTGGTAGATATATTCGCCGAAAGCGTCGACATAAGGCTTGGCTTTGGCGTCATACTGAATCCATGCCTCGCTCCAGCCGTTGCCGCTGTATCCCTGCTGATGATTGAGCGGAGAGGTCGACACGGCGTCGTCATACACCACTTTTGAATTCAGGATGCCGCCTCCGACAAGCGAGAAAGTGCGCAGACGCGCCACTTCCAGAGGCGTGGTGTTGAGACCGTTGAAAGCCAGATGCACCGGCTGTCCGTCGCCATCGGTCAGAAGGCGTATCTCCGTCACGCGCGACGGCATCGACTGTATATGCTCCTGGTCGCCGAAGCCCTGAGGGTCAAGCACATTGAGCGCATTGTTGGCAAGCTGCTCCCAGCCGCCGTGCTGGCGGTATGCGGCAGTGCGGAGAAGGTCATTGTAGCGTGTGCCTGTGAATTTGCCGTCGTTGCGGCCGTTTTCGCCGCCGGGGTAAACCCTCGTCAGCGCAAACTCGCGGTTCGCATCCTCGCCCCCGTTGCGCGGGTCGACCACTGTGGGGGCGCCAGTGTCGGTGCAGGAATATGCCCGGTAGGTCTGTGTGATGTAATCCTCGTAATTGTCAACGGCTCCCACCATCACATATCCGTTGTAGAGCAGGCGGCCGGGGAGGGTATAGCTGCCGTCGGCGGCCGGTAGCAGCTCCCACTCAGGCTGGAGGCGCCATGCTCCCATGCGCTGTCCGACAATGAAATAATGCACGCGGCCATTCTCGAAATCGCTTTCGGTCAAAGGCATATGCACCTCCACCGGGCCGGCAAGCGTAAGCCTCGGCCGGCCGTCGGCGTCAAGAGCGAGGGTTACATTGTAGAATCCCGAGGCGTTCACAGCCACCCCTTCGCCACGGCGGTCGCCTACCGTGGGGGTAAGAGTCTGGCCGCCATCGATATACATGTGGTTTCTGAGGAAGAAGCCGTCGGCGGCCTCATGAGGCTCCATCACCACGCGCCCGGCAGATTCCCCCTCTATCGCCGCCTCCCGGTAAGCCAGGTTATAGCTTACGCCGCCGTCACCGACGGTTACCGACGGCACATACCAGCCGGCAGCGCCGGTCGACGGCGATGCCATCACATCGCCATCCACCTTGAAGTCGAACGGAGTGGATGCCGGGAGCCAGCTCAGGGAGCCGGTGGTGTTGCGATAGCTTCCGGAAGCCTCGTCGAACTCCATCATGCACACACCTTCTACCAACACTGACTCGGGAGCGCTCACCCACAGCGACAGAGTGCCGTCGCCGGCACTGCTCGGAGCCACCGCCACCGAGCGGAAGCCAGGCGAGGCAACCTTGAGGTCGGCGCCGTCGGCAACGGGACGCAGATATGTCAGGCTGCCGTCGGTCACGGTAGCTTTGTTCCATGTGTCGGAGCCGTAGTAATGGCCGTCGACAACAACCTTGAATTCGCCCGAGGGGGTAAAGAAAATATGCTTTGCCGAGAACACCCCGTTGCCTTCGTGCGAGAGCGACGGATTGGTATCGACATCGGTCCACGAGGCAAGGGCGCCCGGGCCGGCGATACGCACCGACCCCGCCATGCGGAAGAACGCCACGGCCTTGGTGACGGCATTGACGCTTACGCGGAACAGTCCGGGAGTTATGTCGGGGTCGTTCGAGTGGTTGGCCATATCGGGCCATCCGATTGTCCATTTTGAATCCCCTTCGGAGGAGGTGGTGAAAGCCGACTTGTCAGCTTTGAAAAGGAAGAAACGGTCATCGAACCCTTTTCCGTTCCCGGGGTCAACGGCTATCTTGAACTCTCCTGTCTCGAAGTCGACGAGGCCGGAATATACCGCCGATGCCTCCTCTCCTTCGTTTTCGATATGCAACGGCACGGAAGTGCCGACATCCCACACATGGTCTCTGATATTACCCACAGGGTAGATATCGGACATGCGGTTGATTTTCACCGAGCGGCTCCCCATATCGGCCTCTATGTAGTATATGCCGGGATATGCCACAGAGAAGAAGTTCGAGGACTGCACCACACCAGCCGGAGAGTTGTTCGATATCACGGCGCCGTCATCCTGCGGACCGTAGAAGCCGTAATCCGCTCCTTCCTGCACTCGGAAGGAGCGTCCGCCATTATTATCAAGATAACATACGGTTACATAGGTGTCACCCCCTATATCGGTCAGCTCTATCGGATTGCCGGTATTCATTCCGGCGGGTGCTCCGGGGCCTACCAGATACAGCGAAGCCATCGACGAGGCCGGAGCCGTCAGAAATAAAACTCCGGAGATTACTTTTTGCAACTTGTGCATAATATCTGTTTTAACTAAGAAATTGGTTTTTAGGGTAAGATTATAGCGACAGAAAAGAAAGAATGCCGGCTGCTGCCGGCCCATGGTATCAGGTCTGTAGTTTTTCACAAAATTATACAGAACTGCGGCGGGTGTCAACACGATGTATTGAAAAAGTAGCTGAATCTGCGCCTAACGAATTGATAACCAACAATGACTACCGGATTCACGCTCCGGATAATGTAGCCTGTGTGATACGGCGGGAGCGCGATACCCGCCCGGGTACCGCGCTCCCTGCACGTGTCAGACAGGCCGCGTCAGAGGCTTATCGACACTCCGGCGTTCACGCAGCGTGGCAGCGCCGGACCGTAGATATATCCCGAGTCGCGTGCCGGGCCGAGGTCAAAGTCTTTCTGATAGGAATTGAAAATGTTGCTGACTCCGGCCGAAACCTCGAGGTTCACACGGTTGAACAGCCGGAAGGTATAGGCCAGCTTCACCGAGGCGTCGAAAAACGACTGTGTGCGCACCGCCAGGTCAACGTCGGTGCCCGAGCCTTCCATATGCTGCACGGTCATCGGGCCGGTGCCGGTGGCGTTGAGGGTGGCGCTCAGGTGGTGGGTAATCTCCCAGTTGGCAGTGAGGTAACCGTAGACATCAGGGGTGCGGAACATCTTTTTCACCGCCGGCACATCGGGGTTGTCGCTCCACTGCTCGGGCTTCTTGTAGCGGCTGCTCTGGATGGTCACCCCGCCCTGCATGTCGAAATGGCTTGAGAAGAATGCCTTGGCCTCCAGGTTGATGCCCATCACGCGGGCACCGCTGCCGTTGTAGCGCTCAAGCACCGCATTGCCCATGGCGTCGGTGCCGTCGAGTTGGCGCAGAGCGAAGACATCGCGCAGGTCGGTGAAGAACCCCTCCACCAGCAGGTTGGTCTGAACGTTGCCGAAGCGGTGATAGAGGTCGGCCGAAAGGCTCACACTCTGCGAGCTTTCCTGTTTCAGTCCGGGAGCGAGCACGGTGACCACACGCTCGCCCCCCACGATTGCCACGTGGAAATCCTCGTCGTAGGCCTGCGGCGAGCGGAATCCGGTGGAGTATGAAGCTCTGAGATTCACATTCTCGACCGGGTTGTAGCGGATATTGACGCGGGGCGACACTATCGGGCCGCTTATCATCGAGTGCTTGTCGACGCGCGCGCCGGCGAGAAAACCCCATCGCCTGTCGCGCCACTCGTTCTGCAGGTAGGCGCTGTAAATGCGCACACACTGCTTCACGTCATGGTCATACCCCACTGTCACATCATGGAGGCGATTGAACGAATACTCCAGTCCGGCTACCAGCTCGGCCGGCATGAACAGGAAACGGTCCATGGGGTGGGTCCACTGGCTTCCGGCCGTAATCACCACATCCGATGTGCGGCCATAGGCATCGGGGTCCATATCCGACCCGTAATAGCTCTGGCGTCGGGTGTTCTGGGTTGCGGCGAAGAGCGACAGATGGTCGCGGCGGTCGCGCAGCCAGAGGTCGTATGTGGCCTCGCCGGCATGTATGTTATGGTCGGTCTGCTCGGCAATCATGGCCATATGGGGCGGCACGTTGAGGCGGTCGCCGCCGCGGCGGTATTCATGGGTGTTGTGGTATTCCACGGTGAGCTTGCTGATGTCGGAGGTGCGGAAAAAGCCTCTCGCGCCCAGGGTCTGGGTCTTCAGTTGCGGCACCTCGGTGAAGCCGTCGCCGTTATGGTCGTATCCGTCGCGGTAGCGGCTCTGGCCGTAGATGAACAGACCGGCCAGGCCGTTGTCGGTCACCACCGAGGCGTTGAGTGTGGTGTTGTTGTCGAATGCGCCGGAGGGGCCTATCGAAGTGAGGCGGTGTGCCACCTGCGCGGAGTTCACCATAGGGTCCTTGGTGATGATGTTGATGGTGCCCCCCACGGCCGACGAGCCGAACAGAGCCGAGCCGCCGCCGCGCATAACCTCCACGCGGTCAATCATGTTCGCCGGAATCTGCTCCAGCCCGTAGACGCCGGTCAGCGCCGAGAACACCGGGCGTGAATTCATCAGAATCTGCGAGTAGTGTCCGTCGAGACCATTGATGCGCACCTGCGTGAAGCCGCAGTTCTGGCAGTCGTTCTCCACGCGCACACCCGGCTGGAAGTCGAGTCCGTCGGCCAGCGAGCAGGCTCCGAGGCGCTGGAACGCCGCTCCGTTGAGCACATTCACCAGCGAGGGGCTCTCGCGGCGGCGTGTCTCGCTTTTCGACGAAGTGACCACAACCTGGTCGAGCATGAAGGCGTCGGGCTGCACGCTGAAATTCAGTTCCACAGTCTGTGCTGCCTTTACCGAGGTGTCAAGTTTCGTCGTAACGTAGCCGAGGCCGCGTGCTTCAAGAGTGTACTCGCCGGGCCTGAGGTCGCGGAAAATATAGTGGCCCGAGGCGTCGGTCGATGTAGCCAGGCTTGTGCCGAGTATCTTTATCACGCATCCGGGCAGATGCTCGCCGGTCTCGGCATCGACCACATGGCCTCCGATATTGGCGTCGGTCACCTGCCGGGTCTGTGCATACATATATATTGAGCCGACGGCAAGAACCGTCAGCGCGAAAATAATCCGTCTGATCATAGATGATTGTTAAAGGGTTGATATTGATAAGTCAGTGAGAGGCCGGCGTGCGGCCATACGTGTCAACCCTGCGGCGGCCCGCGAAGTCTGGCTGTCGGTGTGACGGCACATGTAAGGGAAAGCTCCCTGGGTGGCTCCATCACCACTACACACTGATGAGGTGCCGAAAGGGTGGGGGAGGCTGCGGCGTCGGCAGCGGAGGCTGCGCAGTTGAACGCCGAAATCAGGTCAATGCTCTGTGAGGTGTGGGTGTGGTGTGACGAGGGGAGATAGGGGTGCGAATGTGTGACAGTGCGCCCTCCGGCGAGGTGATGCGAGTGAATGAAAAGAGCGTTCGAGAACATGAAGTTCACGAACACAAGCAGCAGTGCGGCGCACAATATTCTCGCTACCTTTGAATTCACGGTGCAAAGTTACGAGAATTACACGACATACGAAAGCGCGGGCTAATTGCGCATGTTGCGGGGATGATGCGCGAGAATCTCCTGCCGCAGACGCGTGCGGTCGATATGGAGGTAGATTTCGGTTGTGGTTATGGATTCGTGGCCGAGCATCTGCTGTATGGCGCGCAGATTGGCACCCCCTTCGAGCAGATGGGTGGCGAAGCTGTGACGCAGCGTATGGGGTGATATGGTCTTTGTGATGCCGGCTGCCAGGGCCAGGCGGCGTATGATTGTGAATATCATCTGGCGTGTGAGGCGCGCCCCGCGGTTGGAGAGGAAGAGAATGTTCTCCTCGCCGCGGCGGGGGGTGAGGTCGGCGCGGTAGCCATCGGCATATGCCGCGATAAGGTCGGCGCTCACCTCCGACATCGGCACCAGGCGCTCCTTCGCTCCCTTGCCCCGCACCATAAGGTAGCCCTCGTGGAGATATAGCTTCGACAATTCGAGATTCACCAGCTCCGACACCCGCAGCCCGCAGCCGTAGAGGGTCTCTACAATAGCCCTGTTGCGCAGCGCCTGCGGCCCGGGGGGTATGGCATTTATGAGGTCGTTGATTTCGTCGACAGAAAGCACCTCGGGCAGATGCGTCCCTACCCTTGGTTTCTGGAGCAGCAGCGCAGGGTCGTCGGCGATGAAACGCTCCATGCGCAGATAGCGGAAAAACGACTTGACCCCCGACACAATCCGCGACGTTGATTTCAGCGAAATGCCGAGGTCGTTGAGGGTGGCGAGGAAATTCTCCAGCGCCGGGTATCCGGCATCGGCCAGGGGCACCGATTCGTCGTCAAGATATGAAAGGAGCTTGCGCACATCCTCGGTGTAGGCCAGGGAGGTGTTGTCGGCCAGGCCGCACTGCATCGTCAGGTATGCGCGGTAAAGATTGAGCAGCCGCTCGTTGTCGGGTATGGTGCGAAGGTTCATTGCTCCGTCGGTCAGAAATTAAGGGTATAGGACTGGCGGGGAAGACCCGGAAGGGCGCAGAGTATGCCGATATGGCCGTTGGAGAAATCCATCCCCCCCGGCGCCGACGCTATAAGGCGGCGCCACATGCGCCCCGTCGACTGATGGGCGCCGATGTTGCGCGCCACCACGACAACCCCTTCCGGGCGCTGCGACAGCGAGTGTATCATCACCTCCACGGCCGCCGCCGATTCGTCGCCCACGATATTTACCAGCACGAATACAAGCCCGCAGGGCACCACAGGGATAACACGCGAGTCAACCCAGCACTCGCGGCGCGCACGCGGCACGGCGCGTTCCAGAATGGTGTTTGTCACCTCATGCCCGTTGCCTACATCGATCACCTGGGCCGGGTTGAAGTGGCACAGCAGCCTGAAGAGCAGCCGGGCGTCGGGTATGGCATAGTGGAACCCCGAGAAATTGTCGGTAAGCCCGGTGCGCCTCCCCTTGGGGCAGAGCGAGTCGATTTCAGCGTATGCGTAATAATGGGCCGAGGTCTGCCCGATCACTTTGGTTATAAGGTTGTAGGCAAAAGTGGAGTGCACTCCGTAGCCTCGCGTGGTGCGCCATCTCTTCAACCATCCCATAGCCGTCAGTCCTCCTTTGCAGGGCGCCGCATCAGCGATGCCGCCAGCGCCATGCCAAGCAATATATATATTATTGTCACCGCCACCCGGGCCACCGCCACGGTCGATGTCACGGAGGCGGGGCGGAAAGTCATCTCAACGGTATGCTCACCGGCGGGGATATTTATGGCACGGAGCAGATAGTCTACGCGGCCGATTTCGACGGGTTTGCCGTCGACGGCAGCCTCCCATCCCCAGGGGAAGAACACTTCGGAGAATACCGCCACTCCGCCGTGCGCCGTGCGCGCATGGTAGGTGAGGCGGTCGGGGGCATAGGAGGTCTCGAAGATTGTATCGCCGGGAACGCTGGGGGCCGAAGCGCCGAGCGTGGCGGCGAAACGCCTGTCGGCCACGGCCTCGCGTGCGGGGTCAATCGTTGACAGAGCCTCCATTTCGGCGTCGGGGGTGTCGGTGTAGCGCACTGTGTCGACGAACCAGGCGTTGCCCATGGCGTCGGGATTCTGCGCCAGCGAGCCGTCGGGGGCTATGATATAGCGTGCGTTGAGCATATCAAGAACCCTCCAGTCGGCCTCGGAGGGCTTGCCGGAAAGGAAGTTGGAGAGGTGGCGGTCAATGAGGTCCTGATAGCGGGTGAGCTTTGCCGCGTGGTATCCCCCTATCATCTTGTGGTGGTAGGAGGGAGCGGCGGCCTGGAACTGCGGGATATCCATCACACGGTAGTTCATGGCCGTGTCGGAGAGTATGGCGCGGTCGTTGCCGGAGAGGGGGAACGGCTCGGAAGCGGTTATCTCCGGGGTGCAGAAGGATTCGTGCGAGAGATAGCGCTTGTTGACCGGCCAGAGGTCGGCCACAACGAGAATCCCGACAAGTGTCACCGCCATCCAGGGCTTGCCCTGGCGGTGGAGCGGCAGCATCACCGCGCCGAAGCCCAGGATGATGAATATCAGCGAGCGGAGCGAGTCGGCGCTCACCATGCCGCGCCTGATTTCGGCAAGAGCCCCGGCTATGGCGGGGTTGTCGATTGAGAGGGAGCGTATGGCGTCGGCAGGGTAGCCCATGGCCTGGAGCTGGTAGCCGAGATATTGTGAGATCTGCACATCACCGTCGGAAATCGCCGGGCCGTAGAGCGAGGGGAAGAGCCAGCCTGCGAGGCACAGCGCCGCCGGCACGCCGAAACACCAGCAGATTGCCCGGCGGTAGCGTCTGAGGCCGTCGGGGGTGGTGTAGAGCTTGTGCAGAGCCATCACGGCAAGCACCGGCAGGGCGAACTCCACTATCACAAGAATCGACTCTACGGTGCGGAACCGCGAGTACATCGGCACATAGTCGATAAACAGGTCGGTGAGCCACTGCAGGTTGCGTCCCAGCGCCAGCAGCACCGAGAGGGCGCCGGTGAGCATCAGCGCCCACTTCACCGGTCCGCGCACAATCACGCATCCCAGCAGCGCCAGGGCGAATATCAGCGCCCCGGCATATACCGGGCCGTTGGTCGATTCCGGCTCGCCGAAATACTGGCTCATATAGCCGAGAAACATCCATTCCTGCTCGTTGAGGCCGTATTTGTCGGCGATGTCGGTGGCGCCGGGCACGTCAATGGCCGACAGAGCCGTCATCTGCCCCTGCACGGGCTTGGCCGACGCACCACCCTTTACATTGGGAATCAGCAGTGTGAACGATTCGGCACGGCCGTAGGAATACTGTGTGATATAGTCACGGTCGAGCCCGGAGGTTTTTTCCGAGGCTCCGGCGGGGTCGGCGGCGGCAAGCTCCGAGTGCGCCCCGCGCATCGATTCTTTGGAGTATTTGTAGGTGTTGTAGAGGTTGGGGAGGTTGGCGGCCACGGCCAGGAGGGCGGCCACGGCTAAGGCGGCGGTAGCCTTATACCAGCGGGGGAGCCTGCCGGCACGCACCGCCTGGAAGAAATAGCCGATAACCAGGGCAAGAATCACAAAGAGGAAGTAGTAGGTCATCTGCACGTGGTTGCTCTGCACCTGCATCATGGCGAAGAGCGCCGCCAGCGCCGCACCGGTGAACCAGCGGCCGCGGTAGGCCATCACTATGCCGGCGATTGTGGGGGGGATGTAGGCCAGGGTGACGAACTTCCATATATGCCCGGCGCCGATGATTATTATGAAATAGGTGGAGAATCCCCAGGCGAGGGCTCCCACAAGGGCATAATACCACCTCAGCCTCATGGCCATCAGCAGGATGAGCATCCCGGCCATCATCATGAACAGGAGATTCGACGGCGAGGGGAGTCCGGCGCCGTAAACCGTGGAAATCCAGTCGAAAAGGGAATTTGACGGATAGGTCGGTGAAATCTGGAAGGTAGGCATCCCGGAGAAGAGCGAGTTTGTCCACCGCGGCTGTTCGGCTCCGGGATGGTCCTCCATCCACTGCTGTGCCTCATGGCCTATGGCAGCACCCTGCTGCATGTCGTGCTGGCGCAGCTCGTTGCCCATGGGGGCGTCGGGGTAAAAGAAGGCCATCGCCACCACGGCAATCACCGCCAGCGACAGAAAGAAGCCCCACACCTGCGGGCGCTTCAGCGCCTCCACGGCGGCCGAGGGAATCCCGGCCAGGCGTTCCCTGAGCGACAGCGCGCCATTCATATCCTTATTATCGTCCATCTTGCTTTATATTTTTGTACAGTCTGCAAAATTAGCCATTTTTTCGTAAATTTGCACATCTGACAATGAAACATTCTGATACAACGGGCATAATCGACTGGAGGCGGTGGACGGCGCTGGCTGTCGCCGCTCTTTTTACCGGACTGTGGATGGCGTGGACGCCGCTGCAGGCCGACGATCTTGCCTTCGCGCATTTTCTGGATGAGTTCATAAGCCGCGGCTCCGGCCCCCTGGAGGGGTGGATGGACTATGCCGCCTGGTATCGCGCCGACTCCAACGGACGCCTGGCCAACTACCTGGCTCCGGTGGTGACGGGGTGCATGGCGCCATGGTTGTTCGCCGCGCTCACGGCGCTGGCTGCCGCCTGGATATTATATGCCGTGGCAAGGCTCGGCCTCGGCGGCGAATGGACCCTGTCGGGTGGCATCGCCCTGCTGTGGCTGTGGCCTCTGGCACTGGTGCTGTGGCCCTGGCGCGACTACCTCTCATATCCGGACTACGCGCTCAACTATGTGTGGTCCACGGCCTTCGGCATTGCATTCATGTGGCTGTGGCTCAGCACCGGACGGCGCATCTCCGTCCGGCTCACGGCCGCCGGGTGCCTCTGCGGGCTGCTGGCGGGGATGATGCACGAGGGGATTGGGCTGCCGATGCTTGCCGGGTGCGGAGCCGTGGCGCTGGTGCGCCGGTTCAGGCTGCCGTGGCAGGTGTGGCTGATGGTGCTTTTTCTGGCGGCGGGAACCGCTGAATCGGCGCTGGCTCCGGGCATCATAGCGCGTGCGGGGCGTGAACATTCGGCGTTCTCGCCG
Source organism: Muribaculaceae bacterium Isolate-013 (NCI) (assembly GCA_004102785.1). Taxonomy (GTDB): domain Bacteria; phylum Bacteroidota; class Bacteroidia; order Bacteroidales; family Muribaculaceae; genus UBA7173. The sequence goes on from SCEJ01000015.1 coordinate 27,956, forward strand.
ATACTTAACGGCTTGATAATGCTGAAACACAGCACGCTCCTTATCGTGCTTGCCGGCGTGTGTGGTGTGATGTGTGTGCGGCGTGTGTGGCGCGCGATGCTGGCGGAGATTTTCCGCGATCCGGTTTTCGTTATGGCTGTGGGGAACGCCTTGGGTGGCGCACTGATCTGTTTTCTGTTCGATTACGCTACGCCGCGCTACGGTTGGGTAACGCAGGTTTATTCTACGGTGGCACTGGGTGTTATCGCCGCGAGGTGCGGGTGGTTCAAGGGGCGTAGGGGGATGTTTGCGGGCGGGGTTGCTTTCCTGGCCGGATGCATCCTGGCCTGTGGGGTAATAGTGTGGCAGAAAAAATTTTACGACGAGGAGACGCGCCTGCGCGCGGCAATGGAAGCATCGCCCTACGGCACGGTTTTCTCTTCGATTCTCACAAAGAAGAATATCCCGCTATGGCTGCTGCGCATCCCCACCGGAGGGATGTGGCAGAGCACCTTCCAGCACCGTTGCTACAATATGCGCTATCCCCGCCCCGACGGGCGCCCCTGGGCGGTGGTGCCTGCCGCGCCGGAGGGGTTCCGGCCGGAATCGGCGCCTGTGCCGGGCAATGCCGGAGCGATGCGTAATGGCGGATATCTGATCGGGAGCCGCGAACCGGAGTCGGTGGAGGGGCGCGAGTTCTGGGTGCCGCGGCTCGTGGCCACGCTGGCCGACGGCACATCCGTCACTCTTGGCTGCGAGGTGATACCTTTCACCGCCGATGACGGCTGCCGTTACGTTTATTTCGGCGAGGTGGAACTCCCCGGAAATACTGTAAAAGTAGACTATGAAGAATATAATCAGTAGAACAGCGCGCGTGGCGGCCACCCCGCTCAGGGAGTGGCCCGGACTGGTGGCGGCACTGACGGTGATACTCGCCACCATACCGCTGACGGCCTTCGCCGTGCATGGCCATCCGATGAAAAAACTGATTGCGGCGGCCCTCTGTCAGGGATTCGTCTATGCCTGGCTCGCGGGGTGGCTGGCCGTAGCGGCACGGCGGCGATGGGTGGCGGCCGCGATTGGCGGTGTGGTGGCGCTGGCGATGTGGCTGATGTGTCTGCCGGTGATTTTCGCCGACCGGATGATGAGCCCGGAGGTGTTGCTGCTGATGCTCGAGACCGATGCCCGCGAGGCCGGCAGCTTCCTGGGGATGGTGATGTCGGCACGGCCGGTGCTCATCGCCGCGGGGCTGCTTCTGGTTTTCGCGGCAATGATATGGGCCGCAATAAAATACGGCGGGCGCCTGCGTTGCTGTGTGGCCCGGCGGCCGTGGCTGCGCGGCGCCGCATGGGTGGTGTGTCTGTCCGCCGGAGCGGCAGGCACAGCCCACCTCATCTATATGTATTCCCGATTCATGACCGGCGACATAGCCCGCTTCGAGAACTGGACCATACGCCAGAGCCGCCTGGTGCCCACGCTGTTCAACTCCGACGAGGCGGTGCTCGGCGACGGCGTGACGGCGCTCCTCTTCACCGTGCGCGGCCTGAGGATAAATACCTCCGAACTGCCCCGGTGGGAGGACATACAGCGTCAGGTGCTCGCCACGGAGATGCCCCGCGCCGCCGAGGCCGACTCGGTAAATATCGTGGTTATCATCGGGGAATCGTTCATCAAACATCACTCCCCCCTCTATGGATACCCCCTGGCGACCACCCCGCGCATGAGCGCCGAAGCCGCAGCCGGGCGACTCGTGGCGATGACCGACTATATCTCTCCGGCCAACATCACCTCGGCCTCGATGCGCAACATGATGAACCTCAACTCGGCGGGCGACGGCGAGCGCTGGGCCGACGCCGCTTTCTTCCCCCTGGTGGCAGCCCGCGCCGGCTGGCGGGTGCGTCTCTTCGACAACCAGCTCACGAAGGCACGCTACACCGTTGACGTGCAGCTTGCCGCCATGATGCGCAACCCGCTGCTCACCGGCCGGTGCTACTCCCTGGCCAATGACAGCATATGCCTTTACGACGGCGATTTCATCAGTCTTGTCGACAGCATAGCCCCTCCCGGCAATACAGTGGGACTCCTTGACATATACCACCTCTACGGCCAGCACTTCGCACCGGCCGACCGATACCCCGCCAACGCCGGATTTGACCGCTACAACGCCGACTCCATCCCCTACTCGCGCCCATGGCTTACTCCGGAAAAGAAACAGTATATAGCCGAATACGACAATGCTACCCGCTACAACGACTATGTGATCGGCCGCATCATCGACCGCTACGCCAACACCCCCACGGTGTTTCTATACTTCTCCGACCATGGCGAGGAGATGTACGACGCCTCGGACTGCGCCGTGCGCAACGAGCCTTCGGGCGACCTTGCCGGGTGGCTGCGGCGCCAGTTTGAAATCCCGTTCTTCGTTATCGCCAACGAACGCTACATAGCTCTCCGCCCCGGCCGATGGCACGACGTGCGCAATGCCGCCGACCGCCCGGGAATGCTCGACAACATAGGCCAGGCGGTGCTCGGTCTCGCCGCCACCGGCTCCCGCTACTACCGGCCGGAGCGCGATATCTTCTCACCCACCTACCGCTGCCCGCCGCGCCGCACCGTAACCCGCTCGCTCCTCTACGACTCTATCGTGGGGCATCGGCCTGAAAACAACCGCTGACAATGGAGAATCAGTCGACAATACGAAAATGGATGCAAGGCATACCCTACGAGGTAGCCTTCTGGCGAAGCTACTACGCCAACCGGAAACGCCGGCGCCAGCTAATGGAATGGTCGCAGTATGGCCGAGAGTGCTCGCTCGACGGCTTCGACCTCGCCGCATTCGTCAGCACCTGTCCCTCGCCTGAGCCGCTGCTCCTCGACGTGGGGTGCGCCATGAGTTACGCCTTCGGCAATATTGTGGGAGGACGCCCCCAGAAGGTGCTCTACATCGACCCCCTCGCTCCATTCTACAACCGCATACTGCGCCGCTACCGAATCGACCGCCCTGAGATAACTTTCGGAATGGTTGAATATCTATCGGCCACAAACGCCGGGGTGACGGCCGACTTCATACACATACGCAACGCCCTCGACCACTGCGCCGACCCGATGGAGGGGATTCTCCAGGCCCTCGCCTGTCTGCGCACAGGCGGCGTGCTATATCTCAACCACTTCGACAACGAGGCTCTGCGCGAGGCATACCGTGGATTCCACCAGTACAACATCACCGAGGAGGACGGCAAACTACTCATATGGGACCGCCATCTGCGAAAAACGTGGGTCGACGACACCGTGGCCCCTTTCGCATCCGTGAAAACCACCGTCACCCCGCAGGGACGCATTGTGGCCGTTATCACCAAAACGGCCGATGTGCCCCTCTCCGTCGTCGACCCCGCCGCCACGGCGCGCCGCCTGGGGCGTCTCACCATCGAGATTGCCGACTGGCACCACTCACTGCCCCACGCCTTGCGCTACCAGTGGCTGCGCCTGTTCTGCACCGCAGGCCACCGCATAGTGCGACGCCTCCCCTTCTGGATGCAACGCCGCCTGAAATGGCTCTTCGGCCGCTTCATGTAGCCCCTCAAAAACTTCCCCCATACAATTTGGCAAGGTTAGTGTAAAATAATTTTGAACAGTAACTTTTTAATCCTATCTTTGCACAGACCAATCAAAAACTCACCAACTTAACACACATCTATGAAAAAGATTGCCCGATTCGCCATCTGCGCCGCTGTCGCGCTTGCCTTCACCTCCTGCGGCCAGGACCCCAAGGATGCCGCAAAGGAAGCCTACGATATCATGATCGAGTCAAACGAACTCGCTTTAAGCGGTGACACCGAGGCTGCCGCAGCAAAGATGGCTTCCTACAACAAAATCGCCAACAAGTATGCCGACAACGAGGAATTCTGCGTGGAACTCAGCCGCCTCACTTCCGAAGGCATACAGAAAGAAATCGAAAAAGCCACACAGAGCCCCGAATAACCACCTCTTTTTTTAGGCATCACAGGGAGTGACACGTGTCAAAGCGTGTCACTCCCTGATGCTTTCGGATAGATATTCGATTTTAAGCTATTTGTGCTGGAATGCATCAAAATTACCGGAAACAGTCTTGGAGTAGGGACGCTCCGCGGAGCGTCCGCATAATCGATTGGTTTGCGGTTGTTTGCGCGGACGCTCCACGCAGAATTAATTGATGCAACAGTTTGAGCGGACGCTCCACGGAGCGTCCCTACAACGTGGCGGCATATTTGATGCAAATACTGTCAGATTGCCGGGGAGTGGATAGTACTATGGGGTGATTTCATTCCTCCCCGTAATGATTGACACAAGGGAGTATGGCATCCAGGGGATGCAGTCAAACTGCACCTATGTGGTGACCTTGTCGCTCCCCACGGCGGCTGAAAACACCCCTAAAAGCAGGGCTACAACGATGGCATTGAGCAGACCGATTATAACGGTTATTCCGGCTACTTCTTGCGCCAGAGATAGAGGCGGTCGGAGGGTCGGATTTTCGACGGTACGGCGATAGAGAAGGAGTCGCCCTTGCGGGCCACTTCGACGGGCTTGAGGTTTACGCGTATCTCATCGAGGGTGAGCACCAGGGCGCCCGTGGTGGGACCGGTGATTACTATCTCGTCGCCGGGGCGCAGCTCGCCGTTCTCCAAATAGAACTCCGCCACGCCGATTTTTGAGAAATAGCGCACCCCTTTGGCGCGGTACTCCTTTACGCGGGTGGCCGATGAGCCGTATTTGGCCGACCATTCGCCAAGGCGCTGGCCGAGGTAATAGCCGTCCCAGAATCCGCGGTTGAATATCTTTGACAGTTCGGTATCCCAGCGGGAGATTTTCTCTTCGGAGTAGGTGCCGTCGCAGAGAGCGCGCAGCGCCTCGTCGTAGCAGCGCACGGCCAGCGACACATACTCCGGGCCGCGGGCGCGTCCTTCGATTTTGAACACACGCACTCCGGCATCGACCATCTTGTTGAGGAAATGAATGGTTTTCAAGTCCTTGGGCGACATGATATACTGGTTCTCCACATCGAGGCTGTCGCCGGTCTCGCGGTCGGTCACGGTGTATGAGCGGCGGCAGATCTGTGTGCAGGCCCCGCGGTTGGCCGATGAATTCATCTGGTGCAGGCTCAGATAGCATTTGCCCGACACGGCCATGCAGAGGGCGCCGTGGCAGAACATCTCGATTTTCACCAGCTCGCCCCGCGGGCCGCGGATATCCTCGGCCTCGATGGCATCGCGGATGGCGCGCACACGCTCCAGCGAGAGCTCGCGCGCAAGCACCACCACATCGGCATACTGTGAAAGGAAACGCACCGTGGCCGTGTTCGACACGCTCAACTGCGTGGAAATGTGCACTTCCACCCCCACGGAGCGCGCATAGAGTATCGCCGCCATATCCGAGGCTATGATGGCGGTGATGCCGGCCTGCCGGGCGGCGTCAATGATGCCGCGGCATTTCTCCATCTCATCGTCGTAGATGATGGTGTTGACGGTGAGATAGGTCTTCACCCCGGCTTCGTTGCAGATCGATGCTATGCGGCGGAGGTCGTCGAGCGTGAAATTGACCGACGAGCGGGCACGCATGTTCAGCCCCTCCACTCCGAAATACACGGCATCGGCCCCGGCGGCGATTGCCGCCGAAAGTGACTCATAGCTCCCCACCGGAGCCATTATCTCAAAATCTTTCCTTTCCATAGGGGCAAAGTTACGAAATTTTCTTATTTTTGCGCATAAAATACCAACACTATGAGAATTGCCGTTTACTGCTCGGCCAAGGACGGCCTGCCGCAGGAAGTGATTGATGACGCCCGCACTCTCGGGCAATGGATAGGCCGGAACGGCCATCAGCTCGTGTATGGCGGCCTCTCGCGCGGCCTTATGCACGAAGTGGCCCATGCCGCCCGCCAGGCCGGAGCCATTGTGATGGGCGTGGTGCCGCAGAACCGTATCGACTCCATGCACCCCGACAACACCGTGAACCTCTTCTGCGCCACCCTCCACGAGCGCAAGCAGATGATGGAGGAGAACGCCGACGTGTTCGTGGCGCTCGACGGCGGCCTGGGCACTATCGACGAGGTGATGTCGGCCCTGGCCTCGATGACCTTCTTCCGCGAGCCGAAGCCGATAATGCTCCTCAACCGCAACGACCTGTACTCCCCCCTGCGCGAACTGATGGGCCATATGGTGACACGTTCGCTCGCCTCCCCTCCGGCCACACGCCACCTGCAGTTCTGCCCCACAATCGGCGAACTTACCGAAGCACTGGCACGCGCCGGCGAAGAACTACTCCAGAACCCCGACCGATAACCATCACCCCTATAACGGCCATGAAAATCTATACCCGCACCGGCGACGCCGGCACCACATCGCTCGTAGGCGGCCGACGCACCTCCAAAGCTTCGCCACGCCTCGACGCCTACGGCACTATCGACGAACTCAATTCCCACCTGGGACTCCTAAGGGCCCTGGGCCGGCAGCAGCTCACGGCCGAAGACGACGCCGCGCTGCTGACGGTGCAGAACCGGCTGTTCAACATCGGAGCATACCTGGCAACCGACACCGCCGACCTCCCCATGGGGCCCGACACCCCGCCGCAGGGTCTTCTTGATTCCGACATCGAAGCCCTGGAGCAGCGCATCGACGCCCTCGACCCGATACTCCCCCCCCTTAACTCCTTCATACTCCCCGGAGGCACCACCGCCGCCGCCCAGGCCAACGTGGCACGAACCGTATGCCGCCGGGCCGAGCGACACATTGCATCGCTCCAGGCCGCACGCACCCCCGTGCATCCGCTGGTGCCGACATTCGTCAACCGCCTCAGCGACTACCTCTTCATTCTCGGACGCGCCCTCAACGCCGCAGCCTCCTGCCCCGACATCCCCTGGAGCAAATAGCCGCATCCGGCCCCCTTTCGGCAAAAAAATACCCCGCACATAATATTTCCCGCCGCACGCGCGTTTATAGTAACAGAAAATATAAACATCCTCAAAAACAATACATTTACGAATATGTACTGGACACTTGAATTAGCATCAAAACTCGAGGACGCGCCCTGGCCCGCAACCCGCGAAGAACTCATAGACTACGCCCAGCGTTCGGGCGCTCCCCTGGAAGTTATCGAGAACCTCCAGGAAATCGAAGACGAAGGCGAGGCCTACGAATCCATCGAAGACATCTGGCCCGACTACCCCTCCAAAGAAGACTTCTTCTTCAACGAAGAGGAATATTGATCGAAAATTAGCCCCAAATTAGAGCATAAGTAATTGAAATACTAACGATTGGCAAGTGATAAAATAAACTTACCAATCGTTTTTTATGATGTTTTACCGCAAAATAAACTTCTCTATTTTCAAGTACTTAGCTCGCCCAAAATTTGTTAACTTGCCTATATTTTAGTAAATTCGCATCATATTCCGACCTTGGTGAATATTAAAAGCAAAAGAATATGGGCAGACAAAAGAGACCGTTCCCCTTGGGGCGTTTCAGACTTCGTTATCCGAAGAATTACGATAAGTGTAAGGCATATCCGATTGAAATCATCTATATCTTCGGCGGAAGGACTTTGCGCCGCAACATGAATATTTCTGTCGCAGTTGCCGACTGGAATCCGAACGGGAATAACGGCAGGGGCGAGATTCGCGCATCCATGCCTGACAGCGCAAGATTCAACAACTTGTTGCTGGCGAAAGTCAATAAGGTTGATGCAGGGCTTAACGAGTATAACCAGAAATTCCCCGGTCAGGTCAACGAGGACGTCATATCCTCTTTTCTCGATGACAAACCGATAACGCGGAAAGACAAGGGAGAGGATTTCGTGGAGTTCGTCTTGAAACGTCTTGACTCAGAGTATAGCCGAAACAAGATCGGTTATAGCCGATACAAGAATGGCCAGAGCGGAATGAATATCTTCCGGCAATTCCTGAAAGCCACCAATAGCGGGACATATAAGCCGGATGGCTTATATATAGGAGAGGTCTCAACAGAAATCATAGACAAGTATATCAAGTGGAGGCGTGATTTCAAGAATAACTCTGATGCCACGATCAACCATTCGCTGACACCGATTCTGAAAGGTTGCGAGGCAGCCTGCAAGATGGGACTGATTGATCAGGAGATCAACGCCCTGCTTCAGGATATGCGTATTCAGGAGAAGGCGTCGTTGGAAGCAGAGGGCGAGAAAGAGTTCGACGGCCACAATCTCAGCAAAGAACAGCTTGCCCAACTTGTGGAATTCTACAATAAAGATAAGGAGCCGCGCCGGAAAGAGTTTATCGAAATGTTTCTGTTTGCCTTTCATGCCTGTGGACTGCGGATTGTTGATGTCATGACCCTGCAGTGGAGTCATATCGACTTCGAGAAAAAGGAACTGAGCAAGGTGCTTATCAAGACAAGCAAGCGGCACAAAATACCTCTGACCGTTCCGGCTTTGCGAATCCTGTACAAATGGCAGTCTATGGGACGCCGGAAGAAATATGTGTTCGATCTGGCGAAAGACGATCTGAGCCTCAATGATGCCGATTCGCTTTACCGGGCCCGCAACTCCGCCACAAAATGCGTGAATCAATCACTGCATGTCGTCGGTGAGAAACTAGGATTTCCTTTCCCGTTATCTTTTCATACCGCGCGGCATACATTCGCGGTTCTTGCCATCAACGACGGCCTGACCATGACTGTTGTCAGCCGATTGCTCGGCCACAGTTCCACCGACATCACCGAAAAGGTCTATGCCCGACTTCTCCCGCAGACCCTGACAGCCGAGGTCGAGAAGCTGAACTATCAGTTTGTCCCCGACGAATTGTCTAACTGATGTGTCAATCGAAGTGTGCCGGAGGCGTTGAAATGGATTCCCGACTTCGGAGGGAATCTTCATCCATGAGCAAGGGTTGGGAGGCACTATTTTCATTTTGAGTGCCTTCCAACATACCTTGCTCATCCATGTGGATGCGCTGTTTCTACTCTTTGAAATGATATTTTGCTTGTATCTTTTGCGCGTTTTATAGAACGCGGCAGTCTGAGGCAATGCGAGGCAACCGAGTACCGAAACCGCTAATCATTTGGATATGCACATTGTCACATGTTAACTTTGCAATGTGGATAAGGAATTTGATAAACGTTCTCATGCAACAATTTTAGTGCTTACATTAGTACTCCTACTTTGGCACAAAAGCATATTAATAACCACTTATACTAACGACAGTATGGATGGTTATAAGCAGAAGAACATTTTAACACAATTATTCATCCATACATATAAGTACTTAAGTACATTTGGATACAAAGCCGCATATCCAAGCTTATCAAATTCCGAGACTACCTTCCTCCTCAGAACATGTCATCGGCAAGACAGCCGTGACGTATACCTTTTAATCTCATGATCGATAATGAAAAATCCATTACCGAAACTCTGAATCAAATCCTGCTCTTGCTGCAAAGTCAAGAGGAAAGGATTGCCGCACTCTGCTCCTCTCCACTTTACGACAACAAAGCCCTAATGGCCCTCCTCGGCATCAAAGACCGCTACCTGAAACGCCTCCGCGACAACGGCCTTCTCGGCTACTCCCGCCACGGCGACAAATACTGGTACACCCAAGCCGACGTCGACCGCTTCCTCGCCCACTGCCACTTCGCACCATTCGGGGCAAAATAAAAACCGTCGTTAAAGATTCGCTCCTATGAACCAAAATTGTCGTATCATAGGAGCGAATCTTTTTCTGCATCCGAGGACATCTTGCTATCTTATGCTCAAAAACATATTGTCAAATTTGTTCGTACCATAGATATGAACTAAATTTGCGTTCAAATTTAATAAATCAATCAATGGAGACAAAAACAGAACGACAAAAGCTAAATAGAATAAAAGCAGTATTAGCCGAAACCGGCCACACCGGCAAATGGCTCGCCGAACAATTAGGCAAAGACCCTGTCACGGTCTCCAAGTGGTGCACTAATACCTCCCAGCCGGATTTGTATACACTATCTCAGATATCTCGTATAATTGGTGTGAATTCACGTGAATTACTTGCATCTGATTAAAAGTAAATTTTTGCAATAATAAATTTAATGATGTCGCTTTCATCGAATCAATGATCTAACCCCTGAAAACAGAGAAGTAATCAATGGCGAAATTCGTCAGTAAAGCTCAACTTAAATTAGCTGATATCGAGGAAATTGATAAATTCTTCGAGGACAACATATTCCAAGGAGTGTTCTCTAAGGAAATTAAAAGCAAGCATCCGGAATGGTTCAAGGGAAGCGTATCTAACATTCGTTTAGATGGTGCTACTACAGATATTTTGGGTTCATATATAAATGTTCCAGCATCTTCAAACATAATTAAAGAAGGCCCATGTCAATTTAAATGCCGATTAAAATCTCATTCGCCATTTCAAATTTCATTGATTCCAAATTCTCTTGAAAATATTGATAATTTTACTGAGACATCTCTGACTGATGTAGCAGAAAATGCTACTGAAACTGATCTTTTCCAGCTATGGGGAGTCGATAGCACTGAATGTATAGGGTTTTATCATCATGACGAAGAAAAAGAGATCTACGTCATCGATGATATTAGAAAACCCAATTTTGATCACATCCCTTATTATCCGACTGATTCCGATAAAAGACCCATACGTTTAACGTATCATAAACATATATATGGGATAAAGGAAAACGACTACTACCTTTTTAATTGGAAATTATCTCATAGGAATATCTTAAATCCGTATGATATATATATAGATTTTAATACTCCTCCAAGAAAAATTCAGCCTAAATGGTTTATCGATAAACTCTTCAAGGATCGGCATGACGATAAATCAAAGAACTTTAGTTCAGCGACTAACTTTCTTGATACGCTGAGTAAACAACTCAGCGCAAATGACTCTACATTTATTTATGAACTTTTACAGAATGCCAATGACTATCCCGTAGAAGGCAAGATGGTAGATGTAGTCTTTCATATCACAGATAATTACTTGCTTTTTCTTCATTCGGGAGATGCGTTTAATGTCCGCAATATTTCTGGAATTTGTGGAATTAATGAGAAGGAAAAGGTTGCTAATAAGCGTACTATTGGCTATAAGGGTATTGGCTTTAAAACGGTGTTCTTAAACAATCACTATGTCTATATACAGACTGGAGATTATTCATTTAGATTCGATGAAGGAGAAACACCTGAGAAAAAACCAGGAGGTAAGATTAGACGACTTGAAGCTCCTTTCCAAATATTGCCTATTTGGACTCCTGCTAATGAAGTAGCTCCTGAAGTCAGAAATGTATTTAGACAATCGGGGGAAGAGTTCAGAGTTCGTATTGCACTTCGCCCCGATAATAAGGACTTGTTACATGTTGGCCGCAACAACTACGAGTCGCTATTTAAGTCCGTTTTCTCAGATTCAAATATCATTCTTTTTATCCCAAACATCAACTCTGTTAGGGTAATTATAAATGGAGTCGAGGAACGTGTTTGTTTACGTAACAATAAAGAATGGGTTGTTTCTGACTATGAAGTTGAAATCCAAGAATCACTTCAACTTGCAATAAATAAAACTATCGACAAAGGCAATACTCGCATTCCGGAAAAATATAAGGATTTTGATTATACTAAAGTCTCATTTGCCTGCAAACGTATAGGTGCTACAATCCAACCTATTGAACACGCCACTGTCTATTGTTATCTTCCGACAAGTGCATCATGGGGATTTCATTTCCTATTGAATACAGATATGATACCTAAGGGGGATCGTAATGATATCGAGAAAGAGGTTGTACTTGCCGATGGGCAGGAAACAAACTTTAACGAAGAACTTGCCTCTATTGCTGGCGATAAGTTCTTTGATTGGATTCGGGATTTGTTAACAAGTAGAGAATATCAGTTAGCTTCGGTATTCTCATTAATACCCGATTTCAAAAAATGCAAAAAAGAACATGACTTTTACGATTCTTTCATTGCTAAGTTTGAATCGGCATTTGAATCCAGATTAGATTCAGATCATATTGTCCCTGTATCTAAGGGTATCTCTTTGATTAAGAGTGTCATCCTCGACACAACGGGGTTGTCTTCGAGTGACATTATGACAGATGATGAGTTTCGTAAGTTTACCGATATGGAAGACTTATATCTTCCACTCCATATCTTACGTAAGGATAAGAATTTTAATTCATTTTTGAAAAGATATGCATCAGACTCTCAAGTATTCGACAAGGATGAGATTTACAATCTAATCAGTCATACATCCTTTCAAGAATGGCTAAAAAATCAAGAAAACAACAACCGTTTCCTTAATTTCTTGCTTGAAAAGAAATATCTTCAAGATTTCCTTGATGAGAAGATTTTCCTTGAGGCCGATGGAGGGCTTTATCGTGCTTGTGAATTATACTACGACATTGATAAGTATCTTGCCGACCTCGATGCATTCACTGACTATCTTTACTATCTGAGTCCTCAAACCCGTGAATACTTTGCTGAGAACTCGCAATGGGATGATGCTATCTCTGGGTCCTTTGCAAAATTTGACGAAGACAAGTTCGTAAATGATATACTTCTTGACGAGGACAATATCGAGGCAACTAAGGAAAGATTGAAGAATTTCGACACCTCTGTTCATTTCTTCAACTTCCTTGCCATATATGTTGGCTATACAGACAACTACAAGCAACTGCCATTTTATGACGCAAATGGGGAGGTTGTTGAAAGCTTCGAAGGTAAGTTCGTTTTCTTCCACAGTATTGAGGGAGAAACACTTTGCGCATCTAAATGGCTTGAAAACGTTGTTATATCTTTTATCAGTGACTCTTATTCGGAAGTTGCAAAATCTTACTTTAAGAAATTTGACGTTCAGGATTACTCAGACGATATAATCGTTAAGGATATTATATTATCAGAAGACTATACCGGAGATATATCTTCTGCAATTGACGAAGACATAGATTTGTCAGTTGATTTCATAAACTTTTGTTTCAAAAACAAAGATATTATACCTCCGTTAGGTCTTAAATCATATACCTTGAACGTATATGATTGTAATGGTGATTCCGACTGGTATATCAATGATAATGTTGTTTATTTCCCATCATCGCAATTTGACTACTATTCCCAGAAGGAATGGATAGATTCTTCTTGGCTAACTTGCCTGAATGTAGCCTATATTCCTGATAAATTTGCGGAAGAAGAGTACAAGAAATTCTTTACCGACGCATTTGGCATAGAAGAACTAACCGATGTTTATTTCTATAAGAATGTTGTCAGGAAGAATCTTACGAATCTTTTTAGCAAAATCAAAGGGCAAGAAGACAAGGACGGACATAAGAATATTGACTTCGTCAATTATCTTGATGAGAATTATAACCTTATTTTCGAAGAAGAAAATGATGCCAAATTATTCTCGGCTCTTGTAATCGCATCCGAAGGTGGATTTGATGTCAACCTTAATGATGCAAGTCTTTACATCTATAGTAAGGATCTCGCTGATATTATAGGTTTGCCTTGGTTCCCCGATAAAGTCGTCACAATGACACATAATGGATATGGGTCGTCCAAAGCATTAGAGAAATTAGGTATTGCTCGCTATACTTTTTCAGATTTCTACGATAAAGTATTGGTCGGCAACCTTGTCTCGATTAACAATAAAATTTCAACGATTGATAATAGCGTTGCATTCCACAATTTTATTATTGAACATAAGAAGAGCCTCTTAGACGAGCAACTCGCTAAAATGAAAAACGCCAAAGTATTCCTATATGGCGTTGCTACACCGGTTTCAAAAGCTACCGGGCACAATATATTAAGTCAAAAAGCCACTGAACTGTTTAAACTCGGTTTAGTGAATGGCTCATCTCTTGACTTGATTGCGGCTGAATATAATCCAGATGCGAACACAGATTATTGGGAAACCCGCCTTGAAAACTCAAAATTCACTTTGAGCCATTTTGCAGCCTGGTTAAAATCCCATCGCAGCGAGTTTAATATCACATTAAAGGACAAAACCAAGAACATCGCTTTCTGGCGTTGGCTTAAGGAAAATCAAAATGAGACCTTGCTGAAAGAAGTTGTCGGAATGACTATTCTTTTATCCGACGGAAGCTATGCTCAATCAGAAGCAATTTTCTTCTCTGATGCCTACTTGGGAGATTCGAAGATTGAATCCACCGTTCAACGCTTTAATAAGGCAGCTCATTTCTTAAGCCCATCTTATATGAAGGACGGAGAAGAAATCTCAGAATGGAAAAGTTTTTTCTCCAAGGTTGGTGTCAAATTTGAGATTGTTGACATTCTTATAGAAACTATTGATAACTCTCTTTCGAGCGCAGACGACACTAATCTGATTAGACTCATAACGGATAATCGAGAAGCACTTGAGAACCATTACGGAGATGATTTGATTGGTCATCTTCATGATTTGAGAGTAAAAGCTAAAGATGACAATTTTTACTCAATAAGTGATACCATCCTCATAAACTGCGAATCAGACGAACCGTTTGGGTATATAACTATCCCCAATCAAATTTCATTTTCTTATCCAAAGGAAAATCGACTTATTGACGATTTAATGCAGGATATTAAGGGTAGGAGAATACAAAATCTCACGGAATGGAAACAGCTTAAACTTGACCATTACCTCGCGTTGCAAGAAAAAGATGACGAAAGAATTCGCCCGATTCACTTCCAGTTTGTTGAAGATTTATCCAAAATAAGAAATAGCAGTACAGACTCACTTGCAGCTCTACTATGTATCGATAAAATTAAGGTGCTTGATAGAAAAGGTGCCTTTCAGCAGGCAACGTCGCTGACTATAAGCAGTGTCTATAATCCGTTCTTCGACTTCGAAAAATGCGGAGTTGTAGAACTAGATTATGTGAGTGATGAATATAGCAAAAAATGCTCGGAGTACGTAGGTAGGTTCTTCCGAAGTCTGAATATGCATCGCGACTTTATTGAGTCTGATATTAAATACCTTGCCAATCGTTCTTGCTCAATATATTTTTGGACGGAATATCTTGAAAAACAAACAGAGGCCGACACCAAAACTAAAATTGCGTCAATTCAGAAAATGATTACCGAACATAAGTTCGATGATGTTTCATGTATTCCCACAAAGGATTATATGAAACGTCCTTCTGAATTGTACTATGGCAAAGAAGTCGACAAGTTTATAGAAAAACTTGAAGATTGGGAGAACAAGACTCCTCTTGTAAATTTACCAGAAGTACGAGTTAGCGAGTCTGGATTATCGTTATTCGGTTCGTTGCCATTCAAGAAATCCCTTGATTTCCTTGATGCTCTCTACGCACTTTTTAATGTACACAATAAAGAGAATAGACCTCAGATCTTGCGGTGGTTAATTGACGGATATGATCCTTCATTCATGCCTAAAATAAATGAATATCGAGATGATGAGCTTGCACTTTGGAAAAATTCTCAAGGAGAGAAAGTTCAAATACAAGAACTATATGCACTTGAATATGGAAACAGAAAACTTGAGCAATATTTCGGCTCAAATCCCAAAATCATAAATAAGGATTATCTTCCCGCAGGTGATGCTTTTAGAGAAGCTTGCGATATCCTTCAGATAAGGACCATTGCCGACTCTGATTTCAGCATGGATCCCGTTAATGACACTCTTTGCCGTCGTTATAATTCTGACTTAAAGCTGTTCGCACTCATTATTGCCGGTATCATTAGTTCGGAAGATTGGAAAGACCTCTATAATGGCTTCTGCTCGAAGCTTGACACACTTATATTACACCGTTGTGATTCTATCCTCATAAAGTGTAATTTTGATTCTTCGATTAATCAAAGCTTCAAACAGTTCTATCATCAAGATCATGGAACAGATTTCTATTTTGTTGATGATATATATGAATCGTTGGTATTCCTTGATTTCGTCAATGAATATATTTCATATCTTGAGATTGAAGGCATAGAGAATGACTTGGTTAAGCTCATTATGCATAGCCGCGAGAATGCACTAAAAATAGTTCAAACATATCATTCCCTTATTTCCAATGAAGGATTTAAGGAAGCATTAATTACATTAGCTCCTCAATTGAGAGATAAACTGATTTCAAAGAAAGAGGATGAAGATGATGATGTTTCATCAATCTCAAGACCTGAGTTTACCACCACAAGCACACCAACGCAAAGCGATAGTAATTATTCAGATTCAGAAGGAGACAATGGCGTTTCATCAAGTGATGGTGAGGGTAATGATGAATATACTTCTTCTTCAGTTAACGTAATGCAAAATGGGAATATTGGAACAGGCACATCAGAATCATCTGATAATCCAAATTCAAATGCTCCTATGACCGCTCCGACCGTCCCAGATGTATCAGGAGATATTCCAGAATGCGGAGAAGAAAAAGGAAATACCCCCAAATATACCAGCCCATCAGATCCTATCTGTACTCACTCTCAAAAAGAAGTTGATGTCCCTTCAAGTTCTGAAACGCCGGCAGATTATGTTTACGATGGAGAAGATGATGAACTTATTGGCAGTGTCGACAATGACTCTGATTATGACAATCTTGATGACGCGCCTACTAAACCGCGCGGCTCTAAGACTACACGTCGACATCCGAAACCTTACACAAAAGCGGAAGTTAATCGTTTGCGAAGCAATCCATCTCCGCTTGCGCTTGAATCTCTACCACCAACAAAAGAAGAACTTGAGATTCTTGGTCAAATGAATATAACTCCTGAACAAATTGCTGATACAAATTATTTGGCTCAGCTGCGGTTATATCAGAATCTCATTGAAAGAGGCGATATGCCTGAAGAAACACGCGAAGACTTCGTGCGTAATGCGGCAGACGTAACAACCCATAAGCTAACAAACGGCAAATACATACACACATGTAGTGCTGCTCGTGGTGTTATGTATATCTCTCCCTCTGTATGGGATAAAATGCTTGATGACCGATGGGAGATATGTGTTTACTTGGATGGTAAAGGAAGTAAATTCCATTATATCAAAGATCGAAATGAGTTCTTGCAACTTGTAGAGAAAGATGATGTCGTAATAAAAATTACGGGTAAGGAAAAGGTTGATGTGGTCAACCAACTATACTCTGACATACTTAATGGTGTCAAGGGCACAGCTTACACATTAATAAGAGTTGCCTCCACAACAAATATGGATGCCGTTTTCGCTCATTATGTTGGGAGCATGGCTGAGAGAAATGACGGCAATGAAATTCAAGATGAAAATTTAGATGACTATTGATAAAGATAAAAAGCTCGACAACTATAAACGCTTCTTTGCTGATCAAGTAAAGGAAGCAATAGCTGAACAGCAAAAAGTAAACAAAAGTGCTATGAGATCGCTATTCAAGACTGGCGACCTCGCACTTGCTTACATAGATTCTGTTCAGAACGAAACTGGATACGTCATTATAAAATGCCCTCGTGGTATGGCTCCTCGACTTAAAGTTCAAAAATGTATAACTGTCATCAAAAAAGGTGCTTTCCAACGATATGGTTCGCATCCCTTAGAATGGGATTGTAAATGGGAAACCTTTTGCGCAGACTCAGATCTCCATTCATCGGGTTCTGACTTCACTCCAATGTTTTATATAAACAAGAGTGAGTCTACCTATGATTATATTGCTTGTACCGGATTAAGCTCAAATCTTTACGACCTTTTCAAAAAATCGTGTGAGAATGGTAAATCACTGTCTGTCATAATATATAACCCCTTCCCTCCAACAGAATATTATAAAAACCTATCTTCTTATATAGATGGTAATCGTGATAACACAGAGCTACTGATGGAGCCGACTATAAGTTATGAAGATTGGCAACCTGAAGAATTGGCTTTTGATGCAGCGAAACCCAATGCCATCTCTGATACAATTCTCGATACGCTTAACAATAATAAAATTTGCATTCTACAAGGACCTCCAGGATCTGGAAAAAGTTATAATATCGCCTCCATCATTGCGCAATACCTCTCAAACGGCATGAGGGTATGTGTGACAACAATGGCGAATAAAGGACTTATCGAGCTTATTAAACAATCTCCTCTAAAAGACTACTTATCAGCTGGGAAAATTGCCAAAACAAATCTTTCGGCTGATGAACGAAAACAAGTCGTTGGATTAAAAGCAGCACCCTCCAATCTACAAATTGGGGAAGGTGAACTTTTATGCGCAACAAATTATGTGCTTTCAAGCGCATTTAATCCTGAAAAAATAGTGCTAAATGGCATCCCTCAATACGATCTTATTGTAATTGAAGAGGCTTCGCAGGTTTTTCTCACAGCTATTGTCGCTTTCAAAAGTTTGGGTAAACACTGCTTAATTGTTGGAGACCCAATGCAGTTGCCGCCTATAGTAAAGTTGAACAATCCCCTTTATAATTCATGGAATGTTTATTCTCAGATTGAAGGTCTTAAAACAATCGCATTAGGCTCAAGCTTTAAATCATATAGGATTGTTACGACCTTTCGATTGACAAAGAAGTCAGCTGACCTAACGAAGTATTTTTACGACAATCGATTTGTGTCTGTAAAATCCGAGTATAAAAATTTCAGCAAGATAGATGATGCGTTATTCCCCGCCGAAGGTGGCGTGATTTATATTTGTACCGATGACCTTAGAAATGGCTTTTATTCGGATTCTTGCAATGCTATCCTACATAGGGTAGTTCGTAATCTTGATGAGCAATATCCAGATTATCATGTAGCTCTCATTTCTCCATATAGAGATACGGTTCGAGAAATGCAAAAGTATTTCTCTACACCAGACTACAATCTTGATATAACTATAGAAACGATAGATAGGATACAGGGGGCAACTGTAGATTATGCGATATTGTATCTTCCTGGGAGAAACCCTGGATTTGCACTCGAGGATCGGCGATTTAATGTGGCTACGAGTCGTTCGCTTAGCACGACTTTGATTATATCTGATATGCCGGTGGAGAATATTCATTCCGTCTCTCCAGTTGTGAAGCAATTTATTGCCCATTGCGATAGGCTGAGTACAAATGGAACTTTTATAGAATCACCAACAAAAAATATTTCAGAAACACCTTTAACTATTACACCATCGGCTACGGATAAGGCATATCAACTTCCTGGAGTCAAAGTTGTGGGACACGTCGACTTGTCGAAGTTCGAGCGTAAAAAGGTTGAAATTCAACCGGAGAAGAAGAACTACTACATTATTGACACTAACGTGTTCATCAATTGTCCTGACATTCTGAGTAAAATTGATACCAAGTATCCTATCATCCTCTCAGCTAAGGTAATCGATGAACTTGATAAATTTAAGATTCGTTCCGAACAAGAGAAGAAGAACGCAGAAACCGCATTGCGGCTTCTCAATCGTGAATCTACACGCGAAATTAAGTTTGAAACAGCAGAAGCTTCGCTTCTGCCACCCGACTATGATAGGCGTTCTCCCGATAATCTCATTTTATCAGTAGCTCTGAAATATAAAAAAGATCATCCGATAATGCTTACCTCTGATAATGGACTGCAATTAAAATGCAAAGCTTTGGGGATTACAACAATCTCTTTAAAAGTTTTCCTCAAGAAACGCTAAGATATGGATTATAGAAAACAGGAAAATACGAAGAAGAAATCAGTTCGCATCATTGAGCTTTCAGACAAGGAGGCTCTTTATGCTCTGATGAACAATGATTTCTATTGCACAACCGAGCTGCCGGAATATTTTGATTTTTCGGGAGTGTTGAAATATGCGGTTGATAGCATAGGCAACAAATCTCTGGATGAATGTGTCAATGACGATTGTCTGCCGGAATCCGTGCATGGTGTCAATCTTGATGTCATTACAAATAAGGATGGACGATATGCTGTCCGACCATTGACGCTTGCTAATCCTTTCCTATACTATATGCTCGCCCGTGATATCTGTAACGAAAATGCCTGGACGAGGATTAAGGAGTGTTTCAAGCTATACTCGCACGAGCATATCACAGCTTGTGCCATTCCTATGGTTAAAGTTGATGACAAGCCGGAGCCATTTAAAGGAGCCACAACAATACTCAATTGGTGGAATTCGATGGAGCAGCGTTCGATTGAGTTGTCATTGAAGTATGGTTATATGTTCATGACCGACATTACTAATTGCTTTGGTCAAATCAATCCCGAATCCATAGGTTGGGCTTTGGCAAGAAAAGACACGCCGCATGAAACTATCGAAAATTCTGAGCTTGCATCTGTCATACAGCGTTATCTCAGAGCTATGCAAGAGGGAAAGAATATTGGCATCCCGCAGGGCAGCTCTCTTTTCTCATTGATTGCAGAGATTATTCTCGGATATACCGATATGCTTCTTGCTCAGGATATAGCCAATGAACAAGAGTCCGGTAAATTGCCGAAAGACTTGGAATACGAAATCCTCAGGTATGTAGATGACTACCGTATATTCTGCAACGACCGTGATGCGTTGGACAGGATATCATATATGCTTCAGCATATACTTGAACGATTCAATTTCCGCATGAACCCGTCAAAAACTCGCACTTCAAGTGAATTGATTACGGATTCAATCAAGCCGGACAAGGCGTTCTATATCTTCAACACTCCGATAGAAAGCAAGCAAATATATAAAGATGAAGAGGGCCATGAACGCAAGGAGCGCGGATATGATTTTGACGGATTCCAAAAACATCTTCTGTTTATATATGAGTTTTCTAAACGCTTTCCTAATTCGGGTCAACTCATTTCACAACTTGAAGCGTTTAGCAAGCGAGTCGAAGAGCAGTTGTCTACAAAGACTATAGTTTACGAAGAAAAAACTACTGATATAGAGACCGGAGTCGTTACGAAGGAGAAAAAGTCAAAGGAACGGAAAGGACATCTTTGGGAAAATATCTCAACGATGGTCGCGATTTCTGTTGAGATTGCAGCAAATAATCTTCGCGCCGCTAATAATGCTCTTAAGGTGGCAAGTCAGTTATTGGCTGATATGCGGAAGGATGTTGCACAGCAGAAGAAAGATATTATAGACCTTATTTACAGGAAACTCATCCGCATACCAAATTCCGCTTTCCTACAGGTGTGGGTTCAGAACATCACTCACACTACAGATGACTGGTCGGCAGGCGACATCTACGATATGCCGCTATGTAAAGTAGTAGCCACGCAGCCCGTGACGCTATGGAATAACAGTTGGCTTAATCCGGACATAGCGATTGCCTTCCCCCAAGACAGCATTGTAGACAGAGAAGTCTTGGCTAAGACAGGACAAGTCATCACATTCAAGGCCAAACGTCAATATGATGAGATGGAATACTAAGGATAAATCGAAATGGCAAAGTCAACAGATAAAATACAAATAACTTTGGATTCCGGGGTCAAAGCAGAGGCTCAGGCTCCCATTATTGTGTCGGCAAGCAGGAGCACAGACATTCCGGCTTTCTATGCAGATTGGTTCTTTGAACGGTTGAAACGAGGATACTCGGCTTGGACTAATCCGTTTAATGGTGTCACCTCGTATGTAGCTTATAGTAATACAAGATTTATTGTGTTTTGGTCGAAGAACCCAAAGCCGCTTCTGGAACATCTTGATTATCTGGCTGAGGCAAATATAGGATGCTATATACAATACACCCTGAACGATTACGAAGCGGAGAGTCTTGAGAAGGGTGTGCCGCCATTGAGTCAGCGTATTGAAACTTTCAAGATGTTGGTTGATAAATTAGGTAAAGGACGTGTTGTCTGGAGATTTGATCCGATGATTCTGACTGACAAAATCAGCATTGATGATTTGCTTGGTAAAGTCAGAAACATAGGAGACCAGCTTAAGGATTATACAGAGAAACTTGTATTCAGTTTTGCTGACATTGCGTCATATCGCAAGGTCAAGTCCAACCTTGAAAAGAACGGTATCAACTACATTGAGTGGAATGAGGCATCAATGAATGAATTTGCCTCAAATCTGTCAGAAATGAACAGGGAGCGCGGATGGAACTTTAAGCTTGCCACTTGCGGTGAGAAAATTGATATTGAGCAATATGGCATCAAGCACAACCGTTGCGTGGATGATGATCTTATGGTTCGATTTGCATACCGCGATAAGAAGTTAATGGAATTTCTGGATGTGGATGTAAAGAATGTTCAGCCATCTGTTCCATCTATATTTGAAGAATTCGAAGACAGTCCACAGATTCCGGAAGGAGCCATAATGGCAGCATCCGATACCTATGCCATAAAGCAAAAGAATAACAAGGATAAGGGTCAGCGACAGTTCTGCGGATGCATTGTCAGCAAAGACATAGGGCAGTACAATACTTGCCCGCATCTTTGCGAATACTGCTATGCAAATACAAGCAAAGATGTAGCGGTTACCAATTGGAAGCGTCATAAATCAAATCCAAACGGAGATAAAATTATTGGATAACTATGAATGTAGATAGACTGGTTGAGACATGTTATAATGCAATCCCATTCCATTGGAAGCAACGGCCTTGGGAATATCTAAATCATGGCAAGGCTGTTCTTGACACAGAGGTACAACTAAATGCATATATGGCAGCATACGGAGAAATGCATGTTGTAAAATGTAGGATGGCTATGCAAAATTTTCCGTTTGAAGAATTGATGCTTACAAGAAATGATATTGGAGAAATTACCCATCTTAGAAATTTTGAATTATATGATTGGGGATGTGGGCAAGGAATAGGCAGTCTTGTTTTACTACAGATGCTTCATGAACGTGATATGCTCCATGGGCTTCGCTGTGTAACACTAATCGAACCATCCGAAACTGCAATATCAAGAGCGGAACGTTGGGTAAGACAGGCTGTACATGCGTCTACTGACATTAGGATAATAAATCGTTATATACCGAAAAATGAGGACAAAATATGGGATGACATTGAATGTCACGCTCCGATAGCCATACATATATGTTCTAACATACTGGATATTGCAGAGGTTGGATTAAAATGGCTTGCATATACAACATCACACATATCGGGTAACAATATTTATGTTTGTGTGGGGCCACAATATGGACGAGGTATTTCACGAATCTCGGATTTTCATAACTATCTTGGCAATCCGGATTGCTTTGCGAATTTCTCAAAGTATCCATGTGCGTATACCTCACGAACAAGACATCCATTTGGAATTGAAGCCAAATGTTTTATTCTTAAATCATCCATAGGATTTAATGCTGATTATATCGAACAATCAGAGCAGTACCATATTGATGAATACCGTAATGGAGATGAGTGCCTAACTGGTGTCTTGCCAGATTCTGTAATATCAGCATATCATTGTCTATGTGATGCCGCTAATGCTAACTCGTTTGAACTATATCTACGTCCATCAATAGGTATAGAAAGGCCAGATTTTGTTTTGGCAAATATGAATCGTGGAATTGTGATTGTAAATATTTGTGAAGATATCTCTAAATTGGGGGAAGAATATGAACGCGTAGATGCTATTAAACAGGCATTAATCGATACATATATTAAAAGCCTTAAAATAGGAACTATTTTAACACCAGCGACATATAATGTGATTAAAGTTGGTCTGTATTTCCCTTCTGCAACACCTGAAAATGTTGAGGCACAGTGTATGCTTTATTATCAAGGCTTATTACAACGATGGAGAGAGAATAATATACAGGAGAAAGAGTACAAAGAGCCTAAAGATCTTACTCAGTTCATAGTTAAGCTTTATAAAGAAAACAGTAGTAGTGAAATCAAAGCAATCAATTGCTGTGGATTTAGATATGATTTCTTCAATGAGATTAAAAATGTCATCATCGGCAACTGGCATACTTATTCACAAGGTGACAGAACATTGTGCTTAACCAAGCGGCAAAATGAATTGGTGGAGAATGATACGCCTCGACTGAGAATTAAGGGTGTCGCTGGATGTGGTAAAACTCAAATTGTAGCGCATAAGGCCGTAAAGGAACATATAAGAACTAGCACGAAAGTATTGATTGTAACATATAATATTTCACTCATATGTTATATTAGAATGCGTATCAATCAAGTGCCAGCAGATTTCTGTACTGATGCGTTTGAGATAATCAATTATCATCAGTTTTTTATATCCAAAGCAAGAAGATACCATGGAAATCATATTCCTTTTGGGGCATCAGATAACGCGAATTTCTTTGATTCCTATCTTGATAAGATAAAGGCAAACAATGATCAATATGATACTATAATTGTTGATGAAGCCCAGGATTACACTACGGCATGGTTTGATTGTCTGAGAAAATATTTTCTTACAGAACGCGGCAAAATTATTTTATGCGGAGACGGAGAACAGAATATATACGGGCGCGAAGTAGAATCTGAAAGTCGTATGCCGATGGTTCGTGGATTTGGTTCTAAAAACCCATGGAGAAATGTTAGCCAGCGTGTTTCAATGCGAATGTTGAACCCCAAGATAGCCATTCTGTCATCTCAATTCGCTCATAAATTCAATATTTCAACAGAAGCTTTAAGAATACAAGATGATTTAAACCTCTTTGATTATAGAATGGGGTATTGGAATGTAACCATTACAGCGACACCTAATTCTATTGCAAGTAACATCGAATGGATTTTGAGGCAGTATAATCTTAATACTAAAGATGTTGTCGTGTTAGGTCAGTCAATTAACTTACTGAGGGAAGTGGACTATAATATGCGCACTATTTTTTCTCGTTGCACTATGACCACTTTTGAATCAAGAGAGGAGTATGAGCAGGTTAAAGCCAAGACTAATAGCACTAGCAAATTAGAACTTGATTTAAAAGCAATTCGCCGAGTTGCTAAAGTCCATTTTACCACCGATACTGATAAGCTAAAGTTGGCGACAATCCAAAGTTTCAAAGGGTGGGAATCCAAAAGCATTATTCTTATAATACAACCTGAAAAGGACACGTCAAGTAATTTGAATGAAGAAGAGTTTGTTATTCAAACAAGACAAAATATACCAGCCCATATTTACACGGCAATTACCCGTGCGCGAGAAAATCTTTTCATCTTAAACGTTGGGAATCCGAAATTTCATGATTTCTTCAAAAATAAAATACAAAATGATTGAATTTAATATAGACGAGAAGCGAATAATAATAGCTATTCTCATAACCATCATGGAAGCTGATGGCATAATTGACCCTCACGAAATAGACTATCTTGATAGCATAATATTGTCATTTGGTATGTCAGAATTAGAACTCGATACCATTGACGAACTCGACTTCAATCACATTCTCTCCGTGTTTAAAAATTTTGATGCGTCTAAAAAAGACAAAGCATCATTGCTTTTTCAAGAAATGGCTAAATGCGACGGATATGCTGATCCACGAGAACTGGAGATTATAAGTAAATTATGCAGTTGATTAATCACGAACTTTATGGACGACAACAATCAGATAATCATATATCAGAGCGAGGATGGCGAAACTCGCATTGAAGTAAAGTTTACTGGGGAGACTGTGTGGCTTTCCCAGCAGCAGCTTTGCGAACTTTATAATACGAGCAAGGCCAATGTGAGTGAGCATATCAAGCATATTTTTGAGGATGGCGAACTTGATGAGGAGTCAGTTGTTCGGAAATTCCGAACAACTGCCGCTGATGGTAAATCCTACAATGTGACTTACTATAATCTTGATATGATTATCTCGCTGGGGTATCGAATTCGGTCGGTGATAGCCACACACTTCCGCAGGTGGGCTACTGAACGACTGAAGGAGTATATCATCAAGGGATTCACGATTGACGACGAGCGGTTGAAGGGTAACGGCGGCGGTGCATACTGGCGTGAGCTGCTCGATCGTATCCGTGATATCCGTTCGTCGGAGAAAGTGATGTACCGACAGGTACTCGATCTTTATGCCACGGCTGTCGATTATGATCCTCGTTCTGGAATTTCGGTCGAGTTCTTCAAAATTGTGCAGAATAAGCTTCATTTTGCTGCGCATGGCAACACTGCTGCCGAGGTGATTTTTAAGCGAGCCAATGCGGATGCTCCGATGATGGGTCTGACTTCATTCAAAGGTGATCATCCAACACTTCGAGACGCACAGATTGCCAAGAATTATCTGAGCGAAAATGAACTGAAGATTCTCAACAATCTTGTCTCCGGATACTTTGATTTTGCCGAGATTCAGGCGATGAAACGTCGCCCTATGTATATGGATGACTATGTGCGACAACTTGACATGATTCTTTCCTCAACAGGCGAAGCATTGCTCAATGGTCCCGGCTCGGTCAGCCATCAGCAGGCGATGGATAAAGCCCGCGAAGAGTACCGCAAATTCCAGGTAAGAGAGTTGTCCCCAGTTGAACGTGCCTATCTCGATACTATCAAAGCCCTCAATGCCAAAGCCAAGAACAAAGGGAAAGACTAATGATCCTTTCGTGATTTCAAATCGTGATGACGTGGTGCATTCATTGTCTTTCATCGCCTGATTCACTTGTCTATTGAAGTTAAAAATATTGTAAAATTCTGATTTAGTGCTATCTGAAATTTCTTCAACGAGGAGGAATACTGAGCAATATATTTTACATAAACACCTAATAATCAATGGCTAAGAAATAAATAATTTTCTTGGCCATTGCTGTTTTATCCCATTTTACCCCATAGTTTTCTTTGCTAAAGACAAAGCTCCAAAGCGATGACTTGGCTAAATTGCGTTTTCTTGGCCAACTTCAGCGATATTCTTGGCTAAATTCAAACGCTCCTCAGAGGTTTGTGAGTATCGCAAGAAACAAAGTGCGCAACCAAAATTGATTGATTTTAAATACAGCAACCTAATATAGTTGCACATATTAGAATTTATTCTTAACTTTGCTAAGTAACTGGTCGAAATTATTTTAATGTTTCTGCGGATGAAATTTTTAGGATATTTGTCTTGAAGAGGAAGGAGCGTAGCGAGCTACGTGACTGACGATGAGAGGCAAAGATTCAAAAATTTAGCCGCAGAAACATTGAAATAAGATGACCGGTTAGTATAAAATAATTTTGAACAGTTACTTATCATGAAAAACGTAGCGATAATTACAGGTGATATTGTGGATTCCACAAAGATGACAAAGACTGAACGCACTTCAATGTTACAATTGTTGCAGTCTCTGCCAGAATGGCTGTCTCCATTGTGTAAAACGAATATTGAGATTTTTAGAGGAGATAGTTTCCAACTAAAAGTTACCGAGCCAACCAAAGCACTGCAGATAGCACTGGCGATACGTGCTATTATCCGTGCCAATAAATTTGCAGGGAATAATGAACAATGGGATGCTCGTTTGGCTATCGGTATCGGCACATTGGATTATGAGACAGATTCTCTTTCCACAAGTGACGGTGAGGCGTACCGGCTATCGGGTAGAGGACTTGACCTAATCGGCAGAGCACGACTGCATATAGAGACTCCTTGGGAGGAAGTGAATAATGAATTAATAGTTTCCACTCTATTTGCTGATGACATAGTGACACGATGGACTCCAAGTCAAAGCCGGATAATGTTTGAGAAACTTGTCAAGAATAATAGTCAGGAAGATATCGGCAACATCCTGGGTGTGTCTCGACAGATGGTCAGCAAGACTTTGAAAGTAGCCAAGGATGCTTTGATTTCTGTATATATCAAAAGATTTAAAGAACTGATTAACGAAAGAACGGTATGGGAACGGCAATAATTCTGATTAAATTGATTGCGGCACATCTTGTCGGAGATTTCATATTGCAGACAGACAAGCTATGTGCGGATAAATTCTCTAACAATAAGGCATTCAGATATAGTGCTTTATCGGTGCATGCCCTTGTTCATGCTGCATTGGCTTACCTGTTTGTCGCGCAATGGAACAACTGGGCTGTGCCGCTAGTAATCGGAGCCAGTCATTTCCTGATAGACCTGGTGAAAACACACTTCAAACGTAAAGATCTTGTGGGCTTTCTTTGCGACCAGTTAGCTCATTATTGTGTCATCGTTGTGTTATGGCTTATTGTATTCGCAAATCATGACTACAATCAGGCTGCAGAAATCCTCTCGGCAAACTTTTGGCTTATAGCCACAACTTATATTGCCGTACTCTCCCCCACATCAGTTTTGATAAAATCATTCATTGAGTATGAGAAATGGCTCCCGACGGATGCATCTTTGAAAGGTCTGCCAAACGCGGGTAAATGGATAGGGTATCTTGAGAGGATACTCATATTGACCTTTATTTTTACCGGCAATATTGAGGGAGTTGGTTTTCTATTGGCTGCCAAATCCGTATTTCGTTTCGGCGAGCTAAACAGGGCAAAAGATATAAAGACTACAGAGTATGTACTAATCGGCACATTCACCAGTTTTACAATCGCCATAATGCTCGGCTTTGGCGTTGACTGGCTTATGGAACTAAATTTTGAATGACATTATGACAATAAATTATAATAACTTCGGCTTGATGAGTTAAGCGATAAAGTTGAGGAGTACAAAAACGGCAGTTGGACGTAAGAGAACAATTCGGGTAATCTTACATAGATGCTTCAGAGGAAAATTTCGATTTGGATTTGATATAGATTGTTGGTTGGGTAAAATCATTTGTTTGTCCAAATTACACTACACGAAATCATCCTCCGGAATATTTACCTTACATATAACAGATGGGTATTCCGGAGGAGGTTTCAGAGTATGTTTGATTTTATCTTCATAGGTTCTTCTCTTATTGGTTACTTTGTGGGTGTAATAAGTCTCGCCTGTTGAGTGTTAGATGATTAAGGTTTAACTTATCACAATTTGAGATAAATTGCGATAAGTTACGATAATGCTCTAACGGATTTTTCCTATCAGTTGTTCGAAATTTTCAGAGCGAACATAGCCTTTTGTCCTGCCATTTAAACTGATTTCTTTCATGTAGCCTTTTTCTGTCAGTTTACGTAGGTCAGATTTTGCTGTGTTGGGAGTTACTCCGAATTTACCGACAATATCGGTAGAAACAAGCACGATATCTGGATTTTCGATACACATACTCAAGATTTGAGACTGGCGTTCTGTAATGTTGCCAAGATGCAAAAGCTTCCCGGCTTTCTTTTTTTCATTGTTCTTTCGTTTGATATAGAGGCTTAGTGCATCAAACGATTTAAGGAGCACATCCAGATTATATTGTATGAAATATCCTATGTCATTTCCGTCGGCTTCAGAATAAAGAAATGCCTTTTCATAAGATTTCTTCGAGCCTTTTATGATACGGGAGATAGACAGATACTGCACAAGCCAGTAGTTTGATTTCATCATGTACCAGTAAAACAGGGCTCTTGCAGTACGGCCATTGCCATCGGCAAAGGGATGGTAATAGCCGACAAGGAAATGTATTGTTATGGCCCGGATTATCGGATGAACGAAAATCTCAGTATTCTCGTCGTTGAAAAACGCACATAGGTGATCCAAGAACTCATTCAGACATTCAGCAGATGGTGGTGTATGCACGATTTCGCCTGTTATGCCGTTGCCGACTACAATATTTTCATCATCACGCCTTAGGCGACCGGCTGCATCAGGAACGTCAAGCGCATTTTCAGTCATCATACCATGTATCTGCATTACCAATGCCGGAGTCAACTTTTCTTTGGCATGGTCGCGAATAAAATTGATAGTATTGTAGTTGTTGTGGATCATACGCTGGCTCTTATCTTTGGGAGAGACTTTTTTACGGAGCATCTCTTTTGCAGCCTCACGTGTTGTGGCTGCGCCCTCCATCTGGCTTGAGGCGATGGCTTCCTCCATTATAGAACTGATAAGATACAATTCTTGTGTTGTCTTGTCGTCGGGAAATATCTTGGATGCACCCCAAGAGCCGCCAAAATTCATATCAAACTCATGGCATAACCTCTGCATTGAGTTTGTCAGAGAGAAATGAATATTGTTTTGAGACCAAATCTTGACATCAGTTAGATTTCTTACAGATTTGACCTTGCTCCATAATTCTACGCCCGTCATGTCTGAAGGCATACGATATTTGACATCACTCCAATAAAGATAGCGGCTATTGATTGAGGAAATAAGATTCTTCAATTCTTCATTATCCAGTGTGGCGTCTATATTCTGAGTTATAAATGGGGGCCGTTCAATCATATCATTTTATTTAGAATGCAAATATAGTAATTTATCGCAATTTATCCAAATTTGCGATAAACATAGAATATATATAGATGTATTGCGTTGATAATTAGATTATAACACAAACCGCCGACACAGGAGCCGAAGTAACTGCAACAACCAATCTGACTGCGGTTTAAAATGACAACAACCGCACATTGGTTGAGTGAACCTAATTGCTTCTGAGAAAGAAAAACCGGGGGATTTTAGGGCGATTTGTCGGAATTTTGTAATTTTGTGATATGAATTCATCAGCCGGTACCCTTTATCTGCTTCCTGTGCCCCTGAGCGACGGGGCTGCACCCCGGTCGTGCCTCACCGAGGCCGAAATCGGGCGCATAGCCGGGTTGCGCCATTTCATAGTGGAGAATGTGCGCTCGGCGCGCCGTTTCCTGCGCAAGGTGCACCCCGGTTTCCCTATCGACGAGTGCACTTTCACTGTGCTCGACGAGCATTCGCGCCAGGCCGATGTGCCCGCCATGCTCGCCCCCCTGGAGGCGGGCGAGGATATGGGGGTGATTTCAGAGGCGGGGTGCCCGGCCGTGGCCGATCCCGGCGCCGACGCCGTGGCTGTGGCGCAGAGCCGCGGCTACCGGGTGGTGCCGATGGTGGGTCCGTCGTCGCTGCTTCTGGCGCTGATGGCCTCGGGATTCAACGGCCAGTGTTTCGCCTTCGCCGGCTACCTCCCGGTGGACTCCGCCGCCCGCCAGCGCCGTCTGCGCGACATGGAGGGGTGCATACGCCGCATGGGGCAGACACAGATATTCATCGAGACCCCCTACCGCAACAACCGGCTCATCCCCGAGCTGTGCCGCGCGCTCCCCGGCTCGCTGAAACTCTGCGTGGCCTCCGACATCACCGGCCCGCGCGAAAGCATCGTCACCCGCGAGCTCTCGCAGTGGGCAAAGGCCACCTACGATTACGACAAGATACCCACGATTTTTCTACTGGGCCGGTAGCCCTACCTCTATGGCACGCAACCGCAAACGCACCGCATACAACAGCTCCATGCAGCCCGGACTGTTTGACGATTTCGACACCCCGGCACCGCTCGCCGGGGGGCGCCGCGCCGTGCCGCCGGTGTTTCCCGGCAACGGCGCCGGCATACTGCCCCCTATCCCCGAGATAGAGGAGGCCGCAACGCGTTTCCGCATGGAGGCCAGGCAGCGCCGCCCCGACACCATTTTCGCCGACGGCGACGACATCACACCCCTCGAAGCCCCCGCTCCCGCCGACAGGCTAAGTTTCATATCGTTCGGTTCCGGCTCTTCGGGCAACTGCGCCTATATCGGCGACCGCGACAACGGCATACTAATCGACGCCGGCGTGGCCGCCGACGCCGTGGAGGGGGAGCTGCGCCGCTACGGCATATCGATGGCGTCGATACGCGGCATACTCCTTACGCACGACCACTCCGACCACGTGCGCTTCATCTACCCCCTGGTGCGCAAGCGTCCGCACATCGGCATCTACTGCACCCCCAAGGTGCTCAACGGCATGCTCCGCCGCCACAACATCTCGCGGAGAATAAAAGACTACCATCATCCTATATATAAGGAGCATCCCTTCGAGGTGGGGGGATTCGAGGCCACAGCCTTCGAGGTGCCGCACGACGGCACCGACAACGCCGGCTTTTTCCTGCGCCGCGGCCGCCACGCCGTGGCCGTGGCCACCGACCTGGGCGCCATCACCGAGCGCGCCGACCACTACCTCCGCCAGGCCAACTACATGATGATCGAGGCCAACTACGACGATGCCATGCTATCGGCCGGCGCATACCCCGAATACCTCAAGGCGCGAATCCGCTCGGCCAACGGGCATCTTTGCAACGACGTCACGGCCTCATATCTCGCATCCATAGCCTCGCCGCAGCTACGCCACGTGTTTCTATGCCATCTGAGCAAGGACAACAACACCCCGGCGCTCGCCCTCCGCGCCGTGGAGCAGGCCCTCCATCAGGCCGGCATCACCGTGGGCGACGGCTCCGGCACCCCATATTCGCTCCGTGCCGACCTTCAGCTCATGGCCCTGCCGCGCTTCGACTCCACCGGCCTGATAACCCTCCGCTGAAAAAATCATGGCCGAAATGTTTTGCAGTCTCGGCCTAAATGCTTAACTTTGTGGGCTTTTTGGCCGTAACGGGCTCAGGTATAAGCGGCCGTAAGGTCCGCCCGGCGGTATAACATTTTAAAAATCATACGATTAAATGTACGCTATCGTAGAAATCCAGGGACAGCAGTTCCGCGCTGAGGCCGGCAAGTTCCTGTACGTTCATTATCTCGGCGACGAGCGCAAGGAAGGCGAAACCATTGAGTTTGACCGCGTTCTCCTCGTTGACGCCGACGGTGCCGTTAAAGTAGGCGCGCCCACCGTAGAAGGGGCAAAAATCGTTTGCGAGGTGAAACGTCCCCTCGTGAAAGGCGACAAAGTCATCGTTTTCAAGAAAAAACGCCGCAATGACTATGTTCGCAAGAACGGACATCGCCAGATGTTCTCTCAGATTGTGATTAAAGACGTAATTGCATAACCCCTAAAATCCTGACTACTCGAAATGGCACATAAGAAAGGTGTAGGTTCGTCGAAGAACGGCCGTGAGTCGGAAAGCAAACGACTCGGTGTTAAGATTTTTGGCGGTCAATTCGCCAAGGCAGGCAACATTATCAAACGTCAGCGCGGCACAGTGCATCACCCCGGTCTCAACGTAGGCATGGGCAAGGATCACACCATCTACGCTCTCGTTGACGGCACAGTTGTGTTCACCAGCGGTAAAGAAGGCCGCCGTTACATCAACGTGCAGCCCGTGGCAGAGGCATAAACCCCTCTCCCGCGAAGCCATAACAACAACATAGCGGCCGGCGCCCACACGGGGCGCCGGCCGTTCGTTTTTTTCAAGGCGGGTGGGGTGATAATAAAATATGGTCTGTCAGGATTGCCAGCTTCTATCAGTCCGCAGGGACGCTCCGCGGAGTATTTGGGAAATCGGGTGGTCTGCGGTTGTTTTTGTCGGACGCTTCGTGGAGCGTCCTTACTGCGAGGATGTCACCGGCAGCGAGGTTTTTGCCAACCCCGGCCAGGGTGTAGGGGCGCTCTGTGGAGCGTCCGGGGAACAGATTGGTTCTCAGTTGTTTGCGTGGACACTCCGTGGAGCGTCCCAATGCTGTTTACTTAATAAAAAAGCGGACATGGCCGCTTGATTGTTATATTATTTTATCAGCAGTAATAAACAACAGAGCCATGTCCGAACTAAGTACAATATTAAACAGCGTAAGCGATGTAATTGTTAAATACGGTAAAGCGGAAACCATTAAAAAATTTATCAATTCGGAT
>SCEJ01000155.1 GCA_004102785.1 Muribaculaceae bacterium Isolate-013 (NCI)
CAATGCCAAAATCAAGGCGTTCAGAACACAGTTCCGGGGAGTCGGAGACATCAAGTTCTTTATGTTCAGACTGGCCACACTATACTCTTGATACTCTCTCCCGCCCACCGGAAAAATCCGCTGACCCACCATTTGCACGTAATATGCACGTAAAATAAAACAAAAGCGAGATAACTATTGAGATTTCAATTAGTTATCTCGCTTTCTCAGTGCCCAGAACAGGACTCGAACCTGCACGCCTCTCGGCACGCGCACCTGAAACGCGCGCGTCTACCATTCCGCCACCTGGGCATTGCGTTTTGGTGATGCAAAATTACGACTTTTTTTTGTTATACCAAAATATTGAGGTGATTTTTTGATGTTTTTTACACGGCTCTTTCATTTAAGATTTGGTCTCATTGTCGAGAAATGTGTTATTTTATAGCGAGAGCAGTGCGAACGGAGATGAGCTTTAGTCTCTGATTTTCAATGAAATAAGTGTGATAAAAATTTGGCCAAGTGGTAGATTTTTAGTAACTTTATAGGTGAATATCAAACAGTTACGTTAAAATGAAGCCACTTGACC
>SCEJ01000156.1 GCA_004102785.1 Muribaculaceae bacterium Isolate-013 (NCI)
TAAGCTCGTTGGTCTTGTCATCAACCGCCTTTTCGGCCACACAGACCTCCGTCTCAGACACCCATGCGTTGAGGATATAAAGTCCGTGGCATCCCAGGCTTTTGGGATTTTCACCACGCAGTTTCTTTCCGTCAATGATGACCTGATGACCGCACAGAGAGTCAATTATATGTCTACGGCAGCAGTCGAGACTCGCCCGGAGCTGGACTGGATTGACAGACTCGACAACGCGCAGTATCGTGTCTCCGCACGGCACGCCGTTGGTAAGTTTAAGCAATCCCGAAGATTTGAATTCTTCCTCCCTGTCAGTCACCATATCTGATATGTCGTCGCAGTCCTCACAGTCACACAATACGCCAATGAGTGCCATCCGAAGCACATCTTCGAGTTCATGTTTTACCTTGCCCAAGTCTCGCGGGTCTTTTACCTTGCTGAAAATTTCTATTTGCATATCACTAATTTAGCTATTTTTCAGCCACATATGCAATATCTGAAAGTTTATTTCACATAATCGTTCATATTTTTGACTGAAATTTTACTAAATCTCATGCGCCAGCC
>SCEJ01000157.1 GCA_004102785.1 Muribaculaceae bacterium Isolate-013 (NCI)
AATATCCTTATTCAACACTACATGGAAGTTATCATTCTCGACATAAAAGATATATCCAAGATCAGAAAGACATTTATAGATTGTCGCGCCAATCCTTTTTTTATCTTGAGAAAAATCACCATATTCAGGGAACACGTCAAGATAAGTCATTTTAACATCACAGGCTCGCCACGGTCCACTATTTTTACTCACAATATCTCTGAATCCACCACATTCAAACTCGACACCACGCCGTATTCCCGGCTTTGTAAACACATGCAGTGATTTTGCAATTGATACAAAATCATCGCAATGTTGTTTATAGTTGTCAATCGTTAGGAGTGTCCGCAGACTCATATTGTTGAGAATCTGCATTTTCATTATCACACCCATATTTTCTGCTACCTCAAGTGTCACATTCTCAAGCCCGATTTTGTTTATATATGGCTTTACAAGCGATAGACCCAGCATTGATGATTTCATCATAGTCTTAGCCCGATAATCATACTTTTCCTTTAACTCATTAACATGAGTCACTAATTTCTCCAAAAAAGGCATATA
>SCEJ01000158.1 GCA_004102785.1 Muribaculaceae bacterium Isolate-013 (NCI)
ATACGATAATCCCTGCTTTCGTTTGCGCGAGACAATGATGTATGGTTCACTGTGTTGCGAAAACCGAGGTGATATAGAATTTTTGAGTGAGCTTCCAAGCATAGACAAATGTCTCGAAGTGAGTCACACCCTGTCAATTGACCAAAGAGCAGATGAAGGAGGTGGTTGTAGCTGGTGAGATTCTTTACATGCCAATCACCTTTATATTGCTTTACCAGCTTGTCGAACCGGTAACGTGGTATAAACTCGATGACCTGGGAGAACACGAACTTTCCTTGATTCATAATCTTGATGCTTCTGAACAACAAGACTAATAAACCAAATTCAAATCGAAAAATCAAAGTACTCTTGTATTTGACTAAATACTAATACATTAATCATAGTGGTTGGATTTTTATCGCACCACTACTAATTTTCGAGAATAAGTACGGAGTGCTGACGCCTGACCTGCGACAGATGTGTAATGACATGGTCGAACGAGGTGTAACCGAGGCAGCGATGGAGAGCACCGCAGTCTATTGGGTACCGGTGTGGAATG
>SCEJ01000159.1 GCA_004102785.1 Muribaculaceae bacterium Isolate-013 (NCI)
TGGACCCATCATCAGAAATGGGCACCGACAGGTATGCTGGGCCCCGTTAAATTAATGTAACATCAGGAATAAACGGATAATGTCTTTTTTTGTCAACTGAAAAATGTTTCTCTTTTATTTTCTTGGCATTCTCTCATCCCTCATTGCTGCATTATAGGCAGACCAGGCTACGATCACTGCATTATGACGTATATCGTCTAACACCAGACGGTCGGAGATATTCTGTTCGCAGGGGACGGGACCGGCTTCTTCCAGTTTATGGAAATTCAGTCCCGGAACGCTGTAACTACCGGAATGTGCAAAATTATTTGTTCAGTGAGGTTTTGAGATACATGATACAACTGGCAAACAGAATGAGAGGTGACTTCAGGAAGAAGTCACGATGCTTTTGTAAACACGTTTTATTGTGGTTGTGCCGTATTCTGTGGACAATCTCATGGGCTTCAGTGTTATCGTGTATAGAATCCGTGTCTAGTGGATAACACCTATGGTAGCGACGCGGTGTGTGGCTGTTGTTCCCTTGCAAC
>SCEJ01000160.1 GCA_004102785.1 Muribaculaceae bacterium Isolate-013 (NCI)
CCCGCATAATGGCCCTGTCAGGCGCACAGCTCCTCATCTACCCCACCGCCATAGGCTACGAAAGTTCCGACACGCCTCAGGAACAGACACGCCAGCGCGAAGCATGGATCACCGTGCAGCGAGGCCACGCCGTAGCCAACGGACTGCCCGTAGTCGCAGTCAACCGCGTAGGCCACGAGCCCGACCCCTCAGGCGCCACCAACGGCATAACATTCTGGGGCAACAGTTTCGTAGCCGGACCGCAGGGCGAATTCCTGTTTCAGGCATCGACCGAAGAAGAAGCCACCGCAATAATCGACATCGACATGCGCCGCAGCGAGCAAGTGCGCCGCTGGTGGCCCTTCCTCCGCGACCGCCGCATCGACGCCTACTCCCCCATCCTCCACCGCTTCAACGACTGATTGCTCCGAATATCCCTACTAACAAACAGATATTACAGAGATGAAAATATAAGTTATTATTACTGCCTGCTAACACCTTTAAATGTCTTTTTTTAAGTCTTTCTAATGTTTAGCGGGCAGGAATAA
>SCEJ01000161.1 GCA_004102785.1 Muribaculaceae bacterium Isolate-013 (NCI)
GGCGCCGACATCTACGACTTCACCTACGTCAATTGGTTCTGGATTGGCGCCGCAGCAATATCAGTTCTCCTCACCCTCCTCGTATGGAATGCACGTCGTGCCGACGACTGATTCCCCCTTTATTCGGATACTTCCACATTCTGCAATTTCAGATTGTCAGGTTTGCAACTCAAAAACGCCATTCAGCAATCTTGCTGGATGGCGTTTTTGAGTTGACACGACTGTAACTGTCGGTGCCGATGGGTCAGCGGTCGGTAAGGTTGGCTGTGTTGGTTACTGTAAGGCGCGAGCCTGTCGAGTGGTTTATGGTCACGTTGTGGAGCGTAACTGAATCGGCGTTGTTGATTATCGCTCCGGCTTCCGCCGATATTGTCGAGTTGGAAATGGATATATTGCGTATCGGCATCTCCGGCAGTCCGTTGAGCCATATGGCTCTTGCCGCGCCTGTGCATGATATGCCGGATCTCGTATTCCGTCTTCGGCTGGAAAAAAAAAAACTATATGAGAAAGAGTCGCCAGTCAG
>SCEJ01000162.1 GCA_004102785.1 Muribaculaceae bacterium Isolate-013 (NCI)
CTGCTTCGATTTCTGCTGGCGCGCGGCCTCGAGGCGTGCGGCGTCGTCAGGTTTTGAAGTGCCTTCGTTGGCCGGTTTCTGCTGCACGGGCGATTCTTTTTCCGATGATGTCAGGTTGGCATGGTGTCCCTGCTGCTGACCGCTGTTGTCAAGGTCGTAAGAGGTCTGGGTGTCGGTGTCTGACTCGATGTCAGACGCCCCCGGGCTGTCGGTTTCGGCCTCAGGCTCCCACACGTCGTCGGCAGCCGAAGAGTATGTGCTGACAAATGTCTCCGGATCCTCGATATCCTGGGCTATAAGTTCGAATTCCTTTACCGGCGGCCATTGCTTTCCTTTGTTGAGGTTGACGTTCAGATGCCATGACACGAGTATCATAATAATGATTATTGCGAGCTCGGCGGTCACGATGGCTGATATTATGCGGGGGCGGTTGTTCATCTGGAGTTGGGATATTGGGAGGAGATGTGTCAGTTGCTTGAGCGTATCGGTTTGGTGGCGAGCACTATGGTGATGTCTGCTTC
>SCEJ01000016.1 GCA_004102785.1 Muribaculaceae bacterium Isolate-013 (NCI)
ATCCGAATTGATAAATTTTTTAATGGTTTCCGCTTTACCGTATTTAACAATTACATCGCTTACGCTGTTTAATATTGTACTTAGTTCGGACATGGCTCTGTTGTTTATTACTGCTGATAAAATAATACAACAATCAAGCGGCCATGTCCGCTTTTTTCTTAAGTAAACAGCATTGCGGAGCATCCCTACGGCGAGGCGGTTTCCAGGAATGTTTTACGCATCCCCGCGCTGCGAAGTTGGAATCTGTCACCCGGCAAAATTTGGCAAATTTCTGTTAACAGCAATACGAATCATCGCACAATTAACCAAACATGTATATAATATCATTAAATTACAGAAATAGACGAACAATTTGTTTGCAGCCATCAGATTTTATGAGTAATTTTGCAGCATCCGAAAGCCCCCTCCGGATATCATACACTTCCCCGTTAAATAATAACCAGTCTTTAGTTTAACTTTCAATCAACCCCAAAAACACCCCGCACATATCGTCAGAAACAATATCCTGCACCACCGGCATAAAACACGAAAACCTCATCCCTCTCCCCCTCTCTCCCCCCTCTCTCCCCGCTTCTTACCACATCAAAACCGAAAAGAGAAACTGAACCCGGTCAGGGATGCCGGAGTGTCAGAGCAGCTGGAAACCGCCTCGCCGTAGGGACACTCCGTGGAGCGTCCGAAAATAGACGCTGAATTTCAGCGATTTGCACGAACGCTCCACGGAGCGTCACCTACGGCAAAACGGACTCAACGGCTATGAACCGCCGACGTGCGGCAAAACGCCCTCCGGCAGTTCCGGCACTCCGGCCCCTCCTCAGGGGTGGAAATTAGTATGTTGAGAAGATTATTGTTTCCAAATGCAGGCGGCAACGTGATTGCCGCGCGTCAGGGCAAGTCGCGACGACCTTCCCGAGAATTTGAATAATGCTTATGCTCATTATGACAAATTAAAAACGATGATGTGTAATGAGGAATTGACAGTTGAATCCTTGAGCGTACAACTTGCAGGTTCAACACGTTTCCGCGAGGAAACATATGCAATGACCATCATTAAGCTTTCTCTCCCCGGAATCCGCGGCCTGAGGCCGCGGATTCCTTTCTTTTGGGGAAATTTTCGTAATTTTGCAGAAAAGAAAGTCACTCATGAGCAAAACCCGAATATGGATCGAAGCCATGCGCCTGCGCACACTCCCGGTGGGAGCGTCGGCCGTGCTGGCCGGCACGGCCCTGGCCTGTCTTGACGGCACGGTGCGCCTGCTGCCGGCAGCCATCTGCCTGCTGTTCGCGCTGCTGGCGCAGATTGCCTCCAATTTCGCCAACGAATATTTTGACTACCGCGCCGGAATCGACGCCCCCGGGCGCCAGGGGCCGCGCCGTGGCGTGACCGAGGGCGACATCACCCCCGCAGCCATGCGCCGCGCCACTTTCCTCACCCTCGGCCTCGCCTGCCTGACCGGGCTGACCCTCGTCAACTGGGGGGGCTGGTGGCTCATCGGCGCCGGCGCCATAATCGCCTTAGGGGCACTGGCCTACTCGGCCGGCCCCTGCCCGCTGTCGCGCAACGCGCTGGGGGAGACGGCCGTGCTGCTCTTCTTCGGCATCGTGCCCGTATGCCTTACATACTACATCCAGGCCGGCTGCTTCACCCTCCCGGCGCTCCTCACGGGTATAGCCGTGGGGCTGCTCGCCTCCAACATACTGGTGGTCAACAACTACCGCGACCGCCACGATGATGCCGCCGTGGGCAAGCGCACCGAAGTGACCCTCTGGGGGCGCCGCTACGCCCTGTGGGGCTACGCCCTGCGCGGAGTGCTCGCCACAGCCCTCACCATCCCCCTGTGGACCGCCGCCGGATGGTGGGCGCTACTCTTCCCGGCAATCTACCTGCTGATGGCGGCCGCCCTGCTGCGCCGCATGGCCACAAACGAGGGCGCCGCCCTCAATCCGGTGCTGGGGCTTACGGCCATGAGCGAGCTTTACTTCACCCTTTCCCTACTCATCGTGGCCGCAGCCACGAAAACACCCACCGTAATCTGACCGCCCCATGCAGCTCGACTCACTCGCAATCACAAATTTCAAGAACATAGCCGAGGCCCGGCTGGAGTTCAGCGGCAAGATAAACTGCCTGCTGGGCAACAACGGCATGGGCAAAAGCAACCTTCTCGACGCCATCTACTGCCTGAGCTTCACAAAAAGCTTCTCGGGGCTCACCGACCTCCAGCTAATACGCCGCGGCGAAGCCTTCGCCACCCTGCGCGGCCTATACACCCGCCGCGGCGCCGACGAGGAACTCACCATGGGGCTCCAGCCCGGACGCCGCAAAAGCTTCAGGCGCAAGGGGAAGGAGTATGACCGCCTCTCGGCCCACATCGGCGCGTTCCCGCTGGTGCTCGTGTCACCGGCCGACGGCGAACTCATCACCGGCACCAGCGACGGCCGCCGACGCCTGATGGACCAGGTGATAGCCCAGACCGACCCGGTATATCTCGACGCACTCATACGCTACGGCCACGCCCTTCAGCAACGCAACCGCCTGCTGCGCGACCGCTGCGTGGACCACTCCCTCTATCAGGCCGTGGAAATATCGATGGAGGCCGCCGCGGCCGTAATCACACGCCGCCGCACTCAATGGGTGGAGCGCCTCACCGCGATATTCACCCCCCACTACCGCGCCATAGCCCACGCACCCGAAGTGCCGGCAGTGGCCCTGCGCTCACACACCGCCGAAGCCCCCGGCGCAACCCTGGCGCAGCTCCTCGACGCCGCCCGGCGCCACGACGAAGCCGTGGGGCACACCACAGTGGGACCCCACCGCGACGACCTGACACTCACCCTCGACGGCATGGACGTGCGGCGCACAGCCTCGCAGGGGCAACAGAAAACCTACGTGATAGCCCTGCGCCTGGCCCAATACGAATTCATGGCCAAGGCCGCCGGCATGAAGCCCCTGCTGCTCCTCGACGACATCTTCGACAAGCTCGACGCCCGCCGCGTGGAGAGCCTGGTGGAGATTGTGTCGTCCGACCTCTTCGGCCAGATTTTCATCACCGACACCAACCGCTCGCACCTCGACTCCATCATGGAACGCTCCGGCGGCGACCACCGCTCATGGCTGGTGACCGACGGCACCTTCACCGAATCAACCCTCTGACCCTATGGAAAGAACCGACCCGATGAGCATCCGGCAGATTATCGACCGGGTGATGGACCGCTCCTCCTCG
Source organism: Muribaculaceae bacterium Isolate-013 (NCI) (assembly GCA_004102785.1). Classification (GTDB taxonomy): domain Bacteria; phylum Bacteroidota; class Bacteroidia; order Bacteroidales; family Muribaculaceae; genus UBA7173. The sequence goes on from SCEJ01000016.1 coordinate 3,222, forward strand.
CGCGAGGAGTTCATGGGGCACCGCGCCTCGGCGCTGTGGCCCGACATCGTAGGCCCGGGGGTGAACCGCGCCACATCGCGCCGCTACTTCCGCAACGGCGAGCTGCACGTATACCTCACCTCCGGAGCGCTCAAGAACGAGCTGTCGTTCCGCCGCGAGGAGATAGCCCGCGCCATCAACGACGCCCTCGGCCGCGAAGTGGTGGAGCGGATAATACTTCACTGAAAACCAACGTCAAAAAAAATCATCATGACACCCGAAATAATCCTTCCTCCCTGCCCCAACGAGAAAGTGCCCGCAGCACAGGTGAGATTCCACCACCGCGTCGACTGCCAGACCCGCTTCAACGACTTCGACATATTCGGCCATCTCAACAACACCATCTACATGGCCTTCCTCGACCTGGGCAAGGCCCGCTACTACACCGATGTGCTCGGCAATGTGTTCAACCTCAAAGGCACATCGGCCGTAATCGTCAACACCAACATATCATTCTGCTCCCCGACATACATGGAAGAGCCGCTGTGTGTGCTCACCGCCTGCTCGCGCGTGTCGCGCCACAGCTTCACCCTCGATCAGCGCGTGGTAAACCCCGCCACCGGCGACGTGAAATGCTACGCCTCGACAGTGCTCGCGGCATTCGACGCCCGCACCGCCACCGGCGCCGACCTGCCACAGGATTGGATAAACTCGGCCGCCGATTTTGAAAATTGGGAGCAAACACCTACCTTTGCATAGAATCATAGAAAAAGCATCATGACCCGTAACGACAAATCAGCCACCATACCACCCGTATCACCCGACGGCATAGCCACGACAATGCGGCAGATTCTCGACGCCGAGGCCCGCGCCATAGCGTCGATACCAGTCTCCGACGACTATGCCCGGGCTGTGGAGCTGATAGTGGAGCATGTGCACCGCCGCGGAGGCAAACTCGTGACCTCCGGCATGGGCAAATGCGGCCAGATCGCCATGAACATCGCCACCACTTTCTGCTCCACCGGCACCCCGGCGGTGAACCTCCATCCGGCAGAAGCACAGCACGGCGACCTCGGCATACTCCAGCCCGACGACGTGATGCTACTCCTCTCAAACTCCGGCAAGACCCGTGAGATTGTAGAGCTTGTAGACCTGGCGCGAAACCTCTATGCCGGGCTGCCCGTGATAGTGATTACCGGCAAAGCCGACTCGCCGCTGGCCTCAATCGCCTCGGTGACACTCTTCACCGGAGGAGCGCCCGAGGTATGCCCCCTGGGGCTTACCCCCACCACCTCCACCACAATGATGACGGTGATAGGCGATGTGCTCGTGGTGAGCTGCATGAACGCCATAGCGTTTACGGCCGCCGACTACGCCCTGCGCCACCACGGCGGCTATCTCGGCTCTGCCGCACGCCGCAAGACCGGCTCCGAAACTCCCTCAGAGAATCATAACTGAACTTTTCAAACAGCAATATCATGTCAACGCAGATTCAAGGCGCCGCGCCTCAGCGGCCCCTCCCCAGGATAGAAGATCTCGATGTAGCGATAGTAGTGGCCGAATGGAACGGCCATATCACCCAACGCCTCCTCCAGGGCGCCCTCCAGGGCTTCCAGTATGAGGGTTACGACGTTGAGGAGGATGTTGACATCTACTACGTGCCCGGCGCCGTGGAGCTCACTTTCGCAGCGCAGCGCCTGGCCGAAACGGGCAACTACGACGCCATAATAGTGTTCGGCTGCGTGGTGCGCGGCGGCACACCGCACTTCGACTACGTGTGCCGGAGCGTGACCGACGGCGTGACACGCCTCAACGCCGAAGGCGACACACCGGTGATTTTCGGCGTGCTCACCGTTGACAACGAGCAGGACGCCCTTGACCGCGCCGGCGGCTCGCTGGGCAACAAAGGTCTTGAAGCCGCCCACGCCGCAATCAAGATGATCGACTTCAACCGCGAAGTCGAAGCCTACATCGACGAGGAGGAGGACGACGACGAGGACGACTCCCATTACCACGAGGATTGACCGCACACATCAACATAGGCTCTAATCTCGGCGACAGCCGCGCGATAATCGAAGCGGCTGTCGCCGGGCTTTTCGCGCTGTCGGCCGGGGAATGCCGCCGCTCCTCATTTGTGGAGAGCGAGCCCTGGGGCTTCGATTCCCCCAATCCGTTCCTCAACATCGGCATTGACATAGAGAGCGACCTCACCCCGACGGAACTACTCCATGCCATACAGGAGGTGGAGCGCTGCGTGGCGGCACAGTTCGGAGCCGACAACACCCACCGCAATACCGACGGCACATACCGCGACCGCGCCATCGACATAGACCTGATACTCTACGGCGACGTGGCCGTAAACACCCCGGAGCTCACACTGCCCCACCCGCGTATGCACCTGCGCCCCTTCGTGCTTGCCCCCCTGCGCGAGCTGGGCCATGACATCAGGCCGGAGGGGGGCGGAGGCGTCAGCGTATCGGAGTAATCATGATGCGGCGGGCGGCATTGTCGATGTTCACAGTGCCCAGGCGCCCCAGCACCGACTGCCCCAGCAGAAGCGGAGCGCGCTGATTGGCAACCACGGTGGCGCGCACATTGTCGAGCACCAGGCCGCCGAAGTTCACCCGGCGCAGATTGAGCAGAGTGCCTGTCGACACATTGCCGTTGGCATCCATATACGACTGCGAGCCGACCACATCCTTCGGCGACAGAAAATTGTTTTTCATCATGAACGAGGCTTCGGTCTGCGATATGGTCACATCAGAGGCACCGGTGTCGAACACGAAATAGAGCGGCAGGTCGTTGATGACGCACTGCACCTCGGTCACGCCGTTCTTGCGTGTGAACGGAATCTCATAGCAGGTCACGGCCGAATCCGCGGCCACCACAATCTCCTCCACAACTTCAGCCGCGGAGTCGGATTCAGCGGCAAAATCATCGGGGAAACGCTCGCGCAGCTCGCGGCGGTTGGCATCGCGGCGGGCGCGCACCCGCTCAAGCATGGCATTGAAAGGCTCCGTGCCGTGCAAGGGGCCGAAATCATGGTCGGTGGCGAAATGCACCGGGTCGGCATAGCCGTTGTCAACGGCACGCCCCACATAATCGAGGGCCTCCCCGGCGCGTCCCAGGCGCGAATAGATGCACGCCACGTTATAGAGCGCGCCCTGGTCCAGGGAGTCCTTCTCCACATCGGTCATCACATGGCGCAGCGCCTCGTCGGCCATACCCAGCGACGAAGCCGCATAGGCATAGCTTGTGGAATCGTCGGGCGAGGCCATCTCCACCACCTTACGGTAAAGCGCGCGGGCCTCGTCGTCGCGTCCGGCCAGTCTCAGCCAGTCCCCTTTCCACAGCATGGCGTGGCGGTCGTCGGGATTAAGTGTAAGCCCCATGTCGATATCAGCCAGGGCATCGCCGTGGAGTGAATCGCACTCGAATTTTAAGAAAGCGCGGCCGAAATATGAGTCGGCGTCATCGGGAGCGGCGTCAATTATGGAGTCGCACCACCGGAGGGCATCCTCCACATCTCCGCGCCCCTTGGCGCAACGCATCATGTAGCCGTACAGCCCGGCACGGTCATCAGGATTCAGGGCGGCGGCACGGCGGGCATACACCTCGCCACGGTCAAAGATGCCGGCGCGCATGTAGCAGTCGGCCACAGCCTGAAGCAGCGAGGGGTTGGAATCAATGGCATTCGCCTCTTTCAGCCACTTTATCGATTCGCCGTAATTGCTGCGGTTGAACTCAATTACCCCAGCCAGGAAAGGCCACATCACATTCGAGCCATCCTTTCGTGCGGCCACACCGAGCTTGGTGAGCATCACCGGCTGCATCTCGGCGGGGAGGTCGCGGGCAATCTGCCCGGCGGCGAACTCATCCTGATATTCCACGGCCGTGACTAGGTCGTCGGCAGCCTTGGCCCACTCCTTTTTTCCAATATAGGAATCGGCGCGGAAAGAATATGGCCGGGGGTTCTTTGAGGCAAGGGTGGCGGCGCGGTCGAAGCAGGCAATCGCCTCATCGTACTGCTTCTTGTCGTTGTGCACACGTCCCAGCCCTATCAGGCCCGAAATCTCGAACTCGTCAATGGCCAGGATGCGGTTGAAATCGTCGACTGCCTTGCCATACTGTTTCATTATACGGTAGAGATTGCCGCGCGCCGACAGGGTGCCTACATCCTCCTTGTTCTCCTTGATGGCCATGGAGAGGTCATCGATGCCACGCAGTGTATCTTTCAGCTCCAGGTATATCGACGCTCGGTTGTTGTAGGCCTGGCGCCGCATGGAGTTGGCACTCTTCGGGATATACTTCAGCGCGTTGGTGTAGAATTTCAGGGCGTCGGCCACATTTCCGTTACCCTCTGAAATCGACGCGGCATAAATCCATGCATATCCGTTTTTGGGATTGTCGGAAAGCTCCTTGTTGAAATACTGGGTGGCAAGCTCGCGCTCGCCTTCATCGTAGGCTTCCACGCCACGGCGGTAGTTGTAGGAATCGGGCTGGGCGGGTTCTTTCCGGCCCGCGCCGAAAAGCACGGGAGCCATAGAGGCTGCGACCGCAAGCGGGAACAATACACGTCGGATCTGCATAGGTGAGAGGTTAGGGGTTAGGGGTTAGAGGTTAGGGGCCTTAAGGACTTTAAGGACTTTAAGGACTTTAAGGACTTTAAGGACTTTAAGGTCCTTGAAGGGCAGGAGGTCAGAGCGACATTTCTCCGCAGATGGGGTGTACGATCCGGTGGGCAACCTGCTTGCCGGAAAGCCCCATGCCGAAAAGGAACATCATCTTGGTGAGGGCGGCCTCCGTGGTGATGTCGTGACCGGAGAGCACTCCGGCCCGGGCCAGCATGTCGCCGGTGAAATAACGTTTCTGATGCACACCGCCGTTGGAGCACTGGGTGACGTTGACTATCACAATGCCGCGGTCAACGGCACGGCGTATGGCATCGCAGAACCACGGGAATGTCGGGCCGTTGCCGGCGCCGTAGGTCTTGAGCACCACACCTTTTACGCCGGGTGTCTCCAGTTGCTGACGCAGCGACGCCTCGGTGAGCCCCGGATGCACATAAATAATCAGCACATTGGTGTCCATCCCGGTGTGCACGCGCAGCGGCATGCGGTCATGCACCCTCCAAAGCGATTCGTTGTGAAACTGTATCGAAAGGCCGATTTTGGCCAGCGACGGATAATTGTTGCTTTTGAAGGCGTTGAAATTGTCGGCGCTCATCTTCGTGGCCCTGTTTCCGCGCCACAGATAGTTCTCGAAGAGTATGGCAACCTCCTGCACCATCGGCTCGCCGTTGACGGGGTCGCGCTCGGCGGCAATCTGAAGGGCTGTGATAAGATTCTCCTCGCCGTCGGTGCGCACCTCGCCTATGGGGAGCTGGGAGCCGGTGATAATCACCGGCTTGTTGAGATGCTCGAGCATGAATGACAGCGCCGAGGCGGTGTAGGCCATCGTGTCGGTGCCGTGCAGCACCACGAAGCCGTCGTATTTGTCGAAGTTGCGCCCTATCTGCGATGCCAGCCACTGCCAGTGCTGCGGACTGACATTGGAGGAATCAATCGGCGGATTGAACTGGATATGGTCTATATCATAGTCCAGCATCTTGATTTTCGGCACATTGTCAATGAGATGAGAGAAATCGAACGGGCGCAGCGTATGCGTCGAGGGATCCTGGATCATCCCGATTGTACCTCCGGTATAGATAATCAGTATACGTGGCTTCATGATAGGTCGATTGGTTTGGGAGGCGCAGCCTCATTTATAATGTGGAACGGGGGCTGCCGGGTCAGCCTACTTTCGCGCCCGGGGTGCAGGGGGCCGAGGGGGAGATGACCTTCAGCGAGCCGTCGGCATTGACGGCCGAGAGAATCATGCCCTGGCTCTCCTGTCCCATCATCTTGCGGGGAGGGAAGTTGGAGATGAAGCATACCTGCTTGCCTACGAGTTCTTCCGGCTCATAGTACTGGGCGATGCCCGAAAGGATGGTGCGTCCGCCCATGCCGTCGTCGATGCGGAAGCGCAGCAGTTTGTTCGACTTCTTCACCTTCTCGCACTCAAGCACGGTGCCCACACGGATATCCATCTTCATGAAATCGTCGAAAGTGGTTTCGGCGGCCACCGGCTCGGGCTTCCAGTTCTTTAGCTGGTTTTCTTTCTTGATGCGCTCCAGTCGGTCAAGCTGCGCCTGTATGGCGTCGTCCTCGATTTTCTCGAAGAGAAGTTCGGGCTGGCTCAGCACAGTGCCGTCGGCAACGAGGGTGTCGCGTCCGAGCATATCCCACGAGAGGGTGCCCATGGAGAGCATAGCGCGGAGCTTCTCCGACATGAATGGGAGGAACGGCTCGAAAGCCACTGCGAGGTTGGCGCACATCTGCACTGCCACATTGAGCACCGTGGCGGTGCGCTCCATATCGGTTTTGGCCGTTTTCCACGGCTCGGTCTCCTGGAGGTAGCGGTTGCCTGTGCGTGCGATCTCCATGGCGGCCTTCAGGGCGTCGCGGAAGTGGAAATCCTCCAGGCAGGCCGTCTCTTCGGCCACAGCCTTGCGGATATCCTCCAGGGCGCGGATGTCGACCTCCCGGAGTTCGGCGCGGGCGGGCACGGCGCCGTTGAAATATTTGTGTGTGAGCACCACGGCGCGGTTCACGAAGTTGCCGAGTATGGCCACCAGCTCCGAGTTGTTGCGGGCCTGGAAGTCGCGCCATGTGAAATCGTTATCCTTTGTCTCCGGAGCGTTGGCGGTGAGCACGTAGCGGAGCACATCCTGCTTGCCGGGGAAGTCGGCCAGATATTCGTGGAGCCAGATGGCCCAGTTGCGCGAGGTGGAGATTTTGTCGCCCTCGAGGTTGAGGAACTCGTTGGAGGGCACATTGTCGGGGAGCTGGTAACCGTCGCCGTAGGCCATCAGCATCGAAGGGAATATGATGCAGTGGAACACGATGTTATCCTTCCCGATGAAATTGATTACGCGGCTTTCGGGGTCCTTCCAGTATTTCTGCCATGTGTCGGGGAGGAGCTCGCGGGTGTTGGAGATGTAGCCGATGGGGGCGTCGAACCACACATAGAGCACCTTGCCGTCGGCCCCCTCAACAGGCACGGGGATACCCCAGTCGAGGTCGCGGGTCACGGCCCTGGGCTGCAGCCCCAGGTCAAGCCACGATTTACACTGGCCGTAGACGTTCGGACGCCACTCCTTGTGCTCCTCCAGAATCCACTTCTCCAGCGCGGGCTGCCAGCGGTCGAGGGGGAGATACCAGTGTGAGGTCTCGCGCAGCACGGGGGTGGCGCCGGTCTCGGCGCTGCGGGGATTGATCAGCTCAGTGGGCGAAAGCGACGAGCCGCACTTCTCGCACTGGTCGCCATAGGCGCCCTGGGCGTGGCACACGGGGCATTCCCCCACTATGTCGCGGTCGGTGAGGAAGCGTCCCCCCTCCTCGTCGTAGAACTGCATTGATGTTTTCTCCACAAACTGGCCGTTGTCGTAAAGGCGGCGGAAGAATTCCGATGCCGTTTCGGCATGGATGTCGGAGGTGGTGCGCGAATATACGTCGAATGAAATTCCGAGCCCCTCGAACGATTCCTTGATCAGGTTGTGGTAGCGGTCCACAACATCCTGCGGGGTGATTCCCTCGCGGCGGGCGCGGATGGTGATAGGCACACCATGCTCGTCGGAGCCTCCGACCATCACCACGTCGCGCCCCTGGAGGCGCAGATAGCGGGTGTAGATGTCGGCCGGCACATACACGCCGGCAAGATGGCCGATGTGCACCGGGCCGTTGGCATAGGGTAAGGCAGTGGTTACAAGAGTTCGTTTGAATTTCTTCTCCATATCTGATATTCGCGTTTTGGTTCTTTCAAAAAATTCCAGAGCAAGAAGCCACATATGTGTGGACGCCGGATAGATAAATGCAAATTTACACATTATTTACATAGTTAAGCCGATTTTTTAGACTAATTTTGCATTAATGGAAAAAATCAAGCTGTTTTTCTCGGCCGGAGAGGCCTCTGGCGACCTCCACGCCGGGGCGCTGATGGCCGCGCTTGTGCGTGAAAGCGCCTCACGTGGCGCCGCTGTGGAGTTCACATACCTCGGGGGCGACGAAATGGAGCGAGCCGCAGGCTGCCCGCCGGTGGTGCATTACCGCGAGATGGCCTTCATGGGATTCGCCGACGTGCTGCGCAATCTCGGCAAAGTGCGCCGCAACCTCGGCGCGGCAATCCGGGCCATGGAGCGCACGCGCCCCGACGCCGTGGTGCTCGTTGACTACCCCAGCTTCAACCTCCGCCTGGCCCGCCACGCCTTCAGCATGGGCATCCCCGTGTATTATTTCATCGCGCCGAAAGTGTGGGCCTGGAAAAAATGGCGTGTGCGGCAGTTGCGCCGCTACTGCCGCAAAGTGCTTTCGATACTCCCGTTCGAGACCGACTTCTTCCGCAACCACGGCGTAGAGGTGGAATATGTTGGCAACCCCTCGGTGGCGGAGGTCGACGAACGTCTGCGCCACACCCCCGAACGGAGCGGGCTGTGCCTCCGCGCCGGCCTGGCGGCCGACACCCCCTATCTGCTCCTTGCCCCCGGCTCGCGCCGCAGCGAGATAGCAAAGAATCTCCCCGTGATGCTCGCGGCGGCCGCCGGCGCGCCGCAGTATCCGGTCATAATCGCGGCGGCTCCCGGCATAGAGCCGGAATATTACCGCGCATTCACGCAGGCGCCGATGCTCGCCGGCGAGACTTTCGCCCTGATGGCGCGTGCCGAGGCGGCGCTTGTGACCTCGGGCACGGCCACACTCGAATGCGCCCTCTGCGGCACACCGCAGGTGGTATGCTACCGCGGAGGGGGCTCGCGCCTGGTCTACAACATCATGAAACGGATTCTGACCATCCCCTACGTATCCCTCCCAAACCTCATAGTCTCAGAGGAGATAGTGCCGGAGATGCTCATGCACCTCTGCACCCCCGATGCCGTGCGCCGGCGCCTGCTCGACATACTCCCCGGCGCTCCCGGACGCGACGCCCAGCTACGCGGCTACGCCGACCTGCGCCGGCGCCTCACCGGCTCCGACGCCCCCGCCCGCGCCGCCCGCGCCATCATCGACGGCCTACCGGAGTAGGAGCGGTGAGACTTGTGGGACCAGTAGGACCAGTAGGACTTGTGGGAGAGCCATGATTGCCGGGATTATCCCCGGATGGCTCCTACAAGTCCTACTGGTCCTACAAGTCCTACCGGTCCCACAGCTCCTGCAAGCCCTACTCCTGCATTCCGGCAAGGATTGTGCGGAGCTCCTCGTCGGTGGCGGTGAGTCGGGCGCGGCATTCGGCGATAAGTTCCGTGGCGCGGCGCGTAAGTGTGGCCAGGCGGTCGATGTCGCACTGGTCGCCCTGCATGGTGCGCAGAATCTGCTCCAGCTCGGCCACGGCCTCGTTATAGCTCATTTCCTTTATCTCTTTCATAACAGGTTACTATTCAAATTTATACTACGTTGCATGGTCGCGGCCCCGCCCCTGAATCTATTTCTTGACGGAGAGGAGGGTGCCCGAGGCGAGGGTGGTTTCGAGGATGGTGCCGGCAGGGATGTCGTCGGGCGATGTAATCGCCTTGCCTCCGACGCGCGTTATCGAATATCCGCGCAGCAGTGTGGCCTGCGGGGAGAGGGCAGCAAGGAGGCGTTCGGCGGCGTCAATGGAGTCGCGGCGGCGCTGCAACTGTGTGGCCGTGGCCGTGGCAAGAGCGCGCCCCGTCATGCCGAGTCGCTCCAGTTGCGGATGGATAAGGCGCCCTGACACCCCCGACAGCAGCCCCGTGGCATTGCCCAGACGTGCGCGGGCACGCTCCACGGCGCCTCGGGCCAGCGCCGGCAGCAGTCCGGTGGCCTGGGCGAGCTGCTGGCGGTTGCCGCTGATGCGGTCGGTTGCCGCCTGCAATATCCTTGCCCCGAGATTATTGACCGCGCCCAGCACACTCTCGCCGCAGCCTATAAGCCACTCGGCCACGGCAGTAGGGGTTTTCAGGCGGGCATTGGCCACATAGTCGAGCACCGTCACATCGCGCTCATGGCCGATGCCGATAGCCACCGGCAGAGGGAACTGCGCCACCGTGGCCGCCAGTTCATAATCCTCAAAAGCCTGGAGGTCGGAGGTGGCTCCGCCACCGCGTATAATCACCACGCCGTCCCAGAGGGGGGCGTCGTCGGCCACCGCCATAAGCGCGGCGATAACCGACTGCGGCGCCGAGGCGCCCTGCATCACAGCCGGATACAGACGTGTGGTGAAACGCAGATGCGACGGGTTGGTGTACAACTGGTTGATGAAGTCGCCATAGCCGGCGGCGCCGGGAGCCGACACCACGGCGATGCGCTGCGGCACCAGAGGCCACCGCAACTGCCTGTTCATCTCCAGCACCCCTTCGGCCTGGAGCCGACGCAGAATCTCGTTGCGCCTCCGCAGCAGGTCGCCCATCGTAAACTCAGGATTCACCTCGTTGATTACCAACGAAATGCCGAACACCGGATGAAACGACGCCGAAACCCTCACCATCACCTTCAGCCCCGAGGCGAACTGCTGCCCGGTGGCATTGTAGAAGCTGCGGGCTATCCGCGCATAGTTGCTGGCCCATATGCAGCCGCGCACACGCGCCTGTTGCCGCCCGGCATCGTCCTTCTGGAGCATCTCCATATAGCAGTGGCCTCCGCGCACCTGCACATCCTGCACCTCGGCGGTGACCCACACATTCTGCGTGGCCGGCTGCTGCACGAACGTGCGCACCACGTCGAGCATCTCCAGCAGAGTCATCGCCTTTGTCATAGCCTGGTGAAGCGTTTGCCGTTCCAGTGATATGTCAGCGAGCCGTGGAGCGACGAGCCGGCGAGGTCCTTCACCTCCTCGGGCAGATATTCGCCCACATTGTTGGTGAGGGTGAGATTCGCGGCCGCGGGGTCGTAGCTCATCTTCACCAGCATGAAAGGCACGGCGTTCTCCAGGTCGGCGCGGCGGTGGCGGGCCTCGGGGCGCGTCCAGTCATCGAGCGACGGCACCATGAACACACCCTTCCTCACCGGATTCCATGCAGCGTCGTAGAAGCGCACCTGCGAGTCCTCGCCCGGAGTCTTCACCGTGGTGATGAGCATCACCAGCGGTTTGCCGCCATGGTCGAGCAGCGAGATAGTGGTCTCGCCCACCGCCGATGTGGTGAACAAAAGCTGCGAGGGGGTCATCGACGTTATGACGCAGTCGCCGCCGAACTGGTTTTTCGAGGCTTTCGGGCTTCCGGCCCTGAAATAGTCGATCATATCCAGGCGCGTGGAGCGGTCAATCGAAGGAATCACCTCCGTAGGGGCCGACACAAAGAGGTCGGCGGCCGTCAGCTCACCGGGCCGCACGGTGTCGGCGGCAGCCTTGGCGGCGCCGTGACGCGCCGGCTCGAACTTCGGAGCGGCCATTGCCGGAATCTCCGACTGGGCCACAGCCGCGGGCAGGAGCGCCACCGCGGCCGCCAAAGCAGCAATTATTCCGAAAAACTTTCTCATCATTACGTAACTGTTCATAGTTTCAAACTACCTGTGTTCGGTCGCGGCAGGCCGCGACCCTGCAATCCGGCTCACCGGCGCAAAGAGGTTATTTGCGGCGCGGCGACCTCCCTTTCTTGCGGAAGGGAGCCGCCGTGTCGTTGGCGGCGTACTGCTTCTCGCGCGAGCGGCGCGTGGCGGCATGGGCGTAATCCTTCTCGGCCTCGGCTATTTCGGAGTAGAGGCGCTTCCCCAGGAAGTCCATCCCCTTCAGGGCAGCCACCACGCGGCGGGCGTCGGCCTTCTTGACATCGAAGAGCGAGTAGGCCGGCATCAGGTCGATGCGCCCCACATCCACACGCGGGCCGCTGACAGCCTTGTTGAGCGTCTCGATAAGGTTTCCGGCAAAAAATCCGTCGCGCTTGCCGGCATTGACGTAGATGCGTTCCATCCCTTTCGAGGCAGTGCGGCGGTCCTTGTCGAACTTGTCGGGGAAATCCTCCGGCGCCTCGCGGCCCTCGCCCCTCTTGCCCCTTGCCTCGCGCTTCTTTGCGGGCTTCTCGTCGATAAAATCGATTTTCGGGGCATCCTTGTAGTAGTCGAGCAGGCGGGTGAACTCCATGGTGAGCATCCGCTTAATCAGGTCCTCCGACGAAAGCCATCCCAGCTTCTTTATCACCGCCGGGGTGTAGCGCGCCATGGCCTCGTCGTCGACCTCCACGCGCTCCAGCCGGTCGGCCAGGGCGAAGAGCTGCTTCTCGATGATATGCTCCGGCGTGGGCACCTCGCGCCGCTCGAAAGTCTTGCCGATTATGCGCTCTATCTCGCGCAGGCGCCCTTTCTCGCGCGAATGTATTATCGCCACCGACACCCCGGTCTTGCCGGCGCGGCCGGTGCGCCCCGAGCGGTGGGTGTAGACGGCCGTATCGTCGGGCAGGCCGTAGTTTATCACATGAGTGAGATTATCCACGTCAAGACCGCGGGCGGCCACATCGGTGGCCACGAGAATACGCGTCACCCTGTCGCGGAACTTTTTCATCACGATGTCGCGCTGCTGCTGCGAGAGGTCGCCGTGGAGCGCCTCGGCGTTGTAGCCGTCGCGTATGAGATTCTCGGCAATCTCCTGGGTGTCGCGGCGCGTGCGGCAGAACACTATGGCGTAGATGTCGGGCGAGTTGTCGACCACACGTTTCAGCGCCAGGTATTTGTCGCGCGCGTTCACCATATAATATATGTGACGCACATTCTCGGCGCCCTCGTTGCGCGAGCCGATCACAATCTCCACCGGGTCGTGCATGTAGCGCTTGGATATTTTCGAGATTTCGGGGGGCATTGTGGCCGAGAACATCAGCATCTTGCGGTTGTCGGGCACATGCTCCAGAATGGCGTTGAGCGAGTCGAGGAAGCCCATGTTGAGCATCTCGTCGGCCTCGTCGAGCACCACGGTGTGCACATCGGCCAGGCTCACAACCCCGCGGTTGATAAGGTCGATGAGACGCCCGGGGGTGGCCACCACAATCTGCACCCCCTTGCGCACGGCGCGTATCTGGCTTTCGATCGACGAACCGCCGTAGACCGGAATCACCTTCAGCTCGGGGATATATTTCGAGAAATCGGCCAGGTCAGATGCTATCTGCAGGCAGAGTTCGCGTGTGGGGGAGAGCACCAGAGCCTGCGGCACATCGCGGCTGAGGTCAACGCGCTGTATAACCGGCAGCCCGAAAGCCGCCGTCTTGCCTGTTCCGGTCTGGGCCAGTGCCACTACATCACCCTCGTTTTCAAGCAGGTGCGGTATCACCTTTTCCTGCACGGGCATCGGCGAGTCAAAGCCCAGTTCCTCTACGGCGCGGCACAGCGGAGCGCTCACACCCAATTCTTCAAATGTCATATAATTTTCTTTTTTACATATTTCCGTTTTCACGGATTATCCGCAAATGGCGGATATCCTGCAAAGATACAACAACTAATCGGACTTCCGGCTATACGTAACCTTTTATTTTTCACTTTTTTAATCAGCGGTGTGACAATATTAACACACCTCCGGCGGTTATATCTCCGATATGATGTACAGATACAGCTCTTTTATGAAAACCTTTGCGGTGACGCTCATAATGATTCTCGCCGCCGCCGGCGCCGCTCACGCCGGCCTCTTCGACAAGTATTCAATCAACCGCGAAGACCTCCCCGAGCAGGCACGCGAGATGCTCGACGAGCATTTCCCCAAGAAAAAAGTGTCGATGGTCAAGACCGACAAACATCTGCTGAAAAAAGCGGACTACGATGTGAAACTCACCGACGGCACCAAAATCGAATTCAACAGCAAGGGGGCCTGGACCTCGGTTGACTGCGGCAAGAAAGCCGTGCCCGAAACGCTGCTGAAAAGCTCCATGAAGCGCTACGTGACCAAGAACCACCCCGACGCCACGATTGTGGGCATCCGCAAAAGCACCCTCGCCTACGAGCTCACCCTTGACTCGGGCCACCTGCTGAAATTCACCCTCCCGGGCACCCACTCCTCCACCACCCAACCCTCGGAATAGTCCGATTGACGGGAGCGGCGGGACAAGTAGGACCGGTGGGACTTGTGGGACTTGTAGGACTTGTGGGAGCCTCTTTGATAACTTACGCCCAAAGTCCCACCCCTCCTACTCGTCCCACCAGTCCTACTCGTCCCGCCGGCCGCTCCAAAAGTAAGCCCCGGCGCATGATGCGCCGGGGCTTACTTTTGGGGCGGGATAACCAGGTGATTATTTCACATATTCCTTGGTGGCTTTGCCGTTGCGAACAACGATGTAGAGGCCCTGGGCGGGATTCTCCACGCGCACACCCTGGAGGTTGTAGTACTCGGCGGGAGCGTCAGCACCGGCGGCAACGCCGTCGATGCCGGTGGCAACAGAGGCGGTGAAGGTGATGCCGGTTTCGGCGAACACTACGGTGAGCTTGTAGGTGCCGGCCTCGGCGAGCCTGATGGCACCGTCACCCTTGACGAGAGCTACGGGAGTGTCGAGAGCCACTTCTGCATTGCCAACAGCCTGGCCGTATCGGTTGGCGTTGAAAGTATCCCAGTCGCTGCTGTCGGCGCCAAGCACGGAGCCGAAGCCGAAGTTGCAGTCGCCTGTAACCTCACCGATGGCGGTGAAGGTGTTCTCCTCTTTGGTCATCTCCACGGCAGCGGCAGGATTCCAGCCGGCACCGGCGAAGTTGCCGATAACATAGAGGTGCTCGGGCACAACGACGGGCACGGGAGTTTCGGATACTGTCACGGTGAGGGTCACGGTCTCCTCGCCGAACACCACGGTGAAGTCATAGTTGCCGGGGAGCATCTTGAGCGAGCCTTCGGCTTTCTCGAGGGTCATGGGCACGTCAACGGTAACCTCAGTGCCGTCGGCGGCACCCCAGCGGCTGGCGTTGAGAGTAGCCCAGTCATTGGCATCGGCGCCGAGAGCGGAGGTGAAGCCGAAGTAGCCGGCACCGGTCACTTCGCCGGAGAAGGTGAAGGTGTTGTCCTCTTTGGTCATCTCGATGCCGGCATCGGCTGCAAACTGGCCGCCGTCGATGTTACCGATCATGTAGAAATGGTCGGGGCATTCGATGGGAGCGGGTTCGGTGGGCTCGGCATCGGTGGTGCCTGCGGGCACATAGCGCACGTTGGCGATTTCAAACACATCGCCACCCTGCAGGCCTGCGCCGGCAACGAAAGCGAACACATAAGCGTTTTCAGTGGTCACGCCCGAGTTGGCGAAGTTGGGGAATTTCTCCTTCACGTTCATGCGCACGGTCTGCCATTCGCCGTTGTTTTCGGCGGCGAACTGCACCTCGTTGCCCTTGCTCTCCTGGCCGTCAACCACGAGCTTCACAGCCATTGTGGCCGACGATGTGGTCTTCACACTGAAGAGGAGGTCATAATCCTTGGCTACGATTTCGGAGAGGTCGACTCCGGAGCTGAGCCAGCCGCCCGAAGCAGCCTCAGGGCCGATATTGGCATCGGCGGTGAAGGTGTAGACGTTGGCCTTGCGGAGGTTGCCGAAAGGCTGTACGCTCACGGGAGCGCCTGCACACTGATACCAGGGGAAGAATGTGGTGGGGATGAAAGCTGACTCCTCGTTGTTGTCGGCCACATCCATATCCTTCAGCGGAAGCACATAGTAAACGGTGGTGGCGGGTTCAACCGGCTCCACATACTCCTCATAGGAGATGGGCTGGAGCTGCATTGTGGTGTTGTAGCAGCCCACGACGGCGAGCACGGTGTATTTGCCGGCCTCTACCGCAGCGATCTTGAACTGGTTGTAGAAAGCAAGCTCGGATTCGTCATCGCCCCATGTGCCGGTGAAGTTGCGGGCCTGGCCGGTGGCGTCGGTGCCGGGAGTAGCCTCAGCGAAGGTCACACCCTCCACCTTCACAATGGAGTTGAGAGCCGCGCCGTCCATGCCGGTGAATGCCAGGGGTTCGGGCACATCGGCGGTACCGTTGGTGGTCATAGCCGATTCAGGCTCCAGCTCGGGCAGACCGTTGTAGTTTTTGAGGTGGCCGATCCATCCGGCTTTGATAACATCGCCGGGGGCATAGCCGGTGTCATATTTGAAGATGAGACCCGGGGTGCCGTTCTGCACGAAATAAACGTTGCCGCCGTTTACATAAGTCACGATGGCGTCGAAACCAACCACAAAAGCATCGGAAGTCTTGTTGTTGGCAGGCATCTCCACGCCCTCGAGCAGGGCGGCCATCGAAGTGTATTTAACGGGGAAAGTATATACAGCGGTGGCGACAGCGGAGCTGGCGTCACCCTTCAAGGCTATAGCCTTGAGCGTGGTTGTGGCGCTGACGGTGATTTCCGAGCCGGCGGTGTAGAGAGTTGAGGAGGCGTCGGGTTCGGTGCCGTCGGTGGTGTAGCGAATCTCAGCGCCCTCGGTCTCGCATGAGATGGTAACGCCGAAAGCCTCGGTGAAGTCGCCCGAGTTCACGCTGAACACCGGCTTCTCAACCTCGGCTACGGCGGTAACCTCCTTGTAGAGGTATACGTCGGTCTGGCCGGAGGAGTAGCAGGAGAACATCATCGGGGAGTTGGAGCTATTGAAACGGAGCCAGTTGCGCACACCATTTCCGCTGGCATTTAGATTCTTGAATTTCACGGTAGCCACGCCGGTCGATGCAATCTCCACGGAAGCGAACGATCTCGTTTCTGTGGCGGTGGCGGTGGCGCCCATCTGGTTGGAATTTGTGCTCTTGGCATAGAGATAGACCTTCTCAGTAGCGCTCTTGGCATACTCGAACTGATATGCGTAGGTGGCATCGGAGGTAGCCCTGAGGGTCAGCGGCTGAACGCCTTCAGTGCCGTCAAGGGTGATTTTCGTGCCGGAGAGGGTCACTTCCTTTGCCGAGAAATTGTTACCCTTGGAGTTGACAGGCCCCATGCCGTAGGTATTGGCGTCTTTCTTGCCCACAACGATGTAGTTGTCGCCGGGGATAAGCTCGCCGGCGGAGGTCACCAGCTCATAGTCGGTAGCCGAAGCCGTAAGGCAGGCGGCAGCCCCTAAGAGCGAGAGTAGAAATTTTTTCATGTGAGTATTGATATTAGGTTAAAAATTATGTGCTTCCGTTAAAGGATGGTATCGGCCGCAAAATTACACATTTTTCATTCCACATCAAAACCTTTACACCGGAAATTTCGTAACTTTGCACAATGCGAAAAGACACCCTATATGTGAGCGACCTTGACGGCACTCTGCTTGACACCACAGCCAACATCTCCGACAACTCCCGCGCAATGCTGGCCGAGGCAATTCACAGCGGGGCGATGTTCACCGTGGCCACCGCCCGCACCCCCGCCACAGTCCACCCGATAATGGCCGGGCTGCCGTCGCCTGCGTTCACCGACACCGCCACCGGCATACGCCAGGCCCTCCCGGCGATAGTGATGACCGGCGCCGCCACCTGGGACCGCACCCTGGAACGCTACGACACGGTGCGGCTCATCCCGGCGGAATATGTGGCGCCGATACTCGACGCCTTCGGCCGGGCCGGGCTGCGCCCATTCACCTACTGCCTCTCGGGCGAGCGGTTTCTCAACGTTTACCACACCCGCGCCATGGACCGCCGCGAGGAGACCTTCTACCGCGAGCGGCGCCATCTGCAGCTCAAACGGTTCCACCTCGACCAGCAGCCCGCCTCGCCGGCCAATGTGGTGCTCTTCTTCGCCACCGGGCCCGACACGCAGGTGGAACATGCCTGCCGCCTGCTCAACGAGGCCACGCCATGCGCCGCGGCATGGTACCGCGACATCGTCACCCCCTCCACCGGCCTTGTCGACATCTACGCCCCCGGAGTGTCGAAAGCCCGGGCGGTGCAGGAGCTTGCGGCGCGCACCGGCGCCCGGCGCATCGTGGTGTTCGGCGACAACCTCAACGACCTGCCGATGATGCGGGTGGCCGACGTGGCCGTGGCCGTGGGCAACGCCCTCCCCGCCGTGAAAGAGGAGGCCTCCATAGTGACCGGCCCCAACACGGCCGACTCCGTTGCACGATTCATCATTGACGACAAATGAACATCTATGACTGGCGCCGGGCCGGCACGGCCCTCTTCCTGATTGTAGCCGTGGTGCTCGTGGGCTCCTTCCTCTACATCTCCAACAACCTTGTGAGCGACCTCGCCCGCCAGGAGCGCGAACGTATGCAGATATGGGCCGACGCCACAAAGCAGATCGCCGACATCGGCCTCTACGGAGCCGACAACGACGCCTCTTCCGACAATCTCGACTTCCTTATCAGCATCATAGAGCAGAACCACACCATCCCCGTGGTGCTCACCGACGACGACGGCAACATTCTCGACCACCGCAACTTCGACCTCCCCGTGCCCCCCGACTCGCTCAACCCCTACTACCTGGCCCCGGAGAACGAGGCGTTTCTGCGCGACAAGCTGGCCTCGCTCAGCCGGCGGGCAAATGTGATACACATCATCATATCGCCCGACAACCTCCAGCACCTCTACTGGGACGACTCCAAGCTGCTGCGCCGGCTGAGCTTCTACCCCTACGTGCAGCTCGCGGTGATGCTCGCTTTCATCCTGGTGGTGTACTTCGCCGTCAACTCCACGCGCCGGGCCGAGCAGAACAAGGTGTGGGTGGGGCTCTCGAAGGAGACGGCCCACCAGCTCGGCACCCCGATCTCCTCACTTATGGCATGGATGGAGCTGCTCCCGGCCCTGGGGGTCGACCCGCAGACGGTGAGCGAGATGAACAAGGATGTGACACGCCTGAGCACCATAGCCTCGCGCTTCTCCAAGATAGGCTCGCGCCCGAAGATGGAGCCGGAGGATTTCAACACGCTCGTGTTCCAGGCCACCTCCTACATGTCGACCCGCATCTCCTCGCGCATCGCCCTGGAGGTGCATCTGTGCGACCGCCCGCTGCCGGTGAGCGCCTCGGCGCCGCTGATGGAGTGGGTGATGGAGAATCTGATCAAAAACGCCGTCGACGCCATGGAGGGCTCCGGCTCGATAACGGTGACCACCTTCGCCGAAAACTCCATGGCCTGCGTCACCGTGACCGACACCGGCAAAGGTATCCCCCGCAAAAACCACAAGACAGTGTTCAACCCCGGCTACACCACCAAGAAACGCGGCTGGGGGCTGGGACTGGCTCTGGCCAAACGCATCATAGGGCAATACCACGGCGGACGCATCTTCGTGGAGCGCTCCGAACCGGGGCGCGGCACCACCTTCCGCATCAACCTCCCCCTGAAATAACACCCGGCAACAGAATCACCCCTCTCCGTCAATCCACCCTATCTGATTTGCCGGATTCCGCCCCGCAGTAGGGACGCTCCGTGGAGCGTCCGCACAAAATATTTAAAATCAGCCGTTTACACGGACACTCCACGGAGCATCCCTACGGCATGACTGTTTTAGGCAATGCCGGCACGTCACTCCGGGACGCAACTCTGCCGGGCCGCCATCTGTTATTATACAACCATGGAACAGCAACGAATTCTGGTGGTCGACGACGAGCCCACACTCCGCGACACCCTCCGCTTCAACCTCGAGATAGAAGGTTACCGGGCCGACACGGCTGCCGGCGCCGAAGAGGCCATGCGGCTCGACCTCACGCGCTACTCGCTGATTCTTCTTGATGTGATGATGGGACCCATGAGCGGATTCGCCATGGCCCGCGCGCTCAAGGAGAACCCGGCCACAGCACGCATCCCGATAATATTCCTCACAGCACTCGGCTCTGACGACGACATGGTGGCCGGGCTGCACCTCGGCGCCGACGACTACATTGCCAAGCCGTTCTCGATCCGCAACGTGCTCGCACGGGTGCGCACCGTGCTGCGGCGCGCCACACCACGGGCCGACGCCCCCGCCGGGCAGGAAAGCCTCTCATATGAGGGACTCACGGCCGACCCGGCAAGCAAACGCTGCACCGTCGACGGAACGGAGGTGCGCCTCCCCCGCAAGGAGTTCGAGATTCTGTGCCTGATGCTGGCCAACCGGGGGCGCATCTTCTCGCGCGACGAGATACTGCGCCGCATATGGCCCGAGGAGATTGTGGTGGTGCCGCGGGTTGTTGATGTCAACATCACACGCCTGCGCTCCAAAATCGGGCGCTACGGCAAAATGATTGTCACCCGCTCTGGCTACGGATATGGATTCCAGGATTAGACTCTCATACCACTCGCGGCTGTTCATCATGCTGCTGGGGTTCTCCTGGGCGCTGGTGGCCTGCTTCGTGCTCTTCCAGTACCACCGCGAGAAGCAGTACAAGGCCGACAAACTTGACGCACAGCTCCAGCTTTTCAACACCCACCTGCTCGACGCGCTCGAGGCCGACACCGCCCCGGCCGCCGCCACCGTAGGCGCGCAGCACCTCCCGGTGCCCGGCCTCAGGATTTCCGTGATATCGCGGAGCGGGGCGCTTCTCTACGACAATTCACTCGACACCCTCCCGGGCGAGAACCACCTCGGACGCCCCGAGATACGCCGCGCCCTCATCAACGGCAACGGCTACACCATACGCCGCCATTCGTCGAGCACCGACAACACCTATTTCTACTCCGCCACCCGGGGCGACTCGCTGGTGGTGCGCTCGGCTGTGCCCTACTCCGTGCCGCTGGCCGACCTGCTGGCCACCGACCGCACCTTTCTATGGTTCATGCTCGCCGCCACACTCGCCATAAGCGCCATCGGCTACTTCGCCACACGACGCATCGGGCGCACTATAACGCGCCTGAACCGGTTCGCCGCAAAGGCCGAGAAGGGGGAGACCTCCGACGACAACGGCCCCTTCCCCCACGACGAGCTGGGGAGCATATCAGGCCATATCATACGCCTCTACGGACGCCTCCGCCAGACAATGGAGGAGCGCGACGCCGAACACCGCCGCGCCATGCACGAACAGCAGGAGAAAACCCGCATCAAAAAGCAGCTCACCAACAACATCAACCACGAACTGAAAACTCCGGTGGCGGCAATCATGGCCTGCCTGGAGACACTCCTGGCCCACCCGGGCATCGCGGCGGAGAAACGCACGGAATTCATTGAGCGGTGTTACGGCGAGGCGCAACGGCTGTCGAACCTGCTCAACGATGTGGCCGACATCACCCGCATGGACGACGGCGCGCAGAACATAGCGAAAACCACCGTCGACATCGGCGCCATCGTGGCCGATGTGGCCGCCGGCGAGGAGCAGCGGCTCAGGCGCGCCGGCATCACTCTCCGCAACGGTATACCCGAAGGGGTGCGCGTCAACGGCAACCCGGCATTCATCAGCTCCATTTTCCGCAACCTGGCCGACAACGCCATCGCTTACAGCGGCGCCTCCGAGCTGCGCATCACCCTCGACGACGCCACCCCGGCATTCTACACCTTCTCCGTAACCGACAACGGCTGCGGCATACCCGCCGAACATCTCAGCCGCATTTTCGAGCGCTTCTACCGCATCGACAAAGGACGCTCGCGGCGCCTGGGGGGCACCGGTCTCGGCCTGGCCATCGTGCGCAACGCCGTGCAGCTCCACGGCGGAGCCATCCACGCCTCCACCCCTCCCGGCGGGGGCGCCCGCTTCACCTTCACACTTGCCGCGGACTGATTCCCGCAGTAAAGATAAAAGCAGTAAAGATAAAAAATGAGGGTGTATAAAAATTGCCTGACGGAATCTTGCAATTTTTATACACCCTCATTGATTCTGATGCGGATGCATCAGGGCATTATCAATAGAGGAGCACCTTGCGGCCAGCTATGATGTAGAAGCCGGCGGGGAGGTCAAGGGTGGTGCGTCCGGCCGACACGCTGAAGAAGCGCACGCGGCCTTCAACGCCGGTGGCGGCCACGGTGGTGGCGCGGGGAGCGGTGACAACAGCCTTGCCGTTGACAACCTCTACCGAAATCTCATCGTCGGAGGCCACGGAGGATACGGAGGTTATCACCTTGTTCTGGCCGTCGGCGGTGTACATGCCGTGTTCTACCAGGGCCAGGTCAGCGGTCTGGGAGCTGTTGGAGCCATTGTTGAAGATTACTTTCAGGTCAACGGGGTCCTTGGGGGTGAAGTCGTAGCGGTAAACCACATCGGAGGCCGAAAGGGGAGCACCGTTGTATTTGAGGCCGCTGTTGTCGGTGACGAGGGTCATCGCGGTGCCGGGCCATTCACCGGCATACTTCGTGGAGCCGTCCCAGATATATACGTGGGGGGTGTTCCAGCCCGAGTTGCCCACGAGGAAGAACACAGAGTATTCGCCCGGAGCGGGAGCGGGAGGAGTGGGAGGAGTGGGAGGAGTCACAATCTCGCCTGCGCCTTCGATGGTCTTCACATAGCCGCCGGCATTGTAGTAACCGCCGTTGATCCATGCGAAGTCGCCGGTCTGGGAGCCGCTGTTGTTGTTGAAAATCAGGCCGGCGGTTGTGGGTATCACCTCAGAGCCGGTGTAGGTGATTTTCCAGATTTTGTTGCCGAGATAGGTCATTGCCGTTCCGGGCCATGCGCCGAAATAGTTCGTGCCGTTGCTCCAGGAGAAGGCGCAGATGGTGCCGCTCCAGTTGTTGGAGTTCTCGAAGAACACAGCCTGCTCGCCCTCGCTCATGGAGGGGGCCACGGGAACCTCAGGCTCGGTGACATCACCGCCGCCTACATTGCCGCCGCCGCCGGCCACATCCTTGACGGTAGTGGTTTCGGGAGCCTCTTCGGCGCCGTCATAGCCGGTCTGGGTATGACTTACGGGAGCCGAGCCATAGGTATACATGTTATCCTCGCCGACTTTGCCGGGAGCAGGGGTTTTCTTGGTGTCAAGCACATAAATGCGGAGATTGGCGGTGCCGGAGCATGTGGCGGAGAGTGTGCCGTTGGTCACAGTCTTGACATCGCCGGTGATGGCATCCTTGTATGTGCCGTTCTCCACACCGGTGAATGTGGCGTTGCCGCCGAGAGTCACCAGCACGTACGAATCAGTGGTGGCGTCGGTATAGCGGCGCTTGAACGAGATGCCGTCGTGGCCACCGCCCGAGCACCCTTCGGTGGAGTACTGTCCCTTGCGGAGCGCTGGGATTGCGGCACGGATTTTGTTGAGGCGCTGTATGTGAAGAGCAAGCGGGTGGCTCAGAGTCGCGGCGATATTGCCGGTGGCGCCGGTATATGTGGCGAAGTCGGTCACATTGACATCACCGGTGATATAACCGCCGAAGTAGGCGCGGCCGGAATCTTTCAGTGCCATGTCGGGGCCCTTGTCGATAACGCACCCTTTCTTGAACTCGACCTCCGAACCATAATAGATACAGGGGATGCCACGGAAAGTGAACATCAGCGAAAGGTTGGAGGCCCACACATCCTGCCCCTTGGCAAAACGCTGGTTTTCAGGAGCGCCGTCGGGAGCATAGTCATGCGAGTCAACGTAGACAACGTTGTAAGTGGCGTCGTTGTACATATTGTCGCCATATTTCACTGACCATGCCTCGCGGGTGGAACCGAAATTCCAGTGCATCGGGAAGTCGATTACAGAGAATCCGGAGTATTTGGAATAGTCGGGAGTGTGGTAGGTGTTGCCGTTGAGGAACGCGTTGTTGGAGTCATACTGTGCGACGTTATCCTTGCCGGCATCATCCTCGGCCTGCTGGAGCACACTCTGGGCGTTGGTGTGGCCGCCGTGGTCGCCTTCCATCACAACGAAGTCGTTCCATGATGTCTCGGATGTGTCCCAGGGATAGTTCTTGGTCTCCTTCCATGTATAATAGAAAGGCGAGCAGTTGATGTTGCCGTCGCGGTAGATTACCTGGCGCGCACGGGCGCACACCTCGCCGAACATGAAGAAGTCGCCACCGTTGCGTTTGGCCTTGTGCTTCTCGGCCAGCGCCTCGAACTGCGGGATGAAAGACTTGTTGAAGGTAAGGCGTGCGATATGGCCTGAAGTATCGATACGGAAGCCGTCGACACCCATCTCGATGAATTTGCCATAGCAGTTCACGAGATAGTTCGACACTTTTGGATTCTCGGTGTTGAGGTCAACGCAGTCGCCTGCGATCTGCCCCCATACGCGCGAATAGTCGTCCCAGTCCCAGTTCTGCCCAACGTGATGCCACAGGTTCTGGCTGTCGTGGTTCACGCCGTCGAGATTCTTCATCAGATTGATACGGGCGGCATACTGCAGACCCGGCTGAAGAGAATAATAGTTGGCGGGGAGCTTCGTGTCGGGGTGGAGCTTGAGCGACTTGTCGATATTCGACAAAGGCTGGGTATAATCCTTTGTGAACATCGGGCAAAGGTTCTCCTCGCCGAAGTTGCCGGTGTGGTTGAGCACGATGTCAAGAATGATTTTCATGCCGCGGGCATGGGCGGCATCAATGAGATCCTGGAACTTGCAGTCGGTCGATTCGTAGCGGGGATCTACCTTGCTGAAGTTGATGGCGTGGTAGCCGTGGTAGTCCAGACCGGAACCGTTCTCCACCACCGGGGTGATCCACACTGCGGTAAAACCGAGGGCCTTGATGTAGTCGAGTTTCTCGATAAGCCCTTTGAAGTCGCCGCGCCATTCGGGATCGTTGACGTTGAGCTTACCGTCCCAGCAGTAGGTGTTGTTGCTGATGTCGCCGTCGTAGAAACGGGTGGTCATGGCAAAGTAGATAGTCTCGTCGCGGAAGTCCGTGCGGTCTCCCACAAATGTGGCTGCAGATGCTGCCGAAGCGACCCATAGCCCTAAGCCGGCAAGCACTGTGCGGGCTGCCGCTCTTGAAAATTTACTCATGAAAGGGTAATGATTGTAAGGTAAGATAAAAAATTTGCGGCCGAAAAGACGACCCAAATAGTATTACACGGCCGCAAAGTTAACACATTTTTTATTAAAAAACACGCATATCTGTCCTTAAATACTAAAAAAATAGCATTCCAAACAGGGAGGAAAAGAGTGTGAGGAAATTTTTTTTGGTAAAAAAAATGTGAAATTACGTAGCAATATGCCATAGTTCTGAAAAATAATTACTAAATTTGCGGCAAATTGTCAATGGCGCACAATATAGGGTACAATATCATTGCGCCGCCCAAGTAACTTATCACAACATTCTGCTGCTACATGAACAAACAACCATCAATCGACAACCTTGACCGTAAAATCCTTTCGATTGTGATGCACAACGCCCGCATCCCCTCGAAGGATGTGGCTCTGGTATGCGGCGTATCGCGTGCGGCAGTGCACCAGCGCATTCAGCGCATGATCGAGGACGGTATAATCACCGGCTCGGGCTACACTGTCAATCCCAAGACCCTGGGTTACTTCACCTGCACATATATAGGTGTGAACCTGGAGCGCGGTGCCATATACTCCCAGGTAGTGCCGGAAATCGAAAAGATTCCCGAAGTGACCGAATGCCACTTCACCACCGGCCCCTACACTATGCTCATCAAGCTTTTCGTGCGCGACAACGACCACCTCATGGAGGTGCTCAACAAGAAAATCCAGCAGATTCCCGGCGTGACAGGCACCGAGACTCTGATTTCGCTCGACAACTCGATTCAGCGCACCATACCGATGAACGTAGGCCTGTAAAACAAACATTCAACGCCCGCCGGGCGTTAGAACAGAGCGACGTACGCCCGGGAGAGGTCGGAGCCTCGGCCCGGGCGCTCGTTGTTGAACAACCTTTTCCCGCTGAACCATGCACATAGGCTACGACGGCAAACGCGCCGTACAGAACAACACCGGGCTGGGCAACTACTCGCGCCTGCTGGCGGCGGTAATGGCTCGCCGGTTCGGCAGCGACCGCTTCACCCTCTACGCACCCCGCCCGCGGACCACACCGCGCCTGGCGCCGGTGCTGGAGGCCGCCAACGTGGAGCTGCGCGGCCCGGAGGGGGCG
Organism: Muribaculaceae bacterium Isolate-013 (NCI); assembly: GCA_004102785.1. Classification (GTDB taxonomy): domain Bacteria; phylum Bacteroidota; class Bacteroidia; order Bacteroidales; family Muribaculaceae; genus UBA7173. The sequence continues at coordinate 29,039 of SCEJ01000016.1, forward strand.
CTGTGGCGCCTTGTCCCGGCGCTGTGGCGCTCGGCGGCAATGGGGCGGCAGATGCGCGCCGAAGGGGTTGACCTCATACACGGCCTATCAGGTGAGCTCCCCCTGGGGGTGGAGCGGCTCGGTGTGCCGTCGGTGGTCACGGTGCACGATGTGATATTCCGCCGCTTCCCGCAGCTCTACAAGCCCCTCGACCGCAGGATTTACGACGCCAAGTTCGGCCATGCCACCCGGCTGGCCACCCGCGTGCTGGCCATATCGGAGTGCACCGCACGCGATATAGTGGAATTCTACGGCATACCGCGCGAAAAAATCGACGTGGTCTACCAGGGGTGCGACCGGCAGTTCCACCTCCCTGTCACACCCGGACGCATTGAGGCCCTACGCCGCAAATACGGCCTCACACGCCCCTACATAATATCGGTAGGCACCATCGAGGAGCGCAAGAACCAGATGCAGGCCGTAAAGGGGTTGAGCGGCATCGGCCAGGGATACGACCTGGTGCTGGCCGGGCGGCAGACCCCCTACGCCGACGCCATACGCGCCTGCGCGGCAGCCGCCGGAGTAGCCGACCGCGTGAAAATAATCGAGGGCGCCCCGTTCGACGAGCTTCCGGCGCTCTATGCCGGCGCCGTATGCTCGTCGTACACCTCGCGCTTCGAGGGGTTCGGCATCCCGGTGATAGAGAGCATAGCCGCCGGCACACCGGTGGTGGTGGCCTCCGGCTCATGCCTGGAGGAGGCTGCCGGCCCGGGAGCGCTCTGCGTCGGCCCCGACGACACGGAGGGATGGACCGCCGCCGTCAGGCGTCTTCTCGACTCCGCCGAAGAGCGTGACACCCTCGTGAGCCGGGGCAGGGAATATATCAGACGTTTTTCCGACGAAGCTATGGCCGAGGGCACAATGGCCTGCTACCGCCGGGCTATCGAAGATTTCAAAAATGGCAAAAAATACTGACAATACACTTGCCGGACGACGCCTGCTGGTGGTAGGCGCCGGCGGTTTTATCGGAGGCTTCATCGCCGCCCGCGGGCTGCGGCTGGGGATGGATGTGACGGTGGCCGTAAGGGAGTCGACCTCGCGCCGCCACCTCGGTGACCCGGCCCTGCGGTTCCTGACCCTCGACTACGACGACCCGGCGGCGATGAAGAACGCCGTGGCCGATTTCGTGTCGGCCGACGGCAACCCCGCCCGCTGGGACTATATAATCTACAACCTCGGAGCCACGAAAGCGCTGAACTATATCGACTTCAAGCGCGTAAACTACGACTACCTGCGCTCCTTCACCGAAACACTCAAGGAGCTGCAGCTTTATCCCGACCGGTTTCTCTACATGAGCTCCCTCTCGGCAACAGGACCGGGCGACGAGAAAAACTACACGCCGCTGACGGCCGGAATGAATCCGCAGCCCAACACCCGCTACGGCCGCTCAAAAATAATGGCTGAGCAGTTTCTCGAGCATTTCTCAGGGCTGAACTGGACCATATTCCGCCCCACAGGTGTGTACGGCCCCCACGAAAAGGATTACCTGATGATGATACAGAGCATCGACAGGCATTTCGACTTCTCGGTAGGATTCCGCCGCCAGATGCTCACGTTCATCTATGTGGACGACCTGGTAGAGGCGATGTTCGACGCCCTGGCCTCGCCCGACACCATCCACAAAAAATATATCATCGCCGAAGACCGCGCCTATACGCAGAAGGAGTTCCGCGCCATCGTGGCCCGCGCCCTCGGCAAGGGGTGGGTGCTCCCGGTGAAACTCCCCCTCTGGGCCGTGCGGCTCACATCGGTCATCGCCGGCAAAATAGGCAAGATGCGTATGAAGCCCTCTACCCTCAACCCCGACAAATACCTCATCATGGCACAGCGCAACTGGTGTGCCGACACCTCCGAGGCCCGGCGCGACTTCGGCTTCAAGGCCCGCGTCGACCTTGCCGAGGGGATTCGCCGCACCGTGGAGGCTTACCGTAAACCAGGCAGCAAATGAGCACGCTTCCCCCGGCAAGGCCCACCCCCTGGTGGATGTGGCTTGTAATAACAGTATGCGCCCTGCCCGGGCTCTCGTTCCCGTGGGTGGCACACCTCATCGCCGACTCCAACCCAGTGGTGCGCGGCCTGGCGTGGCTCTACCCGGCCTATGTGGTATGCTCGGCTCTGCTGGCCTGGCTGTCGTGGCGGCGGTCGATGACTGCCGTGTGCTGGATTATCCTGGCGCTGCTGGCCGTATCGCACCTCTGTTTCTACTATCTGGCAGTAATAGCCCTGGCCTGATTTCAAGGCCGGCAAAACAATACTCCTCTCATGAAAAAGAAACTCGTAATCTCCACCGGCGCCGGAATCTCCGCCGAGTCGGGAATCTCCACCTTCCGCGATGCCGGAGGGCTCTGGGAAAACAACAATGTGATGGACGTGGCCTCGGCCGACGGATTCCGCCGCGACCCGGAGCTGGTGCACCGTTTCTACAATGCCCGCCGCCGCGACCTGCTCGGCGCGCGGCCCAACGCCGCGCACACCGGCCTGCGCGACCTGGAAAAGGATTTCGAGGTGTACATCATCACGCAGAACGTCGACGACCTGCATGAACGCGCCGGCTCGTCGAACGTGCTGCACCTCCACGGCGAGCTGATGAAAGTACGGGCCATCGATGATGAAAGCCGCGTCTACACCCTCCGCCCCGATGCCATCGAAACCACCCCCGACACCGTTATCGACGGCCACCGGGTGCGCCCCCACATCGTATTCTTCCAGGAAGCGGTGCCCAACATCACCCCCGCCACCGAGCTGGTGGCCGAAGCCGACATCTTTGTGGTAATCGGCACCTCGCTCAACGTGTATCCCGCCGCCGGCCTCCTCCACTGCGTGCGCCCCGGCACCCCGGTCCATTACATCGACCCCAGACCGGCCGACGTGCCCTCCTGGGTCAACGTAATCCCCCTCCCCGCCACCAAAGGGGTGGAACGCCTGGCCTCCCTCCTCCGCCACAACCTCTGACACAACACAATATCACACCGCGGAATCTGACTCGCGGAAGAGCATAAGGGGCGGCACCAGAGGTGGCACCCCTTTGTTGTGGACGGGGCCGAGCGAGAGGGCGATGCCGGCGCGCACCAACTGGGCCGCCTGCGGCGGCTTGCCGCGGAAGCCGTGCCATATCCAGGGTTGCCGAGGAGCCATCTCGCGTCGAATCCGTAGAAGCGGCTCCATGGCCCGCACCACATGCAGGATGAGCGGCTTGCCCAGGCGCTCCGAAAGCTCGATGTGGCGCCGCAGCACCTCCTCCTGCCTCCCGATGCCGGGGCCGCGCAGCGCATCAAGGCCGCACTCCCCCACCGCCACCGCCGCCGGATGGCGCAGCAACGCCTCCAGGGCATCCCAGTCGGCCGGAGCCCCGGAATCCCACGGATGTATCCCCACGGAATACTCGCCGGCAACCCCGGGGCGCCCGAGCACCCTCACGGCCTCTGCCGGCGTAAGCGACACGAGTACCCCCGCCGGAGCCTCGCACGACTCCGGCGCCAGATGCGCGTGAATGTCAGTGAAACGGTGGAGGTCAGAAAGAAGATGGTTCCTTCCGGTATCCATATCCGGGGTCATAGATGCTGTTGAGTATATGCGCCAGGCGGTTGCCGGCGAGCACAAGCTGCCGCTCGATAACCGGCGCCCAGTGTGCCACCTGGTTGTAGCTCAGCGAAGAGCCGTCGGGAGTTTTGTCGTATATGTCGGAGGCAATCTCCACGCAACGCTGCGCCCAGTCGTCGAGATTACCCGACACAGCCACCACGCGCTCCCCCTCGTCAAGCCGGTCGAGCTGGTCGCGCCATTCGGAGTAGCTCCACCGGTGGGAGGATTCGAGCAGGTCCGTATCCCATACGGAGTGCAGGTTCTTCTCCCGGCCGAAATACTTCACCTTTATCCGGTTGCCGCCATAGTCGGTGGCATGCCCCATGTGCATGGGCTGGTGCATGTCGCCAACCAGGTGCACAAGCATCTTCATCGCCAGGGCATGCTCATCGTGCCCGCGGGTGGAATCGGCCAGAATCCCGATATTGTATCTGATAGCCGTCACCACATCGCCGTCGGGAGCCGCAGGCTGTGTGAAATAGGTTTTTCCGGCATCCACATTCTTGTAATGCCACGTCTTGGAGTAGGCATATTCGGGGGTATGGCTGGCATTGTCGAGCCAGTTGGCCCAATACACGGGACTCATGCCGTCGAGCACCTCGGCCACAGCTTTCTGTGTGGACGGAGTAAGATGCGCCTCGGCGATGGCCGCCGTCACGTCGTGCCCCTTCTGCCCCCAGGCAAAAGCCGCCACACCCACGGCCATAGCGGCCAGCGATGCAAAAAATCTATTCATTTCAATCGTATTTTTAACAGGTTAATTTTCAAAAACACACAAGGCTACGGCAAAATTACGAAAAAAAAGGGCATACATAAGGCTTGTTTCAAAAAAAATGCTTACCTTTGTGCGCTCAATTCAGGCAACACACCGCTCGTGCCGGGAAGCTGCCTGACAACCAAAGAGCCTTTCGGGGTGTAGCACAGTTGGTTAGCGCGCCACGTTCGGGACGTGGAGGTCGGAAGTTCGAGTCTTCTCACCCCGACCCACAAAGGGTCAAATGCCTGCAAGTCATCAGCTTGCAGGCATTTTTATATACTTTCCAGATATTTCGATAAAACTGCTGCATTTCCGGCACGCACAACAAGCCATTGGCATTTTTTACCACAGATTCCGACAAACCAGCACAAAAAGTTGCACACAACCCAATATTTACATATTTTTGCAATCGGACACTAATCTAATCTTTCAGATGCGCTTATGAAACTACGCAATTCACTCACTCTGCTGTGCGCAGCGATGGCCGTCGTGCAGGCCTCAGCCTCAATCCCGTCAAAGTTCCAGATAACGCCCGGCGACGGAGCCGAGGTGACGGAAATAACGGCCATTGAGGTTTACATGCCCTCCGACGAGAATGTGTTTTCGTATCCGTCGCCGGATATCACAATCAACGGGCAGCCCGTGGCGGTGACCCACTCCACTTCCGGAGCTTCCAGCGACCGCCTTCTGTACACTCTGGCACAGCCCGTGACCGAGGCCGGCGAGTATGCCATAACCATCGGCGCCGAGTCGTTCTATTACGGATGGTATGAGACTGACAACCCGGAGATTTCCTGGACCGTGACCGTCAAGAGCCAGGGTGGAGGCCCGGTGACGGTGCCTGACACGCCGTACGACAACCCCGGAGTGCTCATGTCGCCTGCCCAGGGTGAAGTCACCCTCCTAGACCAGTTCAACATCGACTTCCAGAATGTATTCATGGTTGACTTCAATCCGTCAAAGAAATCCACACTCGTCGACAACGCCACCGGCCAGACCGTGGCCACCGGCACCGGAAGCGACGGAGCCGGCACCTCGGGGATGCTCATAACGCTTGACCGCACCGTGACCGTACCCGGCTCATACACACTGATTGTGCCCGAGGGCGCATTCTACGACTACATGACCGACGACGACCTGCCGGAATGCCGCTTCCTCTACACCATAAAAGAGGGAGAAGAGCCGCCGGTGGAAGAGCCGGAGAACGTTACGGCTGTACCAGCCGACGGCACAACCGTGACCGAGCTCGCAGAAGTCACCGTAACCTACGACGATTTCGACGTAATCTATCTGCGCTCCAACCCGCAGATTGAGGTCACCGACGCATCAGGCGCTGTAATCACATCGGGCAGACTTGACCGCGCCACTCTCCAGGCCAACGCCGTAAGGGTGGTGTTTGACGCGCCTGTCACCGCCAGCGGCGAATACACCGTGACGATACCCAAGAATGTAGTGCTCCTGGGCGAGGAAGACCAGCGTTTCGCCCGCACCGTCACTTTGAACTACACGGTCGAAGGGCTCGAAGTGCCGCCGCTGTTCGACAACAGAGGCATAACCGTTGACCCGGCCCAGGGCATCGTATCCTACCTCGAGTCGTTCACCCTGACATTCACCGAAATACAGCTTCCCGACATCAACTACACCAAGAAAATCGAACTCATCGACCAGGCCACCGACCAGGTGGTGGCCACCGGCAAGGCATCGACCGGCGCTGTAATCAACCAGCTTGTAATCGACCTCGACCACGCCGTAACCGAGGCCGGCACATATGTGCTCGTATGCCCCGAGGGCGCATTCTACAACGGCGGCTCATGGGAGGAAGAGGACATGCCGGAATACAAGTTCATCTACGTGGTTGACGGCAAGGGGAACAAACCCGTAGTGACTCCCGACAACACAATAGTGACACCTCCGGCAGGAGAAATCTCCGGGCCTCTCTCGTCGGTATCAATCGTGTTTCCCGACTTCGACGCCGTATATAAACATTCCGACGAAAGTGTGCGCCTCACCGACGCCTCCGGCCAGGAAATCGCGAAAGGCACCCTCCTGTTAGGCGACTATGCCAATGAGATGACCGTCAAACTGTGGCCCAAAGTAAACCAGGCCGGTGAGTTCATACTCGAAGTGCCCGCGCGCGCCATGATTCTCGGCGACATGAAATTCGCCGTATTCTCCGCGCCGCTCGAAATCCACTACACCATGACCCCCACCGGCATCGCCGTAACCGCCATCGACAGCGACGGCAGTCACACCATCTATGACCTCAACGGCATCCCCGCCGACAGCAACCGACTTACTCCCGGCGCCATCTACATCATCGACGGCAAGAAGATCATAGTCCGGTAACCCCTCCGCCTCACGCCGAGGCCCCCCCCGTATTCCCCGTATTCTCCGGGGCGCTCCGACGGCAACACAACCGCCGGAGCGCCCCGGCTGCTTTTGATGTTGTTTAACAGCCGGATGATGTTGTTTAACAGCCGGAACAACAGGAAGTGACTGAGTAAAACAACATTTGTAGCATTATCTATAAATTTTGGTTAATTATTTGTTTTGAAAGAAAATTTGTTGTATTTTCGTTGTCTGAAACGAATAACCATCCCCCACTCTCCGCGGCGGCCCCCTGAACCGCCGGTCAAAAATGAAAAACTAATTCCTTAACAACACAATCAGTCAATGAGTTACCTTAAGTTCGACAAGAGCTTGCTGATTAACCTGGAGCAGTCACTTCCGAAAGAGATGCTCCGCACCAATCAGGCGGGCGCATATCACTGCACTACGGTGGTGGGATGCAACACCCGCAAGCAACACGGTCTGCTGGTGGTGCCCATAGGCGACGAGGAGTATAACCCCCACGTGCTCCTTTCGTCGCTCGACGAGACCGTCATCCAGCATGGCGCCTCGTTCAACCTCGGCATACACCGCTACCAGGGAGGCGTCTACAGCCCCAACGGCCACAAGTATATCCGCGAATTCGACTGCGAGTCGGTGCCCCGCATCACCTACCGCGTTGGGGGAGTGATTCTCACAAAAGAGAAGATATTCATCCAGCATGAGAACCGCATACTGATACGCTACACCCTGGTCGACGCCCATTCGCCGACAACCCTGCGGTTCCGCCCATTCCTGGCCTTCCGCCAGGTCAACGCCCTCTGCATGGCCAACGACCGCATCAACACAGAGTGCACGCCCGTGAGCAACGGCCAGTCATGCTGCCTTTACGAAGGCTACCCCACCCTCTACATGCAGTTCACCAAAAAGCCGGAATTCATCTACGAGCCGCACTGGTACAACAACATCGAGTACGTCAAGGACATGGACCGCGGCGTGCCCTACTGCGAGGACCTCTGGGTGCCCGGCTACTTCGAGCTCAAAATCAAGAAAGGGGAGTCGATAATATTCTCCGCAGGTCTCAGCGAGGCCTCGCCGCGCTCGCTGGCAAAAATGTATGAAGCGGAGATAGCACAGCGCACCGCCCGCACATCGTTCTACAACTGCCTCAAGAACGCCGCCAAGCAGATGTACCTCAAAAAAGGTGACAACGAATATATGCTTTCGGGCTACCCCTGGGGCAAGGTGCTGGCACGCAACACCTTCATGTCGCTCCCCGGCAACACCATAGCCATAGGGCACCGCGAGGATTTCGAGCATATCATGGCCACAGCCATAGCATCGCTCGAGCGCTTCATGCTCACCCGCCACGACTCCCGCTCGATACACGGCATCGACGACCCCGACATCCCCTTCTGGGCTATATGGGCCATACAGCAGTATGCCAAAAACTACTCCATGGCCGAAGCCGCCGAGAAATACGGCGAAATCACCGCTGGGCTCCTTGACTTCGTGCTGCGCGGCGACCATCCCCGCGCCACCGTGCTCGAGAACGGCCTCATCGCCGTCGACGGCTCCAACACCCCCGCCTCGTGGATGAACTCCGTGTGGGATGGGAAGCCCGTGGTGTTCCGCTCGGGGATGCTTGTTGAAATCAACGCCCTGTGGTACAACGCCCTGATGTTCGCCGCCGACCTCCTCGCCGGCAACGAGTCGCTCGCCGGGCGCCGCCAGGCATGGCTTGACGCCGCCGCCCGCGCCGGTGAATCTTTCGTGCCGGTGTTCCTCAACGAGTCGGGCTACCTCTACGACTACGTCGACGGCAACTACTCCGATCCCTCGGTGCGCCCCAACATGGCCATCGCCATAGGGATGGACTACTCGCCCCTTGACCGCCGCCAGCGCAAGAGCGTGCTCGATGTAGTGACCCGCGAGCTCCTCACCCCCAAAGGGCTGCGCACACTGTCGCCCAAAAGCTACGGCTACCGCCCCTTCTACGTAGGCTCGCCGCAGGAACGCGAATACGCCCAGCACAACGGCCCGGCACGCCCCTGGCTGATGGGATTCTACGCCGACGCCTACCTGAAGGTGTTCGGTTACAGCGGTGTAAGCTATATCGACCGTATGCTCATCGGCTTCGAGGAGGAGATGACCGTGGGCTGCATCGGCTCCCTGTCGCAGATCTACGACGGCAACCCGCCCTTCTCCGGACGCGGCGCCATATCCCACGCCACCAACGTGGCCGGAGTGCTCCGCACCATCCGCACACTGAAAAAATATGATTCCTGACCCTCGTACCTGACATAAACCACAGAAATGAAAGCATTAATGTTCGGGTGGGAGTTCCCGCCCCATATCCTCGGCGGTCTCGGCACGGCATCCTACGGCCTAACCCGTGGTATGTGGCAGTGCGGCGACATGGACATCACCTTTGTAATACCGCGCCCGTATGGCGACGAAGACAAGGAGTTCGCCCACATCATCGGTGCCTCGCAGACCCCCATAGCCTGGCGCGACGTATCGCGCGACTACGTGGAGAGCCGCATCGGCAAAGTAATGGACCCCGACCTCTACTTCCGTCTGCGCGACCACATCTACGCCGACTTCAACTATATGCGCACCAACGACCTGGGATGCATCGAATTCTCAGGCCGATACCCCGACAACCTGCTGGAGGAAATCAACAACTACTCCATCGTGGCCGGTGTGATAGCGCGCACCATTGACTTCGACATCATCCACTCGCACGACTGGCTCACCTACCCCGCCGGCATCCATGCCAAGCAGGTCACCGGCAAGCCCCTGGTAATCCACGTGCACGCCACCGACTACGACCGCTCGCGCGGCAACGTGAACCCCACGGTGTTCGCCATAGAGAAGGACGGCATGAACCACGCCGACCATATAATCACCGTTTCTGACCTCACACGCCGCACGGTGATAGAGAAATACGGCATCGACCCGGCCAAAGTGACAACGGTGCACAACGCCGTCACGCCGCTGTCGGATGAATACCTAAACGTAGAGGTGCAGAAACCCAAGGATAAGATTGTGACCTTCCTGGGGCGCATCACCATGCAGAAAGGTCCGGAATACTTTGTGGAGACCGCCGCGAAAGTGCTGAAAAACAACCACAACGTGCGCTTCGTTATGGCCGGCTCCGGCGACATGATGAACAAGATGATCGACCTCGCCGCCGAGCGCGGCATAGCCGACCGCTTCCACTTCCCCGGCTTCCAGAAAGGGAAACAGGTCTACGAGATGCTAAAGGCGTCAGACGTGTATGTGATGCCCTCCGTATCGGAGCCGTTCGGCATCTCCCCCCTCGAGGCCATGCAGATGGGAGTGCCATCTATAATCTCGCACCAGAGCGGCTGCGCCGAAATCCTCACCAACGTAATCAAGACCGACTACTGGGATGTCGACGCCATGGCCGACGCAATCTACTCGATAATCACCTACCCCGCGATGTACGCCCAGCTACGCGAGGACGGCCTGCACGAAGTGAACCAGATCACCTGGGACAAAGCCGGCCGGAAAGTAATCGACATCTACCACAAAGTTCTCAACAACTAAAACCGACAACCATGAAAGCAATCTGCTTCTATTTCCAGATACACCAGCCGTTCCGCCTCAAACGCTACCGTTTCTTCGACATCGGCAACTCTCATTATTATTATGACGACTTTGCCAACGACGACATAATAACCCGCATCGCACACCGCTCCTATATACCCGCCGCAGAATCGCTGCTGCGCATGATCGAGGATACCCGCGGCGCTTTCCGCTGCGCCATCTCCATCTCGGGCGTGGCTCTGGAGCAGTGCGAGCAGTATGTGCCCGAATTCGTCGACCTCCTGCGCAAACTCGCCAAAACAGGCAAATGCGAATTCCTGGCCGAGACCTACGACCACTCGCTGGCCTCGCTGGCCGACCCCGAGGAATTCCGCATACAGGTCGACCTCCACAAGGAGAAAATCAAGTCGCTGCTCGGTGTGACACCCAAGGTGTTCCGCAACACGGAGCTTATCTACTCCGACGAGCTCGCCCCGCAGATCTATGCCATGGGCTTCAAGGGGTGCATCACCGAAGGCGCCAAGCACATCCTCGGCTGGAAATCGCCCAACTACGTCTACGCCGCCGCCTCGCAGCCCAAACTCAAGCTCCTGCTCAAGAACGACAAGCTCTCGGAGGATATCACCAACCGCTTCTCCGACACCTCCTGGAACGAATATCCCCTCACCGCCGACAAATACATCTCCTGGATTGCCGACACCACCAAGGAGGAGCAGATATTCAATCTGTTCATGAACCTCGAGACCTTCGGCGAATTCCAGCAGCGCGAATCGGGCATATTCCAGTTCCTCGAGGCGCTGCCCCGCTTCGCCGCCGAACGCGGCGTGGAATTCACCACCCCCACCGAGGCCGTGAAGCTCCTCAAGCCGGTGGCCGAACTCGAAGTGCCTTTCCCGATGTCGTGGGCCGATGAAGCCCGCGACACCTCGGCATGGCTGGGCAACAAACTCCAGAACGAGGCCTTCGCCAAGCTCTACTCCGTGGCCGAGCGCGTGCGTCTGTGCGACAACCGCCAGCTTAAACAGGACTGGGGACGCCTCCAGGCCTCCGACCACTTCTTCTACATGTCGACAAAGCACTTCACCGACGGCGCCACACACGCCAACTTCTCACCCTACGACACCCCCTACGATGCCTTCACCAACTACATGAACGCCCTCTCCGACTTCATCGTGAGGGTGGAGGACCAGTACCCCATGTCGGTCGACAATGAAGAACTCAACGGCCTGCTCACAACCATCCGCAACCAGGCCACCGAAATAGAGACCCTCCAGAAGGAAGTGGCATCCTACCGCACCGACCTGGAGCACCTCAACGAAGAGCACCTGCTGCGCAAACCCGCCGAGGCTGAGAAGCCGGCAGAAAAACCAGCCAGGAAATCCCCGGCCAAAAAGGCTGCAGCCAAGAAACCCGCCGCCCGGAAGGGTGCCGCAAAAAAAGAGGCTGAGAAACCCGCGGAATAATCCGAGCCGCCCGTCACCACATAAGCGGGAGTGCCAGAACCGGCGGTTCTGGCACTCCCGCTTTCTGTTTGCGGCCGCCACCGGAAACAATGCCGACCAATCCCTTTGATATATCGCCCAAAATATGTAACTTCGCATAAATCAACACCTATGCCCATGAAATCAAAAGTTGCATTGAGCCGGTTCTCGACCATTCTGACAGTTGTAGTGTTTGGAGTGCTGTTCATCGGGTGCATCGCCACGGTTCGCGAGAAACCGGCATTCTTCTGCCTGCTGGCCATTTACCTCATTCTCCTCATATCAGCCATGCTCTACGGCGCGGCATACATCAAAGTTGATGCCGACCACATCACATTAGGCAGCATACTCAGATGTAAACGCATCTCCATGCGCAAGGTGGAAAGCGCAGAGCGATTCCAGCCGACAATGGGAGCGATAAGAATATTCGCCTCAGGTGGATTCATGGGCTACTGGGGGATATTCCGCGAGGGAGACATCGGCAGATACTACGGCTTTTACGGAAAAGCGTCCGACTGCTTCCTTGTGCGTATGAAAAACGGCGACAAATATGTGTTAGGCTGCAAAAACCCAGACGAGGTTGTCAGCTACATCAGGTCACAGACCGGTGGATAAGCCGCATGTGCCGTACGATTTACTGCGGCGGCACGAATAAAATTGACAAATTGTTGTGTATTTACGAAATTAATTGTAATTTTGCCGCCGAAAGCCGCGAACGGCTTGCGCAAAATTGTTTTAGGTTTAATTTAACATACACACTGTGAAAGCAAAAGAACTGATGGACGACCTCCGGCTCCGTTTTCCCAATGAACCGGAATATCTCCAGGCCGTAGAAGAAGTGGTGACCTCGATAGAGGAGGTCTACAACGAATATCCCGCCTTCGAGCGGATGAACCTCATGGAGCGCCTCTGCATGCCCGACCGCATCATATCGTTCCGCGTGTCGTGGGTCGACGACCATGGCCGGGTGCGCAACAACATGGGCTACCGCGTGCAGCACAACAACGCCATCGGCCCCTACAAGGGGGGCATCCGCTTCCACTCTTCGGTCAACCTCTCCATCCTCAAGTTCCTCGCTTTCGAGCAGACCTTCAAGAACGCTCTCACCACCCTGGCCATGGGCGGCGCAAAGGGGGGCTCCGACTTCTCGCCCCGCGGCAAGAGCGACATGGAAGTGATGCGCTTCTGCCAGGCGTTCGTCAATGAGCTGTGGCGCAACATCGGCCCCGACATGGACGTGCCCGCCGGCGACATCGGCGTGGGCGGCCGCGAAGTAGGCTACATGTTCGGCTGGTACAAGAAGATGACCCGCGAATTCTCCGGCACCTTCACCGGCAAAGGCCTCGACTTCGGCGGCTCGCTGATGCGCCCCGAAGCCACAGGCTACGGCAACGTCTACTTCCTCCTCAACATGCTCGCCACCAAGGGGATTGACCTCGCCGGCAAACGCGTGGCCGTTTCCGGCGCCGGCAACGTGGCCCTCTACACCGCCGAGAAACTCATCCGTCTCGGAGCAAAAGTGGTGTCGCTCAGCGACTCCGACGGCTCGCTCATCATCCCCGACGGACTTACCGCCGAACAGTTCGGCCAAGTGTTCGAGCTGAAAACCTCCTACCGCGGACGCCTCAGCGAGCTCGCCGACGAGGACTGGTGCGAATACCACCCCGGCAAACGCCCCTGGCAGCTCGTCAAAGCCGATATCGCCATGCCCTCGGCCACCCAGAACGAGCTCGACGGCGACGACGCCCGCGCTCTCCTGGCCCAGGGATGCATCGCCGTGAGCGAAGGCGCCAACATGCCCTCCACCCCCGAGGCCGTGCACGAATTCCTCAATGCCAAAATCCTATATGCCCCCGGCAAAGCCTCCAACGCCGGCGGGGTGAGCGTCAGTGGCCTGGAGATGGCCCAGAACTCGCAGCGCCTGAGCTGGACCGCCGAGGAGGTCGACGAAAAACTCAAAGGCATCATGGCCGACATCCACGCCCAGTGTATGCGCTACGGCAAAGAGGCCGACGGCTTCTGCAACTACGTGCGCGGCGCCAACACAGCCGGTTTCATGAAAGTGGCCCGCGCCATGATGGCCCAGGGCATCGTCTGAAGCCTCCCTCCCCGAATTCTCCCCTATAGTATCCTTTAATCCCCCCATTATAGCCACGGCTCCACGGCTGCTGCGAACGTCATAGCTCTCGACGGCAGCCTTGTGGCCGCGGCTTTTCACATCGATATGTTTCGGAGGGAGCACGGAAAATAGTATCTTTGCACCTGTGAAAGCAGAAAAAGAAACCGACCGACACCCGGCCCTGACCGACAGGCAACTGTTCGGCCGGGTAGTCTACATTGGCCCCACACTCCGGGCCGACGGCGGCATCGCCACGGTGCTCCGCTCCTACCGCGACATGCTGCCGGCATTCCGCCACATCGCCACCAACTCGCGCTTCGGCCCCCTGGGCAGCGCCGTGAAGATGGCGGCGCTGATGGTACGCCTGCCGCTGATGAAGCTCGCCGGAGGCACGGACATACTGCATATCCACGGCGCCACAGGCAAATCATGGATGCGCAAATCGTTGATAATACGCTGGGGGGCGTTCCTTGGATTCAAAACCGTGTATCACTCGCACGGCGGCTCGATGGCCGAATACTCGCAACGGTACGGACGTGAGAAAATGGGGCGGACACTCCGACGCTGTGCCGCCATAGCCACACTTTCACATTACTGGCGCCACTTCTTCTCTGAGACATTCGGCCATCCGAATGTGGCTGTAATCAACAATGTTGTGGAGCGTCCGGCCGACGAGGAGCTGCACACCGCCGCTCCACGGCGCATGCTGCCCAGTGAAAACGCGCCGCTGCGCCTCCTATTCTTAGGAGCGATAAATGAGAAAAAAGGGATTTTCGACCTGGTGGAGACCATCGCCGCACATGCCGGCGACTGGCGCGGCAGGGTGATTCTCGAAGTAGGAGGCGACGGCCCGATGATGACGCAGTTGCGCGAAATGCTGAAACAAAGGGGCATCGACGAGATGATAAGGCTCCACGGCTGGATTTCCGGCTCCGACAAGGAAAATCTTTTTAAGCAGTGCGACGCCATCGTACTCCCCTCCTATATCGAGGGGATGCCGATAAGCATCCTCGAGGGTATGGCCCGAGCGATGCCCGTGATAGCATCAAATGTAGGTGGAATACCTGAAATAGTGACAGATGGTGTCAACGGATTTATCTTCGCACCCGGCGACACCCATGCCCTCGCCTCTGCTATCAACGCCTACCTCTCCACCGACGGACTCCTTGCCCGCCACGGCGCCGAAAGCCTGCTTCGGGCCGAGCCTTTCCTGCCCGAAGCCGTCATCGCCTCGCTTGCCTCGCTATACCGCTCGCTATGACACGCGGCACAATCAGAGGCTGTCGCCTCCGATCAAATCTCCCGCCGCAGGTTTACGGTGAAAGTAGGTTTAGGGGTGGCCCGGCAGCCTACCGACTCCTTGTAGTCGCAGAGGCCGCGGTTAATTATGCCTCCGTCGGTGGAATGGCCGATGTCGAGGATGCGCACCGGGGTATGGGCAAGATAGTATTTATATATTTCGAGCGGGAGGAGATTCATAGGGCGGGCATACTGCGCCTCGGGGAGGTCGCCCCAGTAGACTACCTGGGCCATTTCGTGATTCAGCCGGTGCACCTGGGCGGCGGCGGCCGGGGTGCCGTCGACAGTGAGCATGAAGAGGTCCATCGGCACTACGGCCGACGTCGCCACAATCTGCTCCAGGGCCATGTTGTGCGGGAATCCGCGGTGGAGGCGGTTGCGGTGAATCACGTCGTAGACGCGGGCAATGGCCTCGGGGGTTGTTTCAAGCCGTTCGAAACGGCAGTCGTGGCTCCGGGCCTGGCGCAGTTTCTCGCGCGCCGAGCGTGAATAAAGCTCCACGGGGTCGGTCACCCCGCGCAAATCCACATGGTAGTTTATTTCGACCGTAGCGCATCCGCCACTGAGGCGCTGGAGCACGTTGACCGACTTGGCGTAGAGCCCCGGGGAGATAAAGGGCGGGGGGAGGGTTACGCGCAGCGCCATGCCGCGGCTGGCGGCGAACTGTGCCGCCAGGAGATACATATCCTCCACGGCGCCGGCAGTCTGCTCCCTGGTCAGCAGCAGCCCCCCGAAGGGAGCTGAGAACGGTGAGCGGGCCATCGCGCCGCACATGCCGAGAATCAGGCCGCCGCGCAGGCGCGTGTCGCGGAAGGTGAGGAATTCCACGCTGTCGGCCTTCGGAGCGTTGAGCAGCGCGAAACCGACTGAGTTATATATATGAGATGGCCGCGTGAAAAGCGCGGCCATCTCATTATGTGATACCTGGATAAGCTCCATGTTCAAGGTTTACGGTTCAATGGGCTCAGATGCGCGACTTGATGGCGGCGGTAGCCTCCTCGTAGCCGGGCTTCTCGAGGAGCGCGAACATGTTGCGCTTGTAGTCCTCCACGCCGGGCTGGTTGAAGGGGTTCACCTCCAGGAGGTAGCCGGAGATGCCGCAGGCTTTCTCGAAGAAGTAGATGAGCTCGCCGAGGTATTTCTCCTTGAGGGCGGGGATGGTGACGCGGATCACGGGCACGCCGCCGTCAACGTGGGCGATGCGGGTGCCGAGCTCGGCCATCTTGTTCACCTCGTCAACGCGCTTGCCGGCGAGATAGTTGAGGCCGTCGAGGTTGGCGTCGTCGGAGGGGATTACGGTGTTGTGAGCCACCTCTTCAACAGAGAGCACGGTCTCGAAGATGGTGCGCTCTCCGTCCTGAATCCACTGGCCCATGGAGTGGAGGTCGGTAGAGAAGTCGACCGATGCGGGGAAGATGCCCTTGTGGTCCTTGCCCTCCGATTCGCCGTAGAGCTGCTTCCACCATTCGCCGAAGAAATGGAGTTTGGGATTGTAGTTGACCATAATCTCGATTTTCTTGCCGGCGCGGTAGAGGGCGTTGCGGGTTGTGGCGTAGAGCCACGAGAGGTTGCCGTCGCCTTCGGCCACAGTGGCGGCCTGCATTGCGCGGGCGCCTTCCACGAGGGCACGGATGTCATAGCCTGCGGCGGCGATGGGGAGAAGCCCTACGGGAGTGAGCACCGAGAAGCGGCCGCCGACATTGTCGGGGATGATGAAGGTCTTGTAGCCCTCTTCGGTGGCGAGCTGGCGGAGAGCGCCTTTCTTCTCGTCGGTGATGGCCACGATGCGGCGTGCGGCGGTTTCCTTGCCCACCTGCTTTTCAAGCTGCTCCTTGAGGAGGCGGAAAGCGATTGCAGGCTCGGTGGTGGTGCCCGACTTGGAGATTACGATGATGCCGAATTTCTTGTCGGCGAGGAAGTCCTGGAGCTCGTTGAGGTAGTCCTCGCCGATATTCTGGCCGGCGAAGAGCACGCGGCAGCGGCGGGGGTCATCCATGGGGCGGAGCTGTGCGAACTGGTCGGCGAGCGCCTCGATCACGGCTTTCGCGCCGAGGTATGAGCCGCCGATACCTACTGCCACGATATAGTCGCACTCATCGTTGAGCGCCTTGGCAGTGGCCTCGATATCGGCCAGGTGAGCGTCGGTGATTTCAGAGGGGAGATTCACCCAGCCGAGGAAGTCGTTGCCCAGGCCGGTGCCTTTATGAAGTTTTTCGAGAGCTGAGGCAGCCTCGGGGTCGAGGGCCTGGATCTGCTCGGCGGTAACGGTGCCGAGCACGTTTTTAACGTCTACGTTGATAGTTGCCATGATGTTGAGATATTGTTTTTCCGGCTGCAAAGATACGCAAAAAACGCGATTAACGCACATCTTTGCAGTTAAATGAGTATAACGTGTGTTTTATGAGCTTAACCGAGTGCGTTCCGGCTGAGGCGGACGGTGGCGTCAGGGCACCGGGTCGTAGCCAGAACCGCCCCAGGGGTGGCATCGCAGAATGCGGCGCAGGGCGAGCCATGAGCCGCGCAGAGGGCCATGGCGGCGCAATGCCTCGAGGGCATATTGCGAGCATGTGGGGGTGAAGCGGCATGCCGGGGGGAACATGGGCGAAATGGCACCCCGGTAAAATTTCACCATCCCTATCAGCAGCATGTTGAGGGCTGCCGTCGGGATGGCGGTCAATTTCTTTACTGAGGGGCGGAGAGACATGGCGCGGGGGGATATATTTTTTTGAGGATGCGGCGCACGGCGGCGTTGACACGCTGATAGTCCTCGGGCTTGTCGGCGACGTAAATGAATGCCACGTCGTAGCGCGGAGTTTCGGCGGTGTCGGCGATTTTCATCGGCCGGGCCAGGCGGTAGGCCTCGCGCACCCGGCGACGCATCAGCACCCGATCAACGGCATGTCGCAGCCTTTTCTTCGGTATGGAGATGAGGAATTTAACCGGCGGCCGGGCCGTCGGGGCGGCATCGCGCGGAGGCATTGCCGGCGCCCACACCGCACGCAGCGGATAGGCCAGTGCCGAGCCGCCCCCCTGCGGGGCGCAGCGGGCGGCGAAGAGCCGGTCGATGGCGGTCTTTGAACAGAGGCGGTGGGCCTTGGGGAGCCGGTTTGTCGACATCGGCGTTTGCGTCATGTTATTCTTCGGGCACGCCCTGGTTCTCTTTCAGGAAGAGGTCGACGGCGGCGGTGATTGACGGAGCCTTGGGCGATGGAGCCTCGATGTCGAGACGCAGACCTGCTGCCTCCACGGCCTTGGCGGTGGAGGCGCCGAGGCATCCGATGCATATTTCCCCCTGGTTGAAGCTGGGGAAGTTCTTCATCAGCGAGTCTATTCCGGCCGGGGAGAAGAACAGGATCATATCGTAGTCGAACGGCTCGCCGGGGGCGAAGTCGTTTGACACTGTGCGGTACATCACGGCCTTGGTGTAGGCAATCCTGTGCATGTCAAGGGCATTTGTGCCGGCGTTATGCACATCGGAGATTGCATAAAGATATTTCTCCTTGTTGTGCTTTGTGAGGGCGGGAATCAGGTCGTCGAGCTTGCCGGTCTGGCCATGGAAAATCTTGCGCTTGCGGTAAACGATGTATTTCTGCAGATAGAGGGCGATTGTCTCGGTGGTGCAGAAATATTTCATTGTGTCGGGCACAGTGACGCGCATCTCCTCGCAAAGGCGGAAGAAATGGTCAACGGCCTGACGTGCCGTGAAAATCACGGCAGTGAAATCGTTGATATTGATTTTCTGCTGACGGAACTCGCGGGCAGAAAGGCCTTCTACTTTGATAAAGGGACGGAACACTACTTCCACGCCGTATTTACGCGCTATATCGTAATACGGCGACTTATCGGAAGCGGGCTTGGGCTGCGATACAAGAATTTTATTTACTTTCACGATGCGGTAACAAGGTAAATCACTGCCTGTCAGACTCTTCATGCGAGCCATAAGATCAGAGGGTTTTACAGATTTCCGTGGCGGAGACGTACAGTACGATGACTGGTATTATTTCCAGGGTGCAAAGGTACAAAATAAAATAGAGGAGGGAGAGAAAATTATTGTAAAAAATTCTAAAACCTTTCACAATTAATACAATTCTGACCGATATATAAGCCACGGCGGCCACCATGAGCATTGCCCCGCAGAGCCCCGGATAGAAAAGCGCCACAACCGCCGGGAGCATGAGCGCCACGCCAAGGAGGGCGGCGGCGGCATTGAGCCCGCGCATCCAGGAGGAGGCGCCCCCGCGGTCGGCGAACACATAGCCCACCAGGGCGCCGGCGCATATCTGGAAGATGTAGTATCCGGCAGTGAGGGCAGCCAGAGCGCATACGGTAGCCGATACACCGGCCGCCGAGGAGTAGCCGAGCCATTTATATAGGAGAATCCCTCCTGACACGCAGAGCATCAGCAACAGCAGCAGGAATGTGGGGGTTTCGTTAGAGGCGGTGTCGTCGAAAGCGTTGCCGCGGCGGCGCACCGACCACAGGCGCTGCGGCAGCGAGCGGAAAAGGCGGCGCACATGCCCCATCCCCAGCCCGGCGAGCACAAATATCCCCACCAGCAGCGACAGCACCACAGGGTTGTCGGCCACGCTGCCGTGGCGCAAGGGGGCGTCGACCCCCTGGAGCCACCCGGGCGCGGAGGTGTGGTAAAGAGCCTTGTCGGCGGCGGAGAACGGCGCCATAGCCTCGCTGCACGATGCGAACGGCACCGGAGCCCATGAGGGGCGCGCCGCCGCAGAGTCGGCGACGGCGGGTGTCGCGGCGGCATGGGCAGCCGGGGCCGGGGCTGCCGCCGCCGGGGTGTCGGCAGCCTGCTGTGGCATATCGCTGGAGGTCTGTGGCATATAGGATTATGCGTGGGGAGGGGTCAGACGGCCGGGTGCAGTTTCCGGTATTCGTCGCGGATAGTGTCGACTACATTGATAATATAGTCGCCGGTCTTTTCGAGCGTGGCCACTATATCCATGTAATATATACCCGACTGGTATTCGTAATGGCGGTCGTTGATGCTCTCCACGTTGCCGGTGCGCAACTGGTTGCGCAGGTTGTTTATCTCGCGCTCGCGGTTGTAGGAGGTGATGATGTCGTGCTCGTTCTGGGTCTCGGGGGTCTCAAGCAGACGCAGCATGTTGTGCATTGCCTTCTCCACATAGTCGAACATCAGGTCGATGTTCTTGTAGATTTCATCGTTGAACACGGCGTTGCCCTGCTGTTTGCGCAGCAGTATCTTCCCTACTCCGAGGAAGCAGTCGGCAATCGACTCAATCTCGGAGTCAATCGAGAGCATCGACGCTATGCGGCGCTTCGACTCGTTGGAGAGGCGCCCCTCGGCACAGCGGTTGAGGTAGTTGGCGATTTCAAGCTCCATGCGGTCGGAAATCTCCTCGTATTTCTCCAGCCGCGAATACCGCTGGTTGAAATCGTCGGAGCCGTCGCGGGCATGTACCAGCTCACGCGCCATGGGGAGCATCCGCGCCACACGCTCGGCGAAGACGAACATCTCCTTCTCGGCCTGGGCGATGTTGAGCTCGGAGGCCGAAAGGATACCGGAGGATATGAACTTGAGCTGGAACTCGTCGTCGCCGTGATGGCGGGCAGGCACAAGGAATTCCACCACTTTTACGTAGACTCCGGTGAGCCATATCATTATGGCGAGGTTGATGAGGTTGAAAACGGTGTGGAATATCGACAGGCCGAACGACACGCTCACCTGCATCCGGGCTATCATGGAGCGGTGGGAGAGCACCACGCCGTCGTCGGTGGGGAGCGATGAGGAATAGAGGCGGTTGTACATATCGGGATCGTTGGCCTTCAGGTCGTTGACATACTGGTAAAGCGCCGCAGGGTCGCCCTGGCCGATTTCCTCCGTAATCCAGGTGTTGAGGCCGACAAAGGGGAAGAACACCGCCAGCACCCACACCGTGCCGAGCACGTTGAAGAGGAGGTGGCCCATGGCGGTGCGCTTGGCCGCCACGTTTCCGCTCATAGAGGCGAGCAGCGGCGTAATGGTGGTGCCGATATTGGAGCCGAGTATCAGGGCACATGCGAGGTCGAAGGTGATCCACCCTTTCGAGCACATAATCAGGGTGATGGCGAACATCGCCGCCGACGACTGGATAATCGTGGTGACCAGCATACCCACAAAAAGGAAAATCAGTACCGAGCCGAATCCCATCGAGGCATAATGCTGGAGGAACTCGAACATCTCCGGATTGCTCTGAAGGTCGGGCACATATTTTGAAATCATGTCCAGACCCATGAAGAGGAAGGCGAAGCCGATGGTGAATTCGCCTATCGACTTTGTGCGGCTCTTCTTGGCGAAAAGCAGCGGCACGGCGATACCGATCAGCGGCAGGGCGAATGCCGAGATGTCGACTTTGAAGCCGAACAGTGCTATGATCCATGCCGTAAAGGTGGTGCCCACGTTGGCGCCGAATATCACCGCCATCGACTGCGCCAGGGTCATCAGACCGGCGTTCACGAAACTCACCACCATCACAGTCGATGCCGATGAGCTCTGAATCAGTGCGGTAATGAAAAAGCCGGTGATTGTGCCGGTGAAGCGGTTGCGTGTCATGGCCGACAGGATGTTGCGCAGCCTGTCGCCGGCCGCCTTCTGAAGGCCCTCACTCATCACCTTCATTCCGTAGAGGAAGAGGCCTACGGCTCCAAGGAGCCCGAGAAAGTCAAGTATGCTGTAATTCATCAGTGGGGAGGGAGGGGGACGTTTTCCGGCTCCCGGTCCGGCTGCAAAGTTACGAAAACATTTCCTAAATTTCCCAAAAATAAAGCGATACACATGCTAAAATCGTGCCCGGCGCTGCCAAAACCGCCATGGGCGCCATATTTTCTCGGCGGCGCGGCGCGGCAGCGTCGCCATTCCGATTATTTTAGCTAATTTTGCAACCGAAAAATTTCCATCCGATTCATGCTTCACAACCACGCGGACATAACGGCAGCGGGCCGCGCCGGCCGAATTGCGCGCGTCGCACTTGCCGTGGCGATTATCTTGGCGGCGGCTTTGCCCGGCTTCTGCCTGGCGCATTATGGCATAAACCCTACCGACGAGCCTTACCAGATGCTCAATGCGATGGACTACCGCAACAGCCCCCTGTCGGCCCTCACAAGCTATCTTTGCGGGCTCTTCGGCGAGGCCGTCGGATTCAGGTGGCTGTGGTTCCGCTATCTTGCCGTAGCCCTGACCGACATCTCCATATTCGCCGCCGGCCTCTATGCCGCCCGCCGGAGCAACAGCCCCCGGGCCGTAATCGCAGCAACAGCCGCGGCGATGCTTTTCTCTGGACTGGTGCGGCCGCAGTTCAACGTTTTCGGCTGGGACTGCACCTCCACCCCGCTTGTGGTACTTACCCTGATATTACTGTGTGAATATATACGTCGGCCATCAGCCCTGCTGATGGCCGCCACGGCCGTGGCGGCAGCTCTCACCGTGATGATGCGCCTGCCCAATATCGTGATAATACCGATGGCGGCAGGACTGATTGGAGCTGCCCGCCAACGCGACGGCGCGCGCCACGCCGCGGCATTCACCATCCTGGCGCTACTGCTGTGCCTGCTCACGGCCACACTCCTTTACGGCTCGCCGCAGGCGTTTGCCGTGAGCCTGGCCGCCAACATCACCACCCAGCACACCATAAAGAGCCTCATGGTGCTATATGCCGTTGACGGCTCGCGCGAGCTGATTCTCATACTGGCGTTCATAAGCATCGTCCGGATTACAGAATATATCGCCGGCACCACGCCCGGACGCGCCACAGCCATAGCCGTCGGCCTGTCGGCATCGCTTTTCATCGCGCTGCATTTCACTTCCGACTTTGTCAACACGATCTACTACGCCTCATCGGCCCTGATGGCCGGGCTTCTGTATGCCCTGGCCACCTTCCGCCGCCGGCACATGCGTCGGAGCTTCCTTGTGGCCACCGCGGTGATTCTGCTGAGTTTCACCATAGTGGCCGGCAGCAACCTCGGTGTGCGCAAAATCATATGCTGGCCCGTGGTGCCTTTCGCCGCGGCGATGCTGCTGCGCCTGGCGCCCGGCCGTAAAATCCTGACATACTGCCTCATGGCCGGCATACCACTGTTGTTTCAGATGACCATCGTCACCTTCAGGGATGGTTTTCTCGACGCCGGGGTCAGCGACGCGGTGTGCCGGGTGGAGAACGGCCCCGCCCGCGGGCTGCATACCACCCCGGAACGGCGGACGCTCATCAACGATATAATGCGGATAAAGGAGACAGCCCCGGCCGGAGGGGAGATTATGACACTGTGCGAGGGGCCCGAGCGCTTCCTCTATGAATATCTCACCGGGCAACGCAACCCTCTGACCGCCCATGAATGGACGGCCACCACACTGTTTGACGACGAGCGGTTCATCCGTCAGGTCGACGCCCGCATCGCCGACGCCGAAGCTCCGGTCACCGTGGTATATGTGCACCGCTACGGCGACACCGCCTCACGGCTCCGTCAATACCTCGACAGCACCTGCCGTGAGGTGTGGCGCAACGCCTCATTCACAGTCTATGACTATTCTCCGCACGGGGGCAAGAACTGAAAGAGTAAAATATAGCACTTTTAATTAACATAATTTAACGATTGGGGGGGGTAAAAAGTTAAGTTTTGTGTAATTTTGCATGTTGATAAGGCTTATTTTCATAAAACCAGGCCTTTGTTAACCAACGCTATGAAAAAAATCATTATCCTTTTCCTTTTATTGGCTGCCATCAGCTCGACAGCTTCAGCCCAGCTCTGGAACCGCGGCTCCAAAAACGATATAATAATGCTGCGCGACGGCTCCTCGGTCGAGGCCAAGATACAGCAGATCAGCGGCAAGTCGGTGAAATTTAAAAACGAGACATCGGGTGTGAAACTCGACGAGCTCCCGGTGACCGACATCTACATGATAAAATACGCCAAACGTGGCAACGTGTTCTTCACCAAGGAGGGGAACCGCAAGACAGGTGAGGTGAACGAAGCCGACTCGCGCGCCACGCTGATCTACACCACCGACTACCGCGAGATTCCGGCCTATGACCTGGAGTTCGACGTAGACAAAATCATCTACCGCTCGCAGAAAGCCGACAAGAAGAACACGCAGCCGGCGCGGCACGTGCTGGGGCTCTTCCAGGTGTTCATGATTATCTACCCCGACGGCACCTCGGAGATTGTGACCGAACTCGATAAAGTGCCCTCCTACACCGAGCCCGAGCAGCAGACGGCCGCCGCCCGGCAGGAAGAACTGCTGAAAGTGGTGTTTCACGCCGTGCGCCAGGGGGAGACACTTCAGGCCATAGCCGACCGCTACGATGTGACCCCCGAGCAGATTGTGGAGTGGAACGAACTGCCCGCAACCACCAAAGCCGCCTCGCGCCTCAAGCCGGGCCAGCAACTGATGATCTATGTGAAAAACATTGAATAAACCCCGTTCATGAGACTCTCAGCACTCACAGCGCCGCTGCTCATGGCTGCAGCGGCCGCAATGACAGCATGCAGCGGAACGGGAAACTCCGAGGTGATACGCGTGGTGAGCGAACGCGACTCGCTGCGCCAGGTTACCGCCATGCAGGAACGCCGCCTGGCTCAGATCAACGACGTGATGACTACCCTGGGGGAGGCCCTCGACTCTGTACAGCAGCAGGAACACCTCCTCTTCCTCAACCCCTCGGGCGAAGGCACAGCCTCGCGCGCCGACGCGCTCAACAACCTCAACCGCTTCGAGACGGTGCTCCGCGCACAGCAGCGCCACATCGACGACCTTGAGAAAAAACTCGCCGAAGCCAATACTGACACACCCGACAACGCCCCCTCGCCGCAGGCCGAGACTCTCATCGCCAACCTGCGTCAGCAGCTCAGCCAGAAGGACGAGATGATAGCCCAACTGCGCACACAGCTCGAAGCAAAGGATGTTGACATCACGCGCCTGCGCTCCATGGTGGCCACACAGCAGAACCAGATAGCACAGCTCGGCGAAGCCAACAAACGCTACACCGAAGCGCTGACACGCTCGTCGGATATGGCCAACCGCGCCTTCGTGGCAATCGACACCAAAAAGAAACTTGAAGCCGACGGCATCATCCGCAAAGGAAAGATACAGACACGCGACGCCCTGGACCGCAGCAAGTTCCGCCAGGTGGATATACGCAAGTTCACCGAAATAACCTTCGATGCCAAAAAGCCCAAAGTCCTCACAAGCGCCCCTCAGAGCACATATACACTCACCACCGACGGCAAAGGCAAATTCATCCTCCACATAACCAACCCGGCCGAATTCTGGTCAATCTCAAACTTCCTCGTAATCCAGACCCAATAAACCGCTCTATGCCCATGAAAGCCATACGACATGCATCCGCGGCGCTTGCAGCACTCGCCATATGCGCTCCTCTGCTCACCGCACGCACCTACATCGTGGAACGTGGAGACACCTGGGAACTGATTGCCCGCAAATGGGGAGTACACACCGACGCCCTCAAGGCTGCGAATCCCGCCATGCCCGAAGTTTTCATGGGGCTGGAAATCAATCTGCCGGACAACAGCGCCTCCACCCCGGAGCCAAACACCACAATCGCCTCCTACGAACGCTACGACCGACTGATAGAGTCTGCCGAGCACGCTCTTGCCCGCAAAGACTATGCCGCTGCACACTCCAATCTTTCTTTGGCCATGAACCGACGCGGAAGCACTACATCGCGTCTCGCATACCTCTACGCGCAGAGCTGTGAAGGTACTGACCATTACGTTGAAGCCCTTGAAAATTACGGCCAGGCTGCACGCCTCTTTAACAACGGAGACCGCACCATGACCTCTGAGCAGCTAATGGCTGTGAATGATGACATGGAGCGGGTGCTCCCCATGGCGCAGAAACAAGCCGAAGAAGAGGAGATACGCCGCCGGCAGGAAGCGGTGCGGCTTGAGAACGAGCGCATACGGCGTGCAGCCGCTGAAGCAGAGAAAAAACGCCGCCGCTCAGAATTCTGGGGCAATCTCGGCATGGGGCTGCTCCAGGGACTCGCCGCAGGGATGCAGGCCGCATCCGGGAACATGGGATACGGCAACACCTGGAGTGCTCCATCAATGAACACCGGCGGAATGACTGCATTCGCGCCTAACGCAACGTTGGCCTCGGCCGGAATAACAATCCCCGCCTCACTTGACATCTCGCAGTGGAATCCGTCAATGTTCCAGATGCAGATTACCTACGATGCCAACGGCAACCCCATGTATTCCAATCCCGGCATGGCTGCCATGATGCGGCAAATGAGCCAGGATGTAGGCAACTACGCAGCCGCAACCGGAGCAAGTATAGGTGGTGCACAAGGCAATTACCTCACCCAACTGGCTGCCGCAAACACAGGATGGACAGAATCACAGGCCAGGTGGGCAGAAACGCCTCACTACGCACCCACCCAAGAAGATATTGACGAGCAACGACGAATCTCCGCACAGGCATCAAAGGATTTCCGGGAATCACTGACCGCCGGAAAGGACAACCTTGAAAACATAAAAAATTACAACAACATAAAATACAATACATCAGCGTCAACCGGCTCTACCACAACGACCTCTCCGTCAGCAGGCTCATCAAGCAGCCCGGCAACATCAGGAACATCCCGAACGACAACGACAAAGCCGACAGAACCGGCCACATACTCATCAGCAAGGAATACCGGCAACGGCTCCGCCTCAGGCAATAACACAAAAAAATCGGAGGAAGAATTCGACGCACACCGCAACGACAAGAACGGGCGACTGAACGCAGACTCCGACTCCTTCACTTACATAAAACGGGTAAACCTGGCGCGACGCGACGGCGATAAATTCCGGGTAGAACATACAAATATCGAACTTTACAAAAAAGGTGCCGGCTACTTCATCAAGATGGGTGACATCTTCTACCGCGCAGAAAGCACCCATACCTCTGCCGGCTACAATATGCGTATCGTAAAAGGCCACACGGCATACTTCTTCAGAAAATAAAATCTTACAGACAGAGCCCCTCAGGCTTACCCCACTAACAACTTTAAACCACCACCTGCCAATCTTATCAATATGAAACTCCTGAAACAAATCAGAACGGCGATATTCATAATTGTTGCGTTAACGGCCGCCTCATCGGCCGGCGCCGAGACACGCCATATTCTCGAGCGGGGCGAAACCCTCGAATCGGTAGCGAAAAAATATGGCATCACCACCGAACAGATAATAGCCCTCAACCCCGATGCCAAAAGCTTCACCTACGTGGGGATGGAACTGATAATACCCGAAACGGCAACCACCCGTAGTGACAGCGCGGCAGCAGCATCGACAGGCACCGCTGCCACGCCGGCTCCCGTAGCCGTAAGCTCCGGCAACACCTATTCATACACGGCAACCCCGCAGACCTCAGCCTCTCAAACCATCTCCCAGAGCGCGCCCTATGCCCCCGAGCCCGAGCGCACCATATTCAACATGAACGCAAGTATCAACTACTATTACGCATTTACCGGCAGCGGGGGCGACTTCAAGACCCGGAGCGCCTACGGCCTCAGTATTGAAGGTGCATCAAATCTCACCGAATATTTCGGCGCCGGCCTGTTTTTCGCCGGCAACGCCAACTACGGCCTGGTTGACAGCGGCGGCATAGGCTTCGCCATAGGGCCCACCGCCATGCTGGCGTTCAATTCCTCGCGCACCGTGGGTCTGAGCCTCCCCCTCTGCGTCGGCCTCGCTTACACTGACAAAACCTACTGGAGCTTTATAACCGTGCCCCATCTCACTGCCGTTTTCAACCGCGTAGTGGCATCGCTCGGCTGCAGCGTAAACGTAGCCTCGGTCACCTCCGCCTCCCTCTACATCGGCCTCGGCTACCAGTTCTGACCCATCCCACCATATAACTGATAATTAACATAATGCATTATCAGATATACTGGGCCGACGCCAGATAGACCGATCACGGCATAGGAATAAACTACTGAAAAATTACGCGGAGTATCAGAAAATCCATCTCGGATAATCTGATACTCCGCTGTATATTTTGAGAACCCGCTTGTGGCGATGTAGCAGAGGGGGGGGTCAGGAGCGGGGACGGTAGATGAGGGTGCGGGCGCGGCCGGGGGCGAAGAGGGCGGCCGCCGATGAGCGTACCTCTTCAGGGGTGAGGCTGCGGTAGCGGCACAAAGGCTCGGCGGGGTCGTGGCCGTGCATCTCGGCCAGGGCATAGGCTTCGGCTCGCGGCTGCAGGGGGAGCAGCGAGAAGGTGCGGTCGGACTCCACGGTGTTTTTCACGCGTTCGAGCTCACGTGGTGCCGGAGCGTGCGACGCTATCCCGGCAAGTTCCTCGCGTATGGCCTCCAGGGCACGCGCCTCGGCCTGCGGGCCGTTCTCGAGCAGGCGTGCGCTTACGAGGAAGAGCCCGGGGTGGTCGGAGCCGAGGATTGAGGCGTCGAGGTCGGAGAATACGTTGCCCGGCCGGAGCAGCCGGCGGTAAAAGCGCGAGGAGCGTCCGTTGGCAAGGATATCCGACACGGCATCGGCGGCGGCAAAGCCCGGCGCGCCGTAAGCCGCCATGGGGAATGCCATGGTGATTGCCGTCTGCGGCACGTTGCCGGACGCCTCGGTGAGGCGTTCGCCGTCAGGCTCCGGCTCGTCGGAATAGAGGCGCGGGGCAATCTGCCTGGCCGGAATCTGTCCGAACCATTTCTGAACCAGCGCGTGAAGTCGCTCGGACGTGACGTTGCCGGCCACGGAGAGCACAGCGTTGTTGGGGGCATAGTGGGCGGCGAACCAGCGTCGCACATCATCCTGTGTCACCTGCTCGATATGAGCGAACTCCTTGCCAATCACCGGAGTGCGGTAGGGATGGGTGGTGTAGCACATGGCTCTGAGCAGGTGCTCGCTGTCGCCGTAGGGACGGTTGAGGCACACCTGCTTGAACTCCTCCACCACCACCTGCCGCTGCACTTCGAGAGGCTTTTCGGCGAAAGCGAGCGAAAGCATGCGGTCGCTCTCGAGCCACAGGGCAGTCTCGATGTTCGC
Source organism: Muribaculaceae bacterium Isolate-013 (NCI) (assembly GCA_004102785.1). GTDB lineage: Bacteria > Bacteroidota > Bacteroidia > Bacteroidales > Muribaculaceae > UBA7173. The sequence continues at coordinate 58,242 of SCEJ01000016.1, forward strand.
TGCCGGGAGTATATCGAAGAAATTGGTGTAGTCGGTCGAGGTCCAGGCGTTCGACTGTCCTCCGGCACGGGTGAGCTCGCCGTCGAAGTCGGCAATATTGGCCGAACCGCCGAACATAAGGTGCTCGAAGAGGTGGGCCATTCCGGTGTGGCCGGGGTGTTCGTCGCGCGAGCCGACATTATACAGCACATCGACCACCGCCATGGCCTGCGTGGGGTCGTAGTCGAGGACTACACGGAGTCCGTTTTCAAGTGAGAATCGATGAAGCAAGGTCCGGGAATTAAATATCAGATGATAATCAAGGTTGGATTGAGAGGATGGCGGCATGCCCGGTTATGGTCATGGAGGGGGCACAAGCGGGGATGAGCACCGTCTGGCCGCGGTGCAGCGTCACCGGGGCGGAGCCGGGGCGCGAGGTGCCGTTGAAAGTGAAGGTGACTTCGCCGTCAAGGCACATGAAGATGCGGAAAGAGTCGGGGTCGGCCGGCATAGCCAATTCGCCGTCTACTTCCAGGCGGTCGACCCGGAAGTAATCGCAGTCAACGATTTCGTCATGGCCGGGCGCCACATGGCGCGATTTGTTGCGGTAGTCGGGGCTGACGGTATAGTCCACAGACTCCCGAGCCTGGTCGATATGCAGCTCGCGGAGGTTTCCGCCAGCGTCACGACGCCCATAGTCGTAGATGCGGTATGTGATGTCGCTTGACTGCTGCACCTCAACAAGGAGGTTGCCTGCACCGATTGAGTGTATTCTTCCGGCCGGGATAAAGAAAGTGTCGCCCGGGCGGGAGTCATACGAGGCCACATAGTCGCCAATCCGGCCTGCCGCGGCTATCTCGCCAAGACTTTCAGGCTTAAGCCTGCGGCTAAGTCCGATATGAATTTTTGCTCCCGGACGCGAGGAGAGCACATACCACATCTCAGTCTTTCCCCTGGCATTATGGCGACGCATCGCCACGGAATCACACGGATGCACCTGCATTGAGAGGTCCTGGTCGGCGTCGATAATCTTCACCAGCAGGGGGAAATGGGCGCCATATCGCCCATAGACTCTCGAGCCGAGCAAAGCCGCGCCATAGCGTGCGACAAGCTCGCCTAAAGTCAGCCCCTCCAGAGCTCCCGTTGCCACAACAGATTCCGCTCCGGGCAATGCCGAGACCTCCCAGCTCTCGCCAATCCCGACGAGATCCGAATCAAGGCTCTTGTACTGCTTTATGGCAGAACCTCCCCATATCTTTGTATGGAGATTCGGGCGGAATAATATGGCGCAATCGAGTTCGTTCATAATCTCATTCTGCTGAATGGTCTGTTGCCATAGGGTCGGCAGGCCGTTAATCCCGACGAACCGGAGTGTGGCGCAACAAACTTATAAAACTTATATGAATTATAAAAATTATAAGCGGTGGTTATTCTCTGCCGCAGCCACAAAGCCGCTCAGTGTCACATCCGGACGGGTAACCGCGGTGGCAGACAATACGGTGGCTCCGAAAAAATTTGCGTCCGCGAACCTTGGCAGTTCACGGACGCAAGCTCTTGTGCAGGTAGCCCATAGCAGAATCGAACTGCTCTTTCAAGAATGAAAATCTTGCGTCCTAACCGATAGACGAATGGGCCGTTATCAACCCATCTGCTTTCGCAAGCCGGTGGGAGAAAAATTACGAGAATATTATTTGGATAAGTATCGAAATTCTATTCTGGCTGCGTGCGGAGTGGTGAATCAGTGTGTGTGACTTTCACGCCGCGTGCGGTTTGCGGAGAGAACAGAGCGTAAAATCAGCCCAGTTTGTTGATGTGCAGGGCGAGCTTGCTCTTGAGGTTCGAAGCTTTGTTCTTCGAGATGGATTTCTTTGAAGCGAGGCGGTCGAGCATAGCCACTACCTTCACGTAAGTTTCCTGAGCCTGAGCCTTATCGGTCATGGCGCGGAGGCGACGCACGGCGTTGCGTGCGGTCTTTGCGTAGTAGCGGTTGCGGAGACGACGGCTCTGTGTCTGGCGAATGCGTTTTAATGCGGATTTATGATTTGCCATTTCGTGTGAAATCTCTTTAATTTCTTAATTTTGTTATTTGTAGCCCATAGCAGAATCGAACTGCTCTTTCAAGAATGAAAATCTTGCGTCCTAACCGATAGACGAATGGGCCGGCCTGGTGCAACTGCGCCTTGGGCACTTCATATGGCAAAGTGGCGTCGGGCGTATTTTGCGACTGCAAAGTTAGACGTTTTTTTTAAACCCTGCAAATTTTTGCGATAATTTTTCGATTTTTCGGCTTTTTAACGCACGGCTCTTTCATTTAAGATTTGGTCTCATTGTCGAGAAATGTGTTATTTTATAGCGAGAGCAGTGCGGACGGAGATGAGCTTTAGTCTCTGATTTTCAATGAAATAAGTGTGATAAAAATTTGGCCAAGTGGTAGATTTTTAGTAACTTTATAGGTGAATATCAAACAGTTACGTTAAAATGAAGCCACTTGACCAAAGCCTTTCGATTGACGCGCATAAGCTCAATCACACCGCAAAAGTAATAAATAAATTCGTTCCACAGGGCAGTATTCTGGAACGGCTGATGAATTTTGCCGCCTCAGTCCCTGATTTCCGCAGATGCGACAAAGGAAACATCCGGCATCGACTCAGCGACATCATCATTCTGATGATACTCGGACGGACGTGCGGGCATGTCGGACGTTCCGATATAATAGCGTTCGGCAAATATAATCTTAATAACGCGAGTTCGGGATAAGAACTTAAAGCCAACCAGCCGTCATTGCGATACGGCATTGAGGACAGGCTGGTGGAACACACACCGGTATATTCTTACACCGAAGGTCCCGAACTGGCCCACGGCAGGATAGAGACGAGAACCTGC
>SCEJ01000163.1 GCA_004102785.1 Muribaculaceae bacterium Isolate-013 (NCI)
TCACTGTCACTAACGAAGCAGTGCGCAAACTCGTCTACACTCCCGACATCTTTGCTGTAGAACTCGAATATAACGGCGCAAAGAAAATGGCCGTTCTCAAAGAAATCCAGTTCCAGCCTGTAAAAGACACTATCCTTCACATGGACTTCCTCGAAGTAAACGATACAAAACCTGTGGTTGTAGAAGTTCCCGTGAAGCTTGAAGGTCACGCAGAAGGTGTGAAAGCCGGTGGTAAGCTCAACCTCTCAATGAAGAAGCTCAAAGTGCGTGCCGTCTACACCAACATTCCCGAACGTCTCGTAATCAACGTTGATCACCTCGGTCTTGGCAAGACTCTTCAGGTTGGCGAACTCAGCTTCGACGGTCTTGAACTCGTCAACGCTAAAAACGCCGTTGTATGTGCTGTTCAGCTCACCCGTGCTGCCCGCGGTGCACAGGCCAACGCTGCTAAATAACATAACAGTAAATGAAATATCTTATTGTAGGACTGGGTAACATCGGTGACGA
>SCEJ01000164.1 GCA_004102785.1 Muribaculaceae bacterium Isolate-013 (NCI)
GGGAACGAGAGCACACATCAGACAATTACTAAAAACTAGCCAGAAACAGAACCAGGATGGGATCAAGTTAGGCTGCAACCTGAGGTAGCTGCCATACTCATTAAAATAAGAACTTGTGTACGAGATACTGTAAGAAAATGTCGACAACTGTTTGTACTCTATGTTTTCAAGCAGAAGGCGGCATACGATATTGCCGAGGCAAATGTCAACAGTGCGGAGGCGGCAGTATCCACCGCACAATTGGTCCTTGACAGCAATCAAGAACTATATGAAGAAAAAGTCATATCGGGTTTTCTATTGAACACAGCTAAAAGCGAGGTATCTGTATATATTTGAAAACGAGAACTGGCAAATACTAATGTTGAACATGCAACCGCCCTTCGTTCTTGTACGAATGAAAAGTCAACTTTCAATGGCGTTACAATTATGATTCAATTGCGTGTATGTGCTTGCATGGTATGAAACATTAAATTCCAACATGTCATTTACTGCTATATAGGTT
>SCEJ01000165.1 GCA_004102785.1 Muribaculaceae bacterium Isolate-013 (NCI)
TAGTAGTCATCGCCTTAAAGCTCGTGGGCGATGAAGAAGGGCAAAACTTAACCACACGAGCAAAACTTTATTTTACCCGATGAAAGGAGAAAAGCCGAAAACATCAGAAAGCTATCCTCGGAAGAATAGCTCGGAAAGCGAAATGTATGAGGGAGCGCCTACTTTGATTGGGATAGTTGGAGACGAACTCGTAGAAGTGCAACTATCGTCAGACAGGATGTTAGAGTATATCCTAACTTCCGACAACCTTAATAGAGCGTACAGACAAGTCAAGGCCAACAAGGGGAGCGGTGGAATCGACGGAATGGAAGTAGAGCAACTGCTTCCGTATCTGCGTGAACACAAGGATGAAATAACTGAAAGTCTGATGGGCGGACGCTACCGCCCCAATCCCGTAAGGAGGGTAGATATACCCAAGGATGGAGGCAAGACGCGCCAACTCGGCATACCCACCGTTGTTGACCGCGTAATCCAGCAATCCATAGCCCAGGTGCTG
>SCEJ01000166.1 GCA_004102785.1 Muribaculaceae bacterium Isolate-013 (NCI)
GCAGATGCGACAAAGGAAACATCCGGCATCGACTCAGCGACATCATCATTCTGATGATACTCGGACGGACGTGCGGGCATGTCGGACGTTCCGATATAATAGCGTTCGGCAAATATAATCTTAATAAACTCCGTAAAATGGGGATGCTGAAGAATGGGATTCCCTCGGAGGCAACCCTTTGCCGGGTAGAGAACGGCATCGATGACCCGGCCATGGCGGACAGTATGCAGGCATTTGCCGAAAACTTCCATAACGAGCTGTTCAAGGCATGTCGTGACAGAGAGATAGTCTGTGTGGACGGCAAGGCCGAGCGCGGCACCGTTCAGGAAAACGGGCGTAGCCCGGATATCGTCTCGGCCTATTCATTCAACACCGGCATAACAATAGCCACCGAAGCTTGTAAGGAAAAGAGCAACGAGATAAAGGCCGTACCGATACTTCTTGATAAAATAGATATCTCAGGAAAGATTGTCACGGCCGACGCCATGTCTA
>SCEJ01000167.1 GCA_004102785.1 Muribaculaceae bacterium Isolate-013 (NCI)
ATACCTGTCTTTGGGAAGCGACGCGAGGTCGATGATGCCGAATACGCTTGAGTGGTTGGGCCAGCTGTCGGTATCGTAGGGCGACGGCTCGCCGAGGTAGTCGAAACCGGTCCAGACGAACTGACCGATCAGCCAGGGGTAATCGTCGTCCATCGAGAAATCCACGTCGGGAATATTAGACCACGAGCAAAACTCGGTGTCGTAACCGGAACGCTGATGATTGGGATATTTCGCTCCCGCCTTGAGTTCCATCGGGAACATATAGACTCCGCGCGACGACACGGTAGAGGCTGTCTCCGAACCGAGTATCAGCTTCTGCGGCAGTAGCTCGTATGCCGTCTTCTGCTTGAAAAAAAAATAATGGTAACGGGGGTTAGGGAGAGCGATGAATGCGCCTGCCTTCATTATCGTTTGTTGTTGATCTTAGCCGTGCGGTAACTTAGTGTACGACTTTGCCGTTTTGCATTTTTCTCGAGATATGATGT
>SCEJ01000168.1 GCA_004102785.1 Muribaculaceae bacterium Isolate-013 (NCI)
GACAGCAGGACAGAGCACCCGCCTCTGCTCCGCCCTCACAACATAGCCCGCCGGAGGATATCACTCCAAATGACAACCCCACGCGGCCGTTGAGAGAGGCGAGAGGGCAATCCTCGGCGGAGGGACGGGCAACCCATGACTGAGCACCGATTGCGGAGCCTCTTTGTTCGAGCAGAAGGCGGCATACGAGATATGCTGCCCTCCGACAGCTATCTGGTGAATATCGATGTGGTGCAGGAAGGCATGCAGGCCATCATACCCACTTCGGTGGCCACGATGGATATGACCTGGAGCCAGAAGATGCGCCGCCTTGAGGCCGGACGCGTGTTTGAGGAGCGCAACTCGGCCCTGTACTATATGTATCCCGACGGTGATGTCGACAATCTCAGCGAGAGCGGAGATGACTCGGAGGATATAACGCAGCGACTCAAGTGGGTGAGCTGCAAGAATCAGTTCTTCTCGGCAGTGCTCATGTCGCGCGGC
>SCEJ01000169.1 GCA_004102785.1 Muribaculaceae bacterium Isolate-013 (NCI)
GAGCTGAATGTGCGTTCGTTTCCGGGCACTGTGGGCGATTCGATGCCGTTGGGCATGCCGTATTTACGGAATTCCTGCGCCTGTGAGTTACCCGAAGTGAGTTCCCAGGCACCGAGCAGCATCAGCGAGTGGCCGTGACCGATCTGCGGCATGAAGAGGAGCTCGTGCTTGGTCTGCATGTTGAGAGATTCGGCGTCGCGGCGTGATACGCGGTTGACGGCGTCGTTGTTCCAGGAATATGATGTCAGTTCGCGCGGAAGCACGCGGTCGTCCTTGCGGTTTTCGATGTCAAACTGCACGTAGCCCTGATAGCGCAGGCGGTGTTTCTCGGGGTTGAGAATGTCATACTGCACGCGTAATGTGGGGATTATACGCATCGATGTTTCGGCATATTTGGCAAGATTGGCCATTGCCACGGGGTTGACAAGGTTTTTCTGCGATGCATCAAGCGATGATGACTGGGGTATGATGTAGAAGT
>SCEJ01000170.1 GCA_004102785.1 Muribaculaceae bacterium Isolate-013 (NCI)
TGCAGAAGATTACACAGTCATCGGCATAACGCACAAACGGAAGTCCGCGCCTTTCAAGTTCGCGGTCAAGTTCCGTCAGCATTATGTTGCTCAATATGGGGCTGAGTGGACCGCCTTGCGGCACGCCCTCCGTTGTGTCCTCATACTTGTGGCTGACTATCACTCCTGCGTTGAGATACTTGTGAATAAGCGATATGACCCTGCCGTCATTGATTGTCTCGCCAAGCAGTTGTATCAGCTTGCTGTGGTTGACCGTGTCGAAGAACTTTTCAAGGTCTAAGTCCACGCAGTATTTATAGCCGCCATTGATGATTTCCTGCGCCTTTTGCAACGCTTGGTGCGCGCTCCGTCTCGGGCGGAAGCCGTAGCTTGCCTCCGAGAATTTCGGTTCGTACACCAGGCTCAGCACCTGGGCTATGGATTGCTGGATTACGCGGTCAACAACGGTGGGTATGCCGAGTTGGCGCGTCTTGCCTCC
>SCEJ01000017.1 GCA_004102785.1 Muribaculaceae bacterium Isolate-013 (NCI)
GCAGCTTGTCCTCTGGGATTAACAACACCAAACTGTACAAATAAATCAGGCGACCTTGAAAGGCCGCCCAATACTCTATGTCTTTTGCTTGGTTGAAAATCATAAAGTTCTTATCCCGAACTCGCGTTATGAGACTTTGAGCGAAGACGAACCAACGGTTTACGAGTTCAAAACATGGATGCAAGACATTTCTGATTTTATCAAGGAAAAAGGACAACGTAAATTAGTCCTTGTTTTTGACAACATGGATCGTCTCCCCGCTGAAAAAGTAAAAGAATTATGGTCTTCTATCCATACGTTCTTCGCCGATAGCGGTTTTGAAAATGTTTGGGCTGTTATTCCTTTCGATGAAACACATTTAGCTTGTGCATTCGGAGATGAGACCGACGAACAAACGAAACAACTGACCAAGTATTTTATCAATAAAACTTTCCCTATTGTTTATCGTGTTGCTCCTCCTGTTATTACCGACTATCGAAGTATATTCAACAAACTGTTTGTTGAAGCATTTGGAGAAACAGAAAATGAAGCGAAAGAAACTATAAATCGGATATTCAGATTGGTAAATCCTAATGCCAATGTTAGGGAAATTATATCATATATCAATGAGATGGTCGCTCTTAAACAAGAGTGGTGTAACGAAATTTTGATGATAAACATAGCATTGTTCTGTTTGAAGAAGACGGATATTCTGGCAAATCCAGTAGAACAAATATTGTCCGGCGACTATCTGAATGGCATTCAAACAATAATTAACAATGATCTGCAAACACAACGCGAAATTGCAGCTTTGGTATATGGTGTCGATGTTGAAGATGCTCGACAAATTCCATTGAAAAAATATATTGAAGGCTGCATCAACGGAGAAGAAGACCACGACATAAATCAATATGCAGAGACTAATAAACAATTTGACACTGTATTAGAAGAAGTTATACAATGTATGGACAATGCGCTTATCGATAAGATTATACATTGTTTGCATAAATTAACTCGAAAGAGCGATGTTATTCTGCGTGTATGGCAAAGAATAGCACAATTGAAATTAAAAGAATCCATAGAGAAGCAGGTGTTCCCTGTCGAATACCAAGAACTGCTGTTGCATTTAGACACGGAAAGCCAAAACCATGTGATTGCTCAATTATATAAGAAGATAGTTCGGTTCAATGACTTCAATGGCGGCGACTATTTCAAAACGTTAGATGCAATAGACAGGTTTATTGCGCAAAATAAGTTGGCGTGCGATTTTACGTCATTGATTGAAGCAAAAACAGTCAAGCCAAATACATTTATCGATTATATTCAAGCTGCAAATGCAACAGATGCTGCCTATCGGGATAACGCGACAACTAAAGCATATAAATATTATCAAGTAGCAACAAATTCGGAGGCGCTCGATAATTATTTGGCAAACTTACTACCCGATAATTTCGACCATGCAGATATTGTAAAAACGTTAAAAGATAATTCTACCTATACGTTTCCAACGCTTTTGCAAGCGATCACGAATTGCATTGATGAACAGAATGTAAATAAAGATAATATAGGGGCTATATTTACAACCTATCGTTTATTGGCATCTGACGAAGAAAGACCTTTACCTGTAACGTTAGATTCAACCTACATAAATCAGTTGCATTCTGAATTAGAAACTGATGGCCGAAACATTAAAGAGTCTGGATATTACGATTTAGTCGCCATGCAATTGGCACATGGTCATTCCGTTTCCTTAATAGAGGGTGGAGATATAAAATATGTTGCAGAACTCATGGACTATTATGTGGATCATGGAGACTTATTAGTAAATAGTGTGGGATGGAATATACCGCTATTAAATGAAACACTACAATACATGGTAAATCATAAACTTGGCTATAAATTATTGCTCTCAGACATATTGCCCCAATTTGAAGATATTAAGAACAGAATAGGTGTAACGGATGAGGTATTTATCGAGCATTTAGCAGAGTGGAATACCGATTTGGATAAGTATATCACTAAGAACAATATTAAAGATGTAATTCCTGACGCATCTTTTTACGATTTGACCACTAAAATAAGCAATGTCCTGACCGATCATATCAATAAAATAGCGTTCGAAGCGTTGTCTGAAATAAGTGTTGATACATTATACGCCCAAAGAACAGCACATACATCATATTATTGGTTTGTCGCAATAAAACATTTACTGGCTAAAATCAAATCCTTGCCAGATAACTTGACTGAATTTGGCAAAAAGATTCTGATGGATATTGCTTCTGGAACTCAAAGTTTGAATCCTTTCCCTAATTGTTTCAAGAATATAGTTGAAAGATTGGATAAACGAAAAATTAAATCGACAGTTACCGATATAAGAAATGATTTCTGCATCGGTAAAAAGACTATCAATGCAATAAAGTTTCAATTTTTCGAAACATGGCTTAGATCGCATGGTAATTTGAAAAGTCAAGCTGGAGACGTTATTGATAAAATAGTGAAACCTGTAATTTCCGATGGGGCATGCCGTTCATTGATTCTGCAAAACAAAGATTTTTATATGGATTTAATAAATACAGCAGGGGATGATGCTTATGAATTGAAAAAGAGTCTCCGAAACCTCATACAAAAAGATTCAGATCCGCAATTGGTTAAATTTGTCAATTCGATAGATTCAGTACCTGAGGTTGAAACCGCGTAAGTATTTGTCTAACAAGTCCGAATTTTACGATTTTACCCGTCAGAACTGAAGTGCCCCCCAAAAAAATTGTATCCAACTTTTGGGGGTCACTTCAAACTTCGATAGGGATAATTTTCAATTTTGGGGACTTGTTAGACAGTCTCATTATCTGGTAGCAGTTTACACAGCACCGGATCGTTTTTGATACGCTCCAGTTCCTCCTGCACAATCTGCTTCACCTCTTCCTTGATGCGCCGGTAGTTCGCCTGCACCGTTTCCTTCATGCGGTCGTTGCCGTCCTCGTCCGTGAAGTTTGTAATGACGGGAATTTTCTTGTAGGCACTTTCTTCCCGTTTCACCTTTTCGGCATCCACCACAATCTCGCAATGAAAAATCTTCTGCTCGATACGCTCGTTGAAGTTGTCGGATACAGAACCGACAAACATTCCCTGCGTAAGCCCGGAAATCTTACTCGGTGGAATGAGCGCGTCCATCTGCGTGTTGATGGAGGTGGAAACATCCTGCCGGTTGATGGAGATGGACTGCCGTTTCTGCAACACCTTACCGAACCGCTCGGAGAGCGTCTTGGCTGTTTCCCCCACCACCTGACCGGAGAAAATATTGCCGACAGTGTTCATCACCACTTTCGCCTCTTTGTCCCCGTAGTCACGCACTAACTGGCTGAAATCCTGAAAGCCCAGACACACGGCAACCTTGTTGCTTCGGGCGGTAGCTATAAGATTGTCCAACCCTTTGAAGTATATTGTGGGCAACTCGTCGATGATGACCGATGACTTCAGCATCCCCTTCTTGTTGATGAGCTTCACGATACGGGAATTATACAGACCGAGTGCCGCACCGTAGATATTCTGACGGTCGGGATTGTTACCCACGCAGAGGATTTTCGGCTCTTCGGGATTGTTGATGTCCAGCGTAAACTCGCTGTCTGACATCACCCAGTAGAGCTGCGGTGAAATCATCCTCGAAAGCGGGATTTTTGCCGACGCTATCTGACCCATGAGCTGCTCCGCAGCCCCTCCAAGCCACGCATCCATGAACGGCGAAAGGTAGTTCTCCAGCTCCGGATAAGAGGTCAGTATCGGAAATATATCCTCGTAACGGCGGTTCAGAAACTCGATAGCATGGGGAAACGTGCAAAACTTCCCGTTCTGATAGATTTTGAGATACCAGATAATACTGGCAAACAGAATGATAGGTGACTCCACGAAGAAGTCGCCCTGCTTTTGCACCCACGTTTTATTGAGGTTGAGCATTATTGTGTAGGCACTCTCATAGGCATCCGTAATATCTTCCATAAAATCCGGGTGAATGGGATTGCACCGATGAGAGCGTCGCGGGTCGTCGAAGTTGATCACATAGAACTTCGGCTTTACCTTGTAGCCGTCCGGGTGGTTCAGCAAATGGTTGTAGGCAATAGTAGATAGGTCGGGATACTTGAAATCGTAGATGTATTGACTAAAGCCCTTTTCAATCTGTTGCTTGATAAAATTGTTTACCACGGCATAGGACTTGCCGCTGCCCGGCGTACCCAACACGATGGACGCACGGAAGGGATTAACTACATTGATCCAACCGTTGTTCCAGCGTTTCCTGTAATAGAAACGTGTCGGCAGATTGACCGAATACTCGCTTTCGATAAGCCTCGTTTCCTGCATGAAACTCTCGTTCTCGTTGTTGAAAACATCCTCCATCAAATTGTGTTTCAACAGGCGGCTCATCCACAGACCACCCATCAACAGGCAGACATAGCCCGTTCCAATGGTAAGGACATACAGTCCCGTCACCGCTTCAAGCGGCAGCGGCAGGGGCAGCAACCACCAGTTCAGGAAAAACAGCACGAACCCGACGGCAAATGCTGTCCAGATTCTCCCCCAAGTGATTTTCTCACCCTTGACACCCTTCGTACCCAGACAGGACAAGGCAAGCAAAAGGACGGAAAACAGCTTCGTGTAGAGAATGGAATGGAACAGCCCCGCCGTGCGGTCGAAGTTCAGAAGGATTTTGTCCACCACGCCGATGTTCACGCCCCACAGCCGGATGGCTTCGTAGCAGAACCAGTACACGTTCATGACCACTAAAATGATACTCACGGCACGCAGAAAATCCATGATTTTCGCCAATGCCCTCAAATCGTCTTCTTGTTGTGACATACATTGATTTTTTAATTGTTGATACTCTGATTACATACCCAAGCCCTTGCGTTTTTTCTTCTTTTTGCGCTTCATCGCCCGGATGAAAGCCTCTTCCTCGGCATCTACCGCCGGACCTTCGGGAGTGAGCAAGCCCATACCGCCCGATATATCTTCACTGTCGTAGGCGGTCTGCCCGTGTGCCTTGTCCGCAGCATCCACAGGGATGGATAGCGGTATCGGCGGTTGTCCGGCGTATGGCAGGGTGAAGTGTTCCTGCAAGGCATTCGCCGAAAGCTCCTTACCCATGCGCGAACCGTTCAGCACGCATCCCGTGCGGTGGTCGATGAAGGTAGCCCCATAGATGCGCCCTTCCTCTGTGTAGCGCAGTACGGTGTCGATGCCCTTCTCTTTGAGTTGGGATACAAATTTGTCCTTGTCATAAGTGCCTTGCAGCACGGAAAGGACGGTGCGTTTCGTCATGTCTGCCAGTTTCCTATCCTTGATTTCCGATTTGGAACGGACAAACTTCTTCTGTACGGCTTCATAGCCTGCGGACTTCCCGAAAAGCGAGGATTTGAACGGGTTGCCCACCTTGTTACCCTTGTCGTCCGTGACGGAATAGACCAGCCCGTGATACTCCCGTCCGCGCACGTTGCCCCTCGCTTCCTCCACCGTCATATTATATAAGGAAAGGAGCGCACGGTATTCGCCCATCGTCTGGAAACGGTACTGCCCATTCAGAGCCTTCACGGTGTTGCCTACCTGCTTCTTCACATCACCTGCCGATGCGGCCACCTTGCGCAACGGATTATCCAATCTCTGATTTTTACGTTCTGCCGGATGCAATCCGTACTTCTGTTCCAGTTCCCTGCGGATACGGTCGCTGCGGCGGTAGAGAAAATCCCGGTTGAGCCTTTTCCCGTTCTCGTCCACGTTGACCGTCACGATGTGCAGGTGGTGGCGGTCGATGTCCTCGTGCTTGAATACAAGATAAGGCTGGTTTCCGAAACCGAGTTTTTCCAGATACTCGCGGGCGATATTCTGCAACTCAATATCGGTCAGCACATCCTCCGGGTGCGGGTTGAGAGAGATATGCACCACCGGCTTCTCGATCTTCATCTGCGGTGGCAGGAAGGTGAGAAAACCCTCCATCGCCTTGCCTATGTCCACCGTTCCCGAACCGTCATTGTAGATGCGGTTGGTGGTGAGAAGCCGCCCCTGCGCCTCGTTAATCTTCTCCCCGTTGTAGGCAATCGCGCCGTACAACGAACTTCCTACACTGATTTTTGCGACCATTTTGCCTCCATTTCCCTTGAAAGTTCCACAATCCGGCGGCTCAGTTTCACGAGTTCGACGGTGTGTTGCTCTAATTTGTAGAGCAACGCCATCGCCTTTTTCTCTGAAAAATGCAGCCTCAGTTCCTTCACGACTTGGTTGTAATTCGTACCCACGGCACGGAATTGTGCATGAAAATCCGACAGTTTGGTGTAATAGTCCACCAACGTCTTGTCCACCTTCAGCACCTTGAACGGTTGCCCGAAGAAGTGCGCTTTGAGGAAAACAGACCGTGCATAGACACCCGATTTTCCGAACATGGCGAGGAAACGGTTGTGTTCCTCCTCGTTGAAACGGACGGTGTACCGGTACACCGCCGGATCAAGTTTGGGATTTCTCCCTGATTTGCTTTTCCTTTTCTCTTTCATATTACTTTGGATTTAGCGGATTGACGGCATAAGCCGCCGCTTCGGATTACAGCACCGCAGTTCTGAAAGGCTTCCCGACTTCGGAGGGAAAGCCCGCCCCCTGCAAGGGCAAGTGCTTTTCGTGGCTGCTCAAAATATTTTGAGCGGCTGAAAAGACATCTTGCTATGTTCAGGTGAACATAAAAATCCGTCAGGGGACGGATTGGGAAAATACCTTTCAGGACTCCGGGCCGCGCGTCATCGGCGAACCCTGCTGTCCGGGTGCAAAGTTACGCCCTTAAAGCGGTATCGGACAGATGCTTGACCCGGTCAATGACTGCCAACCGGCGCAACGTGCCGCCACTTGCCGGAGAAGTGATACAGGTTCCAAAATATACTTGTTTATTTGCAGCATGATTCAAGAAACGAACGATTTGAAGATATGATAAACGGAACATTCAAATACCCGGAAATCCGCTTCTTCGGATACTTGCCGAAACGGATACCCGAACCGTCGGAAACCCGGTTCTCCGACAATTCGGTGACGTATGGATTCAATGACTTCATGACGCAATGTCGTCAATCACCATTTGTCCGACGCACCGCTTCACCACAGAACCGGATACGCGACGACCCGCCTGCGTGTGTAGTCACGGAAGCGGATGGTGCGACAGCCAAATCCGTATGGAAACAGAAAAACAAATCATCAACAATTAAAATAAATGGAACTATGAGTAAGGAAATCTTCGTTGCATTCGCAACACAGAAAGGTGGCATCGGCAAATCCACTGTCACGGCACTTGCCGCCAGCTACCTGCACAACGTGAAAGGCTACAATGTCGCCGTCGTGGACTGCGACGACCCGCAGCACAGCATCCACGGGCTGCGCGAACACGAAATGGGGCTTATCGACAGCAGCACCTACTTCAAGGCTCTCGCTTGCGACCATTTCCGCCGGATCAAAAAGAACGCCTACACCATCGTCAAAAGCAATGCGGTGAACGCCCTCGACGATGCCGAGAGGATGATTGCCACTGAGGACGTGAAACCCGACGTGGTGTTCTTCGACATGCCCGGCACACTCCGAAGCAACGGCGTGATAAAGACGCTCTCGCAGATGGACTACATTTTCACTCCGCTGAGTGCCGACCGCTTTGTCGTGGAGAGTACCCTGAAATTCGTCACGATGTTCCGCGACAGGCTGATGACTACCGGACAGGCGAAAACAAAGGGGCTGCATCTGTTCTGGACGATGGTGGACGGCAGGGAGAGGAACGACTTGTACGGCATCTACGAGGAAGTGATAGCCGAAATGGGCTTTCCGGTACTTTCCACCCGCTTGCCCGACAGCAAGAAGTTCCGCCGTGACCTTTCGGAAGAGCGCAAGAGCGTTTTCCGCTCCACCATCTTCCCGATGGACACGGCACTGCTGAAAGGGAGTGGCATCCGGGAGTTTTCCGAAGAGATAAGCGACATCATCAGACCGCAGTGAGCATGGGCAGCAGGAAAGTGAACACGGAAGGCATCGACGAGGAACTGCTGTTAGCCTCCATCGGGCGGCGCACACAGGACGGGACACTGCGCCCCGCACAGGAAGTACCCGCAGCTGCACCGACCGAAGAGGACACCGCCGCACCGGAACCATCTCCTGTGCAACCCGTAACACGGGAAAAAGCGCAGAGGGAAAGTGGACGCCGGAAAAGGCAGGACGAGGACTACAACGAGCTATTCCTGCGCCGCAACGAGATAAAGACCCGCCAATGTGTCTATATCAGCCGTGACGTCCACGGCAAGATCCTCAGAATCGTGAACGACATCGCCGGAGGGGAAATCTCAGTAGGCGGATATGTGGATACCGTGCTGCGCCAGCATCTGGAACAGCACAAGGAGAGAATCAACGAACTGTACAAGAAACAACGTGAAGATCTGATTTGAAAATGGAAAAAGAAATGACACCGAATGAAAAAAGACCACAGCAAGACTGCGGAGGTATGTTTACCCAAGTGCAGGCGAGTGTGGAAATACTGTCGCCTGTCCCGGTAAGCGGCAAATGCAGTGAGAAGGACTATGAACGCCTGTTCATCCGCGACCCGGAAGTAAAGGCACGTGAGGGGAAGATGGCGTATGTGCGCCCGGAGTACCACGAGCGTATCATGCGTATCACCCGTGTAATCGGGCATGACCGGCTTACGCTGTCCGCTTACATCGACCATGTGCTGACGCACCACTTCAACCAGTGCGAAGATGCGATAAAGAGCCTTTATGCCCGAAATTACAATTCAGTATTCTAACCAAAAACGGAAGGATATGAATTACACAATCAGCATGACAGACATTCTGCTGGCGGTATCGGTCGGCTGCAACCTCTGGTTCCTGTTCCTGCTCCTTTACGAGCGCATCATGGACACGCGGATTGTCCGCTTCTTCAAGGGCATTGTCGGATTATGGCGGTCACTGGACGGGAATGAGGCTAAACGCATAGCGGCACACGAGGAAGTCCCTGCGGAAAAGGCGGACATCATCGGCAAGAGCCGTTTCAGGATGGCATCCACCCGGACAACCGCTGCCATACCGACGCAAGAAGCCGCCACTATTGAAAAAGGCATTGAGCTGTCGGAGGAAGAGGCTACTTTTGACGACGGAAAAACGGGAAACGCATCCCGCCCGGCACAAGTCCCGGAGGAAAAACTCGATGAGACCTTCACGAGCATACCGCCGGAGGAACTGGGATACGGGGACGACGAACCGGAAGAGGACGCCTCGGACACGCCACGGGCTTCGGGCAGCAGCTTTGACGAGATTGACGACGCCTGCAAGACCGCCAAAAACCCGGACGCGACACAGGCGGAACGTGAAAAGGCGGCTAAGGTGTTCACCGACATGGAGGGCACGGAGTTGTACGAGAAAATGATGGAAGGCTCTTCGGAGATAGGCATCCGCATCAAGGGGCTTATCGAGATTCGGCTGAAGAAATCTGAAAAGGAGTTCGTCGTGCCGGACAACATCGAGGAGTTCGACATTCGCAACTATGTATGACAACAATAAAAGAAATGAACATGAAAGAATGACATCAACCCACGCGGCGAGGAAACGCAAGGCGCATCCCCATCCGCAACGGACACGCCCACGTCCGTGGAAACAAACGGGCATCCACTAAAACCAAAGTAAAGAAACAAAGTATCAACCGCCCGACAAAGGACCATCCACCCTTTTGACGGCAAAAAACAAGAACAGTTTATGAACAAGAACATCTTGAAAAACAGAAAAGCAATCCTCTCCGCGGCACTTGTCATCGCCGCAACCGCCTCCGCTTTCGCGCAGGGAAACGGCATCGCGGGCATCAACGAAGCCACCTCTATGGTGAGTTCTTATTTCGACCCCGGAACTAAACTGATATACGCCATCGGTGCAGTCGTCGGGCTTATCGGGGGCGTAAAAGTGTACGGCAAGTTTTCATCGGGCGACCCCGACACCAGCAAGACAGCCGCCTCGTGGTTCGGCGCGTGCATCTTCCTGATTGTTGCCGCCACCATCCTGCGCTCATTCTTCCTTTAATAAATAATGTATGGCTGAATACCCAATCAACAAGGGTATCGGCCGTCCGGTAGAGTTCAAGGGCTTGAAGGCACAGTACCTCTTCATCTTCTGCGGAGGTCTGCTGGCTCTCTTCGTCCTGTTCGTCATCCTCTACATGGTCGGTATCGACCAGTGGATATGTATCGGCTTCGGCGCGGCATCGTCCTCCCTCCTTGTATGGCAGACCTTCGCGCTGAACGCCCGGTACGGTGAACACGGGCTGATGAAATTAGGAGCGGCACGGAGCCATCCCCGATACCTTATCAACCGGCGGCGGATAACCCGTCTGTTCAAACGACAACGAAAGGAAGAAAGACAATGAGGAATACATCGAAAATGACAACACTGGAAAACAGGTTCCCACTTTTAGCGGTGGAGCATGGCTGCATCATCTCAAAGGACGCCGACATCACGGTGGCTTTCGAGGTGGAACTACCGGAACTTTACACCGTGACGGGTGCGGAGTACGAGGCGATACACAGTTGCTGGTGCAAGGCTATCAAGGTGCTGCCGGACTACTCCGTCGTCCACAAACAGGACTGGTTCATCAAGGAACGCTACAAACCGGAGCTTCAGAAGGACGACATGAGCTTTTTAAGCCGCTCTTTCGAGCGTCACTTCAACGAGCGTCCGTACCTGAAACACACCTGCTACCTCTACCTGACCAAGACAACAAAGGAGCGTAACCGGATGCAGAGCAATTTCAGCACGCTGTGCCGGGGACATATCATCCCGAAGGAGCTGGACAGGGAAACCACGACCAAGTTCTTGGAAGCCTGCGAACAGTTCGAGCGCATCATGAACGACAGCGGGCTTGTCAGGCTGCGCCGCCTCTCCACCGATGAGATTGTGGGTACTGAGGGAAAGACGGGACTTATTGAACGCTACTTCTCGCTCATGCCGGAAGGTGACACCACCTTGCAGGACATCGAGCTTTCGGCAAGGGAGATGCGCATCGGCGACAACCGCCTGTGTCTGCACACCCTCTCCGACGCGGAAGACCTGCCGGGCAAGGTGGCTACCGACACCCGTTACGAGAAGCTCTCCACCGACCGGAGTGACTGCCGACTGTCATTCGCCTCCCCGGTGGGGCTTCTGCTCTCCTGCAACCATATCTACAACCAGTATGTGCTGATAGACAACAGTGAGGAAACCTTGCAGAAGTTCGAGAAGTCCGCCCGTAACATGCAGTCGCTATCTCGCTATTCAAGGAGCAACAGCATCAACCGCGAGTGGATAGACCAATACCTGAACGAAGCCCATTCCTACGGACTGACCTCGGTACGGGCACACTTCAACGTCATGGCGTGGAGCGACGATGCGGAGGAACTGAAGCATATCAAGAACGACGTGGGCAGCCAGTTGGCAAGCATGGAATGCGTGCCGCGCCACAACACCATCGACTGCCCGACACTCTACTGGGCGGCGATACCCGGCAATGCGGCGGACTTCCCGGCGGAAGAGAGTTTCCACACCTTCATCGAACAGGCGGTGTGCCTGTTCACAGAGGAAACCAACTACCGCAGCTCGCTCTCGCCCTTCGGCATCAAGATGGTGGACAGGCTCACGGGAAAACCGCTGCACCTTGACATCTCCGACCTGCCCATGAAGCGAGGTATCACGACCAACCGCAACAAGTTCGTGCTGGGTCCTTCGGGCAGCGGCAAGTCTTTCTTCATGAACCACCTCGTGCGCCAATATTATGAGCAAGGCGCACATGTGGTATTGGTGGACACGGGAAACTCCTATCAGGGCTTGTGCGGCATGATCCGACGCAAGACAGGCGGAGCGGACGGTGTGTATTTCACCTACACGGAAGATAAGCCCATCAGCTTCAACCCGTTCTACACCGACGATTACATCTTCGACGTGGAGAAGAAGGACAGCATCAAGACCCTGTTGCTGACGCTCTGGAAGTCGGAGGACGACAAGGTGACAAAGACGGAGAGCGGCGAGCTGGGCAGTGCCGTGAGTGCCTATATTGAGCGCATCCAATCCGACCGTAGCATCGTGCCGTCGTTCAACACCTTCTACGAGTATATGCGTGACGACTACCGCAAGGAACTGGCACAGCGTGACATCAAGGTGGAGAAGTCCGACTTCAACATCGACAACATGCTCACCACCATGCGGCAGTATTACCGGGGCGGGCGTTACGATTTCCTGCTCAACTCCACGGAGAACATCGACCTGCTCGGCAAGCGGTTCATCGTCTTCGAGATAGATTCGATTAAAGGTGCGCCCGTCAAGGCTGCGTAAGTAACAATCCCATTAGCAAGGGATTAGGTAAGTGTACATTGAAATGACCTATCATCCACCTGCTTATCCATTCAACGAAAGACGATGGGGAGTGTAGCATGCAGGAAAAGCCATAAGTCAGTTAGTTACCAAACTGCGACTGAATGGTAGGATGAAAAGACAGATAAAGGATAAAGTCTATACTGATTGAATGATAGTCCAAGCGGTATCTCGTTGTACCTGCAACGTAAGGTAGCTATTTGAATTATCCCGAAGAGGGAAATTCATACTCGTTGTATCGTGACACTCGTCTTCCAGTCTTTGAGGAGGATGTAGCATGTACTTGTCACGACGCATCTGCAATAAGCAGAAAAGGACGAAAGTCATATCCGACAATCTGTCAAGCGGCAGTTACTACGCAAGCAAACGGGGATTGCCTAAATCGGAATGCCAATAAAATGGCTATAAGGTGCAGACCTTTGAATATCCGACATGGCAACGGAGCCTCCGTAGTAGTCCGAGCAGGGTAACGCCCTGTACATGGCAAAGGGAGGCAGTTAATTCTTTTAATACAATTAATGAAAAATGTGCGAGACATTATGAGAAATTCAGAAAGAGTATTAAACAGTCTGGCAAAGCACAGCAAACAACCAGACTACAAATTTGAGAGGCTTTACCGCCTGCTGTTCAATGAACAGATGTACTACGTTGCCTACCAGCGTATATACGCAAAGGAAGGCAACATGACCAAAGGTGCGGACAATAAGACCATTGACCGCATGAGTATATCACGCATTGAAAAACTGATAAGTTCGTTAAAAGACGAGTCATATCAGCCGATACCGTCAAGGAGGGTATATATTCCCAAGAAAAATGGGAAGAAACGCCCTTTGGGAATACCTGCATTCAATGACAAACTTCTGCAAGAGGTGGTCAGAATGATTTTGGAAGCGATTTACGAGGGTAGTTTCGACATGAACTCACATGGGTTCAGACCTAAGCGCAGCTGCCATACGGCTTTGCGACAAATCCAACGGACATTTAACGGAGCACGCTGGTTTATTGAGGGAGACATCAAAGGTTTCTTTGACAACATTAACCACGGTGTAATGATTTCCATTTTGGAAAAACGCATCTCCGATGAACGTTTCCTGAGATTAATCCGCAAGTTCCTGAATGCAGGCTATCTTGAAGATTGGACGTATCATAAAACATACAGCGGTACTCCACAAGGTGGAATTATCAGCCCTATGCTGGCAAACATATACCTTGACCAATTAGACCGCTATGTACGTGAATATATCCAACGCTTTGATAAGGGTAAAGAACGGGCAGGCAATCCCGAGCGTATCAAATTTGAGTATGGGAAAAGGTTGGCAGTGCTGAAACTTGAAAAGGTAAAGGACAAGGAACAACGCAAATCCATAGTCAAGAAAATAAAAGCCTATGACAAAGGAAGAGCGGCTATTTCTTGTGGCGTGGACATGGACGAGAATTTCAGACGACTGAAATATGTACGTTATGCCGATGATTTTCTCTGTGCTGTGATAGGGACGAAAGCAGAGGCGGAAACTATCAAGCAAGACATCAAAGTGTTCTTGCAAGAAAAGCTCGCCCTTGAACTTTCGGAAGAGAAAACTCTTATCACGCACGGAAGAAAATCGGCAAAGTTTCTCGGATATGAAATCTATGTCCGGAAATCTACACAAACCAAGAGGAACAAGGCTGGCAAACTGACGAGACCTTACAACAATAAGATTTATCTGAAGATGCCCCTTGAAACGGTACGGAAGAAACTGTTGGACTATGACGCACTGAAAATCAATGTGCATAATGGGAAAGAACAGTATAAATCCAAACACCGCACCTATCTCATCAACAACGATGATTTGGAAATCTTGGAAAGGTACAATTCGGAGATAAGAGGTTTTTACAACTATTATTCACTTGCAAATAACTGTCATACACTTCACTCTTTTAAGTACATCATGGAGTACAGCATGTACAAGACTTTTGCTGCCAAATACAAAAGTACGGTCGTGAAAATCTGCAAGAAGTATAAGAAAGATAAGGTGTTTACAGTGTACTACAAGAATAATAAAGGTAAAACCTTGATGCGCCAATTTTATCATGACGGTTTCAAACGCAAAAAACAAGATTATGCGCAATGTTACGACAGAATGCCAACAAGCTATCATAGTTCACCAACAAGCCTTGTGGCTCGCCTAAAGGCTTGCAAATGTGAACTATGTGGCAAGGAAAATGTCAAGTTAGACATGCACCATGTTAGAAAACTCAAAAATCTGCAAGGAAAAGAGGATTGGGAAAAACACATGATTGCACGGAAACGCAAGACTATCGCACTTTGTCGGAGTTGCCATAAGAAAGTGGATGGCGGTTGGATGGACTGACGGAATTAATGGAGAGCCGGATACGCTGAAAGGTGTAAGTCCGGTTCGGGGGCGAGCATTTGAAAACCTACCATAGTAATATGGAAAGGCGTTGGGTGCTTAGCCTACAAAACCGCGAACTGTTCCCCGTCGTGACCATCATCATCATGGAAGCCTTCATCAACAAGATGCGGCGGCTGAAAGGCGTGCGGAAACAGCTTATCGTGGAAGAGGCTTGGAAGGCCCTCTCATCGGCGAACATGGCTGAATATCTGCGCTATATGTATAAGACGGTCAGAAAATATTACGGCGAGGCAATCGTGGTGACGCAGGAGGTGGACGACATTATCAGTTCTCCGGTGGTCAAAGAGAGCATTATCAACAACTCGGATTGTAAAATCCTGCTTGACCAAAGGAAATATATGAACAAGTTCGACCAGATACAGGCGTTGCTCGGACTGACGGAAAAGGAGAAGTCGCAGATACTCTCCATCAACATGGCGAACAACCCTTCACGGCTCTACAAGGAGGTGTGGATAGGCTTGGGCGGCACGCAGTCGGCGGTCTATGCCACGGAGGTCAGCGCGGAAGAGTATCTGGCGTACACCACCGAGGAAACGGAAAAAGTGGAGGTTTACCGTCTGGCGGAGAAGCTGGGCGACGACATCGAAGCCGCCATCCGGCAGCTTGCCGAAAGGCGGAGAAACAAGGAATAACTAAAAAACAGAATGTATCAACCAAAAAAGAAAAACGCGTATGAATTTACCAAAAGTGAAAATGCTGCAAGTCAGCAAGTGCCTTATCGGATTGGCGGTCATGATGCTGCAATCCTGCGACGTGGCCGACAACCGCCGCGACATGCTGTGCGGGAACTGGGAGAGCGTGGAGGGAAAACCTGACGTGCTTATCTACAAGGAGGGCGAAGCCTACAAAGTGACGGTGTTCCGTCGTAGCGGTCTGCGCCGCAAGCTCAAGCCGGAAACCTATCTCTTGCAGGAGGAGAACGGCAACCTGTTCATGAACACCGGCTTCCGCATCGACGTGTCCTACAACGAGGCCACGGATGTGCTGACTTTCTCGCCAAACGGGGACTATGTGCGGGTGAAGCCGCAGCCGGGACATCCGACCGAAGAATAACAACCACTAAAATCCAAAGTAACATGAGAACAAGAATAACAATGATTATCTGCCTGTGCCTGCTTTTCGCGGGCAGGGCAAGCGCACAGTGGGTCGTAAGCGATCCGGGCAATCTAGCGCAGGGCATCATCAATGCCTCCAAAAACATCATCCATACCTCCAAGACCGCCACGAACATGGTGAGCAACTTTCAGGAGACGGTGAAAATCTATCAGCAGGGCAAGAAGTATTACGATGCCCTCAAATCGGTGAACAATCTGGTCAAGGACGCCCGCAAGGTGCAGCAGACCATCCTGATGGTGGGCGACATCACAGACATCTATGTGAACAGTTTCCAACGGATGCTCCGTGACGGGAATTTCAGACCCGAAGAGCTTTCCGCAATCGCTTTCGGCTACACGAAACTGCTGGAGGAAAGCAACGAAGTGTTGACGGAACTCAGGAACGTGGTGAACATCACCACGCTCTCCATGACCGACAAGGAGCGCATGGACGTGGTGGAACGCTGCCACTCGAAGATGAAGCGTTACCGCAACCTCGTGAGCTACTACACGAACAAGAACATCTCCGTGAGTTACCTGCGTGCGAAAAAGAAGAACGACCTCGACCGCATCATGGGGCTGTACGGGAACATGAACGAAAGATACTGGTAGCCTATGAAGTTCGACAACCTTCATCAGATTTTACGTTCACTTTATGAGCAGATGATGCCGCTGTGTGGGGACATGGCTGGTGTGGCGAAAGGCATCGCCGGGCTGGGTGCGCTGTTCTACGTCGCCTACCGGGTATGGCAGTCGCTGGCGAGAGCTGAACCGATAGACGTATTCCCGATGCTCCGTCCTTTTGCCATCGGTCTGTGCATCATGTTCTTCCCGACTGTGGTGCTGGGCACGATAAACAGCATCCTCTCACCCGTCGTACAGGGCACGGCAAAGATGCTGGAGGCGGAAACGCTGGACATGAACCGATACCGGGAGCAGAAGGACAAACTGGAATACGAGGCGATGGTACGCAACCCCGAAACCGCCTACCTCGTGTCCAACGAGGAATTTGACAAGCAACTGGAGGAACTCGGCTGGTCGCCCTCCGACATGGTGACGATGGCGGGAATGTATATCGACCGGGGAATGTACAACATGAAGAAGAGCATCCGCGACTTCTTCCGCGAGATACTCGAACTGCTGTTCCAAGCCGCCGCCCTCGTGATAGACACCGTCCGCACCTTCTTTCTCGTGGTGCTGGCGATTCTCGGTCCGATAGCCTTCGCCCTGTCGGTATGGGACGGTTTCCAAAACACGCTCACGCAGTGGATATGCCGCTATATACAGGTCTATCTGTGGCTACCGGTATCGGACATGTTCAGCACCATACTGGCGAAGATACAGGTTCTGATGCTGCAAAACGACATCGAGCGGATGCAGGCAGACCCGAACTTCTCGCTGGATTCGAGCGACGGGGTGTATATCGTATTCCTCTGCATCGGCATCATCGGCTACTTTACCATTCCCACCGTTGCGGGCTGGATTATCCAAGCCGGAGGCATGGGCGGTTACGGTCGCAACGTGAACCAGATGGCGGGACGAGCCGGAAGCATGGCGGGCAGCGTGGCGGGTGCAGCCGCAGGAAACGCAGTCGGACGTGTCGGCAAATTGCTGAAATAATCAATGTGCAATCATAAATTGGAAAATATAAATGGAATTCAAATCACTTAGAAACATCGAATCGTCGTTCAGGCAGATACGCCTGTTCGGTATCGTCTTCCTCTCGCTGTGCGCCGTGGTGACGGTGTGGAGCGTGTGGAACTCCTACCGTTTCGCAGAGAAGCAACGGGAGAAAATCTATGTGCTGGACAACGGCAAGAGCCTGATGCTCGCCTTGTCTCAGGATTTGTCGCAGAACCGCCCGGCGGAGGCACGGGAACATGTGCGCCGTTTCCACGAGATGTTCTTCACGCTATCACCTGAAAAAAGCGCGATTGAACACAACGTGAAACGTGCCTTGCTGCTGGCGGACAAGAGCGTGTACCACTATTATTCGGACTTCGCGGAGAAGGGGTACTACAACCGCATCATCGCCGGGAACATCAACCAAGTGCTGAAGGTGGACAGCGTGGTGTGCGACTTCAACGCCTATCCCTACCGTGCCGTGACCTACGCCACACAGAAAATCATCCGGCAGAGCAACGTCACCGAGCGCAGCCTCGTGACCACCTGCCGCCTGCTGAACGCATCGCGGTCGGATGACAACCCGAACGGTTTTACCATCGAGGGTTTCACCATCATTGAGAACAAGGATTTACAGACTATCAAACGGTAACAGGACATGAAAAGTATCAGAAAATCAATGTGGGGCATGTATTGGAAACTCCACGACAAACGGAAACGCTTGGCGGCAAGTCTCAAAGGGTATCTGGACGGCTTGCCGCCGGAAACACGCCGCCGCATCGTGCTGGGGATGTTCGCCGCCTTCGCGGTGCTTGCCCTTTACACCTTCGGCAGAGCCGTCTATGACATCGGCAGGAACGACGGCTCACATATGGAAACGGGACACGCCGGACGGGTGGAACTGCCGACCCCGGCGGAAACAGGCAATCACTTAACACCTTATTTATATGGAACAGACAAAGAATGAACCGACGAAAGAGAACAAAGCTGCTCCCGAAACGGGGAAACCGAAAAAGGAGCGCGAACCGCTGACAGAGGCGCAACGGCTGAAACGGCAGAAGATGATCGTGCTGCCCGCTATGGTGTTGGTGTTCATCGGGGCGATGTGGCTGATATTCGCCCCGTCCTCCGGCAAGGAGCAACCGCCGGGAACGGACGGATACAACACCGAGATGCCCGACGCTGACAAGGCGAACCGGCAGATTATCGGCGACAAGCTGAAAGCCTACGAGCATGGGGAGATGGAAGAGCGTCAGGAGAGCCGCAACCGTGCCATCGGGCAGCTGGGCGACATGTTCGACCGCGAGATAGCGGGAACGGAGAACGGAGTGGACTTCGACCTCGCCAATCCGGGCGGCAAGGAAGAAAGGGCAAAGCCAGCCACGCCGCAGACCATCCAGTCCTCCGCAGCCGCCTACCGTGACCTGAACGCCACGCTCGGAAACTTCTACGACCAGCCGAAAAACGACAATGCGGAGATGGACGAATTGTTGGAGCGCATCGCATCGCTGGAGTCGGAACTGGAAAGCGAGAGGGGCAAGGCTTCCTCTATGGACGAGCAGGTGGCTCTTATGGAGAAGTCCTACGAGCTGGCGGCAAAGTACATGGGCGGTCAGAACGGAGGACAGCCATCGGCGGAACAGAGGGCAGAGCCAACTACCGTGCAGAAAGGGAAGAAGAACAAGGCAATGCCTATCAGACAGGTGGAGCATCAAGTAGTTTCTTCACTCTCACAGCCTATGAGTAACGCGGAGTTTGTCGCCGCCTTATCGCAGGAACGCAACCGGGGTTTCAACACGGCTGTCGGCACGGCGGAGGTATTGGACAGGAACACCATACCGGCGTGCGTGCATGGGGCGCAGAGCGTGACGGACGGGCAGACGGTAAGGCTGCGCCTGCTGGAGCCTATGGCGGTGGCAGGCAGGACAATACCCCGGGGTGCGGTGGTGGTCGGCACGGGCAAGATACAGGGTGAGCGGCTCGACATCGAGATTACCTCGCTGGAATACGACGGCACGATTATCCCCGTGGAGCTTGCGGTCTATGACACGGACGGACAGCCCGGCATCTTCATCCCGAACTCGATGGAGATGAACGCCGTCCGGGAGGTCGCCGCCAACATGGGCGGCTCGCTGGGAAGCAGCATTAACATCTCCACCAATGCCGGGGCGCAGCTCGCCTCCGACTTGGGCAAGGGGCTGATACAAGGCACGAGCCAGTACATCGCCAAAAAGATGCGAACCGTCAAGGTGCATCTGAAAGCCGGGTACAGGGTCATGCTTTACCAAGAAAAATATTGAAAACAATAAAAATTACCACTAAAATCCAAAAGTAATGAGAAAAGTAATCATCATGTTTGCCCTCGCTATGGGCATCATAACTGCCAACGCGCAGGAGAATGTAACCGTTGAAACGACCAACGGAAGTGAACAACCGACCTTGACGAAGGAGGTCTATCCGCAGAAGGAGGCGGACGGCGACCTATATCACGGGCTGTCACGCAAGCTGACCTTCGACCGCATGATACCGCCGCACGGTCTGGAAGTGACCTACGACAAGACCGTCCACGTCATTTTTCCGGCGGAGGTGCGCTATGTCGATTTAGGCTCGCCCGACCTGATTGCCGGGAAAGCCGACGGAGCGGAGAACATCATCCGTGTGAAGGCTACCGTAAGGAATTTTCCCAACGAAACGAATATGTCCGTCATCACGGAGGACGGCAGTTTCTACACCTTCAGTGCGCCCATAATAGGGGCTTGATAATAATCACACTGGCAAGTGATTAGGTTAGTATTCCAATTAAGAAACCTATCCCAAACCGACTTATCCGAATGGGAAACCAAACGGGGAGTGAAGCATGTCGGTAACGCGATAAGTCAGTTAATAGCTAAACTGCGACTGAATTGCTATTGGGAAAAGACAGACATAAGGATGAAGCCTGATTGGTTGAACAATAGTCCTATGACTTATGTAGAGGTGGCAACGGAAAGCAGTTACATACGTTGCCTCGCAGTACCCACGCTTATTGAACGGAGTGATGGGCAAGGAATTTACTGCGACATATCCGACAGAAAACGGAAAAGGATGTACGTTGCATCCGATAGTCTGTCAAGCCAAGTTATCAAGTCCACTAAATGGGGATTGCCTACACGGAGATGCCGAAAGGCTATGAGCGCAGGCTCTGAAAACTCCGCATGGCAACGGAGTTCCCGTAGTAGTCTGAGCGTGGGAAAGCCACGTACATGGCGAAGGGGAACAGCTTGGTAATCTTAATATAGTCAAATGATAACGTGTGAGACGTATGAGAAATCCAGAGACCATATTAAACAGTTTATCTGCACATAGTAAAGATGTGCATTACAAGTATGAAAGGTTGTACCGCATCCTATTCAATGAACAGATGTTTTATGTAGCCTATCAGCGGATATATGCAAAACCCGGTAACATGACACCTGGCTCAGACGATAAAACCATTGACGGAATGAGTATTGAAAGAATAGGACATCTGATAGCTACGCTAAAGGATGAAAGCTACATGCCAACACCAGCCCGAAGAGTCTATATTCCCAAAAAGAATGGGAAGAAAAGACCATTAGGCATACCATCAATCGAAGATAAGATGGTACAAGAGGTCGTCAGACTTATTCTTGAAGCTATTTACGAAGGACATTTCGAGGATACTTCGCATGGATTCAGACCAAGAAGAAGCTGTCAGACAGCCTTGCGTTCCATCCGAAATCTCTTCACTGGTGCAAACTGGTTCATTGAAGGAGACATCAAAGGGTTCTTCGACAACATCGACCACCATATTTTGATTGACACTCTTCGTGAGCGTATATCAGACGAAAGATTTATTCGACTGATATGGAAATTCCTTAAGGCTGGTTATATTGAAGATTTTACATTTCACAACACGTATTCGGGAACACCACAAGGAGGAATTATAAGCCCCATTCTGGCTAATGTTTACCTTGATAAGTTCGATAAGTACATGCGTGAGTATGCTGAATCCTTCGATAAAGGCAAGAAAAGGCGGGAAAACCCACTCCACGCAAAATATAGTCGAAAGGCTATAAGGTTACGCAAGGCTATCAGAAACGCCACAGATGAGGACATCAAAAGAGAATTGCTTTCCCAACTGAAAGTTGCGGAAGCAATGACTCGCAATACATCAGCGTCAATGGCTATGGATAGCAATTACAAGAGACTCAAATATATCAGATATGCCGATGATTTTCTAATCGGTGTAATTGGTAGCAAGGACGATTGTGTAAAGATGAAAAAGGATTTTACAACCTTCATGAGAGACAAGCTAAAACTTGAACTATCTGAAGAAAAGACTCTTATCACAAATGCACAGGACTCAGCAAAGTTTCTTGGGTATGAAATCTCTATCAGAAAATCCGAAGCCATGAAGCGAAATAAGCTGGGTTGGTTGAAGAGACCGTTTAGCGGACGCATAATGCTTACTCTGCCCATTGCCACCGTCCAAAAGAAATTATTGGAACTGAAGGCTATGGAACTTAGGGTAATCAATGGAAAGGAAATTTGGTATGCCATGCCACGCAATTACCTAACCAAGGAAGACCCTGCAACAATCTGCGCACGCTATACAACTGAAATTAGAGGTTTGTACCAATATTATAGAATTGCGGACAACATCTCTTATGCAGGAAGTAAATTCGGTTACATAATGCGATATAGTTTCTGCAAGACCTTAGCAAAGAAATTAAATTCATCTACTGCCAAGGTAATACGAAAGTACAGGAGAGACCATGATTTGGCAATTCCTTATCAAGAAAAGAAAGGGGAAACCAAGTTCCGAATATTCTATAACGATGGATTTGCGAGGCAAGAACCAAACAAAGACGCAACTTGCGATAATTTACCAAATACATTTGTACTTCCGTTTCCTACTCTCGCAGAGAGACTTATGGAACACAAATGTGAACTGTGTGGAGCAACCAATGTCAAGACCGTAATGTATCAGGTTCGTAAACTCAAAGGGATACCCCTCAACACTGAGTGGCACCGAATAATGATTAAGAAATGGCGCAAGACATTGGCGGTATGTGAACATTGTAATGCCAAAATTCATGAACATGACAAATAAACTGATATTACCAGTGGAGAGCCGTATGCAGGGAGACCTGCACGTACGGTTCGGGGGCAGGTTATGGGAAACCTACCACCGAAAGGTGGCAAGGCGTCCATTACCGAGCCTACACGTGAAGTACGCCGCCGAACCGCTGTTGCTCAACGTGGAGATGTGCGACTTCATCCATGACGGCAGCACGGTGAACCGCCCGAACAACGCGCAGGAAATCTATCTGAAAGAGCTGGGCAGCGAAAGCCCGATGCTGGTGCGCCTTATCATGAAGTCCATCCACAAACAGAACAAGCGCGAGGTGAAGCATATCGGCTGCAAGCGTTTCGGCATCCAATACCTGTTGAAAGGCATCTACACGCACAACGGCTTGCTTTATTTCCACACGGAGATAAAGAACCAGAGCAACGTGCCTTTCGATGTGGACTACATCACTTGGAAAATCGTGGACAAGAAGGTTGCGAAGCGTACTGCCGTGCAGGAGCAGATTATTCTGCCGCTCCGCGCGCAGAACTACGCCACCCTCGTGCCGGGCAAAAAGAGCGAGCGCACGGTCTTCACGATGGCGAAGTTCACCATCCCCGATGACAAGTGCCTCGTGGTGGAATTGAACGAGAAGAACGGCGGCCGTCACCAGTCCTTCGTGATTGAGAACGAGGATTTGGTACGCGCGGGTACCATCAACGAACTTCAAGTACGCTGACCATGAGAAAGTACATCGCAATAATCATCGCGTCGCTTGCCCTTTTTACAGGGCAGGCGCACGCCCAGCGGTGTCTGCCGAAGATGCAGGGCATCGAGGTGAGGGCGGACATGGCGGACGGCTTCAATCTCGGCGGCAAGGACGGCGGGTACAGCTTCGGGGCGGCTCTCTCCACCTACACGAAGAAGGGGAACAAGTGGGTGTTCGGTGGCGAATACCTGTTGAAGAACAATCCCTACAAGGACACCAAGATACCCGTGGCGCAGTTCACGGCGGAGGGCGGCTATTACTTCAAGATACTGTCGGACGCCCGAAAGATTGTTTTCGTCTATGCCGGGGCTTCGGCTCTCGCCGGATATGAGGCGGTAAATTGGGGGAAGAAGGTGCTGCATGACGGCTCCACGCTGCACGACCGGGACGCCTTCATCTACGGCGGTGCGCTGACGCTCGATGTGGAGTGTTACGTGGCAGACCGTATCGCCCTGCTTGCCAACCTGCGGGAGCGTTGCCTTTGGGGTGGCGACACACGGAAGTTCCACACGCAGTTCGGGGTCGGTATCAAGTTCATCATCAACTGACACGGGCATGGAAAGGACGGAAATAGATGCTGTCAGAAGGATGCCGCTTGCGGATTTTCTCGCACGGCTGGGGCATGAGCCTGTCAGAAGGAGCGGTAACGAGCTGTGGTATCTTGCCCCGTACAGGGGCGAGCGCACATCCTCTTTCCGTGTGAACGTGGCGAAACAGCTCTGGTACGACTTCGGTTTGGGCAAGGGCGGCGACATCTTCACGCTTGCCGGGGAGTTTCTGCAAAGCGATGACTTCATGAAGCAAGCGAAGTTCATAGCGGAAGCCGCCAATATGACGGTTGCCGGATGGGAAAAGCCCGTCTATCTCTCGAAGCCGACCGAATCCGTTTTTGAGGATGTGGAGGTCGCTCCGCTGCTCCGCTCACTGCTGACGGAGTATTTAGAGGAACGGGGCATCCCTTACGCCATCGCATCCCGTCACTGCTGCCGCTTGAACTACGGTGTGCGTGGGAAACGGTATTTTGCCGTTGGCTTTCCGAACATGGCAGGTGGCTATGAAGTCAGAAGCCGATATTTCAAGGGTTGCATACCTCCGAAGTCTGTATCACTGGTAAAGGCGAATGACATCCCGGCTGACGAGTGCCTCGTGTTCGAGGGCTTCATGGACTTTCTCTCTGCCGTGACGCTTGGTGTAACCGGTAACGCTGACTGTCTTGTGCTGAACTCAGTCGCCAACGTGGAGAAGGCGGCGGGATTGCTGGACGGATACGGGCGCATCGGCTGCTTCCTCGACCGTGACGAAGCCGGACGGCGGACGCTTGCCGCACTTACCATGCGATACGGGGAACGTGTCACCGACCGTTCCTCCCTCTATGACGGTTGCAAGGACTTGAACGAGTACCTGCAACTGACAACGAAAAAACAGAAAAACAACCATCTAAAAATCGAAGAACAATGAACATACTGAACAACAGAAACAAGAGAACATCAATATTCAAGGCAGTGGCGTTATGCCTGATAGCCGCCATGTCATTCACCCTCGTGTCATGTGACGATGACATGGACATCCAGCAGTCCTATCCCTTCACGGTGGAGGTCATGCCCGTGCCGAACAAGGTAGTAAAGGGGCAGACAGTGGAAATCCGCTGTGAACTGAAAAAGGAGGGCGACTTTTCGGGTACGCTCTATACCATCCGCTATTTCCAGTTCGAGGGGGAAGGCTCGCTCAAAATGGATAACGGCATCACCTTCCTGCCTAACGACCGCTACCTGCTGGAGAACGAAAAATTCCGCCTGTACTACACGGCGGCGGGTGATGAGGCGCATAATTTCATCGTGGTGGTGGAGGATAACTTTAGCAACTCCTACGAACTGGAATTTGACTTCAACAACAGGAATGTAAAGGACGACGATCTTACCATCGTTCCCATCGGCAACTTCAGCCCCTTGTTGAAATGATGCGTGTATTCATGACAATGCTCTGTTCACTTCTGACGGTCTGTTCTGTGTCCGCGCAGATCAGCCGCCAAGAGGGAACGGACGGGCAGGCGGCAATCTACCGACTGCCGCTTATGGAACGTGCTTTTTTATGCTGCCGCTACTTTGAAGGCTGGCACTCAGAAAAACACTACCCATACGTCGGTTGGGGTCACAAACTTTTGCCAAACGAGAAGTATTCGGCACGAACCATGACAAAACGGGATGCGGATGAACTTTTGCGGAAAGACCTGCGCAAATTTGTCGCCATGTTCCGTAAATTCGGGGTTGATTCGATTTTGCTTGGCACGTTAGCTTACAATGTGGGACCGGCGAAGCTGTTAGGCAGCAAAACAATCCCCAAAAGCACCTTAATCAAGAAGCTGGAAGCTGGTGACAGGAACATCTACCGTGAGTATATAGCCTTCTGCAACTACAAAGGAAAACGCCACGCCATGCTGCTCAAACGGAGAAAGGCGGAGTTTGCGCTGTTGTATATCCCATAAAAGGACTGACAAAACTGGCAAAAGACGTGCCATATTTAACTTGGCACGTCTTTTGCTCTATCACTTGATAGATTATCGTAGGATTTTCTCGTTAATTGACATCGTTGAGCCATTTTTGCCTATCGGTTTCCAAATAACACTTCAAGTTGTAAGTGTTGTGAGAGCAATACAAAACATAGTTATTAACCATAAAAAGTATAGCGAAATTATGAAGAAAGTATTTAGGAAAATTCAGAAAGGAACAACAAAAATGATTGAACGTATCAAATCGTTGGGGGAAATGGAGACGAAGCAGAAATGTGTAGTTCAACGGTTCGAGATTATCATTCCCCTCCACCAAAAAATAACGACCCAATATATAGCCTCCGCAAGTTTTACTTGCGGATTTTTTAGTTATCGCAGATTGGACAAAGGTTTCTTTGCTACTTTCTTTGTCCGCCATCATGCTCACTGAAAGAAAGTAGGGCGGCTCTCGCCGCCCCGCCACTCAAAAGCGTGTGTAAAGTCCCGTCACCATCGTGAACATTTCCTCCAGCATATCAAAATAGATACCCTCGTGTACGGCAATGTCCTTTGTCTTGCACTCAAAGGTCTTTTTGCTGAACGTCCTGCGGTAGAAGCGCATATTGTAGAGGTCTGCCCCTTCGTCATAGATGATGTCAAGGCGGTTGGCACTTGTTTTGTTCCTTGCAAGGCTCATCCGTAAGCCGTTGCCCATATCTATGAAATCACGGCTACCTGTCATGGCGGTGAAGCGTTTTCCGCCTATCTGCTGTAATATCGTCTTGGCTATCATATCTTTTGTTTTTAGGGTTTTAAGTATTGGCGGTGCGGACACCGCCATCCCGTTCAAAATTCTCGCATTTCGGAAATGGGGGTCTGCCGTTGTAGCCACTCTTTCACACATTCCATATTGTACTCGCTCGTGATGACTGCCGTATGGCTGTCGGTGGCGGTGAAACGTGTGCTTTCGTAATCATCTATCCACCCCTTGAGGGTGTCCGTTCCCCACGCTCCGGTATCGTCAAAGATACCGTCCAATGCCGTGATAGGTTCGCTGAACTTGACTATCAGCGTTTGATAGGTCGTGTTCATAGTCTGTCCTCCTTTCCCTTCTTTGCGTTCAGCCACTTGTCCCGTGCGGCTCGGCACTCGTCCAACGTGGGTTTGACACAAGAGAACAATTCTCTGTCTATGGGGTGGCGGTAGTCGTACTGCACAAGTGTCCGCCTGCGTCTTCCGATACCCGATTGGAAACGCTCGTATTTCTCCGTACCTGCTTCCGCGCAGGTGCTTACTCCGTTGATGGTCATTCGTGTTGTCATAATGTTGCTTTTTAGATGGTTAAAAATGTACTGACAGAACTCTGTTCTTCATCACCATTTCGGGGTTGCTTGTGTAGCGTTGGTGCAGGTAGAAATGGTGTGAGCCGAAGCCGTAAAGGAAAAACTTGTCAAGTTCGTGCTTCTCGGCAAACTCCTTTACGCTCTTTCTCAATTCCCCCTCACTCGTTGTGAGAGTGAGGAGGTTCACAAATTCAAGGAACATCGTGGGGATTGCATCATCCCACACACAAATCATACTTTCAATTCTTACTTCCATATCAATGTTGTTTTAGGGGTTATGCTATGCCGCTTTCATCCGCTCACGGATAAGGTTGGCGTTCTTGTTCACAAGGTCTATGATGCGCTCGTGATATTCGGTGTCCTGGTTGTGCTTGCCGTGGCACTGCACCACTTCGAGGGTTCGCAAGTCCACCTCTACGGTTTCAATAATCTCATCGCCAATCCTTGCCGATAGTATGAGGGTGTCGGCTTTCTTGTAGTATCCACTGCCAAACACGCAGATGCCCTGCGTCTTGCCCTCGTTGTAATACTCGTCTATGCTTTCAAGCACCTTGACGATTATTTCCTCGTCCGTGATTACCAAGCCGAAGAATTTGGATTTGTTGGCGATGAAATCCTCCGCATCTTTCTTTCGTTGGAGTTGTCGCTGTTGCTCACGCTCACGCCTTTCAATCTCCCAACGGCGTTGCTCTGCGGCTCTTTCCTTCTCGTGTATGGCTTCAATTTTTCGGGTTGCGTTGTCGTGTGCCGCCATGAAATCTTCGGGACAGATGTTCTTCGGGTTACGGAGGTCTTGACCGAGTTTTTTGAGCATACGCAGATAGTCGCACCACATTGAGAGGTTGTCTATCTGATACTTGTGACGCTTGGCAATCAGATATGATGCCCAACATTCATCGGCAGTACGGGTATTGAAAAGAAAGTGTTTCATGACCTCAATCTCACCGCCTTTCATAAGGGTTTCAATTCTTGGGTCTGAAAGCAAGGCTTTGAAAAGACGCACGGGGGAGATGCCGTGGAAATCGCCCTTGAAGCCGTTACGTCTGAGTTGGGGCAATATCCTCATCTTTGGATATGCACAGCTTCTTGCCACCACATCATCGTATAGGCTGTTGTGCGGTCTTACCTCCATATCGCTGCCTAATGCCCACACATCGCAATAGCAGAAAAGGAAGCCACGGAGCAACGCCATGTCCGTAACCTTGCCGTCGGGTGAAATCCAACGCTGCACGACCTCGTGGCAGTAGAAACGCATCGGTTCGCCTTTCCTGCTCTCGCATCTGACCTGCGCCACGCGGATTACCTGATACCCTTTGCAGGTGGTTATCACGCTGAAATTCTGCGTTTCCTTGTAGATGCGTCTGCGTGTGTCCTGCACTTTGAGTTCGGCATGGCATTTGGGGCAGGTGCAGCCTTCAAGGGTGTCGCATAGTCCGCTGTCGCTGTGCCACTCGTGACCGCAGTCGGAACAGGTGATGTTCCCTTTCTTGGTGCGGTAGCCGATATGCTCAACGCAGTGGCGGTATGCCCAATCTATTTGTGTCGCTGATATGGGGCGAAGGTTGGCGGAAAGTCTTGCCACCTCTTTCTGTATCTTGGTCTTCGGTTTCATAAGCCTAAATCAAATAATGAGGGTTGGGGTTGGTTTTCTTTTCTCGCTGACGGTCTGTGGCGGTTCTGCAACTTGCGGAGTTCCTCCTCTTGGTATTTGCGGACAGCGTTCTGACGTGCCTCCGCCTTTTCCTCTGCCGTGAGTTTCACAACGTGGTTCACAACCACTTGGCAGTCCATCGGTTTGCCCACCTCTATCTCGTTTTCCTCATAGTAGTGGATGGCTTGCCCGAATATCTCTCCGTCCGTGAAACCGTTGCAACCGCTTTTCTGCACATAGTTCAGAATGTGGGTCACGCACTCGTCCATGTTCTTGGCAGGGTTGCGGTACTTCTTTGCAAATAGCGCATCTTCCTCCGCACGCTGTTCCAAGTACATATATATCGTTCTCTTGAAATGGTCTGTTCCTTTCATATCGCTGTCATTTTTAGATTATCTGTTTCAGTATCTCTCTCCAATAGGTCGGCTCTACCTCGCTGAGAAGGAAGTCCATGAAATCCCTCCGTGCGTCCTTGTTCAGTTCGTGGTACAATCTTCGGAAAGTTTCAAAATTGCCGTTGATGTACGTTTCCACCATATACACGAAGATGTTGTCCACCTCGTAATATCTGCACTGCTGCGCTGCCGTCTTGCTGTTTCTTTTTGCCATGTCGGTAAGGGTTAAAGGGTGAATAACCAAAGGATGAAGCCAAAGAAGGCAATGGTGGAAAGGATAGCCACGATTACACCTATCGCCACTCGGAACACTCCGTTTACAATCTCTCTGATGATGCCCCAAAGGATGCCGAACACCCCGAAGGCGGTGCGCATCATCAAGCCGCATATCGCCAACCCGATGTGTTGCGCCATTTGTCTGAAATTTGCCGTTGCCGTCATATCTTCGCTGTTTTTGATTTTTTTGTTTTTAATGCGGATTCAAGAGCTGAGGGAGTTGAGTTTCAAACTATCTTATCTGCCTCTCGTTTATCCGACATTTTTTTTATGCGTCTTTCTGTCGCATCGGTCGTTTTCGTTTCGGGTGCTTGAAAAGGTAGGGATTAGGGAATGCAAGGTTTTTCGGTCAAAATACTACCCGCAGGGCTGGAGATTTTTACCGAAAACAGGAGGCTTGACCTTGCTTTCCCGTCCAATCCCGGAATTACCTTTGCGCCCAGAACGAAAATGACTGACTGATGCGGCTTACTGAAAGGCGCAAAATGGAGGTAAACGAAAACAGAGGCAGATTGTGTAGAAAAAAACTTCAGGGGAAAATCCGTAAAAAAAAGAATCACCAAAAGGAAAAAGACATCACCGGAAGCGTGAAAAGGGCAAACCACAACAAAGGAAGTATGATTGTTTCCGATCCGACGGAACTTGTTCAGCCGGGTGGCAACAATCATTCTTCCCGGTTTGTCCGGCTGTGTGTGGGCGCCTGTTTCATTCATGGGGCAGGCTGACACACTCTGCATTCACTTTCCGCTTCCGGCAAAAGAGACAGCGAAAAAAGAAAAATCATTTGAAAACCCGTAAAAGCACCTCTTGGCATAGGCGCAAAAGAAAGGGGCATTGCTTCATCTGTCTAAACATCGTTTAGGCGTGAGGCAATGCCCTTTTCTCCAGCTATGCGGTAGTCGGCACACGTTTGTTCCAAACTCGTTTTGGGCAATGGTGTGCCGACGGACAATACCGCTTTTACGGAAAATTCTTATGAATGAGGGGATAAAAAACGGGAGTTTATATCAAAATCTCGAATTAAATAGCTACTTTTGCATACGAAGAGTTCTTTGAAGGTTACGCAACGCGCAGAAGGATAATGCAGTAGATAACTAACTAAATCGTAACCTATTACTATCAAGAGCAATTAACCTACGCTCATTTCCAATAAATTACACTCTTTTCGTAACTTCTGGGCGCAAAATAGCAAAGATTCGCGATTGGAGAGCCAACCGCATCAACAATATAGGATAACATAACTTCCGCAGAAGTTCCCTTGTAAATCTGCAAATTTCACAAATGACGAACTTGGCGCGAGGCTTATGCTATGCTTATCGCATAGCGTATAGTCACTCAAGCTATCGTCATAGGCTTTGCAGAGCCTTCAAGGGTTAGCGTAGGTTTCTATACGCTATATTTTTATGTCTTAATCAACCGAAAAACACAGCCAAATCCTTTACCATAGGAAAATCCCGGTTTACTGTTCACCAATCGTAAAGATTTAACTTTCAAAATATTTTACTGTCATAATATCCGACAAATCAACATATTGGTGATATTAACCATCGTTAAACAACCCTTTTCATAATCCCTTCGGTTATAATTGCAAACGAGGCGCAATCCTCGATAAGTCTAACGTAAAACATATAACCGCATGGAGATTACAACTCCCCCAAACGCATCCGGCTTCAACAGGAAGCCAAAATCAAAGAGCGGCAAATCAGACCGCAGCCGCAAGACCCGCAACCGCAGACCCGGCAACAATCCTATGGATGAACTGCCCACGGATGCCAACGCGTGGCTGTTCGGATCAATGTTTCTCATGGCAGCCGCCAGACTTCTCGCACCTTTCTTTTCATACAGACAGGCGAAAACCACGGCAACGTCCGCCACACCCGAATAAGCGTATGGCGCAGACTACCGACAAGGACGCGGATTTCAAGACCGCCGCGCAAGCCTATGTCTCACTCGTAGAGCAGCGTGCCAGAAGCCCCTGCCTTTATCCCGCGAGAGACAGACCGCGACTGACCTTCCACGGAGAGCCTGTAATCCTTCTCGACGACATCATAACCGGGCTTGACATCAGCGAGAAGACAATAAGGCGATACCGCGACGCAGGAAAAATCAAGGTCTATGAGAGCATAGAGGGAAACATCAAGTTCGTCCTTCAATGCGACCTCGACGAGTTTCTCGAAAAGTGCTTCATCAGTTCGTCCCATCCAGACTACAGGACTGTGAAGTGCAGAACCAACTCCGGCGGAAACGCCAAAACAACCACCACTAAATCATAATTCATTATGGACCAGACTCCCGATCAGCAGGAAGTGCTGATGGCCCGCGACAACACAAGCGGGAAAGTCGGGGCGGTCGTAGGGCAGAATCCCGACGGCACCCCCAGGATGGCGGACGTAAAGTCAACGCCTCTCAGTGAACTCATCAAGTTCAACAAAGGGCAGAACCCCCTCGAAGCGTTCATGTCGAATTTTCTCCGGCAGGCCAAGAACCCTACGATGTTCAGCTTTTTCAGACTGCCAGCCGACAGGTATGAAATGGTCGCGCCCGCAATGGCGGACATAATTCAGGAAGCGGAGAAAAATGCAGAGATGCTCAGACCCTACGCGGTGGAAACGGACGTCCCCGCCCATACAGTAAATCCTGAGCAACAGACATCTCCGGAGCCTCAGGCTCAGCAGGAACAACAGGCAGTCGAGACACCCCAGCCGCCACAACAGGCGCAGACCCCGGAGCCTGAACAATCAGCGCAGTCCCAACAGCCCCAACAGCCTGAACAGACACCCTCGGCACCTGTCAGGAATGCCCCCATAAACGCGGACAGCATAGACTGGGACAAGATACAGAAGCAATGGGGCATCACACGCGAAGACCTTGAAAAATCAGGCGCACTCGACCAGATGGTATATAACCACAAATCGCCGCAGCTTTTCACTGTGACGCCACAATTCGGCGACGAGAAGTTCTCGATTCAGGCGAAACTCTCTTTCCGCACCAACCCCGATGGCTCATACTCACTTGTGCCACATTTCGTCCGCAACGAGCCGCAGCTCGACAAGGAATACAAGGGCTATACATTCACAGGCGAGGACAAGGCCGAACTGCGCAAGACCGGCAACCTCGGCAGGGCGGTGGAACTTGCCGACCCCAAGACCGGGGAAATCAAGAGATGCCTCGTGAGCATAGACAGGCTCACCAATGAAATCGAGTCAATGCCGATAGACAACATCTATATCCGGCGCAAAGTGGCGAACATAGAACTCGACATGCAGGCAGTAGGCATACTGAAGAACGGCGGCACCATACGGGCGCAGAGCGTCGAACTGCCCAACGGCGCGAAATTTGTCGCCGACCTGCAATACAGCGTATCCAAGCGTGATGTC
Organism: Muribaculaceae bacterium Isolate-013 (NCI); assembly: GCA_004102785.1. Classification (GTDB taxonomy): domain Bacteria; phylum Bacteroidota; class Bacteroidia; order Bacteroidales; family Muribaculaceae; genus UBA7173. Next base: position 32,864 of record SCEJ01000017.1, read on the forward strand.
GTTTTCGTCAACTCCGACCTCTACCGCCAGTTGCAGGAGCAGGGCGGAAAGTCGCAGCAGCAACAGCAGACGCAACAGAAGCCAGAAGAACGCTGGCACAATGCCGACGGCACTGTCAAACGCCTTGCCCACTGGTGTAAGATAGAGCTGAGCAAACAGCAGCAGAACGACTATCTCGCCGGTAAAAAAGTCCTCGTGGGCGAAGCCAAAGACCTGTTCGGCAACAACTGCACCGTCTATTTCCAGTATGACCCTGAAAAACGTGCGCCAATCACCACCCGCGTATATCCCGACCGCGACAAGGTGGTGGGCATCGCCGAGGAAAGCAAGACACAGATGGCTGTCAACAATGACGGTGCAACCAACGAGGCTACCAAGAACGTGAAGGAGCCTCTCCAGCGCGGACAGACCGCGCCAAAGGACGAGAACCAGCAAAGGCAGCAGAAGCCCAAAGGTCCCAGACCCTGAAAGCCTCTCACCATCCGTCCACAATCAACATACACTGTGATTCAACCGATATGATTGCCGGGTTATGACTGTAATCCCGACCACTGAATCCACGTCACGTCCGTAAATATCCCCTCCGGCAACCGTATCACCTAGACAAGTTATCCCCACGGCACGGGGATAAGGGCGACCCAATCCCCGTGCCTTCAATAAATTCACCCTAAACCCACATTAGATTATGATCCTTATTATCTGCGAGAGTATTCTCGCCACCAAGACTGTCGCCATAGCACTTGGCGCAAACAACGAGACAAGCGAGGGTATCTACACCTCCGGAACATTGACAGTTGCCGCAGTGCCGCCCCGTTTCATCCGCCACACGCCCCTCGGCGAGATGGCGGACGGAAAGAGTCCGTTCATCCCGGAGAAGTTCAGGATGTCCGTCACCGACAAGGGACTGGAACGCGAGCTGAAGCCCCTGTTCCGCGAGGCATCCGAAGTGGTGTTCGCCTCCGACGGCGGAGCCGACGCACAGGCGCGATTCTTCAACATCTGCCGCCACTTCCGCGTGGGCTGTCCCCGAAGCCGTATGTGGATGACCCGGCTCAGCTACGGCGCAATCCGCGGGGCATTCCATTTCCGTGAGTCGGGCCGTCACCTCCACCGCCTCGCCCAGACCGGACTCGTATCAAAAGGTATGGATATGCTGTTCGGCTACAATATCAACCAGACTTTACTGCACATGGGGCTTCCCGCCTGCAACCTTACCCGTCAGGAGGCTGTCGCGCTCTTGTTTCTCGGAGAACTGTCTGACCATATAGACTATGTGCAGCTGCCGGCACATCCCGCATATTCAATCCTCGTCAACGCAAACAGCGGCACGGTGTTCGAGTCCGCGAAGTCATGGGACGATGAGGCGGATGCCGGAACCGTGCTCGAATCCGTACCCACAGGCGAAACAGTACCCGCCACCCTGACCATAGAGGAGACCGACAGGTTCAACCTGCGTTTCCACACACTCCTGACACTCCAGATGGACGCCTTCAACAATCTCGGCTTCATGCCCGGCAAGACGCTGAAAGTTGCGCAGAAACTTTATGACAGGGGGCTTATATCGTCGCCTCTGACCGGCTGCCCGCACCTTCCCGAAAAACTGCGGGGCCACATCATGACGGTGTTCCCCGATGCCGGAGGCTACCTGTGGGGAGACAACGGGGCGACAATCGACAGCCACGCCATAATAACCCTGCGCGCCGCCGACGAGGTGCTGACCGCGAGCGAGCTGCAACTCTACCGCCTTATCCTCAACCGTATGAGAGCTGTCATGGAGCAGAACCCCGTCCGCAAGTATGCCACACTGGAGTTCACCGTCGGTGACAACCGTTTCAGCCGCCGCTGGGAGATAACCGGTGACGCCTATGACGTGACCGAGGCAGGCTCTTTCCAGACTCAGGTCGAGATTGCCGATGCAGGGGTGTATCCCTTCGACCGTCCGGTGGAGTCAAGAGCGTTTGCCGATGTCATCTGCAATCTCACGACAGTGGCAGGCTGTGTCGATGAGTTAATGCACACCGGTGTGCCATACACGAAGGAGACAAACGACTACGGCAGCGCGATGGGAAGCCTTGTGAACAAGGGACTCGCCATGCTTGACGGCGACGAGATATACCTCACCCCCGAAGGTCAGGCAATATTCGATGAGTTTTTCGGACACGAGATTGCCGAGGTGATACTGACATGGCAGTTCGAGGCAAACGCCCTCTACGGAGGCGACCGGACCGGACGCAGTGTCATCGAAGGCTTCTCCGGCGCGCTTCTTGACCTGATCGGCGAACTTGACCCCGGATGCGGGGAATAATCCGCTGTCTCCGGCATTCCTATCCAAAATAATCGGCACTACATAGCTGAAAATCGGATAGAAATCGCTAACTTTGCCACTGAATCGCAGTCATAATTTATTTTGATTGTGGATTTAGTGGTGAGGCAGCGGGAGGGATACCCGCTGCCTTTTTTAACATCCATATCCACCCACCGCTAAATCCCACAAATCATTATGGAAATTGTAGCAATCGACAAGGAGGTCCTTGACGCGATGTTCGAGCGCATGGCCTACCTTCATAATATGCTTCACACGCTCTTTGAGAGAGTCCGCGACAAAAATCCCGACGACTGGCTTTCGCTTGAAGAAACCTGCCGCTTGCTGAACATCTCGGAGCGGAAAGTCCGAAACCTTCAGTCAGGCGGCAGAATCGGCTTCGTAAGATGCGGTAAGAAATGCAAGTACAGTGCGCATGATGTGTCAGCCATTATAGCGAAAGGAGGTGCCGACATTGAGTGACAGAATATACACAGGGGCAGACGAATCTGTAAGACTGTTCTTCTCTCAGTGCAGGCATTCCCTTGAAATGGCGGAGCGGCTGGTGAAGGAATGCCGACCGTCACTAATGGGCAGGCGGTTCATCACTGACGCACAGCTTTCAGAGAGGCTGGGCATATCCCGAAGGACGCTTCAGGACTACCGCGACAAAGGGAAGATTCCGTTCTACCGTCTTGACGGCAAGATACTTTATGACGAGGACGACATCGAAAAATTCCTGTCCGGGACATACCGGCCGAAATTCGACGAATAGACACCAACATCCGGCAATGCAAAAGACGGCAGCAGGGCAGAAATCCTGTTGCCGTCTTTTACTGTATATGTCGTTCTCAGCCGAGTCGCACCCCGTTGAACTTGGTGCGCATGACCTCCATATCCTCCGATATTGTATTGTCCAAAAGTCTGGCGTATATCTGCGTCGTCTTTATATCGCTGTGACCGAGCATCTTTGAGATTGTCTCAAGCGGCACATGGTTGTTGAGCGACATGGTCGCGAACGTATGGCGCGCGATGTGTGACGTGAGATGTTTGGAGATTTTCGCAAGGTCGGCAATCTCCTTGAGATACGCGTTTACCTTCTGGTTCGACATCACAGGAAGCACCACACCGGTTGTCAGCACGACAGGGTGGCCGCTGTATTTGCGCATGATTGTCTGCGGCACGTCAAGGAGCGGTATGACGCTCAGCTCCTCGGTCTTCTCACGGTTCTTCCTTATCCACATATTTCCGTTTGCGTCAGCCGATATGTCTGAACGCTTCAGTGTCTTGACATCAATGAACGCCAGCCCTGTGAAGCAGCAGAACACGAAAGTGTCCCTGACGCATTCCAGTCTTGGAAATGCCTTCAGGTCGAGAGCCATTATGCTTTTCAACTCCGGCTCAGTGAGGAATCCGCGGTCTGCCTTAGTGCGCTTGAAACGCTTTCCAAGAAACGGGTCGTCGCTTATCCACTTGTTGGCGATGGCATACTGGATCACATTCTTCAGGTAGCGCAGATACCGGACAGCGGTATTGTTGGCGCACTCCTTGCTCACACGCAGGAAATGCTCGAAATCCTGCACGAAACCGGCTGTCACATCCTTTATGGCTATATCCCTGTCGCCTCCGTGAGTGAGGGCGATGAACTCCTCCAGATAGGTGACACAACGCTCCCAGCGGCTGAAAGTGGCGTAGCCGATGTCACCGCGCTCATATTCCTCCCTGCGCTTCACGTTTGTCTCACGGAACACGTCGCAGAGCATCTTCGGTTTCTCCACCATACCGAAATAGTGGTTCTTCATTATCTGTGGATTGATGTAACGGCCCTCATTGAGCAGGCGGTTGTGTATCTCATAGAAACGGGAGCGCACCATTTCAAGATACTTGTTAAGCTCCAAGTCGCGGCGCGAGCGTCCCGCGCTTTTCTGGGCGCGCTGGTCCCAGTTGGACGGATGTACCTTCCTGCCGATTGTAAACTCGGTCTTCTGACCTTCGGTTGTGATTCTCGCATAGATGGGGTACTCCCCGTTGCCTTCCGAACGCGGCTTCCTCGGAAAGAAAGTCAGCGTAAAAAATGAATCCTTCATACTGTTGTGGGTTTAATGGTTATATAAATATAATCATTTTCTGCCGGATTTGCAACAGGCAAAGAACAGTATGAATGTATGTTGTGTGACAGTAAGCGTCCGGCGTACTGCGTGAGTCAAAAATATCCCTGCAACTCACGGAAAAGCACAGAGGGAACACGCAAGAATGTTAAATCCGCCCTGAAAAACACCCGTCACACGTTTATTCCTTAAATGATGTTAATTCAGGGGCTTCGTGCTTTGAAAAGTGGGGCCGGAGGGTGGAGCCATGAACCCTGAGCCTCCGGCATCTGGACTGCATATCGCAGTAAAATACTGAACAGTAGGCGACTCACTCACCGGTTACTGCAATCGTGAGTCATTTGCCTCACGATGCGTGTGACTCACGCAAAACTCACGCTCATGTGCCGAACTCCGCTGTATTATGCCGGATAGGGCAAAAAGAAAAACGCTGGAAATCAAGTGATTTTCAGCGTTTTGCGGTGGGAGTCCGTACTTCCTTGTGATCCGCCTGGGAGTGACATTTGTGAATCGCATTGAATCGTAATGAATTTTAGCGTTCAAAGCTAATTATCATGCATTGATTGATTGTCAGCATCTTATCGCAACAAAGCCATTTGCAACATTGAACTTTGGAAATCATCGGGGCGCAAGTAGAGGCAGAAGATGTGGACAAAGCGTGGACGAAAATTTTGTCGCGTGGACAAAATTCAGTAATTTTGTACCACATCAAAATGATCTCTCTGAATATGGCAACCATAACACGCTCTCTATCCTCTAAGGTCAACGCCAATGGCGAAGCTGAAATCATGTTGCGACTGTCGGTGTCGCGCGAACTGCGTCTGCGCCTGAAAAGCGGCATATTTGTTGAGGCTACCCGTTTTCGTGACGGTAAGATCATTATGCCACGCGCAGACCTAAAGACACTGGCAAAGTTACAAATAATAAATGACAATCTGATATCTTTGGAGAGCCGACTGATTTCACTCTGTGTAAGCACACCACAAAAGTCTCTCTCCAAAGAATTTTTCGAGGACGCTATTCTGCGTCACCACCACCCGGAACTGTTTGAGGCCGCTCTGAAGAAGATGTCGTTTTTCGATGTGTTCAATGAATTTCTCGACAAGCATCTTGACGGCGCACCACTGTCAGGCCACTACAAGGTGCTTGCCCGACTGTTGCGTCGCTTTGAGCTGTACAGGCAGAAAACGACCCGGACAAAGTTCACGCTTATTCTCAACGACTTTGATTCCGCTGAGATAGAGCGGTTCAAGGAATTTGTGGTCAATGAGCCGAAAATTTATGACAAATATCCCTCAATATACAAGACCGCCTCTGATGTCGTTGAGACTACACGTAAGCCCCGTCGCCCGGAGAAACGCGGCGAGAATTCTGTCATAGGGATACTAAAAAGGCTTCGGGCTTTCTTCAACTGGTGTGTGAGACGTGGCTATCTCGACCGCACTCCGTTCGCAACTTTCACAGGTATAGGCAGTGAGAAATACGGCACTCCTTACTATATCACAATAGAGGAGCGCGATTTGATAGCCGATTTCGACCTGTCGGATAAACCGGCTTTGGAGGTGCAACGCGACATATTTGTTTTTCAGTGCCTTATCGGTTGCCGAGTGTCGGACTTGTTGGAAATGACGTCGGGAAGCATCATAAACGGTGCAATCGAGTACATCCCCAACAAGACCAAGAATGAACGCCCGGAGGTTGTACGAGTGCCACTGAATACACGCGCACGGCAATTGGTGGAGAAATATTCTGCCAAAGGAGCTGAGAAACTGTTTCCTTTCATCAGCGCACAGAAATACAACGAGGCAATAAAAAAGATATTCACTCTCTGCGAGATAACCCGAATGGTGACTGTCCGCAATCCAAAGACCGGGGAAGAGGAGAAACGCCCGATAAATGAGATTGCAAGCAGCCACATGGCGCGGCGTACATTCATCGGCAATCTATACAAGAAAGTCAAGGATCCCAGTCTTGTTGGGGCTTTGTCAGGGCATAAAGAGGGCAGCAAGGCTTTCGCCAGATACAGGGAGATTGACGAGGATATGAAAAAAGAACTTGTCAGCTTGCTCGACTGATGTTATTTTATCAGCCTATTAAGCTGATTATGTGAGAAATTTGTTGTACCTTTGTAATTGAATTAGTAAAAGGAGATAAAACTATGGCAATGACAATTAAAACATCCCCCGAACTTTGGGGCGAAGATGCAAGAATCTTCACCGAGGAAGCGGAGCGCAATGGCAAATTGCCTACGCCAAAACTCTCGGAATCACAGCGAAAGGTGCTTTCTACGATGTTGGAAAGTGCTAAGAACATCATATTTCCTCCACGGAAAAACTGACAATGGCTGAATTTATTTTCGTAGAAAACACCTTTATGGTGCCTTATACCAAGGAGGTCGCAGATTACTGTGACCCCTTTTCTTGTGGAGATGACGACCTTGACGATTTTTTCAGCCATGATGTCTTTCTCTATGAGGATGAATTGCTCGGCAAAACGTATTGTTGGATAAACCGAGAGAATCAGCGTGAAATTGTGGCGATTGCCACTCTCTCCTACGATGGCATTAAGACCTATACACTCGACAATCCGTCACGAAATGCTCTCCAACGAAAGATACCCCAGCAAAAGCGCCACCGCAGCTATCCTGCGGTATTGATTGGTCGTCTCGGTGTGAACAAGACATTTCAAGGTCAAGGATTGAATATAGGCACTCAGCTCATGGATGTCCTCAAATACTGGTTTGTGGACGAGAATAATAAGGCGGCTTGCCGCTATATGCTCGTTGATGCCTACAATACCGAATCCACTCTGCATTACTACCTGAAAAACGGCTTTAAGCCTCTATATAAGACCGAGCAAGGAGAGAAAGATGCGTTTGGCATATCTGCCGATGAGGATTTGAAAAGCCGGATCTTCTTCTTCGACCTAAAATTGATAACAGCATAATTTCCTCTGCATTTTCTGCATTATCCGCATTTTGCGTGGAAAATTTTAGTAAGAAGACGGATAGATATGAAACGCGAGTCCATACGTCATACGGGTATGGGGTTGCGCCGTATCTTTCTTACAGGTCTTCCACAACAACCCTCGTGTTAGATACGACGCTTCTCCATACCCTTTTTGCGTAATGTCGAAACATCGGGAACAATCGTTAAGAAATAGGTCGGATATACTTAGAAAGTGCTATCCGCTGGTTGCTATCGGCAGTTGGGACGCTATCGCGATTTCCGATATTGAAAAGGTAATCAAGCAGACAAGGGGTGCTATCGCATACTATTTCAAGAATAAAAAGACTCTTTTCGCCAATATCCTCGACGAACTGTTCTTCCCGGTGTTCGCGCTCTCGGATGACGAACGCGAGAAACTATCCAAGGCTACTGTCTCCGACTTCTATAACAGATACAAGACCCCGTTTGAGCGGGTAAGGGATGACCTTGTGGAAAACTATGGTATTGATAACCCGTCACGAGCGTTATTCAATATCTATATTCAGGGGTCAAAGCATTATGAGGGGTTCTCAACGAGAGTAAATGATTCCATGAAATTGGAAGAGGAGTATATGAGCAAGATAGTTGAGGGATGTGTGACAACGCTGATAGATATTAACCGAGTTTACATTAAAAATGTGGGTAATTTGTTTATTGAATCTTTTGATTTGTCACTATTATTACAATTCAATAACAAGACATCGACTAATCTTATAATCAGCCGATGTCAGTATTATTCAATTGTCCGCAAATGTTTCTTTTATGAGTTTACGCAAAACTATTGATTAATCCCAAAGTACCTACAAACAAAAATACGCATATGTGGGTATACGATTTTAATTCTGTCAGCATTCTTCAACATTACTGATGAGATAATGTGCAGTATATCTGAAAAGATATTTATAGATATGTTCATTTATTATTCCCAGGTACTAATGATTAAAACAAAATTTTCTATTCGTAAAGAAACATTCCTGATTTAAAAGCCTCATCATATTCTTTTTTATCCATAAATTGGACTTTAGACCGCCACAGTTTTTTTAAGAACTCAATTTTTTTCAACGGAATGTTATTCTCGTTCATGAATATATAATCTTTTATATCATTAAATTGAATCCAATCTAATGTCGGAATTACTGGATTTAGATATTGACTTATACCACAGAAACATCCTATAACAAATACAAATTCACGAACACGATTACATAAAAACACAGAATTTACAAATCCCGACCCAATATTTCCGCAGTTAAATAATGAATCCAGTATTTCCATGTTTTTATGAATATAATTCAATACAACTTTATCGCCTTCTTTTTTAGATTTTGTAGGGAAAATGAGTTGATTTGAATTAATATTCCTAATGCCTCGATATTGCAATCTCTTTTGAAGATTATTGTATTTCAATTCAAATAATGACGTCTCATCGGACAATGGCGAATTAATGATTGAAAATTCATTCACTATATTGCGTGCATCAACCACTAAATCCCATGAAAGCAAATCTTGATTAAGTTCATACCATTGTTCAATTGTGCGCAGGTCTTTATCGAGATTTCTGACGTTGTAGTTGTGGATTGTTAATTGGTCTTCATCTGATAACAATCCTACGATATTTAAAAATTCTTTCTGATCTATAGATAGACTTTGAGCTGCCTTGATTGTCTGCCTTAATGAACAGAGATTACCTCTGAAATAGTTGTCTATTTCAGAAGTAATCTTTGCATTAATATTGGAAGCAATAATAACAAGGAATAATAGGAGTGTCGTTATTTTTGCCATTTTTTTCTTTCTACTGACGATACGTTGTTTTTATCATTCAAGTGGAGAATAACTGTCCCAATTCGATTTTCTGAACTGGTATCGCTAGCATCCTTAAAAACAGGAAGAACCATTTGTCCATTATCGAAAAATCTATCAAATGGAGGAATATAGGCTCCGGTAACTTGCTGCTCCATACTTGTTGCTTGAATATGAGCTTTAGTCAATTTTATGCCCTTAACCTGTACTTGATATTGTTCAAAGGTCTCATGCATGAGAGCACTTGCTCCATTTAGCCATTCTCCTTCTCCAAGTGTCTGAATATCCGATATTGCAACAGATTGTATTGCAGCATCGCCAATTGGGACTGAAAGAGATTCAACAATGTTAATCTTTGTATCTCTTTCGTCTGTTACAATTTTATTCAGCGCTTTATAATAGTTCGCTTGTTCAGGAGTCATATCACTAGGATTCTTATCTTCAATCTGAGTTATTTGAACTTGCTTATTTTCATCTAAATTCAGTGAATAGAATCCCCCCATGCCTTTCTCATAAAAAGAAAGAGTAGTCTGTAAATCAGCATCTTCACCTACTAATGTTAATGACAATCCAATTTTATCATAATATACTAAAGGAGAATTGGCACAAAATACATAAGCAGATATATTCGGATATTTCTCTTGAAGCGGATCTGTTGACATCCAAAGGCTGAGGCGTGGTTCATAGTAACGGGCACCATAGTAGTACATGCCTGTCTCCTCATCAAACTCTTTTGCGTTGAAGAGATAAGGAGTGTTCCATACGCTGTTACGCTCCTCAATAAATACTTCGCCGAAAGGAACATACTCGATGTGCTGCACCACCTCACCGTCAAGGTTGGTGATGAAGCTGGAGCTGCCAAGATGATCCGGGTGATAGAAGAACTGGAGATTCTCGTAGTTGTCGGGGTCTTTGAAAGACTTAGCAACTGCGCGGCTCTGGGCCTTCCTCATCGCCTTGGCCTGTGCAGCCTCCATTGTTCCGTCGTTGCAGCAGAATCCCTCGCCGTCGGCATAGTTGTTGTTGTCCGTGCCGTTGTAGGGAACATCAAAGAATGTGTAGTGGTCTTTGATGACCTGTTGCTGTGCAGTGTACTTGGACTTGTAGTCAACCGAGAGTCCGTCTGTCTCGCTTCCGGCATACTCTATGCGGCGCGGATCGGAGCCGTAGGAGGCGAAATCGCCGACCTTCGACACGATTCTCTGGGAACCTGCGTAGATATGCTTGGTGTAGCGGCCACCTTGATTTGCCACAAGGTAAGGACTGACATAGAGCGAGAACTTCGCGGTGTTGGTCGAGCCTCCGGAGAATACTCCGTTGACATAGACCTGATCGCTCTCGCCCGAAGTCTTGACGGTACGTTCACCGTCAGCGTCATACCAGTAATTGGACACGAAGCCGTTATCGTCCACTGAGAGCAGACGATTCTCCTCGTCCCAGATGAGCTTGCGCTCACCGACGCTGCTGTCCTTATGTCCGTCCTTCATCATACGGCTTGTGTTCACATATACAAGGTTTCCGTTCTTGTCATAACTGTAAACGAGGCCGTTCTCAACATTGTTCCCCTCCGGGGTCTCTTCCGTGCGGTAATTAACATCCTTTACACTTTCAAGCTGGAATTTCTTCCCTTCTTCCGAACTGTAGGTGTAGGAGAGGTCATAGCCGACATTGAGGGTGCCATTGAACTGCACGTTATCCTGCGTCAGATGCTGGCGCTTGGAGGTGATGCGGTGCATATTGTCATAGCCCATGTCGAGGGTGTAGGATGCCGATTTGCTGTCAACCCCGGTATAAGTACCCGTTGCCGATGCAAGACGATACAGCCCGTCGTAGGTGTATGAGTGAGCCATCTGACCTCCGGCATTGCCGCTCTGCGGTAGCGAAGCGTTGTTTGCCACCGAAAGGACATTGCTCACCGCGTCAAAAGTATAGGTGTTGTCCATAATGGATGTGCCTCCGCTGTTGACCGCGAGGTTGCTGAGACGGCGACGATTGTCGTAGGTGTAGAATGTCTCCGCGCCGTTGCAATATTTCAGGTAGCTGCGCTGCTCGAACTTGTCATAGCCGAGCTTGGTGATGTAGTCATAGCCGTATGACTTCTCGCCACGGACTTTTTCAAGAAGACCTCCGAGGTTGTAGGAGTATGTGACCTTCTCCTCGTCGGGATAGATCATCTCCACAAGTCTGTTGTGGCTGTCATAGGTCCACTGGGTGACGTAGGTTGCGATAGCCTGATTCGGGACTATGAGTGTGCGGCGTGTCTTTGTCACCTCGCCCATCTTGCCGTAGAAGTATTCTATCGCGCCCGTTCCGTCCTCACGGAGCATCAGACGGCCGATGCGGTTGTGGGATGCGTTGCGGCCACCGTAGTAATACTTGACATTGTTCTCGGGGTGGTCTGGATAGTTGATACCAGTCAGACGGTGATAGTCGTAGGTATAGGTTATCATCTTCCCTTCCTCCGCCATATTCGCGGTCTGCTTGGTCAGCACGTTGCCGAGAGCGTCGTAGGTGAACGATGTGATTCCGCTTGCCGGATGGTTGACCTCCGTGCGGCGGTCGCCCATGTCGTAGGTGGAGAGGGTCTGGTTGCCCTCAACGTCAGTGACTCTTACAAGTCGCTGGATTCCGTCATATTCAAACGTGGTCGTGATTTCACCGTCAGGTCCGCTATGCTGAACAGACTTGACAGTCTTGCCGCTTCCGTTGGTGAATGTGGACTGCTCGTTATTAAGAGCATCTCTCACTTTGGTAACGAGAGCGTTCAATCCTCTGTCAACCGAATATACGGTTGTGGTCTCTGAATCGTCCGGGAGTCTGACACTGATGGCACGGTCAAGCACATCGTATGCCGTGATTGTCGGTTTCTCAGAATCAAACGAGTTGTTGAACGATGTCTTTGAGCCTGTTCCCTCTGTCACGGGATAGTAAGCCTTAGCTACACGTCCGAAAGCGTCATATACGTTGCGTCCGCTGACAATCATCACCGTCTGGTCGGATGCGCCCGAGCCTTTGGATGCGGTCGTTACGACACCGTCTTTCTTGACCTGCACGGGTCGCCCGAAACCGTCAACGAAAGTGACAGTCTCAAGGTCGTCACCCGGATGCTGGATGTCGTAGTGCTTGGTCACAGCGTATGCCGGAGCGGATATGCCGGATTCTCCGAACTCTGCCTTTGGTTTATATTCAAACGCGATGATGTACGGAACACCTGTCGCAAGCTCATTCGGTCCGCGAACCTTCGTCACACGGCCCATGTTGTCAATCTCTGTCTCGTAGTAGAAATTGTTCAGATCGCGGCGTTCAAGGGCGATGCCATAGCGGTAGTCGAAATTGCCGGCCTCGCTTCTGTAGCCCCACGCATCGTCTATACGCTCGACATACATGTTCATCTCCGGCTCATAGCGGTACTTGTACCACATACGCTGGCCCGTGGCATTTGCCGGGAGGGTCTTCTGCGTTATGTTGCCGTAACGGTCATACTTGTAGTCTGTCACCGCAGTGCCGTTGCCGAGCTGCTGTGAAACCTGCGTGAGATGGTTGGGATAGTTCGTGTTGTATGTCGCCGACACGTTGTGATACATGGTGCCGTCGCCACCTGTCACGGTCACATTCGTCAGGAGTCCGAGATGTGCTTTCCGCTGTTGGAGGTGTATTGACATTAAATCCATCGATTCCTTAGCACCCGAATTGAATATAATGGGCTATATATAATGAATAATGTCATAAGAAGTATAGAATATTTAATAGTGTCTTTTTTTATACTGATTAAATAGTTCACCCGTAAAAGAATGCTTGTGGGTATTAATAAGATAATTAAAACCCAAATAGACATCAATTGACCCCAAGGCCACAACTGATATGAATCAATGATTGCACATATTAGAATGTACACAAATAGTATTATATTACACCCCGTGCCAATAATATACATTATTTTTTTGATAGTCATATAGGAGATGTTGATTATCGTTTCTTTTTGAGTAACCCACTGAATCTGAATGTGAGTTCAGACTCAGTGGGTTATTCAAAATCTTAATTATTTGAATTAGTCGATGACTGATTTTGCTTAGTCGTTTCAGTATTCTGAGTTGAAACAGGTTTTTCATTATTATTCTTGATGGGTTCATGTAATTTAAATGAACCGCCAAGATTAAATCCAGCTCCGACCATTATTGCCTCCACAGACTGTTCGTAGTTTACATCAAGGCCATTTAAAGAAGGATCCACTTTAAAATCTCCAAAATTCAAATAACCTTGTTCCTCTGGACTTGAGAACATGTAATCGTTTACAAATGATTCTCCGTCATAGGTATTCCAATCAAGGATAGTTTTCTTTTCACGTGATGAACTGACTCCAACAAAACCTCCATTAAGATCATATGAGTATTCATAATTAGTTGTAGTATGAGATACCCCGAATCCATAATCATGATTATCAGTATCAATCGTAAAATAGATACTTAACTCTTGTTTGGCCCCGCCAAATGGAGCAATTGAACCACCAATACCCATTAACTTAAGGCCCAAAAAACCAGTATCTAAAGAAAAGCCGAACTTAATTTTTAGAGACCATAATCCATCGGCATCAATATAATTGATTGGATTGTTTTGCGAAAAGTTATAGGTGGTTAAGTGTAATGTCTTCTCTTGTGCTGGATCTGTTGACAGCCAAAGACTCAGACGTGGCTCATAGTAGCGTGCACCATAATAGTACAGGCCTGTCTCCTCGTCGAACTCTTTTGCGTTGAAGAGATAGGGTGTGTTCCATACGCTGTTGCGCTCCTCGATGAAGACCTCACCGAAAGGAACATACTCAATGTGCTGTACCACCTCTCCATCAAGATTGGTGATGAAGCTGGAGCTGCCCAGATGGTCGGGATGATAGAAGAACTGGAGATTCTCGTAGTTGTCGGGGTCTTTGAAAGACTTGGCAACTGCGCGGCTCTGGACCTTCCTCATAGCCTTGGCCTGTGCTGCCTCCAATGTGCCGTCGTTGCAGCAGAACCCTTCGCCGTCGGCATAGTTGTTGTTGTCCGTGCCGTTGTAGGGAACATCAAAGAACGTGTAGTGATCCTTGATAATCTGCTGCTGCGCAGTGTACTTGGACTTGTAGTCAACCGAGAGTCCGTCAGTCTCGCTTCCGGCATACTCTATACGGCGCGGATCGGAGCCGTAGGAGGCGAAATCGCCTACCTTCGATACAATCCTTTGTGAACCTGCGTAGATATGCTTGGTGTAGCGGCCACCCTGATTGGCGACAAGATAGGGACTCACATATAGCGAGAATTTTGCGGTGTTGGTCGAGCCTCCGGAGAAGACTCCGTTGACATAGACCTGATCGCTCTCGCCGGAGGTTTTCACAGTGCGTTCTCCGTCGGCGTCATACCAGTAGTTGGACACGAAGCCATTGTCGTCCACTGAGAGCAGACGGTTTTCCTCGTCCCAGATGAGCTTGCGCTCACCGACGCTGTTGTCCCTATGTCCATCCTTCATCATACGGCTAGTGTTCACATATACAAGGTTTCCATTCTTGTCATAACTGTAAACGTGACCGTTCTCAACATTGTTCCCCTCCGGGGTCTCCTCTGTGCGGTAATTAACATCCTTTACACTTTCAAGCTGGAATTTCTTTCCTTCTTCCGAGCTGTAGGTGTAGGAGAGGTCGTAGCCGACATTGAGGGTGCCGTTGAACTGCACGTTGTCCTGCGTCAGGTGCTGGCGCTTGGAGGTGATGCGGTGCATATTGTCATAACCCATATCGAGGGTATAGGATGCCGATTTGCTGTCAGCCCCGGTATAAGTACCCGTGGCGGATGCAAGGCGATACAACCCATCGTATGTATAGGTATGTGACATCTGGCCACCGGCATTGCCGCTCTGCGGGAGCGAAGCATTGTTTGCCACCGAAAGAACATTGCTCACAGCGTCAAACGTATAGGCGTTGTCCATTAAGGATGTGCCTCCGCTGTTGACCGCAAGGTTGCTGAGACGGCGGCGGTTGTCGTAGGTGTAGAATGTCTCCGCGCCGTTGCAGTATTTCAGGTAGCTGCGCTGCTCGAACTTGTCATAGCCGAGCTTGGTGATGTAGTCATAGCCGTATGACTTCTCGCCACGGACTTTTTCAAGAAGACCGCCGACATTGTAGGAGTATGTGACCTTCTCCTCATCTGGATAAATCATCTCGATGAGTCGGCAGTGGCTGTCGTAAGTCCACTGGGTGACGTAGGTTGCAATCGCCTGATTGGGAACAATGAGAGTGCGGCGTGTCTTGGTGACAGGAATTGCCACCAAAGAATCAATTTTATTGTCTATTCCTCGTGCCTTGACCATGCTGCGGTAGGAGTTTACATACCACTCCTATATCGGCAAAATTACTGAAATTTTTTGAGACAGCAAGCTAATGAGCCGAAAAACGAATAATTTGAGTTGCGTTGAATTATAAAACCGCCGAGAGGATACGGTTATTCTCTCGGCGGTTCGGTCAGTAATGGTGTTATTTTTCGGTCGGGTTGAAATAGAGATAGGTTTTGTCCAAGCCTCGCTCTTTCTCCCAATAGCGGATATTGTCTTTGATGCTGTCGCGCACCTGCCATGTTCCCATTATAAAATCCCGCTCGGTGTTCATCAGAAATTGGCGTGATTTTTCGGTCTTATACGCAGTCCTCTGATTGCGATAGAGCCATTCGACATCCCTCAGCTTGGAATTTTCGTTGAGCTGATAGAAGAATCCATAACCGAATCCTCCGGCGGCGAGAAGTAGAACTGCAAAGATGGCATAGACCCAATGTGGGGTTGCACGCCACCATTGCCCCCAGATTATCGACTGGGCTTTGTAGCGCATGTCGTTCACTACGTCATAGAGCTTTCTTCGCTCATCCGCAAACTCCCTGCGGAATCCTTCATAAAGAGCGTCCTTGACCTTATCTCCCAGATTGTCGGGCAGTACATCCGCAACTCCCTTCGACAGGCTGCCCGGCAGTTGCTCCATAACTTTTTTGAGTGTGCCATCGGTTGAGGTTGCCGATAGCTTTTCATCAAGCAGTTTGCCGATGCTTTCATTGGTCGCTATATTGTCGGGCAATTTCACCGTTATCGGCCCTTGATTGACTGGCTGCGCAGGTGGTGGCGTTGCCTTCGCCTTGGTTTCGAGGGTCTCGATGCGAGTGGTGTGGTTGGTTACTATCTTTTGCAGGTCGTCAATCTGCTCACCTTGTTTTTTGACGTCATCATAGAGTTTCGACATATTCAGATTTTTCTTGATTTGCGTTTACGTTTGGCTTCTTCTTTCTTGATGGCGTTCTGAAACGCCTGTTCCTCCGGGTCGAAGCCGGGGCCGAGAGTGAACAAATTTCCGATTGCCCCGACGGTGGCTTCAATCACATCTTCCACAAGTGAGGACTTCTGCGTCGGTGCATATTCGACGGTTACTTTGGGGTGTGCCGGAGCATGATCAGACTGTTGTTGCCCATGCTTGCGGTTAAACTCAAAGAGGTTGTTCAGGCGGCGATATGTGAAAGCACGGTCGATTTTAAACCCGTTGACCGTTATGTCACCATCTGTAAATTTCACCCCTATGTGTTTGCCTGTGTTGTGATCGTCATGAAATTTTACCTCAATTCCGGCACAGGCGAGGCGGCGCGAGAACTCATCCCACGACTTGCAACCATAAATCGCCTGACTGATTCGCGCCTTAAATACCGGGATTTTGTCCTCGTATTTCTGTTTCAGCGGCGAGTATGTGAGTCCATATTTGTCCTTGATAGCCTTTACAACACGGTCGCTGCGCCTGAAATTGTTGCGCTCGTCGACTGCCTTGCCTGACATATCCACACGGTTATAGACAATATGGAAATGCGGATGCCCGGTTTCCAGATGGCGCACGACAAGATACTGGGTGTTATTGATTCCCATGCCTTCCATGTACTCTTTTGCGAGCTGGGCCATGAATTTATCGGTCAGTCTTGACGCATCGGCGTTGTCAAAACTGATGGAAATATGTCCTGCCGGATTCTCCTTGCCGGGCATAAATCCATGTATCGCTTCAAACGATTGCACCATTTTCGCATAGTCGGAAGTGAAAATATTTTCACTTCCGATGATGCGCCATGTGTCGGGTGTGTACTCTTTCGGGTCGTGGAACTGGCGCGTCACATACCCCACGACATCGTGAAACGTGCCGCTTTTAAGTATTCTTGCAAACATAATCAGTCTCTTTATTGGGTCTTAATTTTTTGAGAATGTCAAACATCTTATCGACGACGGCGGCTAATTTATTGGCCGCGCTGCGAAGTTTGAGCTGATGAAAACAGGTCATTGACTGATTGAAATCGGAACTGAGATTTAGTATTCCTTTGGCAATCTCCTTTTCAATCTCGCTCAGGCGACTGACGATAGTGAGACGGAACGCGCCATGCCTGACATACTCCGCCATCTTTACTCCGGCGGTTTTTGACCGCTCCAGAAGGTCGGAGTATTCGGCATCGTTCAGTTTGATTGTCACCACATGGGTGCGCTTCTCATCGGTCGGTTTAGAGGGACGACCGCCCTTTCTGACAGTTGATTTATTCATAGTAGACATTGTTGTGGTTTAGGTGAATTGGGGTGGCAAAGAGCGGCTTATGCTGCGCAGTTTAGGGAGTCGTTTTTGGAGAAAAAGAAATCCCGAAACATATCCTTGCCTTCCCAATTCACTACGTTCATCGGGAAGCTGCCCCACGGTGTACCGGGTGCAGTGGTATCCCGACATTATCATCTCAGAGCTTGCGCCATATTTCGATGTCGTCGGCATAGAGATTGAGATGCTCCAAAAGGACGGCGTTGATGTAGCTGCCGACGGTGGTGTCACGGTCGCCGAGGATGCGGGCAATGCGTTCGAGCTTCTCCCACACGCCGTCATCGATGTTGACCGGATGACGCTTCATCAGCTTTGACGGCGTGAGATAGGCAGCTTTGAAATCGGCGTAATCCGATTTGCGCTGCTGCTTTCCCACGCGCTGTTGCTTAGGTGGCTCGGTAGTGTCCGTTGCCGTCTGCTTGTTGTCGAACAGATTGTCTGTGTTGACAGGATAAGTGCTGTTGACAGCGTTGTCAATGTTTACAGCATTGATAGGGTTGATTGAGTTATCTGACTTCGTAATATAATCGGGATTAGGGGTTGATACTGTGGTTTGGGGTGCATCTGTCAACTGAGTTGACTTGGATGCGATTGTTGACGGAGATTTCTTCGCAGTCATGATTTATCAGTTTTTGAGGGTTTGTGAATAGTATCAGTATCCGGGTTGTACCGTTCAACTGACACAAGAGTGAGTTGCAGATCATCTATGAGTTTCTGCAAAATTGGATTACAGCGTATCATTGATTGCAGTATCGCTTGGTCAGGCTCGATTTGCAGCAGATAATCTGCTATGTCGAGTCCGGCTGTTCGCTCGTCATCGGTGGCAACTTCTTCAAGGAAGTTGAAGATGCTTGCCTCGATACCGAGACTGCGTAGCAAACTCAGTTTCTGCCGCCATTGGTCTGTCGCGCCAATATCGGGATACAGGATAACCTGACAGCCGCGGAGAACACGAAGTGCGTCGGCATTAAAGCAACCGTTTTTACCACCTGTCGCCAGCCACACATATACGGGCAGATAATACGCCGCAACAAGAGCGGTCTTCTCGCTCTCGACGATGGCAACCGGCTTGCCTCTGTTCATCGGCAAGAGGTGTTCGCCGAAAAAGCACTGACGCAGATTGAAGTCGGGCATCTTTAACAGCGAGTGAACCCATGTCACATGATTGAATGGCTCCTTGACACGCTTACCGCTGTCGGCATTATAGAGCATGACCTTTCCTGTGCGGGTGTCTCCATTGGCATCGGTCTGCCAGAACACGCATGACCCCGGCCAGTGTTTCGATGTGCCTACGCGATAATCCTTCATTAGTCGGAGCGCGTCCTCTGCTCCGAACTTGGAGCGGAGGAACAGATAGAGATTGTTCTTCTCATATCCGTGCAGAGTCTGTGAAACAGTCTCTGTTGCAACAAAGGATGTCAGTTTTCGCTGCTCGGTCGGTTTGGCTCGCCATGCTGACGGAGTTGCGAAATCGCAGTGCA
Organism: Muribaculaceae bacterium Isolate-013 (NCI); assembly: GCA_004102785.1. GTDB lineage: Bacteria > Bacteroidota > Bacteroidia > Bacteroidales > Muribaculaceae > UBA7173. The sequence goes on from SCEJ01000017.1 coordinate 52,159, forward strand.
AGGGCTTCGCATGAGGATTACGGTCGAAATATTCCTTCGGCGTAAGATGATAGCCGCAGCTCTGTTCATGGTCACACCTGCCGACATCGTCGGGAAACGAGATTTGTTTCTCGGTGTCGATATACCTGCTAAAGCAACGCTTCTTGTGGCAGGCGGGGCAAGTGTGCCGTGTAGCCACTCCTTTGTATGGCTGGAGAATGAATCGGTGTGTATTATTCATAGATTCTCAAAAAATCGGTTCGCACTATCTGCATTATCTGCATTTTGGTTGGAGGAAAATGCAGAAAGTGCAGAAAATGCAGGTTTACAGTCATATCTTGCCATAAATTCCATGACGTATTTTCTGAAAGTGAATCCCGGTGAAACGCCTGATAAAATCCTTGAAAGTACGCTCCGGCATAGAATTGTCGGCGGCGATTTCAACACCCTGTTCAGTTGTGAACTCATCAGGTAGAGCCGACATCACGGCTCTTTGCAGTTCCGACAGCGACAGCTCGCGGATAATGCCCTGTACTCTTGTGGCGGTTGTCTTGAAATAGTCCACAAGTGATATGGCATTTTCAACCGAGACAAGATCTATTTCCGATTTGTCAGCTTCACCACATGCCCAGCGCGCCATTTGCATTATTAGACAAAAGCGTATGGCATGGAAATCAAACTTGTTATAGACACCTTTCAGTGCGTCACTTTCCTCCCGGTTGCATTCCTCAGTGTTCTGACGTTGCCATTCGTAGAGTCGCGATTTTGCCTTAGGAGTGAAAGGCAGGATACCGGCGACGATATTGCCGTTATCATCGGTTTCGTAGGGCATCGCCACAAGTCTGCCGATGATGTCAGCCCATGCCGCTTCGATGTCGAACGACGGTTCTCTGTCGCTCCACGGCTGCTTGTCCTGATTGCCGGGCATAACGAACAGCAGACGGTCAATGAAACCATTTGAGGTGCGACTTCCCTGAGCCAGCTCATTCAATATGCCGTTCTGTATAGTGCCCACAACCGAGATAAAAGGACGGCTGATATAAACCGAGTTTTTCACGCCTTTGCGGTCGGAGAACGACGGATTGGCATTGAACAGTTTGAGCCAATATTCCTCGTCAGAGCCTTTGTTGTAGCGGTTGAAGTTCTTGAACCATCCTGCAAGCTCGTCATTCCACATAAGTATGCCACGCAGATTCTGCGAGTGAATAAGCAGCATAGCTTCCGGGGTGGCGTCAGAAATAAGAAAACGTTTGCATACCGGGGCCACAGGGTGCGGGTCTGTACGCTCCTTCATCGGCAGTTCACGCTGACGCTCGTATTCCTCGCACTCCTTGACGTATGCGCGTGTTGCCTTACCGTCCAGCTCCGTGAACGGACGTATGGCGAAATTCAGCGGATGCGACTTACAGGCACCGGGTCTGCCGACAAGAGCCATGAAAAGAATCGCGCTCTCATCCCATTTCCCCTTGAGCCGGGCGAAATGGGTATTGCCGATACCCAGCCCGACGGCCACAAGCATAGCCCCTGCCAGATAATCCACCGGGTAACCGTAACACTCGTTCGCCTCCCGCACGATACGTTGAATCTTCATAGGCATTGCACCCAAAGGGAAATCGCCGCCTTTAATCTTCACGCTCATGTCAACAGCCTTGCCGAGCACGAGCATCGGGTCGATACCTTTTCTGTCAGATACGCTCTTTTCCATACTCATTAAGGACTTTGTTAACAGCCGACGTGCGGTAATACACTTTCGCGCCCACAAGCACGGCTTCAAGATATTTGCTCCTACGCCAGTTTCTAAGGGTGTTGGCGCATACACCAAGCATCCGCATCACCTCCAAACGGGGAATAAGCGGATCTGTGTCCGCCGCCTTCAACGTAGGCAGCAGTTCCTCCTTGGTCTTTGCTACTATATAGTCGGCAAATTCCTTGAGGTCGCACAGGGGGATGGCCAGTGTAAGCCCAGCCACTCCTTCCTGCAAAAGTTCGGATAAACCTGTCATGTTGATTTTATTCGCGTCGTCTGGGTTAAGACATTGACCGCACCGACAACAGTTAAATGCAGTCAAAGGCTGTTCAGCCTGACGCATCGGCAATCGTATTGAGGCGTTGGGGGCGACCGGTCTATTTTCCCCGTTGAGCCTCGTTACCACTATGCGTTTTCAGCGTTACAGCGGTGCAAAGAAAGCACAAATCTCGTGCACTTGCAAATGTATAACACTGATAGATAGTGGGTTAAATTCGTTTTGGTTCGTAACGAAATAAAACGAAGAAATTTGTCTGAAATAGGGGTAAACCAAACTGCCAAAAACGACAAAAGCCACCCGACAAAATTGTCAGATGGCTTCTGCATTATGGTTTTGGTCGAGCGCTTATGTCAGTCGGCAAACATATAATCGGCTACACTCAGCTTCTCCCGGATGTCATTGTATTCGGAAATATACTCCGGCCGCTCGAACATTCGGATTTTGTTGCCCTTGTACTCGGTAAGCTCCATATAGCTCTTGTGACCCTCCTGTATGCTGCGCGGGGTTGGGATTGGTATTCCGGGATTATCCTTGTATCTTTCGGAGAGAGCGGAATGAAACTCGACGATATTGGTTCTCGCCAACGCCTGCCCCTCGTTAAGCACGATAAATAGCATGGCGAAATCCTTGCCGCTATTGCGTATCTTCACATGGTTGTCGATGCAGTCAAAGAGATAATTGTCGCCATTGGGCAAAAGCTCGGTCAACGGGCGACGACGGGCGGCTCTGCCCGGAGCACCTTTCTTTCCTGCGGGTTTTACAAATTCCCGTATTTCTTCCGAAGCTGTCTTCAACTTGGCGATGGTCTTGGCGGTAACGTTAGGTTCGCTGCCCATCTCGCGCTGTTCCTCGACAAAGTTAGCCCAGTCCTCTTCTGTTCGGCCTTTCAATGCTATGCTGCTCTTGATTATCCACTTGATATGATGTTTCGCTCCCAAGCGTATAAGAAAATTAGTCTTGGGATTTCTGATAAGGTCTTCTCCGTACTCCACCATACACTCGAAGCTGCGCCCGTAGAACATCCATGCCAACATCGGCAGGAAAATGTTGCCGGGTATGTGGGGAGTATTCAGCCCTGTCAGCAGATGGTTCTCCATGCCTCCCTCGACAAGCATCTTTTCTAGATGGCCCACATCATTCGAGCTGTCATCTTTAAGATGCAGCAGCACGGCTGTCTCAAATTGCGGCATGAAAGCCTTGGCATGGTTGAATACCGCGATGAAGCCGGGACCCTCGCGGTCATGCATCCAGTCGGTGAAGTTGCAGTATTCCTCGTGGTGTGTGGCTTTCCATTCGCGGAGAAGCCCTTTTGCGTGTTCAATTTTTTCCTCGTTGTTCATAAATGGGGGGATAGTTGTTGCAGCACGAAAAATTCGCACCGAAATACAAAACAAGCACCCCGGCCATAATGTTTGAGAAAATTTAACACTCAACATCGAAAAATTTTTGTCCACATCAGCGCAGCTCTTCATTTGGGGTCAGCGGATTTTTCCGGTGGGCGGGAGAGAGTATCAAGAGTATAGTGTGGCCAGTCTGAACATAAAGAACTTGATGTCTCCGACTCCCCGGAACTGTGTTCTGAACGCCTTGATTTTGGCATTG